>JAWVGJ010000086.1:0-21208 GCA_033855115.1 Solirubrobacteraceae bacterium
CGTCGGGCCAGCGCCCGTGGTCGTCGAAGTACGTGCGTGCCTGCTCCTCGCGGTCGCGCTCGGCGTCGCCGGAGACGCCGACGCGGTAGAGCACGTTGAGCAGCAGGACCGAACCGGCGACGCCGACGAACAACGCAAAGCCCTCGAGGCCGTTGATCGAGTGGTTGAAGATCAGGACGAGCACGCCGATGAGCGCGATCGCGCCCGGCAAGACGTAGCGCACAGCGAGCTCTGTCCGCGACTGTCGCTTGACGGGCGCGGGGGCCACGCTGGGGCTCATACCCTCATGCTCGAATCGCAGCCAATGTTGTCACGCTCGGGACGCCGCATGCCGATTTGCGTCTGCTTCGTCTCGGGGGGGTGTTCCGGCTGAAACACCAGCGGCGCATTCAGCCCCCGGCGCTGACCGACACGTCGTCGACGGCGATGGCGAACTGCTGCGTCGCGGTGTCGTTGCCGAGTTGGAGCGTCTTGACAGCGCTGGCCCGGAGGTTTGCCCTGCTCGTCGCGTAGACCTGAGCACCGTTGACCTTAACCTGGACGATGCTCGCCGCGCCCGCGATCTTCACGCGAAGCTCGACCTTGCGCCACTGCCTGATCGGGAGCCTCCCGGTCGTTTGTACGCGGGTCCCGTTCTGGTTCACCCAGAGCTGACCGCGGGTGGCGTTCTGCCGGTAGAGGCCCACGATGCGGACGCCCCGGGCATCGAGCAGACGCAACTGCGGGTCGTTGCCGGCGCTGGGGCCCGCTTGGATGATCTTGAAGTCGCCGGCGACCGTGAAGTCGGTGAGCGGCACGCCGAACGCGCGGCGGGCGTAGGCGAAGGAGCCGGCGTTGGCGCTCTCCGCGAGGCGCGCCGCGAACGTACCCGTCTTCACCGTGGCGGTTTGCGCCGCGGCGGTGCCGTTCCTCCCGGTGTGGATCCGCCATGCCGCGAGGGTGCCGGAGTCGAAGTCGTCGCTGAAGACCCTGCCCGGCGTCGTCGTGCGGACTGTGCGGCTCGCGGGCGTCCGATCGGCGTTGTTCGCGCCGTGCTTCGGGCCGCGGGCGATCCGCGTGTCCGGCGCCAACGCGATCATCGACCAGGTCTCGCTCGCGAGCGCCGCATCCCTGTTGCTGGCGACGTTGGTCGCGCGGAGCCCCGCCGTCGGCACGACTGCTATCGGCGACAGCACGACGAGAGCGACCGCCGTCGCGGCTCCGAGTTGTCCTCTATCTGTGCGCAATGCGTTGCGTCCCAGCAAGCTCAGGCGAGTTCCCCAAAATGCTGAAGTGTCAGAAACGTCTGCGCTCAAACTAGCCACTCAAGAGCAAGGAGTGACAGGTTCTAGACCAATGGGGAGGCACGAGGTCGAGCGGTCTCAGCGAGACTCTTCGCAATGCTCGTCCTGCTCGCCTTGGTTGGCGTTGGGCTCGTCGCCATCGGTGCATTGGTACTGCTGCGCTTCCCCGAAAGCCCCGGCGGGAATGTGCGCTTATTGGGCCTTGAGGTCAGCTCTATCGGGGCCGGGCTGCCGCTGATCGGTTTAGGAGTGTTCGCCATCGTGCTGGCGGGCGTCCAGCCGACGATCGCCGGACAGACCGGCGGCGACGGCGGCGCGGCGGCGTCCTCGACGGCGCGACCGTCACGTCCGGCCGACCGTCAGACGGTGCCCGCACCATCGCGACCGGAGCCGGTGCCAGTCCCGACACGATCGCGATTTGTGATGATCGCGACGCCGCCCCGCAACCTGGTACCGCACTGCTGGCTGTTTCATGGAAACGCTCGCCTCGATGCGGGCCAAACCCTGGTGGTCGCCTCGCGCCGCGTCGACCCGCCGGCAGACAAGACCTTCTTTCAGGCCGCGACGTGGACCGGAGCAGTCGGCCGGAGCAGGTGGCGGGCGCCCCGGTACTTCGGTACGCAGGTCGGTCAGACCTTCCGCGTGTTCGTCATCGCGATTACCACGAAGGCCCTCGATCAGATTCTCGACACTCACGGGTCCGCCGGCCTGACGTGGGACGACGGCAAGCTTCCACGGGCCGGCGCCGAGATCCTGCAGCGCCGGGACGTGCGTCAGATCCCAGGCCTCGGCAAATGCCGACGCAGCCGCCCCGGCTCACAGGGTTCCGATCCGGCGTGACGGCGTCCGACGGGTCAGCGCGCTACTGCCCCGGCGGCTCCTCGCGCCCGCCGATCTTCAGCCCCTGCGCGTAGCCGCCGTTGAGCACGTCGTAACGCAGCCGCCCGTCCATCAGGTTCGGGCCCATGACGCGCGCGATCTCGTGGGCCGGACCGATCATCCGCACCTTCGCGCCGCGACTGCGCAGCGCGAGCGTCTCGATCGCCGCCGTGCTGCCCGCAAGCGCGCGCAGCAGCCCGAACGGCGAGGCGATCGCGATGTCGAGGCTTGCGATCGGGTTCAGGCACAGGACCTGCGTCGAGCGACCGGTCGGGGCGATGTCGAGGTTCGTGTTGCTCCAGACGCCACCGTCGACGTACTCGCGCCCGTCGATCCGGACCGGCGCGAAGATCCACGGCACCGAGCACGACGCTTGGACGGCCTCGGCAACCGTCGCGTCGGGGGCTCCGGGAGAACCGAAGACGACGCGGCGCCCGCGCTCGCGGTCGACGGCGACGACGCGCAGGCGCCCGTCGAAGCGCGCCCCCGTCGCGCTGACGCCGTCGCGGATCGCCTTCAGCGACGTATCGGCGCCCGGGGCGCGGCCCAGCAGCGCGGCCCTCACCGCCGTGCTGCCGCTCGAGCCGACCGCAAGCGCCATCGGGGCGAGCGGCGTCGCGGCGACGCCCGCCAGCCGGACGGCTTCGCGCGCGACGGTTTGCAGCACGCTGCGGGGAATCGGCAGCCACTGCGCAGCGAGCTTCGAGGAGTTCTCAGAGCTCACGTCCGAACCCGCGTCGCCGATCGTCAGCGCGGGACGCTCGGCGGGCGCCCTCGGCCGGCGCGGGCGCTGGCCGGCGACGAGCGCCGCGGCCACGAGCGAGCCGGCGGATGTGCCGACGAACGCCTCGGTCCTGCGGAAGTCGTGGCCCGTGGCGTCCTCGATGCCCGCCAGCACACCGCTCATCCATGCCTCGCCGAGGGTGCCGCCGCTGGCCAGCACGAGGACGTCGGGGGGCAGGAAGGGCTCGGTCACGGCGCGCGAAGGAGGGTAGCGGCGCGGCGGGTGCTTACCGCAGCCGGCGGCGCGTCTGCGAGACCGGCAGCGTGCGACCCGAATCGAGTCGGGCGAGCGCGCGGATGCGCAGCACGCCGCGTCGCAGCTTGGAGAGCCGCCGCAGCCCCGCTCGCGTGAGCGTGAACGTCACGCGCCGGGCATTCGGCGTCGCGAACGTCATCGTCTTGCGTCGGGCGAGGGACAGCCCCGCCTTGTTGGCTCGGTCCAGCAGCGCGCTGAGGACCACCGTTCCCGGCTCGGAGATCCCGACGACGACGCTGAAGCGCCGCGTGCGCCGAATCGTGCGCAGGCGCGCCAAGCGGCCGCTCACCTTGAGCTTCGGCGTGACCTTGGCGGGCGCCGGCGGCGGCTCGGGTGGCCGCGAGGACGGCGCCACGGGTGGCGCGGGCTGCGGCGGCGCCTTCGGATCCAGGCGCACGAATCGCGCGATCGACGGGACGCCGTCGGCGCTGAGCAGGAAGAGCATGTAGTAGCCCGGCGGAGCGACGTTCACGTCACCCGGCATCCGCAGCGCGATGCGCCCCTCGGTACCGGGCTGCGGCGCCGCCAGCTCGACGAAGCGCTGGCTCATGTCGAACGCGTGCGTGGCCGCGCCCGGAGCGACGAGGACGGCGCGCGTCGCGGCCGGTCCGTCGGCGCCGACTTCGAAGCGGTCGCCGGGCTGCACAGCCGCCGGCGCCGACTGGATGCGCGGACGCGGCGCGAGCGCGCCCGAGCCGTCCTTGGTGAACAGATACGGCGGCGAGTAGATCTCGGCGGTGTCGGTGTTGACCCCGGTGCCCGGCCCGCCGGCGCCGTTGATGTCGTCGCCGGCCGACATGACGCGCGCGTCGGGGAGCAGCAGCGCCGTCGAGTGATACGTGCGCCCTTCTGCCTGGGAGGCGCCGAGGGTGACCGAGCCGGTGGCGGGGTCGCGCAGCTCGACGCGCGTCTGCTCCCCAGGCGAGTACAGCCAGCGGTAGTACTGCTTGCTGCCGTCCTCGCCGAAGCCGCCGCCGATCGTGGCGACCTTCCCGTCCGGCAGCAGGACGCTGTTCGCGTGGCTGCGCGCGACGGCCATGTTCGGCTCGGCGGCCCAGCCCTGCGCCGGCCTGTTCTCGTCGAACATCTCCGCTGTATTCGTCGCCGGCCGGATGCTCGGCGGGCCGCCGATGTCCGCCGGCGAGCCGCCCAGCGTCAGGACGCGGCCGCCTGGCAGCAGCACGACGTTGCCCCACTCCCGTTCCTTGCTGAGGTCCGCGGCGTCGGTCCAGCTGCTCGTCCCGCCGGGAGCGGCCGGCTTGAGGAACCACGTGTCGGTCACGTAGGGCCCCGCAGACATCACCCGGCCGCTGGGCATCCACAGCAGGCGTGGGTACAGCGGATACATCGGAGGACCGCCGGGAGTGTTGAAGCGCAGGCCGTCACGCCGGATCGTGCCGTCGGGGGAGAAGAACTCGACGTCGTTGTCCGGACCGCCGACGAGGTTGCTCGGGGCACCGTAGTCGGGATCGCCCGGACCCGTGTTGCCGCCGACGATCACCGTGCGGCCGTCGGGCATGAGCAGCTGCGTCGGATACCAGCGTCCCTGGCGCATCGCCTGGTGGCGCGCCCATGTCTCTGTAAACGGGTCGAACGTGAAGACCGTGTTGATGCCATGGAAGTTCGTCAGCGGATCGTTGACGTTGCCGCCTGTGACGAGCACGCGGCCGTCGGCAAGCAGCGACGCGGCGCCGCACCAGATGTCCGTCGGGTCATGGGTGAGCGGATCGATCGGCGGGTCGACCTGCTTGGAGTCCTTGGTGACCGGATCCCACAGATAAGCGTGCGCAAGATTCCGGTAATTCGTATTCGGCTCGCCGGGGCGTCCCGGGTAAGCGAACATGAGCACCTTGCCGGTCGGCAGCATGATCGCATGGATCGCGATCACCGGGATCTGCGTCGGCGCCTCCCAGGAGCCGCCCTGGTCCGGCGGTGGCACGGGCGCCGCGCGGCTCGCGGACTTGCGAAACAGGGTCGCGTCCGCTTTGCGCTTCGCCGCGCCACCTGCTTGGCGCAAGCGTGCGCCGAGCTGGCGCTGAAACGCGTGCACCGCGGCGTGCGCCGCCCCAAGCTCCCGCGTCTCGATCCGGCGCAGCTTGGCCTCGGCGCTTCCCGGTTTCGCGGGCGCCAGCGTGGGCTCGGGAGGCCCCGCCAGGACACCGTGGGCGTGCGCCGGCCCTGCGCCGACGAGCAGCAGGCAGAGGATGAGCGCGACGATCAGCATACGCACCATGCGATCTTGCATTGTTGCTGAACTTCCGTCCACAGACACAACTAACGTACCGGGCCGGACGTCGGACGCTTGCAAAGGCATCCCACCTTTCCTAACCTCCTATTCGCCGGGGAGGGGGTCTGGCCCGGTGTCCCCCACCGCGTTAACCCCATAGTGATACGGATCCCGACGTACGCTCCCCCACGAAGCCGAGTCCTGCCCGCGGAGGGTCTGCTGCCGCGCGCCGATGCCGTCGCGTCGGCGACACGCGAACGCGCGGGCCTGCTGCTGGGGCTTGTGCTCGTCCTCGCCGCGGCGCTGTTCTCGCTGCGCCTCGGTCACTCGAGCCTGTTTATCGACGAGGTCTTCAGCTGGAACGCCAGCCGGGGCGATCTCTCGAGGCTCGCGGACAGCCTGCGCTACAGCGAGGTCACTCCGCCGCTGTACTACCTGCTGCTCTACGGCTGGCTGCACATCGCCGGGAGCGACTCGGAGATCGTCATGCGAGTCCCGTCCGTGCTGGCGGGGGTCGGCGTCGTCGCCTCCATCTACTGGCTCGGCTTGCTCGTGGCCGGTCGCCGCGGTGGGCTCATCGCCGCCGGGCTGGCGGCGATCAGCCCGCTGCTGATGGTCTACGCGCAGCAGGCGCGCGCGTACGTGTGGGTCATGCTCGCGCTCACGCTGGCGGTGGCGGCCGCGATCCAGGGTTCGCGCGACCGCTCCTCGCGCTACCTGCTGCTTGCCGCCGTCGCCGCGGCCGTCGGCATCCTGCTGCATTACACCGCCATCTTCGTGCTCGCGCCGCTGGCCATCTGGCTGTGGCGCGCGCCCGGGGTGCATCTGCGCTGGCGGATCGGGTTCGTGCTCGCCGTGGCGCTGCCGTTCGTCGCCCTCGCGCCGCTGCTGACCGAGCAGCTCAGCCGCGGCCATCACGACATCGCGGAGTCCTATGCGGCGCTGTCGCCGCTGAACGCCCTGCGCATCGCGGGCACGCCTTTCGACGGGCGCATGCTCGAGGGCATCGTGCTCGCCCGCGAGCTCGGCGCGCTGGTCGTCATCGAGGCTCTCGCGCTGCTGGCGCTCGCCGATCGCTTCCGGCGGTTGCCCGCGCGCTGGCTGATCGTCGCGTGCGGTGCGATCCCGCTGGTCGCCGTCGCGCTTGCCGGCGCGATCGGACAGCCCACCGCCCTGACGCGCTACACGGCGGTCGCCGCGCCGTTCATCCTCGTCGCGATCGCGGCGGTCGCGGCCCACGCCAACCGGGTGTTCGCGGCCGTGCTCGTCACCTGCGCGTTGATCGCCTCGGGCGCAGGGGTCGTCTCGTCGCACAAGCGCGATGGTCTGTACCCCGACACGCGAGCTGCCGTCTCCATCGCCGCCGAGCACTGGCAGCATGGCGATCGGCTGGTCGGCATCGGTCTGTTGGGCTTCGACGGCGCGCTGTCGTACTACGGCGACAAGCTGCTGCCGCGGGGACAGAACGCGATCCCGGCGCTGCGGACGCTTGATGGCGCCGCCGAAGCGCCGCCGATCGTCGATGCCGTCCTCGAAGGACGCCGGCTGTGGTTCATATCCGACCCGCCCGTCGACTCGGCGAACCTGAGCAAGAGCCTGGAGGAGCTCGGGTATCGGGCAACGGCCACGCAAGAGTTCCCGGGAAGCGGCCGGATCGAGCTAATCCGAGCGGAGCCGCTGCGTTGAGGGGCTGGCGGTTATACGGCGCTCGGGCCGCGGCACTCGCCGCGCTTTGCGGCGGCGCCGTCTATCTCACATGGCGCTTTGGACAGCTGTCCGAGCTCGGCGTTCTGGCAACGATCTTCTTCATCGCCGAGCTCGTCAACTACTTGGCGCTGCTCGAGGGCGTCGTGCTGTTCTGGAGGCCGCGCAACCGGCTGCTCGCGCCGCCACCGCCGGACGGAACGACGCTCGACGTGCTGGTTCCCGTCTGCGGTGAGGACGTCGACATGATCGAGGCGACGGTACGCGCAGCGCTGGCGATCGACTACCCGCACGAGACGATCGTCCTCAACGACGGACATCTCGCGGGCAAGGACAACTGGTGGGACGTCGAGCTGCTGTGCGAGCGCCTCGGCGTCCGCTGCCTCACGCGCACGGTCGGCAATCGCGGCAAGGCCGGCAACCTCAACGCCGCCCTGCCGCTGACGAGCGGCGAGTTCATCGTCGTCCTCGACGCCGACCACATCGCACGGCCGGATCTGGCGCAGCTGCTGCTGGGCCACTTCGACGATCCGCGGCTGGCGTTCGTGACGAGCCAGCAGTGCTTCCAGCTGGATCGTCACGACCTCCTCGGCCACCAGCAGGCCTTCTTCTACCGCCTGATCCAGCCCGCCAAGGATCGCGACAACGCCGCGTTCTCCTGCGGGAACGGCGTCGCCTACCGCCGCGTGGCGATCGAATCCATCGGCGGCTTCTCGGAGTGGAACCTCGTCGAAGATCTCACGACCTCGTATGAGCTGCACGCACGCGGCTGGCACTCCGCCTACGTCGCCATCCCCGTCAGCGTCGGCACCGCGCCGAGCACGGCCGCCGAGCTCGCCAGCCAGCGCCTGCGCTGGGCGACCGACAGCCTGCGCCTATTCTTCTGGGACAATCCGCTCTTCAAGAAGGGCCTCACGCTCCGCCAGAAGCTGCACTACGCGCACACGACGGGCTGGTACCTCGTCGGCGCGATCGACGTCATCTATCTCATAAGCCCGATCGTCGCGATCCTCACCGGTGCGCGCCTCATCGCACCGGGGAGCGAGTGGACCTACGCCGGCCTGATCGGCCTCTACCTGCTTCCGATCGCGCTGATGCTCACGGCATACGTCGGCTGGCGCGGAGCGGCGCGCTCGGCGCAGCTGCAGCTGTTCCTCGCGCCGGTCTTCGCGGTAGCCATCGTTCGTGCGCTGTTCGCGCACCCACGCCGCATGACGCGCCGGCTCCAGGGCGGGGTCACCGCGAAGCGCAGCCAGCGCAAGGTCAGCTGGTTGACGACCTTCCACCACACGGTCCTGGCGCTGCTGCTCGTCTCCGTGGGCATCGCGATCATGCGGCCGGGGGTGACGCTCGCCGTCGTCCTCTGGGCGTGCGTGCTCGCGACCGCGCTCGCCACGCCCGGCAGCATGCTCGGCCTCGGCCGCGACATGAGCCAGACGCTGCGCATCGCGATCAGCGCGCCGGCGGTGGCCGCTGCGCTGCTGGTCGCCCTGACCGTGTGGTCGGCGTATTCGATCGACTCGCGCAGCTCGCAGGCGGCCGCGGCCGCTCCGGCAGCTGCCGAGGCGACGGCGGCGGGCAAGACGGCTGGGCCGACGCTGGGCCCGCCGAAGCGGGGCGTCTACCTCGGCACCTACAACCCGACGGTCGCGGGCTCGCCGCGCAAGCCGCTGAGCCTGATCCGCTACCCCGGCTCGAGGATGGCCATCTTCCACCGCTTCCAGGCCTGGTGGGGCCGCGATCGCTTTATGGCGAAGGAGTGGATGGCCGCCGTCAAGCGCAGGCGGGCCGTGCCGATGATCACGTGGGAACCGTGGCGCAAGCCGGTCGGCGAGGCGTCGTCGCCGAACCAGCGCCGCGGCCTGCTGCGCCAGATCGCGAACGGCCGCTACGACCTGTTCGTCCGTCGCTGGGCGCGCGACGCGAAGGCCTACGGCAAGCCGATGCTCCTGCGCTTCATGCACGAGATGAACGGCCGCTGGTATCCCTGGGCGGTGGGCATCAACGGCAACACGCCGGCCGCCTACAAGGCCGCATGGCGGCGGGTATGGATGATCTTCCGCCGGGAGGGCGCCACGAACGTTGGCTGGGTCTTCTCGGTCGAGTCCTTCGCGGGTGGCCCGCCGACGACGCGCTCGCAGTACGACGCCTACTATCCCGGCGCGCGCTACGTCGACTGGGTCGGCATGAGCGGCTTCAACTGGGGGTTCAAGAGCTTCGGCGGCTGGCTGTCCTTCGACCGCGTGTTCGGGCGTGCGTACGACGTCGTGAAGACGTTCAACAAGCCGATCATGCTGGGCGAGGTCGGCGTCGCGGCAGGCGATCCGCGGACGGCCGGATGGGTGCGCGACGCCCTGCGCTCGGCACCCAAGCGCTTCCCGCGGATCAAGGCGATGGTCTGGTATGACTGGAGACATCCGCAGCGCGACTTTCGCCTGCATGGCAAGGCGCTGCGCGAGCTGCGCACCGCATCCCGCGCGGCGGAGCTGCGTCCGGCGGTCCGGCTCATGGTGCGCCGTCGCTGAGCGCGGCACGGCGCCGCGCTCGCGGACACGTAGGCGCCACCGGATCGACGACGTGCGCCTCCCTGTCGAGGACGTGGACCTCTACGGAGCCGCTGCCGGTAAGGGGGCGGGATTCGGCGAGTGCTCGCCGTCGGTCGTCGGCATTTCGTCGAGCATCCGGGTGAGATGCTCGAGGAACGACAGCTCCTGGCGCATGAGCGCACGGTTGGTCGCGTGCTCGCGGTCGACCTCGGCGAGCAGCCGGCGCACGTAGGCGCTGCGGGTGCGCGCCTCGTCGCCCTCGGCGTCGGTCATCAACTCGTTCGTCGTGACGACCTCGGGCGCCACGCCGAGCATGCTTCCGGCTCGGCACAAGAGCTCGGCGCGCTCGCGCTCCAGCCGGGCGCGCGAGGCTCGCTCGCGCTGGATGTCGGTCACCGACGCGAGCACCTCGTCGGTGTCGCGGCGGCTGATCGCGTCGCGCTGGCGCAGGATGTGCGCCAGCAGGCGCCGCGCCGAGCCGATCTGCGCATCGAGGTGCTCGAATACGTCGGACGCGATTGGTCGGGTGACTCTGGCACTCATGATCCGTCTGCTTTCAGCCCGCGGGCGAGGTTGCAGGCAAGGGCGATGCGGTCGACCGGCTCCCGGCGAACCCGCTCGGCGGGAAGCTCTGATGCGGTGATGTTGGGACCACGCTCCATGGGAGGTGTGATCGGCGGGGAGGAGCCATCCTTGAGCGAGAGATGCGGGCGGCTACGCCACTTCGCGCAGGAGCTCGGCATCGTTCGCGAGCGCGCGGCGCAACGTCTGTTTCAGCCTGCCGTGAATCTGGCAGACCCGGCTTTCCGTCACCGCGAGGATTTTGCCGATCTCACGCAGGGTGAGGTTCTCGACGTAGAGCAGCACGGCGACCTCGCGCTCGCGGCGGCCGAGAGCGGCGAAGGCGCGGCGGAAACGCTTTTTGGCCTCGGTCCTGGCGGCCTCGTGCATCGGATCCGTCGTGGCGTCATCGCTGGTGAGCACGTCGATGCGCTCGACGTTCGAGCTGTCGTGGGCGAGGACCAGCGTGTTCAGCGACGTGACGTCGGAGGCGATCAGGTCGCACTGGCGTGTGCGCAGCTCGTCGGGCGTCATGTTCAGGGTGTCGGCGAGCTCGCTGTCCGAGGGCGCGCGCCGATGAATCGAGCGAAACTCGCTCTGCACGCTGCGCATGTCGCGCTCCCAGCGGCGGAGCGAGCGCGGTGCCCAGTCGGCACGGCGCAACTCGTCGATGACGGCGCCGTAGATGCGCGTCCATGCGAACTGTTCGAGCGTCGCGCCCTTCTTTGGGTCGTAGCGGTCGAGCGACTTGATCAGCGCCTCCAGGCCGGCGGAAATCAGGTCATCGGCCTCGCAGCTGGCGGGCAGCTCGCCGATCTTGCGGTGGACGATGAACTTGACGAGCGGCGCGTAGGTGAGGACGAGGCGGTCGCGAACGCGAGCGTCACCGCTGCGCTGGAAGTGGTACCAGAGCGTCATCACGTCCTCGGCTTCCATCCAGCGGCGCGGCGAATCCTCTGCCGCTGGGCCGGTGGCCGGGCGCGCGGGGGCGCGAGATCGGTGGGGGAAGGGCATGGCTTTCGTCCGCCGGCTACCGGCGCACGAAGAAGCCGCGGCTCGCCGCGACGACCTTGTGCCCCCGCGCGTCGCGGCCCTCGACCGTCCAGCGGTTGCGACCGGCGCGGGGGACGAGCCTGCGGAGCACCGGCGGCTTGTTGCTGGCGATGGCGCGGACCCGCTTGCCGTTGAGGTACACGTGCCAGCGGCGGACGCTCCCCGCCTGCGTGGCCTTCCAGCGCACGGAGGCGTAGCGGCCGGCACGGGCGTGCCTGCCGACGGTCAGCTGCAGCGTCGGTTGGCTGCTGACGGCCTCCGCGGGGTCCGAGCTCGAGCCGGCGGGCGCACGTTCCGTCGCGGTGCCGTCGCCGCTCGCGGCGTCAAGGCCGCGCAACAGCCCGCTGACGGCGCCCGGAGCAAACGCTGCGGCGATCGCGGCGGTCGGCGCGGCGCGCCAGTCGAGCTCCTTGTCGACGTTGAACCAGACGATCGCCTTGAGGCGACTCATGCTGCGGGCTTGGGCGAACATGTCGCGGATCCAGGCCGCCTTGTCGCCGCCGTTGGGGGCGCAGCCGACCTCACCGATCCAGATCGGCTGCGGCCCGAGCGCGCTGAGGCGCCGGTAGACGCCCGAGAAGATCTGCGAGAAGCTCTGCCAACCGCCCCATTGGGGCTTGGCGGAGCCCCAGTTGTAGAGGTCGGCGGCCATCACGTCGACATAGCTGCTGCCGGGGTAGTAGCTCTCGAGCCGGTTGCTCGCCGGGACGTCGAAGTTGTTCGGCGACCAGACCCAGCGCACATTGTTGGCCCCGCGCTTGCGGAAGATGTCGACCATCCGTCGCCAGGCCTTGACGTAGAGGGCCGGCGAGTTGCCGTTGACGGTCCCGCCCCACGGATACCAGTCGCCGTTCATCTCGTGCATCGGGCGCAGGTAGATGGTTGTCCCGATGCTGCGCAGGGCGTTGGCCCACGAAGTGATATAGGCGTCGAAGCTGCCCTGGACGATGCGCTGGAGGCGGTAATTGGGCTGGGCGGAGCCGCCCGGCGCCCAAGGCTCCCAGGTCAGCAGCGGCGTCCGGCCGGTCGCTGTGACCGCGCCGATCCACGATGGCTGCACAGCAGAGCCGTACGCGCCTGCACCCCAGTTCTGGTACCAGTGGACGATGTCCACGTGGCGGCCGATCGCGCCCTCGAGGCCCGTTGTGGCGTCGATGTTGCCCGAGTAGGGGTCCCCTGCGGTGTGAGCGCCGAACTGCAGTCCCTGTTGGGCGCCGGCGACGCCGGGCAGGAGTGCGAACAGAGCGAGGATCGTGCAGATCGTGAGCGAGGCAGCGGCACGGCGCGGGGAGACCATGCTGCTGTCGTCGGACGTCCACGCCGTGTTGACGCACGGCGGACGTGGGATCTGGACGGTTGATGGGCCAGGGGCGTCCAGGCGCCGCGGATGGCCAAATGGTCGACGTGGACGGGGTCACCCGGTATGCCTTGCGCGGATTAAGCGGCACGTTGCAGGCATTTGTCGATCCAGCACTGGACGCCGTCCGATCCAGCCCGTAGGGTGGTGCCCGCGGAAGGGGGGCAAGGCCGCGCTGTGGCATGTCTTCTGGCTCCTGGGGAGGGGACTCCATGCGCAGAATTCTCGCTGTCATCGCACTTGCATTTTGGCTGCTGGCGTTGCCGACACAGGCATCCGGCGCTAAGCGCCTGCTCTTTGGCGTGCACACGCCGGGCGACCCGCTGGCGGGCAATACGAACGGGATCGACTCCCTCGAGCAGGCGCTGCACCGCCGCATCGGGATCGTCTCCTGGTTTCAGAACTGGGACGACCTCTACTCCTCGCAGGTGCAGCCCGAGGTCTTCAACGCGGTCATCAAATCCGGCCGGATCCCGATGGTGACGTGGGAGCCGTGGCTCGCAAAGGGCGGCGTGTCCCAATCCAACTACAAGCTGGACGACATCGCAGGCGGTCGCTACGACGACTACATCGCAAGGTTCGCCCGCGGCCTCAAGTCGCTCGGAGCGCCGATCTACCTGCGCCCGATGCACGAGATGAACGGCGACTGGTACCCGTGGGGCGGCATGGTCAACGGCAACACGCCGGAGCTCTACCAGCAGGCCTGGCGGCGCATGCACGACGTGTTCGTCAAGGAGGGCGCGACAAACGTCAAATGGGTCTGGTCGCCGCTGCAGGAGGATGTGCCCGAGACAGCAGGCAACCGCTTCGAGCGCTACTACCCCGGCCCGGCCTACGTCGACGTCTTCGCGCTCGACGGCTACAACTTCGGCTCGAACTTCCCGCATTTCCGTGGCTGGCGCTCGTTTCGCAAAATCTTCGCCAACGCATATCGTCGCCTGACCTTCCTGGGCCCGCAGCCGGTGTGGATCGCTGAGGTCGGCTCCGCGGCGGAGGGGGGCGACAAGGCCGCGTGGGTGCGCGACATGTTCCGCACGGCACTCCAGATGCGTCGCCTGCAGGCGATCGTCTGGATGGACATCGCCTCCAAGGAAGAGGGCGACTGGCGTGCTCGGCTTCCGCGCGGCGTCGCGCCGGCCTTCAGGGACCAGAGCACCCGGGCCGCTGCCGCCAGCCGTCTGCGGGTCGTCAGGCCCGCGCGTGTCGGCGGCAACGCGATCATACGGTGGACGGCCACAAACACCGGAGGTGCCATCGCTCGGTGGGGGGTGTACCTCAACGGCAAGCGCGTGCGCACGCTCGCGAGCCAGGCGCGAATCCTGCACAAGCGCATCGATCGCGCCGGCGAGTATCGCTGGACGGTCCGGGGCTACGACGCACAGGGCGCGCAGCTCGTCAGCGCGTCGATGGCGTTCCGGGTCGCGGGCTAGCCTCCCCGCGATGGCCTGAACATCCGCGTTCCTGCTGACGTTCTCCTCGAGCGGGAACTCCACTCGTCGCACAGCGACGCGTCCGGCAGCTTGTCGGCGCCGTCCACCACGTAGCGGAGATGTCCCGTGACGTCGTCGTAGTAGTGGGCGTACGACTCTACGAGCGAGAAGTGAAAGCGGCCCGCGATGCTCTGCAGCATGCCGAGCATCGCGACTGCTGCCTCGGTCAGCTTGGCCCGCTCACGGAGGTAGCCGATCAACGAGTGGGCTCTGGCAGCCCCGTTTTCGGTACTTCTAGGTAGCCCAACTGACCCTCATGCATCGAAATGACTCTCCTCTGAGTTGGCGAGCGACGGCCAGACCATCTAGACCTTCGTCACGACGGCGATCTGCTCGCGCGAGGCGGGGGGGAGCCGTCGTCGACGGTAAATTCGACCTTTCCCGGCTGGAACACGATGCACAGGGTGGAGCCGCCGAAGCGAAACCACCCGAGCTTCTGGCCTTTTTGACGGCGGTCTTCTCCGCGATCCCATCGGCCAGCACGACCGAGGAGCGGGCACGGGCACGATCTTGGTGATGGTCCCTTCGATCGGCGACACGATGATCTTGTGGTCGCCTTCTCCGGCTTAGTGTCTGCGTCAGGATCCAGTCAAGCGTGGCGAGTGGTTCGGAGATCTTGGTGATGTGGAAATACTGGTCCTCGTGAGTTTTTGTGGCATTCTGCGCGTGCCAGCCTAGCGGCGGTGCGATGGCTTGTGAAGGGAGGTTTGCCGGATAAACTCGGCGAGGATCGCGATCCACCTAAAAAGCGGTTGGACGAGGTCGGACACAGGCGAAGTCATGGCTTGACAGTGGCGTCTGCGCAGGAGTAGGGTCGCCTCGTTGCACACCTCCGCGCCTTGCGGCGCTTCGTGATGGCCGACCGATTATTTTGGGATGATTGGTGACGATTACCGGCGTTTCAGTGTGGCGTGGCCGCGATGTCGTATACGATTATCTGTACGGTGTCGGCGTGAAGTACGTCTTCGGCGTGCCGGCGACAAACGAGGTGCCGTCGGGATCTCTACAACGCTTTCAAGTCGCATGTGCCGATCGTCGTGCTGTGCGCTGAGCAGCACAGCGAGCCGCTGCGTGCTCGAGGTCGTGACCGATCTGGAACTGCCCAAAAACAGTCGCAGTCGCGTTTGACCCGGCGTCCCACGGGCGTCACGGATCGCCTCCGCGCCCGGATGCGGCGGCGCAGCAGCTTCGGCAGTTCCAACTAGCGCGCCCGCGCGGCGGACGCGACCTGCACGAGGGGAGGCCATGATGGGATCGGAGCCAGACGAGGTCGAGAGCACCAGCGAGTTTTTGCGCGCGACCGCACACGAAGCCGGCGTAAGCGGGACGAACTCGGGCGAATCGCCGCTGTTGGAGTCCGACGTGCCGCCCACGGAATGGTCGGTCGTCGAGCTGCACGTCTGCATGGGCCTCAACTCCTGCAAGGCGAATCCGCCGACGACGGAGAATCCCAAAGGGTCGCGGCGCGACCCCGAGGGCACGGCGCGGATCGCGGGCATGGGCACGTGTGCAACGGTGGTCCACGTCTGCCATGGCGACAACGCCTGCCGTGGCCAGGGGGGCTGCGGCTACGCCGGCTCGGCCTACGAGCAGACCAAGCCCGGCGATCAGGCGTGCAGCGGGAACGGCAGCTGCGCGAGCCCCATCAACGTGAGCCGCGTGTTCTCAGCCGGGCCGTACAAGGGCAAGAGCGTGTGGAAGCGCGCCCGCGCGATCTTCGAGGCGCGCATGTACGAGGCCGGAGTCGTCTTCGGGCCCTCGCCGGCCGAGGGCTATCCCGACGATCGTTTCCCAGATGGCGAGGTCATGTGAGCCCGCCCCGGTTGGGGCTGCCGAACCTCGGCTTCGGCGTCGGATTGCGCTCGGCGCATTTCGACCACCTGCTGTCCCACTGGCCGGCGGTGGACTGGTTCGAGATCGTCTCGGAGAACTTCATGGACTCCGGTGGGCGGCCGCGCATGGTCCTCGACGAGATCGTGGCGCGCTACCCGGTGGTCGCCCACGGCGTCTCGATGTCGATCGGCAGCGCCGATCCCCTCGACGGCGACTACCTCGCGCGCCTGAAGCGCTTCGTCGGCGAGATCGAGCCGGTATGGGTCTCCGACCACGTCTGCTGGACCGGCGTCGCTGGCCTGAACACGCACGAGCTCGTGCCGATCCCGTTCACGGAGCAGTCCCTGGCCCATGTCGTCGAGCGCGTCCGGATCGTGCAGGACGTGCTCGAGCGTCCGCTCGTGCTCGAGAACCCGAGCTCCTACGTGACGTACGTGGCATCGACGATGACGGAGTGGGAGTTCCTTTCACGGATGGCTGAGGAGGCGGACTGTGGCCTACTGCTCGACGTCGCGAACGTGCGGGTGTCGTCGGTGAATCACGACTTCGACGCGCTCGAGTACCTGCGAGGGCTGCCCCACGAGCGCGTCGTCCAGATGCATCTCGCCGGGCACGACGACCTCGGCACATACATCGTCGACACCCACGACCGCGGGGTGTGCGACGAGGTCTGGGAGCTGTACCGCGTGGCATGCGAGCTGACCGGCGGCGTATCGACGCTGATCGAGTGGGACGACCGGCTGCCGGCGTTCGCAGAGGTCCACGCCGAGGTGCTCAAGGCGCGGCGCTACGTGGGTGACGCAGTCTCGCCCGCGCAGACATGAGCGACCTCGGCACCACCCAGCTGAGCGACCTCGGCGCGACCCAGCTCTGGCTGCAGGGCGTCATCACCGATCCGGACGGCGTCGAGGCGGGGTTCGCGCGGGCGGGCGGCGGGCCGGGACGGCTGTCCGCCGAAGCCGTCGTCCACGGCTCGGCGCGACTCGGCGCCGCCGAGCGGCTCGCGCTCTACAGCCGGACCTATCACCGCCGGCTGGCCGGCTGCCTGCGCGACAGTTACCCGGGCCTGTGCCACGCACTCGGCGACGAGCTCTTCGAGGACTTCGCGCTGGACTACCTGCGCACGCAGCCGTCGCGCAGCTACACGCTGGCATCGCTCGGAGCCGGCTGGCCGGCGCACCTCGAGGCGACGCGCCCGGATCACAAGCTACCGGCGCACGAACGCGAGTCGTGGCCGGACTTCCTCGTCGACCTCGCGTGCCTGGAGCGCGCGTTCTGCGAGGTCTTCGACGGGCCCGGGGTGGAGGGAGAGACGCTCGTGAGCGCCGACGACGTTCCGGTTGCCGGCGACCTGGGCTTCGCGACCGTTACGCCCGTGCGTTGCCTGCGTCTCGTGCCGGCGCGCTTTCCGGTCGGCGAGTACCTCGTCGCCGTGCGGCGCGGCGAGGACCCGCCGCTGCCCGCGCCGCGGCGCTGCTCGCTGGCACTGAGCCGGCGCGATTACGTCGTGACGATCACGGAGCTCGACGCCACGGCCACCGCGCTGTTGTCACAGCTCACCGCGGGAGTGCCGATGTCCGCTGCGGCGGCGAGCGCACGCGTCGCGCCGGCGCAGGCGTGGGGCCTGGTGCGCGCGTGGGCCGGCCGCGGGCTCGTCGCGGCAATCGCAATGCCCCGGCCCGAGCGGCCGGTCGTCTAGTCCACGAGGGGGCGGTTCGATGCTGACGTTGTTGCAGAAGTATCCGATCAACGCGAAGAAAGGGATCGATACTGTCGAAGCGCTCCAAAATCACCTCGCGGTGGCCGTCGCCGTCGAGCTGTCGACGGTTCCGCTGTATCTCTACGCCGCCTACTCGATCGAGACGTCGAACCGGACGCAGTGGGCTCCCGAGATGTCGGCGTTTCGCACGATCCGCAGCGTGGTCATCGAGGAGATGCTGCATCTCTGCCTGGCACGTAACCTGCTCACGGCGATCGGCGGCCAGATGGCCTGCTACGACAGCAAGGTCGTGCCGAAGTATCCGAGCGACATGCTGTACCACACTCCCCCGCTGCAGTTCCGGCTCGAGCCGCTGTCCTCGGAGCTCATCAGGAAGGTCTTCATGCCGCTCGAGCTGCCGGCGAAGGCTCACTCGAAGCCGCAGAGCGATCATTACCTCACGCTCGGCCAGTTCTACTCGGCGATCCTGGCCGCGTTCGTGGATCTCAACGACCGCCAGCACGACGAGCTGTGGTACGGCGGGCGGGACCTAGGCGACGAGAAGGAGGTGATCCGCTCGCAGCGCAACGCACTGCAGTACAGCCGCGCGTATTGGAACGACGACGGCGGCGGCACGCCGATCGTGGTCAAGGACATGACGAGCGTGCACGCCGCAATCGCCACGATCGTGGAGCAGGGCGAGGGCGAGAAAACTCACGACGACAAGGTGCCACTTCGGCCCGACGATCCCAAGCTCGGGCTCGTCGAGCGATCGCACTATGCCAAGTTCAGGATGATCGCCACCGAGCTGGACGACAAGAAGCCGGGCGATGTCGACAACGACGACAAGCGGACCTGGCCGGTGCCGCGCAACCCGAAGCCGGAGGTCTTCGACTTCCCGGGCCAGGCCGGAGCGACGGAGGATCAGCGCAGCGACGTGGGTCGGCTCGCCCAGCTCTTCGACGCTGCCTACTGCTACGTGCTGTGCCTGCTCGACAGGATCTACGAGACGCCGACGCACGTCCCCAGCCCGAACACGACGAGCGAGCGGTATGGGCTGGAGCGCAAGTTCGTCGCGGCGATGGGCGGCCTGCTATATCCGATCGCCGACCAGCTCGTGCGCTATCCCCTGAAGGACGGCACCCACGCGGCTCCGGGTTTCCGCTACTACGCCTTCCCGGATGGGAACATGAAGGCTCACCTGATCGATCTGTGCGACGACGTCACCGGCGCGTTTCCGAGCCTCGGGGGGGACGACGGCGTGCGGCAGCTCTTAAACCACATGCCTGACCTCGCGATGTAGCCGACCGTGCGGACGGAGTCGTGGGCGTGAGACGCACGTCCGCATGCACGAGCGACCGAGTAGGCGGATCGCCGAGTGTCGTATGTTATAACGTACAAACGTATGGCCACGCTTGAGCACCCGAACCCCGTCGGCCCGCGGATCCGCGCGCTGCGCGACGCGATGAAGCTCAGCCTGCGCGACCTTGCCGAGCGCAGCGGCGTCAGCGCCCCGATGCTCAGCCAGGTCGAGCGCGGCGAGACGAGCCCGACGCTCGCCGTCGCCGCCCGGATCGCCGCCGGACTCGAGCTGCGCCTCTCCCAACTCCTGCGCCTCGACGAAGGCGGCCAGGTCGCGATCGTCCGCGCCGGGGAACGGCGTGCGGGCGCGAGTGACCCATCATCGGGTCACAGCGCCGAGATCCTCACGCCGCCGCTGCCCGGGCAGCGTGCCGAGCTGTCGCGCCACATCTTGCGCCCCGGCGCCGCCACCGGTGGCCCGGGCGATCCGCCGATGCACGAGCCCGGCAGCCGCGAGACCACGCTGGTCCAGGACGGCCGCGTCGTCCTGCAGATCGACGACGAGCGCCATGACCTCGCCGCCGGCGACTGCGTCACGTTCGACGCCGATCTGCCTCATCACTTCGAGAACCCCGGTCCCGACGAGGCGGTCTTGCTCGCCGTCGTGTCGGCCGGCCTACGCAGGAGCTGACACACGCATGAACGCATCCGCACCGTCGACGCTATTCGAGAAGATCTGGTCCGACCACGAGGTCCTTCCGGGCCTGCTGTGGATCGACCTGCACCTCGTCCACGAGGTCACGAGCCCGCAGGCCTTCGACGCGCTGCGGCTCGCCGAGCGCACCGTGCGCCGTCCCGATCGCACGCTCGCCACCGCCGACCACAACGTCCCGACCGACGGCACACCGACCGTTGCGCTGATCCGCGACGAGCTCAGCCGCGTGCAGGTGCAGACGCTGGAGCGCAACTGCGAGGAGTTCGGCATCCCGCTGTACTCGCTCGGCTCAGAGCGCCAAGGAATCGTGCACGTCATCGGGCCCGAACTCGGGGTCACGCAGCCTGGGATGACGATCGTCTGCGGCGACAGCCACACCGCGACCCACGGCGCGTTCGGCGCGCTGGCGTTCGGCATCGGTACGAGCGAGGTCGAGCACGTGCTCGCGACGCAGTGCCTCGTCGCCCCCAAGCCGCGGTCGATGCGGATCGCCTATACCGGCGAGCTGGGCTTCGGCGTCACGGCGAAGGATCTGATCCTGGCGACGATCGGTCAGATGGGCGTCGACGGCGCTGCGGGCCACGTCGTGGAGTACGCCGGCGCGCCGATCGAGGCGCTCTCGATGGAGGGCCGGATGACCGTCTGCAACATGACGATCGAGGGCGGCGGCCGGGCAGGCATGGTCGCGCCCGACGAGACGACGTTCGCATGGGTGGCGGAGCACGCCGGTATCGACATCCCCGACGAGTGGCGTGCGCTGCGGACCGACGACGGCGCCACGTTCGACCGCCACATCACCGTCGATGCGTCGGCGCTGTCGCCGCAGGTGACCTGGGGCACGGCCCCGGACATGGTCGCGGGCGTCGCCGGCGTCGTGCCCGAGCCCACGACCGAGGGTCACGAGCGCGCGCTTGCGTACATGGACCTGCGGCCCGGCACGCCGATCCAGGAGATCGCGCTTGACCGCGTCTTCATCGGCTCGTGCACGAACAGCCGGATCGGCGACCTGCGCGTCGCCGCCGAGGTCGTCAAGGGCCGAAAGGTCGCCGCGAGCGTCCACGCGATGGTCGTGCCGGGCTCGGCGCACGTGAAGGCGCAGGCCGAGCGCGAGGGCCTCGACGAGATCTTCCGCGCCGCCGGCTTCGACTGGCGCGGCGCGGGCTGCTCGATGTGCCTTGGGATGAACCCCGACACGCTGGCCCCGGGCGAGCGCTGCGCGTCGACGTCCAACCGCAACTTCGAGGGTCGCCAGGGTCGAGGGGGGCGCACCCATCTCGTCTCACCCCAGATGGCGGCCGCGGCCGCCATCGAGGGCCGCTTCGTCGACATCCGCGACTGGGTCTGAGCAATGGAGCCGATCAGCGTCATCGAAGGTTCGATCAGCGTGCTCGACCGCAGCGACGTCGACACCGATCAGATCATGCCCAAGCAGTTCCTCAAACGCGTCGAGCGCACGGGCTTCGAGGACGCGCTGTTCGCGGCGTGGCGCAAGGATCCCGCCTTCGTCTACAACCTGCCCG
>JAWVGJ010000087.1:0-132091 GCA_033855115.1 Solirubrobacteraceae bacterium
CGCCGGGCTTGGCGCCCTGGGCCATCTTGATCTGCAGCTGGTCGGAGTTGACGAGGTAGTGGATCGTCACGCCGAAGCGCCCGGAGGCGACCTGCTTGATCGCCGAGCGGCGCAGGTCGCCGTTGGCGTCGGGGGTGAACCGGACCGGGTCCTCCCCTCCCTCGCCGGTGTTGGACTTGCCGCCGAGGCGGTTCATCGCGATCGCAAGCGTCTCGTGGGACTCGCGCGAGATCGAGCCCAGCGACATCGCGCCGGTGGCGAAGCGCTTGACGATCTCCTTCGCCGGCTCGACCTCCTCCAGCGCCACCGGCTCGACGCCGTCGGTCTTGAACTTCAAAAGCCCGCGCAGCGTCGCCTTGCGCGAAGCGTCGTCGTTGACGAGCGCGGCGTACTGCTTGTACTTGGACAGCGCGTCGCCGTTGGAGCCGTTCGCGCGCACCGCGTGCTGCAGCAGCGCGATCGTCTCGGGGTTCCACATGTGGTGCTCGCCCTCGCGCCGCCAGGCGTAGATGCCACCGACGGGCAGCAGCTGCTCGTGGTCAGCCGGGTAGGCCTGGGCGTGGCGATCGAGCGTCTCGCGCGCGAGCACCTCGATGCCGATGCCGCCGATCCGCGACGCGGTGCCGGTGAAGTGGCGGTCGATCAGGTCGTGCTCCAGCCCGACCGCCTCGAAGATCTGGGCGCCGCAATAGGACTGTGTCGTCGAGATCCCCATCTTCGAGATCGTCTTGAGCAGGCCCTTGCCGATCGCCTTGACGATGTTCTGCTCGCCCTTGTCGGGGTCCTCGACGTTCGGCACGCGACCCTCGGCGACCATCTCGCCGACCGTGTCCAGCAGCAGGTAGGGGTTGATCGCGCTGCAGCCGTATCCGATCAGCGTGGCCATGTGATGGACCTCGCGCGGCTCGCCGGACTCGAGCACGAGGCCCGTACGCAGGCGCGTGCCCTCGCGCACGAGGTGCTCGTGGACGGCGGCGACGGCCAGCAGCGACGGGATCGCGGTGCGCTTGGGTCCGACCTGGCGGTCGGACAGGATGAGCACGCTGACGCCCGCGGCGACCGCGTCGTGGGCGTCGTCGCAGAGCTGTGCCAGAGCGGCCTTCATGCCACGGGGGCCATTCTCGATCGGCCACGTGATGTCAAGCGTGTGCGCGCGGAAGATCTCGTCGTGGACCATGCGCAGCGTCTCGAGCTCGTGGTTGCGCAGGATCGGCTGTTCGAGGATGAGCTTGTGGGCGTGCTCGGGCGTCTCGGTCAACAGGTTCTTCTCGGCGCCGATGCCGGTCGCCAGCGACATGACGATTGACTCGCGGATCGGATCGATCGGCGGGTTGGTGACCTGGGCGAAGAGCTGCTTGAAGTAGGAGAACAGCGGCGGCCGGCGGTCGGAGAGGACGGCCAGCGCGTTGTCGTTGCCCATCGAGCCGATCGGCTCCGCGCCGGCGGACGCCATCGGCGCGATCAGGACGCGCAGATCCTCCTGCGTGTAGCCGAACGCGAGCTGGCGCAGGCGGGTCGGCTGCAGGCCCGTCATCGTCACGTGGGCCTGCGCGAGCTCGTCGAAGTGGATCGTGTTCTGCTCAAACCACTCGCCGTAGGGCTGCTGCGTGGAGACCTCGCGCTTGACCTCGTCGTCCTCGACGATGCAGTGGCGCTCGAGGTCCACGAGAAAGAGCTTGCCGGGCTGCAGGCGCCCGAGGCGCTTGACCTCCGCCGAGCGGATCGGCAGCAGGCCGGCCTCCGAGCCGAGCACGACGAGGCCGTCGTGCGTCTCGACCCAGCGGCCGGGACGCAGGCCGTTGCGGTCAAGCGTGGCGCCGACGATCGAGCCGTTGGTGAACGCCACGGCGGCGGGCCCGTCCCACGGCTCCATGAGACAGGAGTGGAACGCGTAGAAGCCCTTGAGCTCCTCGGGCAGGTCGTCGCGGTCGCGGTAGGCCTCGGGGATCATCATCATGATCGCGTGCGGCAGCGAGCGGCCGGCCAGCATGAGCAGCTCGAGCACGTTGTCGAACGTCGCCGTGTCGGAGTTGCCCGGCGAGACGATCGGCATGATCTTCTGGAGGTCCAGCCCGAAGAGTCGCGAGGCGAGCTGCGACTCGCGCGCGCGCATCCAGTTGACGTTGCCCATCAGCGTGTTGATCTCGCCGTTGTGAGCGATCACGCGGTACGGGTGGGCGAGCGGCCAGCTCGGGAACGTGTTCGTCGAGAAGCGCGAGTGCACGAGCGCCATAGCGCTCGCCATCCGCTCGTCGGTCAGGTCGGGGAAGAACCCGCGCACCTGGTCTGGCACGAGCATGCCCTTGTAGACGATCGTGCGGCTGCTGAAGGACGCGATGTAGAGGTCCGGGCTCGCGGCCAGCTCGCAGATGCGGCGGATGACGTAGAGCTTGCGCTCGAAGGCGTCCTGGTCGCCTTCGAAGCCGGGGCCGGCCTCGACGAGGAGCTGGCGCATGACCGGGCGCGTCCGGTCTGCGGTCTCGCCGACGTGGTCGGTGTCGACGGGGATGTCGCGCCAGCCCAGCACGCGCTGGCCCTCGATGCGGACGTTGAGCTCCAGCAGGGCCTCGAGCTTGGAGCGCCGCGCCGGATCGGTCGGCAAGAAGCAGACCGCGACGCCGTAGCGGCCGGGATCGGGAAGCTCGAAGTCGACGCTCGCGCGAAAGAACGCGTGCGGCATCTGCAGCAGCATCCCGGCGCCGTCGCCGGTACGGGCATCGGCGCCGGTGGCGCCGCGATGCTCGAGGTTCTCGACGGCCTGCAGGCCCTTCTCGACGACCTCGTGCACCGGTTTGTTGTTCAGGCGCGCAACGAGCGCGACACCGCACGCATCGTGCTCGTAGCGAGGGTGGTAGAGGCCGTCGGCCTTTGGCGGCGGGATCATCATGCTCATAAAGTGCCTCCGAGGCTACGTGCCGGCACTGAGGCGGAGCCGACAAGGTTAGCATCGGTCATGCCCCGGATTCAGGCAGAGTTCACGGCGTGATCAGACCAGTCACCGTCCTATCCGCGGGTGGCACGATCGCGATGGCCGGCGCCCGCGCGCTGCCGAAGCTCGATGCCGAGGCGCTGCTCGCGCAGGTCCCCGCGCTCGCGGGGGTTCGGGACCTTCGCGCGCGGTCGGTCAGCTCCCTGCCCGGCGCGCATCTCAGCGGCGCCGACGTTCTGCTTCTCGCGCGCGCCGCGCGCGAGGAATCCGCCGCCGGCCGGGGTGTCGTCATCACCCACGGGACGGACACGCTGGAGGAGACGGCGGTGCTCTGCGACGTGCTGCACGGAGGCGACGAGCCGATCGTCCTGACCGGGGCGATCAAGCCCTCGAGTGCGCCCGGTGCCGACGGGCCGGCGAACCTCGTCGACGCCGTGGCGGCGGCCGGTGCGGCCGAGACCGCCGGCCTCGGTGCGCTCGTCGCCTTCGCCGGGGAGCTGCACGCCGCGCGCGCCGTGCGCAAGGTGTCCTCCGCCTCGCCGGGAGCATTCGGCTCGCCGTCCAGCGGCCCGATCGGGACGGTCGCCGAGGGCCGCACGCGCATCTTCGCTCGCCCGTCGCGCCCCGACCCGTTGCCCGCACCGACGAACCTCGACGCCCGCGTACCGATCGTGCCGACGTATCTCGGCGATGACGGCACCGGCTTGCGCGCGGCCGTGCGCGACGGCGCGGACGCGATCGTCTTCGTCGCTCTCGGCGCGGGCCACGTCAACCCCGCCGTGCTCGCCGCGCTGCGCGAGGCGGCGGGCGCCGTGCTCGTCGCGATCACCGTGCGGCCCGAGCGCGGGACCCTCCTGCACGGGACGTACGGGTTCGAGGGGGCGGAGGGCGACCTGCGGGCAACCGGCGCGCTACCGGCAGCGTCGCTGTCGCCCCAGGCGGCGCGGATGATCCTTCTCGCCGGACTGGGTGGCGACAACGTCGCACGCGGCCCGATCGCGGCAGCGCTGGACAGCTGAGACGGCGAGGCTCGGGGCACCCGGGCTCAAGGCCCCGCTGGGGCGAGGATCTCAAACCAGACGCGGCTGGATCCTTCGCCCAGTCCCCAGCTGTTGGCGATCCGTTCCACGAGATCGAGGCCGTGCCCGACGATCTCGTCCGGACGGTCGGTGGTGCGCACCGATTGCGTAAAGCGCAGGCCTTCGTCGCTGACGTCACCGGTCACGCGACGCCCGTCGAAGTCGATGCGCAGCTCGATGGCGCCCGCTCCGTGCTGCACGGCGTTCGTCACAAGCTCACTGACGACCAGCAGCGCATCGTCGAGCGTCTCTGTTGCCAACACGTCGCCGAAGCGCTTCTTGACGATGCGGCGAGCGCCACCGGCGGCGCTCGCGCCATGGGGCAGACGCAGCGCAAAGCTGTCAAGCTCGGCATCGGGGGGCGTGACTGGCGGCAGCGCTTCTGCGGGAGACATGGCTCCCCTTTCCAGTCGTGAGGCGGCCGTTACGACCACATCACTCCCATAGACGAACCAGGGTCTACCCGCCGATCCGACGGTGCACGCGCACAGCCGCTGGATTTCCCGCTCCGGCACCGGTCCACGGACTGACCCGCCAGCCCGAAAAGCTCCTCCTGGAGTGCAAGGCCCGCGCGATCATGCGCGGGGTCTATTCTCAGGAACGTAGGGAGGGATCTGCGAATGAGGAAATTCGGGACATCGGCACGAGAGTGAAACGCGATCACCATGGGCACCATGGCGTCTGACGGTCCCGACGGGGCCGTAGGCGCACACATGCTCCCAACGCCCGATCTTGAGCTCAAACTGCCCGCTCGCGCCGAAAACGTCGCGGTCGTTCGCCATGCCTTCGGTGGCTTGGCGGACGTGCTGAGCGTCGACGAGCAGACCCTCGCCGACATCAAGCTCGCGGTCACCGAGGCATGCACGAACGTCGTGATCCACGCCTACGAACCAGACGAGAAAGGTTCGCTCGAAGTCGACGCGAGCATCCGCGACCGGCGGCTGAAGGTCGTCATCCGCGATCGAGGCCGCGGGATCGTGCCACGACCGGACTCGCCGGGGCTTGGCCTCGGCCTGCCACTGATCGCCACGCTCGCCGAATCGCTGGAGCTGGGCAAGGACGAGCAGGACAACACCGAGGTCCGGATGACGTTTGCGCTCGACGTGGAGGGCCCGCTCCTGTGAACGCCGGGCCCTCAGAAGACCCGAGCTGGAACGAGGCCTCCCTGACGGTCGCGAACGGTCCGCTCGTCGGACCAGTGCTCGGGCGCGTCGTCGGCATGCTCGCCGCGCGCGCGGACTTTCCGATCGACCGCCTCGACGACGCGCTGCTGGTCGCCGACGCGGTCGCCGCCAAGGCGGGCTCGTTCGTGGCGAACGGACGCATCAGCGTCCGCGTGGTGGCCCAGATCGGGTGGGTCGAGCTGTACATCGGCCCGCTGCTTCCAGATGGCGCGCGCGACCTCGTCGCATCCGCCGCCCTGCCCGGCGTCGGCAACGTTCTCGAACGGGTCGCTGACGAGATCGCCTCCGAGCAAAGCGCGGACGACGGCGCCACCGAATACCTGCGCATCAAGCTCGGCTTCGGCCCGCGGCGCAAATCCAAGACTGACAGAATGGGGTCAGATGCCTCCTGATTTCGCAGTGACCGAGCATCCGATCGACGACGAGCGCCACGTCCTCGCGGTGCGCGGCGAGATCGACCTCTTCACCGCTCCCGAGCTCAAGCAGGTGCTTGCCGAGTCGATCGAGGCCGGGCGGATCCGCATCATCGTCGACCTCACCGAGACGACGTTCCTGGACTCGACCGCGCTCGGGGTGCTGATCGGCGCCGTCAAGCGGCTGCGCTCGCGCTCCGGAGCGCTGGCGATCGTCAACACAGACGAGAACATCGCCAAGACCTTCGAGATCACGGGTCTGGATCAGATTTTCACGATCCTTCCCACGCGCGAGGAGGCGGTCGAGGCCGTCGGCGCGGCTCACGACTCAGCGGGCTGACAGAGCGCTCAACCCTCCAGGAGATCGAGCACCGCGGCCTCGATCGGGCCCTGAATCGCCGTGCCTTGCGGGTCTCCGTTGATGAGGTCGAGGTTTGGGACGATCCTGTGGCCGTCGCGGTAGCGGTCGAAGACCCGCGGATCGATGTAGGAGTTGCGCGCGACCGTGGGCGTGTTGCCGAGGTAGAACGCGACCTCCTTGACCGCGCGGACGATCGCGCGCTTGCGCGCGTGCTGGGTCAGGTGCGACGGCTCGGTCACGCCGAGCGCCATCGCTGCGAGCACCGTCGCCCCCCAGGTGCGAAAGTCCTTGGCCGAGACGTCCAGGCTCGTCGCCGCCTTGAGGTACGCGTTGATGTCGTGCGAACGCACATCGCACCACGTTCGATCGCGCTTGTAGGCCAGCAGCTCGTCGCCGCCCCCGCGCCGGCGCTTGAGCGTGGCGACGACGTCCGCGACCTGCGGATCGACGACGGCCTTGATCTGGCGCTTGTGCTCCTTGGCGAGGTAGTCGAAGCGGATGACCTCGCCGTCGACGGTCACGTGGCACTTGCGCATCGTCGCGAGGCCGTAGGTCTCATTCGTCACCGCGTACTGCTCGGAGCCGATCCGAAACAGGCCGCGCTCCAGCAGCCGCGTGGCGCAGGCCAGGATGTGCTCGCGCGACAGGTCGCGAAGATCGAGGTCATGCGCGACGACCTCGCGCAGGCCGGGCAGCGAGCGGGCGAAGCGGACCATGTCGTCGAACTTCTCCTGGTCGCGCCGTTCGCGCCAGCGCGGGTGATAGAGGTACTGCTTGCGTCCGGCCTGATCGAAGCCCGTGGCCTGGATGTGGCCGAACGGGTCAGGCGAGATCCATACGTCGGTCCACGCCGGCGGGATCACGAGCGCGGCGATTCGCGCGACCGTCTCGGAATCGGTGATCCGCTCGCCATCCGCGTCGAGGTACATGAAGCCCTTGCCGCAGCGCCGGCGCGCGTAGCCGGGGCTGGCCGGGTCTGAGCGGCGCAGGCGCGGCACTCGGGTCGTCACGGGTGAGGATCGTGTGGGAGCGATGGCCATGTCCGGCAGCCGCTCCTACCCGCCACGACGGGCGCGCACGCCTGACGGCTAGCCGCGCTTGGCCGGCGTCTTCTTCTCCGCGGGCTTCTTGGAGCCAGACTTCTTCGCCGAACTCTTCTTCTCGGCGCCGGCGCCGTTGGCGTCGCGCGCCTTGACCGCGTCGAGGCTCGCCTTCAGCGCCGACATGAGGTCCGGTACCGGCGCCTCCTCCTCCTCGGCTGCCGGCTGGACAGCGATCTGCTCGCCCTGGGCCTTGCGATCGATCAGCGCGAGGACCTCCTCGCGATAGCTGTCGCGGTACTTGTCGGGGTCGAACGGGCCGGCGAGCGAGTTGATGAGCTGCTCGGCGATCTTCAGCTCCTGCTCCTTGATCTCGACCTCGTCGACCGCCGACAGCTCGTCGATCGTCGATGGATCGATGATCTCGTCGGGGAAGACCATCGTCGCCATGCCGAGCACGTCGTCGCCCATCGGGCGCACGGCGACAAGCTGCTGCTTGGAGCGGATGACGACGGTCGCGATCGCGACGCGCCCCGTCTCGCGCATCGCCTCGAGCAGGAGCTTGTAGGGCTTCGCGCCCCCCGGCCCGGGTGCGAGGTAGTACGGATGGTCGTAGTAGATCGGGTCGATCTCGTCGAGAGCGACGAAATCCTCGATCTCGATCGCCTTCGTCTTCTTGGGGTCCAGCGCCTCCAGCTCGCCCGGCTCGATGACGACGTAGCGGTCGGGCGTCAGCTCGAAGCCCTTGATGATGTCGTCGTAGGCGACCTCGTCGCCGGTCGAAGGATCGACGCGCTTTTGCTGGATGCGCACGCCGGTCTTGCCGTTGAGCTGGTGAAAGCGCACCGTCTTGCGCGACACGGCGGAGTACATCTTGACGGGCACGGTGACGAGCCCGAAAGAGATGGCACCGGTCCAGATCGACCTTGGCATGGACACAGATTATGCCCTGCGCGGAGCGTTTCCTGCGCAAGCACGGGACGTTGCAGGTGCCGCACCCGGGCCTACTGCCAGGCGCGAACCCACAACGAGGAGGAGGAACGGCCATGGCAGCAGTCACGAGCGCGTCGCACGGGATCCTTTCCGACGAGCGCAGCGAGGAGCGTCAGCAGATCATCGAACTGCTGACGAAGGCGTACTGGATGGAGATCGAGTCGGTGATGAACTACATCGCGAACTCGACGAACCCCGACGGCGTGCGGGCCCAGGAGATCGTGCAGTCACTTAAGGCCGACATCCAGGACGAGCTCCTGCACGCGCAGCAGTTCGCGTCGCGCATCAAGGCGCTCTACGGAGTCGTCCCCGGCTCGATGGACTTCGCGGCCGAGCAGAGCTACCTGCAACCGCCCGAGGATCAGACCGACATCGTGCACGTGATCAAGGGCGTGATCCAGGCCGAGACGGGCGCGATCGAGCATTACAACCACATCATCGAGGTAACCGACGGCCCCGACCCGGTGACAAACGACATGGTCACCACGATCCTGGCCGACGAAGAGGGCCACCTGCGGCTCTTCCAGGGTTTCCTGCGCGAGTACGAAGCTGACGGGCTGGCCGGCTGACAGCGCACGATCGGCCGTACCGGCCGGGCGCGCCCGCGGGCAGCCCGTCTAGCTCGCGGGCGCGTCCGCCGGCTAGACGGTCTGCGGCGCGTCCGGCAGCTCGATCGGCACGTCACGCTCTGGATCGGGCTCGGGCACGCTCGGCGGATCGGGCGACGGCGTGGGCACGGGATCCGGATTGGAGGGGATCGTCGGCGACTCGGGCACGACGGGGGTCGGAGCCTCGCTCGGTGAGGGCACCTTCAGTTGGGGGATGGGGCGCGCCAGCGTAAGGACCATGCTCTGCGCGCTACCCGAACGGCGTCTCGGCCAAGCGCTCGCGTAGTTCGGCGATCGACTCGAAGACCGCGATCGCCCCGGCCTCGCGCAGTTCGTCGGCGCCGAAGCCGCCCGTCCGGACGGCGATCGTGTCCACGCCGACGGCTTTGGCGGCCTCGCAGTCCCAGGTCGAGTCGCCGATCATCACGCCCTCGTCGCTGTCGACGAGCTTCAGCGCGGCCTCGACGAGGTCGGGCGCGGGCTTGGTGTGCTCGACGCTGCCGGAGTCCGTCCAGCCGTCGGCGAGCTCCCGCGCGTCGAGCAGGTCGAGGTAGCGAGCGACGTCCTCGGCCTTGCCTGACGAGGCGAGCACGACCTTGCTGCCGCGCGCCTTGAGATCTTCGATCAGCCCACGCGCTCCCGCGAAGGGCTGCACCTCGTGGATGAGCTGCTGGTACAGCGCGTGCTCCTCGATGCGGACCGTGTCGCCCGCCTGCTCCTCGAAGCCGTCGCCGGCGAGGTAGGGCACGAGCTGGTCGCCGCCCATCCCGATCGCTCGATGACAGCGCCATACCGGGATCGTGATGCCGTGCAGCCGAAACGCCCGGTACCAGGCGATTGCGTGCTGATAGTTGGAGTCGATCAGCGTGCCGTCGACGTCGAGAATCGCTGCGGGTGCCATGGTCGTCAGTGACTCCGCTCGCTTGACATGCGGCGGACGATGCCGAGCACGAACCACAGCCCGATGTAGAGCGTGGCGGCCACGATGCTGGTCACGATCACCATCGTGCCGTCGAAGAGGACGTCGGTGACGAGCAGCAGGGCGCCGTTGATCGCGATCGCCAGCGCGAAGAGCCCGGCGAGCGCGAACTTGCTCGACAGCGCGACGAGCCGCGGCTTGTCACGCGCGCGGAACATAAGGCGGTGATACGCGGTCGGGGCGATGAACAGCGCCGACGCGGCGGCGGCCGCCAGCAACGTGACGAAGTAGACGTCCTTCTGGAAGTCCGTGACCTCGGTGAATCGCTGCTGGAACGGCACGGCGAGGAGGAAGGCGAAGAGCACCTGCACGCCCGGCATCGCGACGCGGAGCTCGTTGAGCAGCTGGTTGAGTTGACGGTCAAGGCGCTCCTGCTCTGTCTCTTCGCGTTCGGACGGGTTCTCGGGCATGCAGCATCTTCATGCCCCTGTCGGCCGCTTGGCGAACGCGGCTCACGGTCATCACAGCGGCGGCGGCGCCGACGGGTCAGCATGCGCGATCAGGCGCAGCCGGGCGAGCGCCTGGCGAATCACCCGCGAGACCTGCATCTGGCTGACGCCGATGACCGCGCCGATCTCTGCCTGCGTCATGTCCTCCTCGAAGCGCATCCGCAGCACCTCGCGCTCGCGGGGGGTTACGCCCGCCAGCAGCGACGCGAGCGTCGCCCGTTCCTCGGCGCGGCTAAAGCCGTGCTCATCGACCCCGACGGAGTCCGCGAGCGTGGCTTGCTCTTCGTCGCCGGCGCCGCGAGGGGCGTCGAAGGACATGGCCCGGTAGGCGCCGCCGGCCTGCAGCGCCTCGAGGACGTCCTCCTCCTCGGCGCCCACCGCCACGCCGATCTCCGCCACCGACGGCTGGCGGTGCAGCGTGTCGGCGAGATCCGCGACGGCGTTGTCGACCTTCAGCGTCAGCTCCTGCAGGTCACGCGGCACGCGGACCGCCCACGTACGGTCGCGGAAATAGCGCTTGATCTCGCCGAGAATCGTCGGCACCGCGTACGAGGAGAACGCGATCTCGCGCTCGAGATCGAACCGGTCGATCGCCTTGATCAGGCCCATCGAGGCGACCTGGAGGAGGTCGTCGAGCGGCTCGCTGGCGCGCTGGTAGCGCCGGGCGAGCTGGCGCGCGAGTGGCAGAAAACGCTCGACGAGCTGGTCGCGCGCCTGGGCGTCGCCGTCCTGGTGGTAGCGCAGAAACAGGGCGCGGTCCTGGCGCGTTCGCTCGGCGCCGCGTCCGGCGTGGGTTATCGCCGTTGGCATCGCTGTGTCCTCACTCGCCCCCTCGCAACGCGGGGGCTCCGGTTGCGATGGATCTGTAGGACGTCCGACCAACGCAACAACCTCCGAGCGAGACATGCGCCGGAGGGCTGGGGCGCTGGATGGGCGCGACGGGGAACTGGGCCGCGCATCCGCCATGATACCCACACGCCGTAACAAGCCACAGCGGATGACCGACGACCTGACAACCGAAGGTCTTCGCATTCTCGCCGCAGACGAGAACGAGGAGACGCTGCGCAGGACCGACGAGATCCTCGCCGGGCTGGGACACGCCGTGATCGCTCACGCCGTCAACGTCGCCGAGGCCGCCGCACTGATCGCGCGCGACGATCCAGATCTCTCCGTGGTCGCGGTCGACGACGACGACGAGCACGCGCTTGACCTCATCGAAGAGATCTCCGAGTACGCCCGCGGCCCGATCATCGCCTTGCTCAGCACCCACGAGTCGCGCTTCGTGCGCAGCGCCGCCGAGCGCGGGATCGACGCGTTCGCCCGGCCGCAGTTCCTCGACGAGGTGGAGGGCGCGATCGAACTGGCGGTGCGCCGGCACGCCGAGACGACGCGGCTGACCAAGCAGGTCGAGCAGCTCGAGGGCGCGCTCGAGCGGCGCGCGACGATCGAACGCGCCAAGGGCATCATCATGGAGCGCCACGGCGTCGACGAGCGCCGGGCCTTCGAGCTGCTGCGTCAGCAGGCGCGACGCTCCAGCCGGCCCGTGGTTGAGCTCGCGCACGCGGTCGCCGACGGCCACGCGCTGCTGCCGAACCGCTCGGAATAGCGGCCGATTAGGATCGTCCCCACGCGGGGATGCTGCGGCCACATGGTGCAGACCATCAAGCGGGCCTTCAAGCGCTTCCAGGCCGACAACATGCTCGATCACGCGGCCGCGCTCACGTACTACGTGATGATGTCGCTGTTCCCCGCGCTGCTGGTCGGCGTGTCGCTACTCGGCGTGCTCGGCAATCAGTCGCTGGTGACCGACGCCGTCAATTACGCGAAGGACAACGGGGCGCCGGCCACGGTGACCGACGCGCTGGAGTCGTCGCTGAACTCGATCGTGCAGAACTCCGGCGGCGCGGTGAGCATTGCGCTCGTCTTCGGGATCGCCGTCGCGCTGTACGGCGCCTCGGGGGCGTTCGGGGCCGCGGGGCGCGCGCTCAACGATGTCTACGGCGTCGAAGAGACGCGCAGCTTCATCAAGCACAAGCTCAGCGACCTGGCCTGGACGCTCGTCGTGATCCTGCTGGCGATCGTCTCGCTGTTCTGCGTGTTCCTCGGCGGGGGCCTGGCCAAGGACCTCTTCGGAACGATCGGCCTCGGCGAGACCGCCGCGAAGATCTTCAGCGTCGCGCGCTGGCTGATCGCCATCGGCGCCGTGCTGCTCATCTACGCGATCGTGTTCGCATTCGCGCCGAACATCCAGCCGCGTCGCCGCCAGATCATCACACCCGGCGCGATCGCCGGGGTCCTGATCTGGATCGTCGCCTCGGCAGGCTTCTTCTTCTACGTCTCGAACTTCGGCAAGTACAACGCGACGTACGGGGCGTTCGCGGGCGCCGTGATCCTGCTGCTGTGGCTCTACATCTCGAACATCGCGTTCCTGTTCGGTGCCGAACTGAACGCCGCGGTCGACGGCGCGCGCGGCCGCGTCCCCGCTCGGCAGCCAGCCTCGAGTCCGCCGCCGTCGCAGAGCTGGAACCGCGACAACGGCGCCAGCGACGGCCGGGTCGACGAGAAGTACGGGCGCGACGCGCTCTCGCAGCGTTAAGCGGGACATACGAGAGCGTCCTGTACGCCATCAGCGGGTGCTAGCTGGGCTGGCGCTGATGCCGTCGGTGACGGTGGGACTGTCGGCGTAGGCCAGGATGCCGTGGTCGTCGAACGCCTCGACGCGCACGAACACGGGTTTGGGCGCATTGGCGAGGTCGTCGAGCAGTAGCAGCTGCACCGAGGACCGGCTGGGTGCGTCAACGCTGAGCTGGCTCGTCGACCGATATGCCTGCTTGACAGTGCTGTTGCGCTGTGGGGACACGTTTGTCGCAGCGTCGTACACGCGCGCCCGCAGGTTGATCGAGCGATGCTGGAAGCCGTCGGTGTGAAGGCGCACGTAGACGACGCTTCCGATGGTGCGCAACGCGCCTTCGAAGTCGTCGGGTGGGAGCAGCTTGTGCAGCTCCTCCAGCGCGTGACCTGGGTATTGCCGTTGCGCCCAGCGCAGGATCGTCACTCCGCTGTCGACGGTCGGGATCTCCAGCGAGGCAGCGATGTTGTCGCGCGACAGCGGGCGCCATGACGGGACGAGCAGGAAGACGACGCCCAGCGCGGCGGTGATGAACGTGAGCGTGGCCGTGAGGCCGCTGCGCAGGAAGCCGCGCAGCCCGCCTCGGGACTTCTTGCCGTCGTCTTTCTCGTCGTCCGGACTCACTATCCGAACGTGAACGCGATGCCTGCGTCGCGACACTTGGCCTGCCATCGCAGGCGTGCGTGCCAGCCACCTCCGCGGACCCCGGGGACGATCTTGTAGGTACGCAGCCTGCCGTCGGCTGGAGCGCGTTTGATCTCCCGCTCATCGACGTGGGACTTGCGGATCGTGACCTGGAACTTCCCTCCCTTGCCGCCGAACGTCACGAGAAGCCGGCCGCGCTTGAAGGAGTTCACCTTGTACAACGCCGCCATGGGGGGTTTGCCCGGGTCGCACACCGTAATGCCGGGCGTCTTCTGCGACGTCCGCTTGTGCTTGTGCTTGGCCAGTAGCTTGCGCTTCGCGTGACGCAGCGCCGTCGCGCCCGCCGCAGCGACCGGGCCGATGCCGATCTCGGTGGTGCGGGCGAATCCGCCGACCAGCGCCGTCGCGCCCGGCGCGGCGCCCGGGCCGATGCCGATCTCGGTGGTGGGGGCCGATCCGTCGACCGCCACGCGGTGGACCTGATTGGTGCCGGCGTCGGCGATCAGGATCTCGTTGCCCGACTGCGTCATCCCCTCGCCCTGACCCACGTAGATGTTCGCGGCATAGCGCGGCTCCCCGCCGGCGGTCGGCCGGTAGGACCCCGCCAGGGGGATCGCACCGGCCCCCGAGATCGCGCTCACCGTGTGGCGATCGGTGACGAGCAGCGACCCGTCGGTTCGGGGAAAGACGCCGGAGATGCGGTCGAACCTCAGCGTCCCGGGCACGCCCGGCGCTCCCGCGCCGGCCAGGATCGTCCGCGTGCCGTCCGGTGCCCTGCGAACGACGTTGGCAGGGCCGTGCGAGCGGCGCTGGCTGATGACGAGCCCACCCGTGGCGTCTGGCGCGACCTGCCACGGCCGGTCCAGGCCGCGCACGAGCGTGCGGGTCCTGCGGCTGTGCACGTCGACCTTGACGATGCGACCCGCCTTCGCACGGCGCCCAGTGTCGACGACCGCGAGCGTGTGCGCGTCGAGCGCCGCGACGTCGACCGGCAGCTGCAGCCGGCGGCTGTCGAGCAGCGTGCTCACGAGCCCGGTGGGCGTCACGAGCAGCACCGCTCGCAGCCCGGCGTCGACGATCGCGAACGAACCGTCGGGAAGCGCGGCGACGCCGCGCGGGTCGATCAGCGCGACCTCGCCGACGGACGTTGGCGTGCGGGGCGGGCGATCCCCGACGATGCCGAGGCCCGCCGCGGTGCTGATGATGTCCGTGCCGGCCTCGACGCGCCGGATGACGCCGTTCTGGCCGTCTGCGATCAGCACGTCGCCGTTGGGGAACGCCGACACGTCACGTGGCGAGGACAACCTCGCCGCGCCGGCCAGGGCACCGTCGCCACAGTAGCCGCCGCCTGGTCCGTCGGCCGGGTCGCATGGCGTCTTCACCTGCGGCGGCCGCACCCTCTCCGGCGCTGCGCCCGAGGCGCTGCTCACTCCCGCGATCGCCACCGCTACCGCGACCGATATCGAGATCCCCCGCCCCATGATTTGCGGCCAGATTACTCCCCGCACCGCGGTTCGCCTACGAGATCGCGTGGGCGCCGACGAGCACGGGCACGGCGGCGCCGAGCGCGACGCGGCGGGCGCCGAACACGCCGATCGTATGCGTCGTGAGGTAGCGCACCGGAAACGCGATCGAGGCGTAGCCGGCGACACCGCGAAGTGCTCGCTCTCGTCTGACCCGCCACCGATAAGGTGCGCGAACTTCCCAGCCAGACCATTTAGGACGCGTCGAGCCGCTCGCGCATCGTGAGCTCTTCGGAGTAGGAGCACAGGGCACGGCGGCCGGGGCACATCGCACACAGCTCACGATGGGGGTGCTTCGTGACCGGGAACTCGCCGGCGAGCATCGGAGCCGCGTCGGACAGCAACTCGGCCTCGAGGCGAGCGGCGTCCGCGGCCTCGAAGCGCTCGGCGACCGGCTCGTCGGGGCGCTCCAGGAACGCGTGGGCGACGTCGACGCGGGCCGCACCGCCTCGCAGCGCCGCCAACGCGTAGACGCGGCGCTGCACGCCGTAGCGCTCCCGCACGTAGGCGGCGAGGTCCGTTGTCGGGTCGACCGCATCGGTCTTGTAGTCCACGACGAGCTGCGTCCCGCCGCGCTCGCGGGCGAGCACGTCGACGACGCCGGTCAGCAGCGTCGTGCCGAGCATGAGGGTGAACCCGTGCTCGCGATGGACGCTGCGGGCCTTCGCGATCCGCGTTGCGAGCGGCGAGCGCGCGAAGGCGTCGGTGAGCCGAGCGACGTCGGCCTCCTCGGCCTCGGAGAGCGTGACGCCGAAGCGGTACGCCGCATCGGCCACGCGCTCGGCGGCTGGACCGTCGTGCTCCAGCAGGGCGTGCACGAGCGTCCCGCGCATCCGGGCGTCGAGACCCGGGGACACCGCGGCAGCGCCCGCGACGTGCCGATCGACAGGCTCCTCGGGCAGGCCGAGGGTCCGCGTCAGGTAGAAGCGATAGCCGCATTGGCGCCAGTTCGCAAGCGCCGTGTAGGACAGCGTGCGCACGCCGGTCGGCGCCGTAGCCGGCTCGGCGGCGACCGGCTGTGGCGGCGGCGGCTCGGCGATCGGCAGGCTCGCCCCGGCGGGCGCGAGGGACTGCGAGCGCAAGACCGTCCCGACGGTGCTTGGCCGGTTGATCGCACAGCGCAGCCAGGCCACATGGCCGTCGGCGCTAGTCCATTCAAGGTCGCACGTCGGCTCCTCGTCGGTGGGTAGCAGCGCCATGTCGTTGCCGAGCAGCGCCGGGCCCAGCCAGGACAGCGACGACGCGCCGGGTCCCTCTCTCGGCCACGAGTCCAGCGCCACGCCGCCGCTGAGGATGAGCCGTTCCTTGGCACGGGTCGCGGCGACGTACATGATGCGGTCCTCCTCGCGCGTGGCGCGCTCGCGGGCACGGTCGCGCAGGCGCTCGAACGCCAGCGCGATTTCGCTCGAGCCGTCGAGACCGACGAGCCGTAGGCCGACCTCTCCGCCGGCGACGAGCAGGTCGTCATCGCCCGCGATCGGCCGCCTGCGTCCGAGGTCGGCGACGCAGACGACGTCGAACTCCAAGCCCTTCGCCGCATGGATCGACATGAGCCGAACGGCCTTGAGGTCGCCGAGCTCGACCGGCGCGTCGGTCTCGCGCGCCTCCGCCTCGAGCTCGGCTGTCGCGAGGTCGGCGAGACCGCGCACGTCGCGACCGCTCACCCGCTCGAACTCCGCCGCCAGGCGCAGAAGCTTGTGCACGTTGGCCAGCCGGCGCGGCCCACCCGGCAGCGCGAGGATGTGCAAGTCATAGCTCGTCGCATCCACGACACGGCGCAGCAGCTCGTCGAGCGCCAGCCGCGGCGCGAGCGCGCGCTCGGCAGCGAAGCGGCTCGCGAACGTCTGCAGCCGATCGCGATCGACCTCCCGAAGGCGGGCGCCGAGCGTCGCGTCGCCGCCGGAGATCGCGTCCCATGCGTTGCCGCGCCCGGCCCGCGCGACGTGCGCGAGCGCGTCGGAGGAAAGTCCGACGAGCGGCGAGGCAAGCACGCCGTACAGCGCCGTCTCGTCGCGCGGGTTGGCGAGCGCGGCGAGCCAGGCGCAGAGGTCGCGCACGACCTGTCGGCCCCAGTAGCCGCGACCACCGACCGACATCGTCACAAGTCCCTGGTCCTCGAGCGCCCGCTCGTAGACGGCCAGGTCGCCGAGCGCCCGCAGGAGCACGACGATCTGCTCGGGCCGTGCCTCGCCGCCATCGACGAGGTCGCGCACGCGCTGGGCCAGCAGCCGCGCCTCGGCCTTGCGCCACGGCTTGGCGCGACCGAGTTCACCGAGGTTCAAGGCATCCTCGCCCTCCGCGTCCCAGCCGTTCTGGTCGGTCAGCAGCAGCTCGACGAGCGGGCCGTGCGCCGGCTCGGCTTCACGCCCCTCTCGCAGCGCCACGAAGCCCTCGCCCAGGCGCGGCGCGAAGGCCGCGTTGATCGTGTCGAGGATGGCGCCGCGCGCGCGGAAGTTCGTCGCAAGCGTCGCCACGCGGTCAGCGCCGGCGAGCGCCGCACGGCGCCGGCGAAAGACATCGATGTCGGCGTGGCGGAAGCCGTAGATCGACTGCTGCTCGTCTCCGACGACGAACAGGTTGTCGCGGTCGAGGGCCTCGAAGAGCGCGAGCTGGCGCGGGTTGGAGTCCTGGAACTCGTCGACCATGATGCGGTCGAAGCGCTCCCCGTAGGAGCGTCGCAGCGCCGGCTGGCGCTCGAGCAGGTCGCGGGCGAACAGCTCGAGGTCATCGAAATCGAGGCCCGCCCGCGCGTGCTTGGCCTCGGCGTAGGCGTCGGCGTACTGGCCCAGCAGCTCGTCGAGCAGCTCGACAGCCGCCGCCGCGCGGGCGTCGCGCGTGGCGGTCGCGTACGCCGCAAGCGCGCTGCGATAGCGCTCGCAGGCGTCGCTCTTCAGCGCGTTGGCGGCGCCCCCGAAGCCCAGCGTCGCGAGTCCGCCACCGGCGAGCGCGCCATCGGGCAGCGCCGAAAGCTGCTCGCCGCAGCGCTCGAGCTTGACGCGCGCTTCGCGCACCCGCACCCCGTCCCCTGCGACCGCCAGCTCGGCAGCCGCTGCCGCGCACGCCGCTTGCAGCGGGGCGCGCCGCGAATGCGGGTCGACAAGCCCTCGCGGGCGTGGCAGTGCCGGGCGCGTCTGCCCGGCGCTGCGTAGTGCGTCGTGGATCGCGGCGATCGCCTTGCGCAGGCGGTCGGCGTCGTAGGCTGCGACGAGGTCGAGCGCTGCGACCCCAGCCGGCCCGTCGAGGATGCGCGCGAGCGCGTGCTCCCAGGCGCGGTCGCGCAGGACGCGCGCGGCCGCCTCGTCCAGCACGGTGAACGCAGGATCGAGGCCGGCCGGGATGGCGTGGCCGCGCAGCAGCCGCGCGCAGAAGCCGTGGATCGTCGACACCCACGCGGCCTCGGTCTCGCGCGCGTCGTCGCGACGCCCGAGCTCGACGAAGCGCTCGCGCACGCGCGCTCGCAGCTCGCCGGCGGCGCGGTCGGTGAACGTGATCGCGAGGATACGCCCCGGGCGCACGTCGTCCTCGACGACCGACCGGACGAAGCGCTCGACGAGCACCGAGGTCTTGCCGCTGCCCGCGTTGGCCTCGAGCAGGAGCGATCCGTCACGGCGGCGGATCGCGTCGGACTGCTCCTCGGTGAAGGGGCGGTCCTCAGGGCCGATGAGCGTCTGGCGACTCATGCGGCGTCGCAGCGGCAGATCGACGGGTAGGCGCAGCCGCTGTCGTCCCAGGTGCAGCTCTGCGGTCGCGGCTCCAGCGCGCCGGCGCGCAGCTCGGCAACGGCAACCAGGACGTCCTCCAGCACGCCGTCGACGATCGCGTCGAACGCGCTGGGCGGATGGCGATCGGTGGAGACGGTGTCGAGGCCGGGGTCGGCATGTTCCAACACGAGCCCGCGCGCCCGCTGCTCGCCGGCCTTCGCGCCGAGCGGCTGGTAGAGGCCGCCGACGGGCTCGAGACCGAGCACGTCGCGCGCGGCGAGGATGTACAGCGCGACCTGGAACTTGCGCTTGGAGCGCCAGCTCGCCGACGCGACGGCGTTGCGGCCCTTGTAGTCGTAGACGATCGCCTGCCCGTCCGCAGCGGTGTCGATGCGGTCGATGCGCCCGCGCAGTCGCACGCCACCCGCCAGCTCGAGCGCCGGATGGCCGTCGGTGGAAATGCCGAAGTCCACTTCGAGCATCTCCGGGACGAGCTCCGACCCGCCGTCGCAGGCGTGCTCGAGGTAGCGCAGCAGGTCGGCGCGCAGGCGGTGCGCGAGCGCGCGCTGGCGGCTGGGGTCGCGCGACATCGTCAACTGCGCGCTGCCCTCCAGGCGCCGCAGCGCATCGATCGCGAGCTCCTGCGCGGTGGCGAGGGTGTCGAGGGTCACGCGCGCGCTGCCCGTGCGCTCGCGCAGACCGCGGAGCGTCGCCTCGAGCACGCCGTGAGCGAGCGCGCCGCGCAGCAGCAGCTCGGGATCGGGGGTCAGCCCTTCGGGGTCCAGCAGCCGTTCGACGAACCACTTCGCCGGGCAGGTGGCCCACAGCTCGATCCCCGACGCGGACCACTGCGGCCTGTCGCGCAGCCGTCCGACAAGCTCGCGATCGCTCAGCGCGGCGATCGTCGCCTCACGGTGGCGCGGACCGTGGACGGCCTCGCCGCGCAACCGCTCGCGCTTGGTCGGGGCAGCCCCCGGCGGCCAGCCGACCTCGCCGAGCGAGCGCGTGCGCGTGCGCTGAGACAGCGCCGGTCCGAAGAGGTCGCAGACGTCGTCGACGAAGAACGACCGCACCGCCTGGTCACCGTCGTCGGTGGCGTCGTGCCAGGAGAGATACAGGCGCTCCTCGGGCCGCGAAACGGTCGCATAGAAGAGGTAGCGCTCGGCGCCGAGATCATCGCGGCGGCGCAGACGCAGGCCTGACGCGACCGCGATCTCCTCGCGCTCGGAATCTCCGAAGAACGGCTCCGCGCCCTGCGGCGCGGGGAAGACGCGCTCCTGCAGACCGCAGGCGAACAACGCGCGGACGCGCCGCGCTCGCAGTGCCAGCGGCTCGGTGACCGTGACGAGGCCGGGTCCCGGCCGCGCGCCGGTGAAGACCTCCAGCTCCTGCAGCAGCTCGGCGAGCTGCGCGGGCGCGGGCGCCAGCCCCGCGTCGATCGCCGCGATCGCCGTGAGCTGCTCGAGTGCGACGCGCCCTGCTTTGAGCACGGCGACGTCCTGCGCGGCGGTTGCGCCCAGCACTTCCGCGGCCCGCCGCCGCGGTGCTGCGAAGAGGGTCGCGAGCTCGGCCGTAACACGTTCGAGGAGTTGGGGGCCGCCGCGGCGATGAGCCGCTCGCACGCGCTCGATCGCATGCAGCTGCCAGTGCTCGGCCTGCCATAGCTCGTGCGCCGCGTCCGCACTGCGCGCGCCCTCCTGACGCGCTCGCGCCTCGAGCGCATCGGCGAACGGCGGGAACTGGAGCAGGCCCGGCGTCCGCAGATAGGCCAGCAGATCCTCCGCGCTGCCGTCCAGCAACGCGCAGCGCAGCAGCGCGACGAGCCCGCGGCCGAGCGGCGTGTGCCCAAATGCCACGCGCCGTTGCAGTGCGAGGGGCACCCCGAACGCGCCGAAGACCTCGCCCAGCAGCGGCGCGACGGCGTTCGGGCTGCGGTGGACGACCGCTATCTCCTCCGCGGGGATGCCCTCTTCGATCAGCCGCTTGGCCTCGGCCGCCACGAGCTCGAGCTCGGCGCGCTCGCCGCCACCCTGCAGCAGGGTGACCGCTTCGCGCGGATCGACCGGAGCGGGATCGAACAGCACGGCGTCGCCGTCCTCGAACAGGCCGCGCTCGAGGTGGTGTAGAGCCTCGCGTGCCGCCGGCGCGTAGTGCTCGGCGCGCGGCTTGAGCGCTCGATGCTCGACGTCCTCGCCGATCAGCTCGGCGAACGTCGTCGCGCGACCGGCGAAGGCCATCCGTCCCGGCTCGTACGCAAGCGAGAGCGTGACCGCGGCAGCGCCGCTGGCGAGCGTCTGGACCGCATCGCGCTGCAGCGGGGTCAGGTCGTCGAAGCCATAGAAGAAGACCGGCGTCGCGCCCCACGCGGCGGGGTTCTCGCGCAGCGCATCCAGTGCCGCGGCGCGAAACAGCGGCGCGTCGCGGCGCTGCAGGCGATCGAGCAACCGGCGGTAGGCGCTATAGAGCGCGGCGACCTCGTCGGCATAGTCCCGACGCCCCCCGTCCTCGCCCGCCCATGCGCGCAGCGCCTGCGTGAGCCGTTGCGGCGTCACGCGCAGCTCCTCGATCTCGTCGACGAACCGCAGCAGCTCACGCGCGAAGCCGACCGTCGCCGCCGAGCCGCTCAGCGTCTGCAGCGGCGTGACCGCAACGGCCGCTGAGGCGAGCCGCTCGCGCGCGATCGGACCCAGCGGGCGACCGCGCACCCCGCCACGCCGCGCCGCCTCTTCGATGAGCCGGCCGAAGCGCAGGACCTGCGCGCCGAAGACGACCCCGTCCGCAGCGAGCTCGGTCCGGTAGCGCTCGACATCGGCGAATGTCGGCACGACGAGGATCGGCTCGTCGCCGCGGTTTAGCGCGGCGCGGTAGCCATCGAGGACAACGCGCGCCTTCTCGGCGTTGGCGGGACCGGTGACCAGAGTGAGCGGCACACCCACATAGTCGCGCGTCGGGAGGACGGTCTGACGGAACCCCGCCGTGGATGCCCCGCTCTACGCGGCCGCGGCTCTTGTGGCCGCGGGCGCCGGGGTCCTGCTGGCGTGGTCGCTGCGCCGGTATACGACGGTGTCGATCCGCAACCTGTACCTGGCCGCGATCGTCGCGATCGTGCTCGACGCTTGGGCGCTGTACGACCGCGCCGCGAGCGTCCTGATGGTGCTGGTGCTTGCCACGAGCTTGACGGTCGCGGCCAGCGCAGTGGGGCGGCGCTGGCGGTTGTCGGATCTGGGTGCGGGGGAGGAGCTGCGCGCACACGAACGCGCCCGGCACTGGATGTGGCAGACACCGCCGGTGCGCGCCGCGGGTGAGCGCGTGCACATCGCCACCCAGGGCCAGATCGTCCGCGAACGCGCCTGGCCCGTCAGCGTAGCCCTACGTCCCGATGACCGCGGACGAGCACGGGCCGCGCGTGCCGCGCCGCTCCGGCCGCCACCTCTTCTTCGCGGGCGCGACCGGTTCGGGCAAGACGACATCGGCGCTGCGCGCCGCGGCCGGCCGCGTCGTCAAGGACCACGCCGCGCTGTTGTTCGTCGACCAGAAAGGCGACCCGGACGCCGAGGCGTTCCTGCGTGACCTCGCCGCGGCGGCGGGAGTCGCGTTCATCCTCTTTGACCCGCGCGCCGACGACAGCGATCACTGGCAGCCGCTGTGGGGTGAGCGGCCGGCCGAGGTTGTTGCACGGGTCCTGGCTGGCATCCAGACCAGCGAGCCGTACTACGCCGATGTGCTGCGGTTGCACGTCGGGATCGTCGCGCGCGTGCTGCATACCGCCGGCTACTGGCCACCGTCGTTTCCGCTGCTCGTCGAGGCATCGCAGCTCACGCGCTTTGTTCGCGTCGTCGCGCTCGCTCGTCGGTACGAGAACAGCGAGCCGGAGCTCTGGCGGCGCGTCGACCGCCACTCCCGCTTCGTCTCAAGCAAGGAGGGCGAGAAGGCGCTCAGCGGCGGTCTCGTACGCCTCGCGCTGGTCATCGGCGAGGCGTGGCGCTGCGTCCTCACGCCGCGCACCGGTCCCGCTGGCCAGCCGGTCGGCGTCAGTCTCGCCAACGCTATCCGGGAGCGCGCGATCGTGCTGTGGCGAACGCACGTCGATGTCATGCCCGACGAGGCCCAGACCGTGACCGCGATCATCCTCAACGACATCCATGCCAGCGCCGTCGAAGCCCAGGAGGGCGGCGCGGCGTTGTGGACATGCGTGCTCGACGAGTTCGGAGCGGTCATCGCGACCGCGGCAGACCCAGCGCTCGCGCTGCTGCAGCGCGGCCGCACCACGAGGGCCAAATCCTCGTCGTCACGCAGTCGATCGCCGACATCGAATCGCTGACCGGCAAATCAGCGCTGCTGGCGTCGATGGCCGACAACTTCGCCGCCTTCATCATCCACCGCCAAAGCGCCCCCGAGTCACGCGACTGGCTCGCCAAGCTCATGGGGACGACTGCCCTCTGGCAATCCACCGACCAGACCAGCGCGCACGCCGCGACCGGAGCCGGCAGCCGCCGGCGCGTACGCGAGTTTCGCGTCGGCTCTGACACGTTCAGCGAACTGCGCGTCGGCGAAGCCGTCATCCACACGACGCTCGGACCGCCGCCTGCGTTCTGCCAGATCAGACCCGTGCCACTTCCCCCCGGCAACTCGCCCCGACGGATCGCCGGCGGCGAGCGCAGCCCGTGCGAGATCAACGTGTATCCCGCGGCGCAGTTGCCCGCCGCAGGGCACCCCACGCCTCAGGCGACGGTTCTGCTGCGCTCAGACGAACCGTCGGCCGTCGCAGCGCCGGCACCTAACGCCACTGATCAGAATCACACCGCGCACGGCGATCACGACCGCGGCGAGGTCGCATCGAGACAACGCGGCGAACCGCCGCGAACATTCGATGACGCGTGACCGCAGCACGCCCGCCTCGAGCCAAGTGCCTACTCGGCGGGCATGCGGCCGCTGAGCAGAGCCCCCAGTTCGTCGACGAGCAGAACTCTCGAAATCAGCATGGAGTTCGCCGTCGAGCATCGGTTCCCGCCGGCGAGCACGGGCATGGCAGCGCTGTATGGGTTTGGCTGGGCAGGTCGCGTGCCCGGCGTGACGCCCGCCTGGCTGCCTTCGCGACACCAAGCGTGAGCGCACCTGCCGACCGAGCGGGAGTCGGCTTGCCCGCCCTCGGGCAAGCGCTGTCCGATAGGTCGCGCAGACCCTGCCCGTGACCGACATTGCCCTTGTGAGCGTGATCTCGTCCGGTGTCGTCGGGGTTCTCGGTGTGGCGGGAGGGTTCTCCGCCCAGCACTTGACGCTCAGAAGTGAGGGCGGCGAAGCGCGTTGAAGTGCGGCGCGACCACCTCCGCTCGTCCTTGTTCGATGCGGCGTCAGCTGCAATGGCTTTGCAATGTCTCGACCGGCTCGCACGACCAACCGATGCGCGAGGTCGGGGTCCTCGTTGACGAGGCAAGTGTCTCGGTGAATCAATGGTGCGCCAGACTCGGGGTGTTGTTAGGACCAGATTCGGCGGTCTATGGCACGTACGCGAGCCTCTACGACGCCGCCGTGAACTTCGGACGCCTCATCCAGGAGCTCCCGCCTGGATTGACGACCGACCAACTGAGACAGCGGCGCGGGGATCCAGAAATCCGAGCGATAGTGAACTCAGTGGCCGAGGCCGGGGATCGTGTGCATGATGCGACCGCTGCGTTCCTTGCGGCGGCAAGCGCAGCATTGCACGAATCCCTATAGCCCCTGGCCCGCGCCTCGGGCGTCACCCAGCCGGACGACCGCCCAACACGCATGCCATCCCAAACACGCGGCAGTCGTCGGAGGCTTCGCGCAATTCGCTCAGACGCCTGCGCCGATCCAGGGGAGAGTTACTAGCCAGCTAAGGGACGCTCGAGCGCTGGAAATACAGCGCCCAGGGTCGCGCGCACGGACGCGCTTTGGAACTCGGGCATCGTCAGAGACTGCGCCGCAATCAAGTACGTCATGGCCAGGTACTGTTGATCGGCATCCTCTGCGCCGGTCAACAACGCGAGGCCAGCGTCGCGCGTCTTGCACAGGGAAGTGACCGCAACTTTGGCGCTCGGTTGGCCGACGACGCTCGCGAAGTCCCCGCATAGCGAATCGTAGGTCGACCGTTCGACGTGTGCGCGCGCAAAGAAATCGCGCAGGTCGGCCTCCGGGACGAACTGTCGCAGGTGGGTGTAGACAACGGAGGCACTGACGCGGGCCAAGTCGAACAAGGGATGGCCGGCTCCCGCATTCGCGAAGTCGATCAGCACCGGCGTGCGATCGTCGGATAGCAGGACGTTGCCGGCGTGGAGGTCACCGTGAACCAGTCGGGTTCCGTTGTACAGCCCCAGACGCGCGGCTACTCCGGGTAGCGGTGTCCGCGGATCGAAGTCCCCAGCCGAGGACTCAATGCGCCACACGCCTCCGTCGGAAGCGAGCGCATCGAGGGGCTCGGTACCCAGCCAACATCGGTCCATCGCTCCACCGGCCGGACGTTCGGCGACCGACGCGACGGTCGACACGAGTCTCTGAACCGCCAGTCCAAGATCTGCCGTCTGGGGCTCGGGCTCGTGCCGGCTACCGCGCTCCCACGCGCCCCGCGCGGCGAGGCGCTCATTGAGAGACGGCGCGGTTCGGGCCGGTAGATCCATCGCGGCCTGGAGCTTTTGGAGTAGTACCGCAGCGCCGCCGAGGGCATAGATCTCCATCTCCACCGGCTGAGTCGGCGGCATCACCAGCCGCGCCGTCTGGATCTCGGCTTGGAGGAGGTCGATCCGATCGAGCTTGGCGACAAGCGCGTACCCCGACGCAGGGATGACGACACGGAGCACCCGAGCCTGCGACTTGCCGGCGGTCAGGGGGGATAGCTCGAGATCGTGGGCTCGTGACGGGACGGCTTGGCCTCGCAACCTAGCCACGAAGAGCGCGGCCGCAGTGGTCAGGAGCTTCGCTTCCTGCTCGCCGACGCCTTCAACACGCAACGTCGCGGTCCCGCTCGATTCCAGAAGGGCCGCGTAGCGGTCGACGAGCGCGAGGTCGGTTTCGTTGAGGGTTGCGCCATCCGCGAGGACCACCCGAGACCGCATGTCGCTTCCGAGCATGTCAAGCAGCCTCACGACCTCTGCGCCGTCCTCTCCGAACGCGGACGAGTCAAGCTTGTATAGGAGGATGCTTGCGCGCTGAAACTGCTCGCTTAGCACGTCCTTGATGGTGCGCGTCGCCTCCAGACTGCTCCAGAAGCCGGCGTGTGCCACGACAGCGCAGTGACTCTCCCCTTGCAACGTCCGCAGGTGGTCCTCCGTGGATACGCGGATCGACTGGTACCCCGACTCGGCCAGGAAGCGCTCATTCTGCTCGACCTCCTGAGCGTCGCCGAGCAGCAAGACCGTGCGCCACTCGCCGGGAACAGCTCTGTTTGAGTCTCCTCGAGGGTCCTCGGCCCCCGGCGCGGCATCGGCAAGATCGGGCGGCGACGCCGCGGTGGGAGCGACAGCGTCCGGCGCTGCAAACATCTCGGCTCGCAGACTGGGAGTAAGCGCCGAAAGCACGCCCGTACGCACGGCCGGTTCGGCCGTCCGGGCCGCATCGACGAGGTGGTGCGAGACGTCCGGTTGGCTACTGAAAACCTCAGTCAGACGGCGTGCACGGCGTGACCCCTCCTCGTCCGACAGGCCGCTGCTCGCAAGTTCTTGAAACGCGTCGCGAAACACACCCTCGGCATCGTCGGCGTCGACGGTCCCGACACGCTCGGCGAGTCCGCGCAGCGCGGACTCGAACACGGCGATTTCAGGATGACTCAGCGACATGGGGGCCAAGTCCGTACGTCTCGCTACGGATCGTAAACGCAGTCTCGCCGCCCTCCAGCAGAGAGAGGATCTCGCCGCGAACCTCATCCACGGTGCCCTGCATAGTCACGACTGCGTGGTCTTGGTCGGTCATGGACATCACGAAAATGCGGCCAGCGTCACCGATCACTGGGATATTCGCATTGTGGGTCACGAAGATGAGCTGGCGTTCGTGCTTCAAACACGCCACGCTCGTTACGAGGGTGTCATAAATAAAGCGGTTATCCAAATCATCCTCGGGCTGGTCGAGGACGAGCGGGTATGAAGCAGAGCGAAGGAGGAGAGGCAGGATCGCGGTCGCCTTCTGGCCCTTGGACATCTCGCCCACTGATTTCGGGCGACCGTCGACGATCATCGTGATCTCGAGTTCGTCATCCGAGATGTCGCGTTCCAGCGCATAGAGGCGGTCGTCGGTGACGGCGTGCGACACCAGACGCAGCATTTGGCCTTCCTCGCGGTTCAGAATCTGTGCCAACCCCGCTGCGTCCTCCCGCTCGACACGTCCGACGAAATCGGCTGGCGGGAGAACCGCGGCGATCTGTTGGCACAGCGCTGCCTGGTCACGTAGATATGACCCACTCAAGAGCTCATCGAGGGCTTCGCGATATCCCTCGGTGCGAGTCCCTTGATTTAGGGTGAGAATGATGCGATCCGAGAACTCCGCATTGATCCGATCGACCTCGTGGAGTCGTTTATGGAAAACGTCGTTCCTTACGGTCGCCAGCTGGGCGCGCAACTCGTCACGCTTCGCAATCAAGCTCTCAAGCTTGGCTTCCGAAGCTCGGAGGTCTCCGGCAATCCGGTCAAGTCGCGCGACTTCCTCAACAAGGCGATCTTCCTGTCGAAGAGCTTCATTGACGGTCTCTTCGGTCTTGCGCGCCGCGAAGTAGGGTGCCGACTGCGCGTCGAGTTTGGCGCGCGCCTGGGCGAGCAACGTCTCGAGCGCCGAGTCGTCCTTGAATGCCTCGGACGCCGAGGCTGCAGCGTCGGCTCGCGCGGTGAGTTCTGTTGCGATGCCCGTCAAAACGCTGTCTGGACCGCGGTCGAGGAAAGCTGCAGCGGTCGCGGTCGCTCGTAGCTGGGCTACCGCGTCGTCAAACGCGCGACGGTCCTGTCTCGCTCGTTTGACGGTGTCTTCCGCTTGCTCAAGCAGCCGCTCGGCTGCTTGGTGTGTCTCGCGCATCTGGGCGAGACCGGGAGACAGCGTTGGTCTCGCTGCTTGAGTTTGCGCCAGCTGTCCACGCAGGGGCTCGCCCTCCCGTAGCGCGCGACGCGATGCATCGATGGAATCGCGAAGCTCTCGCATTTGCGGCCCCAGCTCGCTGACCGCCGCGGCGAGCTGGCGCGATCTGCCTTGCGCGTCGTCGACCACCGCCTGATGCGGCCGATCAACCAACGCCAGTCGCTTCGACGAGGAGAGCGCGATCTCTTGAAGCTCACCTTGCGAGTAGATCTCTACCAACTCGAGGAAGCTGCGATCGGTTACCGCCTTGATTCCGTCGATGTAGGCGCGGCTCTCGGAAACCGTGTCGCGTTCAACCGTGATTTCGCTGTGCGCGTCATGCGCTTCCCTACGAAGAACCATGCGCGCCGTACCGCCTCGCAGAGTGGCGCGGATGAGGCCGGCGTGCGAGGGGCCGTCGGTGGCATCGGATCGCTTTTCCAGTAGCTCAGCGACACGCGAGGGGTCGCTGTCGAAGAGAAACCGCAGCGTTTCGACGATCGTCGACTTGCAGGTTCCTCTTGCTCCGATGATGCAGTTGAGGCCAGGGACGAACGCCAATGGTGCTCGTTCTAGATGGCCCTGAGTGGTCACAAGCGACTCAATCCGGGTCTGGTTCATCGGATCATCACGGACCTACCGTACCTGCCTGACGGCGGGCCCCTCGGGAGTCCGACACACGAACTCGGCACTGAGCGGCGCGCCTGCGGTCGACCAGCAGACCTTTGCCGCCGCCGTCGCGACGAAGGTCTTGAGCACCCGCGGGCCGCGGTCTCACCCGGCGCGGCCGGGCGCCAGCGCTGCATTGAGAACGATGGTCTGAACTGGCCCCACTTCGATGGCTTGAACTGGCCGCACCTCCGTCCGATCGTGGCTTGACGGTTGGCGCTCAATCTTGAGCGCTGAGCGGAGGCCGGGGAGTGGGATCCAGGATGGAGCAGTTCGAGCAGATTCGAAGGGATCGTGATCGCGAGGGCCTGTCGATCCGGGCGTTGGCTCAGCGGCATGGTGTGCATCGCCGCGCGGTGCGCCAAGCGCTGGACTGGGCGGTGCCGCCGGCCAAGCGGGCACCGGTGTCGAGGCCGGCGCCGAAGCTCGGCGCGTATCGGGCGGTGATCGACTCGTGGCTGCTGGGCGACCGTGTGGCGCCGCGCAAGCAGCGTCATACGGCCAAGCGGATTCATCAGCGGCTCGTCGATGAGCACGGCGCCGATGTCGCCGAGGTGACCGTTTGGCAGTACGTGCGGGCGCGTAAGCGCGAGCTGGGGTGGCCGGTCGGCGACGTGTTCGTGCCGCAGGTCCACGCCCCGGGGCGTCGGGGCGCAGGTCGACTGGGGTGAAGCGCTCGTTGAGTTCCCGGACGGCGCGATGAAGGTGCATCTGTTCGTGATGCGCGCCTCGTTCTCCGGTGCGGCGTTCTGTCAGGCGTCGCTTGTCGAGACCCAGCAGGCGTTCCTGGAGCTGCATGTGCAGGCGTTTGAGTGGTTCGGCGGCGCGTTCGCGCAGATCCGCTTTGACAACCTGAAGTCCGCGGTCAAGAAGGTCCTCAAGGGCCGTCGGCGCGTCGAAAGCGACCGGTTCATCGCGCTGAGATCGCATTATCTCTTCGCCTCGCAGTTCACGACTCCGGGCATCGAAGGAGCCCATGAGAAGGGTGGCGTGGAGGGCGAAGTCGGTCGCTTCCGTCGCAACCACTTGGTGGCGGTCCCGAGGAACCTGTGCCGCGCGTCCTCGGTTCAGCTGAGGAGGGCCAGGAGCTGCGCGCGGTCGGGGCCCGGAATCGGCCGAACCTCGCGCTCGCGCGCGCCCTCAAGAGCCCGGTCGGCGATTCCCGGCCGTGCGAGCACGTCGTCGAGCGGCGTCAGGCAGCAGCGGTTCTCGAGGAAGATCCGGAACAGGTCCGGGTCGTACATCGCGGCGACGGCGAGTGCCGCGCGCAGCGGGTCCGGCGGTGGGGGCGCGACTCCGTTGCGCAGCGCCTCGATCTCACCTAACCGGGCGCGATCCTGCATCACGGTGTCGCGATACCAGGGCGTGAGGTGCTTCTCGGTGATCGTGTCCCAGGCCGCGGCGAACTCCCGCGGGTCATCGTGGACGCAGCGAGCGATGTCACGCAGATGCCTGGCGTGCAGCAGCCCGAGCGTGATCCCGCGGCCCAGCGACGGGTTGGTGCAGGCCCAGGCATCGGCCAGCAACGCCACGCCGGTGATCGGCGGCCGATCGTCGACGACGACGCGGCGGTAGCGGTCCACGATTCCACCCATCGGCAGTACGTCGCTGATCGGCTCGCCATCGATCCACTGCGCATGCAACGGGCACGCGGCCATCACGGCGTCCCAGCGGTCGGGTTCGCGCATCCGCTTCAGCGGCCGGTCGCCGGCCGAGGCGTGCAGCGTCACCGACCAGGTGTCGTTGTCGCTGAGGAGGATCAAGATCGAGAACGACCCGATCGGCGTCACCGGAGCCGATCGGAGCTGCGGCATCCCCGCTGTCGAGGCGCGGAAGAACCGCGTGTAGTAGATGAATCCCGAGTCCTCGGACTCCTCGTAAACAGGGGCACCGGCGATGTCGGCCAGCCAGCCGGGCAGCGGCGAGCGCCGACCCATCGCGTCGACGACGAGGTCGCCGTCGAGCTCCTCGTCGCGATCGGTCTTCACGCCTGTCACGTGTGGAATCCCGTCGTAGTTCCTCGACACCAGGCCCGTGGCGACAACGCCGCGCCACACATCCAGTCGCGGCTGGGACTCCGCCGCGCGGCCAAGGACCTGCTCGAGAACCGGCCGCCGCGCGGTGAGCGTCGTGAAGCGCTCATCGCCGGGCCGCGGACTACGATCGGCGATCGACGGAGGCATCACGCTCAGGACGTCAAACCGGACGGCGCCCGCGGCCGCGAGCTGCTCGAGCACATCTGGCAACTCCTGCTCAAGAACCTCTCGCCCGCGCGGCTGAAGGTAGTGCGCCTGGCGGAACTGCACGACGCCGTCGCGCGACCAGTCCTCCCACGCGCGCTCCGGCGAGTCCGGTACAGGCTCGGGATCGCGCTCCAGGAGCGTCACGTCATGGCCGTCACGCGCCAGCAGCAAGCCCGCGACGAGCCCACTCAGCCCAGCGCCCAGAATGGTGATTCGCGACATCGCTCCATCGAGACTACGCCCGCAAAAGGGCGGCGGTCAACTCCACCGGCCTGCCGATCGCCAGGCGCTATCGCCGATCCGGCTTGCCGGCAGGAAGCCCCTCATCCGCAGATCAGCGGGCACTCCCACGCCCAGGCCGCGGCGGCGGGGTCGGCCCGCCGGGCGGCACCGCGACGACCTCCGGTTGCGGGAAAGCCGTGAACGACAGCGACGCAAGCGTGTCGAGCCGGTTCGCCGCCAGGCCGTTGTAGGACAGCGTGTAGAGCTTGTCGCCGATGACGACCGAGCGACCGATGGGCGGCGTGTAGGCGTTCTGGCCGCTGCCCTGGCCCGGGTGCGCGATGCGCCCGGCCTCGTCGATGCTCGAGCCACCGATCCTGAAGCAGACCGCGCCGCTGAACGTCTGCCCCATCTGGCCGTAGGTCTGCAGCGGGATGACGGCGAGGTTCGACGGATCCCAGTACAGAAACGCGTGCGGGTCGAACTCCGCCGTCGAGGAGGAGCCGTCGCCGAGCGACGCCTTCGCCCGGCGCACCGGGCTGCGCAGATCCGAGACGTCGAACAGCGACAGCTGCGTCCCCAGGGTGCGGCCTTGCGCGCTGGCGTGCTGACCGACGCCGATCAAGAGGCTGTCGGAGATCGGGTGCAGGTAGGCCGAGTAGCCGAGGATCTTCAGCTCGCCGAGCACCTTCGGAGCGGTCTTGTCGGAGAGGTCGAGCGTGTAGAGCGGATCGACCTGGCGGAACGTCACGACGTAGCCCTTGTCGCCGGCGAAGCGCACGGCGTAGATCCGCTCGCCCTTGCCCAGTCCGCCGACTCGCCCGACCGGCGCCAGGACCGATCCGCGCTGGGCAAGGACGGTCACGAAGCTCTCGCTCTGGCCCTCCGCGCCGCTGTCTGGCAGCCATTGCGGCTCCTCGGTCGAGGCGACACGCAGCGCGCCGTCAAACTCCGACAGCGCGTACTGGTTGAGCACGAAGCCGCTCACCTCACCGCTGGAGGCGTACGTCGTCGTGCCGTCCTTGGACGCGTCGAAGCGGTGGATCTGCGTCCGCGAGCGCGCCGGCACCGAGCGGCCCTTCTCGAGTGCCGGCGCGTACTTCTGTGATGCGACATACAGCCCCGTCGTCGAGGCGTACACGGTCTGTGCGCCGGCCATGATCGCGTCGCGGTCGACGTCGAACAGACCCTTGTCGAGGTCGATCGTCAAAACGGTCAGCAGGTCGAGGCCGGAGAACTCGCGCGGGTGGCGGACGTCGTCGCACGCCACGACGGAGCGTCGGAACGTCTTGCCCGACAGGCGGCTGCGCAGCGTCGTCCGCGGCACCCAGCGGCGGACGCGAGCGCTCTGGATCGCCGCCGGCCGGACGTAGCTGGGCGAGGCGCCGACGACGACGCGCGCGGTGCCACCGGTCATGCGCGCGTCGATCAGCGCGCCCTCGAGGTTCATCGTGCGCCGAATCGTCATCGCCGCCGGATTGCTGACGTCGACCTCGGTCAGGACGACCTGGGACGCCGAGAAGACCACGTCGGACGCGAAGAAGCCGCCACCGTAAGACGTGCTCAGGACAAGCAGTCGGTTGCCGCGCAAGAGCAGTTGATGCGTCTGGGCACGGTCGAGCGACAGCGTTCCGACGAGCGTCGGTTGCGCGCCGGTGACGTCGACCGCGTGGATCTTGGCGCCCTGCACCGCGAAGACCCGGTTGCCGTCGGTCTTGACGATGTCGGGCTCGTCGACACCGGCCTCCTGAACGTTCGTTGCCGAGAACGACGGTCCGCTCTTGCCCTGCGCGGCGGTCGGGGACGGCGCTGCCGCGGGCGGTGCCGGCCCTGAGTCGGTGCCGACCGCCGCCGGCGGAGCGCTCAGCACCTGCGGCACGAATGCGCCGGCGCGCGTGGGGACGCCGGTGCGCCCGCCGGTGCGGCGGGCGTTGCGCCGCGCGTAGCTCAGCAGCGACGCGCAGGAGCCGAACGCCGGCAGCGCCGAGGGCCGCTGCGAGCGCTTCGCGGCGGGTGCCGTCGCGGGCGCCGCCAGACCCACCGCCAGCGTGACCGCGAGCATCGGGACGAGCGCCATCCTCCCGGACATCGCCCGTCGCGTCATGCGCGTCGTCGCCGTCATCGCCGCCTTCCGTCGTGAGCGTATGCAGACACTACGGCGCTCGCGCCAGCTCGTCACGCCGGCCGGCGTCCGCGCGCCGCTCCATTCAAGTGCGCCGCCGGCGGGGGACGATCTAATCCGCCACGATGGTGTTTGTCCTCGCTCTCGGTGCGCCGAGCGTGGTCGCCTTGGTCGTGCTCGCAAGGGTGCTCGCCGGCGCAGCGCTGGCGGCGGCGTTTCTGCGCCGCCAGAGCCCTCGTGCCGGAGCTCACAGGCGCGTACCATCGTCAGCGATGTCGGACCCGCTCGAGGATGTACGCCCGTTCGTACAGACCTACGGGGGGTGACGCGGACAGCCGCGAGGAGGTGCAGCGCGACTTGCGGCGGATGGCTCGTATGCACCCGCGCGGCGTGCGCGAGGGCATTGATGCGATCGACGCGCTGCTTGCAGCGCCCCCCGAGCCGGGAGCGCTCATGCAGCTCGTCGCCTGGGACGGCAACACGCCCCTGGATTCGGGCACCGACGCCGAAGCCATCGAATGGCTCCGCGACTTCGCGGAGCTGGCGCGCGGCGCGCTCGCCGACATCCGCGCCGAGAGCCTCTCGCGCACACCCCCGGACCGGCACCCTGAGCGGCGACCCGAATCGATGCATTGAGAGAGGCGCGTGACCAGCGGGCGGGCGGTGCCCGACCACGAGCAGGCGTCGGACGCGGAACCCTCCTCTTCGGAGCCCGCGGCTCCCCACGCGGTCCCTCGCAGGCGGCCCCGAGCAGGATCCGCATGCTCCTGGAGCTTCAGCGCAGCGCTGGTACGCGGACGGGCGTGAGCCACCCGACACGAGATTCGCAGACCAGGCGAGCGCGCAGCCGGCGGCGGACTCGGGCAAAGCCGCAAGCGATCGGCGGCTCCCCCACCGCAGCCGGCGCCGAGCCGGCACCCAGCGGACCCCCGACGCCCGCGCCCTCCCCGCCGAGCGCCGCCGGTCCGGGTCACGATGTCGTGTCCGATCCCGCCCTCGATGATCTGGGTGACGCCGAAGCGCACGCACAACCGGAGCTCGCCAAGGCGGCGACCAAGGCGACCGAGAGCGGAATCTGGGCGGGACCTCCGTGGCGATCGCCAGCTCCTCGGCGCCGCGCCTGGCCTCGGTGCGCTGGGCGGTCACGCGCTGTCCCAAGCTTCCCATCGCACGCTCGCCGTCGGCGACTGCGTCGCGCCTCAACCAGGTCGTGAACCGCTACCTGCGGGCCAATTGGGAGGCGATCCGGGCCGACCTCGTCAACAGCGCCAGGCACGAGAGCATCTTCGGCGCCGACGGACCCGTGGGAGACGCCTACGTCAACACGCTCACGGGCCAGCCGGGGGGTGCAGCGAATCCGAACGCGGTGCGCATCGCCGGCGTGGAACGCGTCACGATCATCTACCAGCCAGGTGCCGTGCCGCCGTTCTACGTCCTGAGGACGTATCCCAACCCGCCGGGCTACTGACGCCGCCTCGCACGACAGCCGTCAAGATTCGAGAGCTCCTCGGCGAGCTCACGCCGCCTTCGGCAGCATCCCCACCTGCACCGCCGCCCGCGCTAGGCGGCGCGCGGTGCCGAAGGAGTCCTTCGAGCCCAGGACGACGATGCCGATCCGCTTGGAGCCGCGCTGCACGATCGCCACCAGGCAGAAGCCGGCCGGGTTCGTGAAGCCGGTCTTCAGGCCGATCGCTCCCGGGTAGTGGTCGCGCAGCAGGTGGTTGGTCGTGCGCAGCGTGAGCTTCTTGCCCGCGCCGGTCCAGACGCGCACAGAGCGCCGCCGCGCGATCGCTTTGATGCGTGGCTCGTTCATCGCGCGCATCGCGAGCACCGCGAGGTCGGCCGGGCACGAGCGGTTGCGCGGGTCCAGGCCGTAGGAGTCGACGAAGTGCGTGCAGCTGAGGCCCAGCAGCTTCGCGCGCCGGTTCATGAGCACCACCCACGCTCGCTCCGAGCCCGCGCCGGCGATCGCGAGCGTCGTCGCCGCGTCGTTGCCCGATGCGATCAGCAGGCCCTTGAGCAGCACGTCGGCGCGGACCCGGCGGCCCGGTTTCAGCCCGCCCATCCTCGAGCCGGCGACCCAGTCCGCGGCGCGCGGGATCCGGACGCGGTCGCGGGGGCCAAAGCGCTCGACCGCCAGCAGCGCCGTCATCAGCTTCGTCAGGCTCGCGATCGGGCGCGTGCGCGTCGCCCCGTGACGCCACAGCACGCTCCCGTCGGCGAAGTCGAACGCGAGGCCCGCCTTCGGCGCCGGACGCAGGCGCAGGTAGGACAGCAGCGACCGGTGGGACAGGTCGACATGCGCCGCGCCGGCCGGCTGCGGCAACGGACCGAGCTCGGTCTGCGAGGGGCCGCGCTCGGGCAGCGGCGGCGGCAACTGCTCGACGGTCCGTACGACCCTCCGTCCCGGCGGCGAGGCCGTGCGCGCGTTATCGCCCGCGCGACCACCGAATACGCCCGCGAGCGCCAGCGCGCCGGCGATCGCGACACAGGCGGCGACCAGCCCGACCAGCGCCTTCACCGCGGCGCGGCGGGGCGGCCGCGGCGCGCGTTCTCCTCTACGCGGCGGCCTCGGCCGCTGAGGCGACTGCCGGCGACTGCGGCTCATCTTGCGCCGCGCCGGGATCGGCCCTGGCGCCGTCGCGCGCCCACGGTTCGTCGAACTCCACCCGCCACTTACCCTCCTCGCTCTGCTGCAGCGCCAGCTTGGCACGGAAGGAACGACCGCTTCGGCCCTTGAAGCCGCTCACCGCCTTCGCCGTTCGACCTGTCGTGATGAGCTCCTTCGCCACCGCGGTCGGCAGCGTCTTACCGGCCTTAGCCTTCCAGATGACAAATCCACAGCCCGGGTCCTCGCGCGACCAGCACGAGAAGCCCTTGCGGTTCTCGACGATGTCGTGGCCACAGACCGGACACGGCCCGAGGTTGGTGCGCGGGATGCGGACGTCCTTGAGCTTGGCGTCGAGCTCGTGCACGGTCGCGTCCGCGAAGCCCGCGATGTCTGACATGAAGCGGTCGCGCGGCTCCTCGCCGCGCTCGATCATGCCCAGCCGCTTCTCCCAGTCGCCGGTCATCGACGGTGACGTCAGCGGATGCTCGCCGAGCAGGCGGATGACGTTCAGCCCCTTCTCGGTCGCGACGAGCGAGCGCCCGTCGCGTTCGATGTAGCCGACGTCGATCAGTCGCTCGATGATCGACGCGCGCGTAGCCGGCGTGCCGATCCCCGAGTCCTTCATCGCCTCGCGAACCTCGTCGTCGTCGACGAGCTTGCCGGCCGTCTCCATCGCCCCCAGCAGCGACGCATCGGAGTAGCGCCGGGGCGGCTTGGTCTCCTTCTCGGCCGCGGTCACATCGCGCGTCTGCACGTTCTCGCCATGGTCGAGCTTGGGCAGCTGCTGGTCGCGACCCTCGTCGTCCTCGCTCGCCCCGTCGCCGCCCTCGGCCAGCTCGCCGTACACGCCGCGCCAGCCGGGCACAAGCAGGACCTTCCCTCGTGTGCGGAAGACGTGTCCCGCCACGGTCGTCTCGACCTTCGTGTTCTCAAACAGCGCGTCGGGATGAAAGACGGCGAGGAAGCGGCGCGCGACGAGGTCGTAGATGCGGCGGTCGTCGTCGGAGAGCTTGTCGAGCTTGTGCGTCGAGTTGGTCGGGATGACCGCATGGTGATCGCCGACCTTGTCGTCGGCGACGACGCGTCCGAGCGGCAGCATGTCCAGGCCCTGTACGTACGCCGCCGCCTGCTCGTAGTCGCGCCCGGCGCCGCCGACATGCGAGGCGATCGGCTTCAGCTCGGCGATCATGTCGCTGGTGAGGTAGCGCGAGCTCGTGCGCGGATAGGTCAAGACCTTGTGCTCCTCATAGCAGCGCTGGGCGGCGGCGAGGGTACGCCTGGCGGTAAAGCCGAAGCGCCCGTTGGCATCGCGTTGCAGCGAGGTGAGGTCGTAGAGCAGCGGCGGGCGCTCCTTGCGCTGCTTGGTCTCTAGCTGCGTGATCTCGCCGGTCTGGTCCTTGACCGCGGCGACGATCTCGTCGGCGGCGGCGGCCGTCGCCAGCCGCGGCTTGGCGCCGTCGTGGTAGCGCCCCTCGTACAACCGCTCGCCGGGTGCCGCGAAGAGCGCGTCCACGAGCCAGTACGGCTCCGGCTTGAAGGCGCGGATCTCCTCCTCGCGGCGGGTGATGATCGCGAGCGTCGGCGTCTGCACGCGCCCGAGCGACACGGCCCCGTCGAAGGACGAGCGCAGGCGAATCGTCGCCGCGCGCGTCGCGTTCATCCCGACGATCCAGTCCGATTCCGAGCGCGAGCGCGCGGCCGCCTCGAGCTGCGCGAACTCCGATGCCGGGCGCAGCTCGGTGAACGCCCGCTGCATCGCGGTCTTCGTCATCGACGACAGCCACAGGCGCTGCACGGGCTTGTGCGAGCCCGCCTTCTCGAACAGGTAGGCAAAGATCAGCTCGCCCTCGCGTCCGGCATCGCAGGCGTTGATGACGTCGTCGACGTCCTCGCGCTTGAGCTGCCGGGTGACGACCGACATCTGCTTCTTGGAGCGCTCGTCGCGTACGACGAGCTTGAACTTGGCGGGCACGATCGGCAGGTCGGCCATGCGCCACTTCTTGAACTTGACGTCGTACTCGTCGGGCTCGGCGAGCTGGACGAGATGCCCGACCGCCCACGTCAGAACGTGATCAGGCCCCTCCAGATACCCCTCCTGCTTGGCGAACGGGCCGGGCAGCACGCGCGCGAGGTCGCGACCGACGGAGGGCTTCTCTGCGATGACGAGCGTCTTGGACATCGAGCGGCAGGGTAGCGCCATCGCGCCCACGCGCCGAGAACTTCAGCGTGCGCACTGTCCCGTGCTGACCGGCCCGGACGCACCGCGCAACGCGTCACGAACGACGGCGTTGGTCACCGCGTAGCCGCCGGAAGGGCCGCCGTCAACGGTCTTGGAGAAGACCGTTCCGGAGACGCGGCCGGCGAGGTCGACGAGCGGACCGCCCGAGTTGCCGGGCTGCACGGTGCCGCGGAAGGCGGTCACCTGGCGCCGCACCAGGCGCCTGCCGTAGGCGTCTGGGGCGAGCACAGTCGCCGTGCGGCCGACGCGGACCGGGCTGATCGTGAACGGGCCGTTGAGCGGATAGCCCTCGGCGCCGCCGGGCTCCCCGACCCTGACCTCGCGGGCGAAGCCAAGCGCCGGCGCGTCGAGCCCGGGTACGCGCAGCACGGCGACGTCGTTGCTCGGATCGAACGCGATCGCCGTCGCCGGCATCGTCCGGCCACCGCTGCGCAGCTGCACGACGGTTTCGTCCTGTCCCTGTCCCGCGACGACGTGCGCGTTGGTGACGACGACGCCGCTGGCGGCGACCCACCCCGAGCCGGCGACGCCGAGGCCGCAGGAATTGCCCAGGATCCGCACGACCGAGTCGCCGGCTGCTCGCACTTGCGGATCCGCGGCGACCGTACCGGGTGGAGGCTCGACCTCCTGCACGCCCGGACCCCTGATCGACGGCAGGGGATCGAAGCGTGCCAGTGCCTTGAGGACCTTGTCGGACGGCAGCTCCGCGTTGAGCTTGCGGAGGATCTTCGACTGCTGGATCGGCCGGCGCAGGTCGCGGATGCCCGGCGTCTGCAACAGGATGACGCTCAGCAGCCAGGCCAGTCCGAGCGCGAGCGCGACCGCCAGCGCGCTGCCCAACAGGCCGTCGACGATCGCCAGGCCGGGAGGCACGCCCTCGCGCATCCGTCCCGCGATGCCCTCGAAGATCGACGAGATGATCACCCCGCCGACGAGCGCGCCGAGCAGGCCGAACAGCGGCGCGTACGGCGAGGTGTTCCCCTCCTCCAGCAGCTGCGGCCCGAACCGCGTACCGAGATAGGCGCCGGCGATAAATCCTGCGAGTGACAACACTCCGATCAGAAATCCGCGTGCGAAGCCGACGATCCCGAACAGGGCGGCGAAGGCGATGATGATGTAGTCGAACGGCGTCACGGCACGATGTTGCGGCCGTTACGTCCGTGGACAGGCCATAGTTATTCGCATGCTCATGGCTTCGTCACGGCGGCGCTCCCCTCCTTCCCCGCGCACGCTGATTGCTATCGCCGTCGCCGCCGTGGTCGTCGCCGCGTTCTGGATGTTCTCCGGGGGCCGTCCGCCTGAGGAGCTTCGCGCGCAGCAGTTCGTCTCCGCATGGGAACAGGGCAACTACCGCGCGATGCACGCCGCGCTCACGTCACAGCGCCGGCGCAGCAAGCCGCTGGGCGAGTTCATCGCCGCCTACCGGAAGGCCGCGGCGACCGCGACGGCCACCTCGGTGCGCGCGGGCAAGGTCGGCAAGGAGCGCGACAGCGTCGTGAGCATCCCGATGACGGTCCTCACGCGGGCATTCGGCCCCGTGCGCGGGACCCTGCGCCTCCCGTTCTCCGGCGGCGACGACCCGCGCATCGAGTGGTCGGCGAACCTCGTGTTCCCCGGCCTGGCTCGAGGCGAGCGCCTTCAGCGCGACATACAGCTGCCCCGGCGAGCGGACATCCTCGCCCGCGACGGGACACCGCTCGCGCAGGGCCAGGACCGTAGCTCGCCGCTGGGGGCAATCGCGTCGGCGATCGTGGGGGAGCTCGGCCCGGCACCGCCCGAGCGAGCCGAGCGGTTGCGCGAGCTCGGCTTCCCCGACGATGCGACGGTCGGCCTCTCGGGCCTGGAGCGCATCTTCGACGAACGGGTCGCGGGCAAACCGGGCGGCGAGCTGCGCGCGGGCGCGCGCGTGCTCGCCCGCAGCACATCGCTGCCGGCAAACGCCGTGCGCACGTCGATCGATCCCGCCGTCCAGCAAGCGGCGGTGCAGGCAAAGGGCGCGTACGTCGGTGGCATCGCGGTAGTGCGCCCGCGCACGGGCGAGATCCTCGGGCTGTCGGGCATCGCCTTCTCAGGGCTCCAACCGCCGGGCTCGACGTTCAAGATGGTCACGCTCACCGGCGTGCTGCAAGCGAAGATCGCGGGACCGAGGTCGACCTTCCCCGTCGAGACGAAGACGACGATCGAGGGCGTCGACTTGGAGAACGCCAACGGCGAGTCCTGCGGCGGCACGCTTCGCCAGTCCTTCGCGCATTCGTGTAACTCCGTCTTCGCGCCGCTCGGAGCGAAGCTCGGCGGCAAGGGGCTCGTCAAGACGGCCGAGGCGTTCGGCTTCAACAAGGATCTCGGCATCCCCGGCGCGGCGACGAGCACGATTCCCTCCGCGGACGAGATCGGCGACGACCTTGCCGTCGGTTCCTCTGCGATCGGTCAGGGGCTGGTGCAGGCGACGGCGCTTCAGATGGCGTGGGTCGCCGCGACGATCGGCTCGCGCGGCAAGCGCTCCAAGCTCACGCTGCAGCGGGTGGAGCGCACGAACCTGCCGCGGCGCCCGCAGGCGATTGACCGCGACGTGGCCATGCTCGTCGGCCGCTATATGGAGGCCGTTGTCGAGGAAGGCACGGGCAAGGCCGCCGCGATCACCGGCGTGCGCGTCGCCGGCAAGACGGGGACGGCCGAGCTGCGCACGACGACCAGGACGCCCGCCTGCCTGCCGGCGCCCGAGGGACCCGAGTGCCCGCCGGTGCTCCCCGACGACCCGACGGATACCGACGCCTGGTTTGCCGCCTTCGCGCCAGCCGCTCGGGCGCGCGTCGCCGTGGGCGTTCTGCTCGTGGGCGCCGGAGTCGGCGGCGACACCGCGGCGCCGGTCGCCAAGCAGGTGCTGGTCGCGGCGCTCAAGGCGACCCGGTAGCGGTCGCTACACGTCGAGATCGATGATGCCCGTCTGCTGGGGCGCACGCGTGCCTTCGATCTTCAGCTCCAGCGGGCGGTTGTCCAACGCGCTGAGCTTGAGCTTGAAGAGCACGAGCGAACCCTGGGTCGGGGTGTCGTTGGCCGGCGTGTCCAATTCGGGCAGCACGTGGCCTGCCGGGATCGTCGCCGCCGGGCGATAGGCGAACACGTTCGTGTCGTCGAGCGCGATCGGCGTGAAGACCTTTTCCTGCGTGTCGACGATCTGGATGTCGCCGGAGGGCTGCATCGCCTCTTCGGTCTCGTTCTGCACGCGCAGAAAGACGCCGAACCAGACCTCGTCGCGAGCGAGCTCGCGCTCGGCCTTCGCGACGCCCTGGAGGTAAGGCTTGTCCTGGGTGTCGCTGGGGTTGAGCTGGCGCGAGACCTGCACCTGGTACTTCAGCTCGCCGACCGTCAGGTACAGGCCCTCGTTCTCGGCGCGCACCACGCGAGCGTTCTCGTCCTTGTGCCTGCCGCAGGCGCTCAGCCCGCCGCAGGCGAGCAGGGCGGCGAGCACGACGATCGGGCGGCGCAGGCGGTTCACGGCCGGCGAAATCTACAGCCTGAAGCCGGTGGCGGGCTTGCGCGCCCCACCCGACACCGTGGTGCGCGCGCCGCGGCCGTCGCCCGACTCGAGGATCGAGCGCAGCCGCTCGAGCGCGCGCTTGTGACAGCGCGTGGTGGAGTTGCGCACCCGCAGCAGCTGCTCCATCTTGCCGTCGGAGAACGTGGCCGGCGTGGACTCGGTGACGAAGGTGACGTCCGTCGCGTTCGAGCCGTCCTCGTCGAGCGTCCACGTCGTCTTCGTGCGTATGCGGTTAAAGCGCCCCGCGCGACCCGTGGCGAGGATGCGTTGCGGCGGCTGCACCTCCGCGAGCGTGATGTCGCCGTAGGAGAAGCGATCGAAGCGCGACTTGACCCGGAAGCGGGCGCCGGCCCCGGCGCCGTATGAGTCCTCGCGCGTGAGATGCCAGTCGACGAGGCAGTGATCGCTGAACTCGGCGTGGTTGGCCACGTCGGCGAGGTACTCGAAGACCTCCTCGCGGGGCCTGGCGATCCGGGTCTTCAGCGTGACGGGCTCCATGCGCCCGGCAAATCTACCCGTGGCGGCACGGCTGCGCGTCGCCGGCCATGCGTCCTACGCGGCGTCCGCGCGGTGGATGCGCACGGCGTGGCCGTACTCGCTGTGGCGCACGCGCGCGCTGGCCGCGGGCTCATCGTGGCGCAGCGGCCGGCACAGCTCGCATACGGTCGTGGCGTCGGCGTAGCGGTAGAGCGTCTCGCCGATGAGCGGCGTGCGCCCGCAGTCCGCGCAGCTCTGACGCCCGTCCTCCAAGGCGCCCACGCTCTTGCGCAACAGGAGCCGCTCGAGGTCCTGCTCGTCGATCGTCGTAGGTCCTCGTGCCATCGAGGCTGTTTCGTCGCTCGCAGCCGATGTCCTCTACTTAACGAAGTCTTAAGAGCCGTTTATCCAACGCCTGACCATGGGTAGAGCCCGAAACCTTTGGACGCAGGCCGTCATGCTCCGATCTGGGTTGACGCGCTTGTTATATTCAGCACAAGCCGAGACGGCCGGCGCATCCCTGTAACGCTGGCGAAGGGAGTTCGGTATGGAGTCGCTTATGTCGGGAACGCTTGCCGGTACCGGCTCGTTCCGCTGCGAGATCTGTGGTCACGTCGTGACGATGGCCACCGCCGACATCCTTCCCGCATGCCCGGGCTGCGCCGGCGCGAGCTTCACGCGCGCGTCGCTCTTCGGCCCCGGTCGGGAAGGTCGATTCACACGGCCAGAGCCCGAGGCTCCCGCCGCCCACGGCCGGTTACTGATCGATACCGCGCGCGATGCGATCGTCGAGCCCGGCCGCTACCTGATCTTCAAAGACACCGGCGCCGTGCGCACAGTTGCGATGACCGGCGAATCGATGCGGATCGGCCGCAGCCTGTCGGCCGATCTACGCTTCGAAGATCCGACCGTCTCGCGCCGCCATGCCGTGCTCATCCTCGAGTCCGGCGGGGTCCGCGTGCTGGACGACCGCAGCCTCAACGGGGTCTTCGTCAACGGTGAGCGAGTCGTCTCGCAACTGCTCAACGACGACGACGAGATCGTGATCGGTCGCTACCGCCTGCGCTTCGCCAATCTGACCGCGGCACCGGCAGCGGCTGGCGCGAAGGCACTGGCCGAGTAGCATCCGGCGCTCTTGGGCGCCACGATCTCAGTCCTATCCCAGAAGGGCGGCACCGGCAAGACGACGGCGGTGCGCACGCTGACCGACGTGTTCCGGCGCATCGGTCTTGAGGTGCTCGCTGTCGATCTCGATCCGCAGGGCAACCTGTCGGACTACTTCGACGTCGATCCCGAGGCGTCGCCGTCGCTCGCCGACGTACTCGCCGGCCGGGCGCCGGCGACCGAAGCGGTCCATAACGACATCATCCCCGCGAATCTCTCGCTGGCCGAGTCCGAGCTGCTGCTGGCCGGCAAGATGGGCCGCGAGCTCACGCTCAAGCGCGCGCTGAAGCCGCTGAAGGATCGCTACGACCTGATCCTGCTCGACTGCCCGCCGTCGCTCGGGCTGCTGACGGTGAACGCCCTCGTCGCGGCCGATCATGCGCTGCTGAGCACCGAGGCGCAGTATTTCGCGCTCCAGGGCGTCGAGCAGGCGCTCGAGGTCATCGAGCTCGCGCGCGACGGTCTGAACCCGGAGCTGCGCTGGCTCGGAGTCGTCTTCAACATCGCCGACATGCGCACGCGCCACAGCCGCGAAGCCTTCGCCACGCTGCGCGAGCACGTCGGCGAGAAGCTGTTCGACACGACCGTGCGCCAGTCGATCGCATACGCCGAGGCGTCGGAGCGGGCGCTGTCGATCCTCGACCACCGGCCCGACCTCGGTGCGGACTACGTAGCGCTGGCGGACGAGATCCTGCGGCGGCTGAAGATGCCCGGCGCGCGCGAGCGCCTGAAGGCACTGGCCGAGGCGTAGGGGAATCCGTGGCGCGGCGTGCGGTCGTCGCGGTCGTCGTCGCGGCCGCGTTGGGTGCGGTGGCCGCCGTGGTCCTGCTGCTAAGCCGTGGGGAGCCGGAGCGCTCTGAGATGCCGCCGCGTGCAGTGCCGCGCGTGCCCGAGCGAGCCGAGGTCAGGGCGCCGCGCGCGCCGTTCGGGGCGCGGCTGGTGCGCCGCGTGCTGCTGCGCGAGCGTCCCGGCGGGCGCGTGGTGCGCGCGCTGGGGACGCGCACCGGCTACGGCTCGCCGCGGGTGCTGGGGGTCGTCGCACGGCGCGGCAAGTGGCTTGGGGTGCTGTCGCAGCACCGGCCGAACTCGCGCGCGGGGTGGATCCCGGCGAGCGGCGCGCTGCTGCTGCACGAGCCGTACTCGCTCGACGTGGACCTCTCCGCGCGCACGATCGTCGTCCGGCGCGACGGCCGTTTGCGACGGCGCATCGTCGTGGCGATCGGGCGGTCGCTGAACCCGACTCCGACAGGGCGATTTGCCGTGACTGATCTGCTGGTGATCGGCCGAGGCGGCGCGGCCTACGGATGCTGCGCTCTGGCGCTCACCGCTCGCCAGCGCAACGTGCCGCAGGGCTGGACCGGCGGCGACCGCCTGGCGATCCATGGCACATCGAACGAGGCGAGCCTGGGAAACGCGGTCAGCAGTGGGTGCCTGCGCGCGAGCGACCGCGACATGCGCTGGCTGCTCGCGCGGGTGGCATTGGGCGCGCTGGTGCGGGTGCGCGCGTAGGTCTGGTCATGAACCGCCGCATTTCCGCACTCGGCGCGGCCGGCGTCATGCGCTTCATCACCGTGATCGGCATCAGCGACCGTGATCGTGACCCGATCACCCCGGTTCAGTCTCACAAAGCGACATCGTGACGGCAGCGTGACGCCCGCGGGCCGGGCCCCGGTCGCGGGTGGCCACGCCGGTAGACGACCGTCTTGCAAGTCGTTCGGGGCGAGCGTCGACCGTCGACCGTCGACCGTGGATTGCCGCCGCTTCGAACGCGGGGCTACGTTCGTGAGGCTTGGTGTCTTGTCAGGGCTTCGTTCTCGGCGCTGCGAAAGCATGTGCCGACTTCGGACTCGGCCTTGGCTGCTCCAACGCCGGCCGCGCACGCAGGGAGCGCGGGGGCCGAGCCGGCTCCCCGTCAACTACTTTCCGCGAAAACCCCCGATGACGTCCTCGAACCCCAGCACCGGGAAGAGGTGGAACTGCCGCACTTGAGGTATCGAGGCCCCTGGCCTGATCCGTAGAGGCGGTCGGTGACGTTATCCGCGGGAAGTACCTGAGGAGCGATCAGCGCTTACCCGCTGATGAGCCTCACGGACGAGATCGAATCGTTGTCGATTCCGAGGTCCCTCGACGAAGGGATACAAGCCAGCGCCGAGCAGGCCACCCTGCGGAACCTGGAAGTTGATGTCGCTGAAGACCTGCCAGATGCCGCCAACGATCACAAAGGATGAAACGATGTCGTTCCAGCTTCCGACGATGCCCACGCCGGCTGTGAAGTGTCACGATTGTGCAGTGAAACGACGCGGTTTGTTCAGGTCGACGACACGAAATCTCAGTGCGTCAGAGGTGGGCGGGGTTGACCGTCCGGTTCGGTGCCCGTAGGGTCGCGCTCACATGGAGGGCCGATCCCAAGGCGTCGTTCCTGCGGCTAACGCGCTCCGTCACCGCCTGAGCGTCGACAAGCTCACCACGGCACAGCTCGCCGACCTGCGCGAAGCCTTTCGGCTCGCCGCCAAGCGCAGCGACAACCGCAGCTTCTCGTTTTGGGCGGGCATCCACGGTGTACCGCAGGGCTTCTGCCAGCACCACGTCACCAACGAGCACGGCGCGCGCTTCTTCCTGCCGTGGCACCGCGCGTACCTGCACAACTTCGAGCTAACGCTGCGCGAGTTCGTCCCCGGCGTGACGCTGCCGTGGTGGGACTGGACGTTCGACGCCGCGCACCCGCGGTTCATCCCCGACGCCTACTCGCGCAAGACGCTACCCGGCGGCGGCGGGCCCAACCCGCTCGCGTCACAGGCGATCCCGCGCATTACCCAGCCGCCGATTCCCGGGCAGCCACGGAAGACCGTGCGAGCGAACAACCCGCCCGATTCCGGTTCGCAGCCGACCGCGCAGTTCATCGACAAGACCCTGCTCAACATGAAGAACTACTTCCAGTTCTCGCTCGCCCTGGAGAACATCCACGACGGGATCCACGGGCTCGTCGGCGGGACGATGGCGAACATCGGGTGGGCCGCGTACGACCCGATCTTCTGGGCGCACCACGTGATGATCGACCGGATCTGGGCGCTGTGGCAGGATCGCAACGGCATCGCCGGCCCGACGCCCGACATGTTCGAAGAAGTGCTCCAGCCATTTAACCTGAAGATCCCGGGCGTCCTTGAGATCGGCCGCCTCGGGTACACCTATTCGGCGTCGCGGTCGGGCGCACGAGGCAACCGATGACGAGCGAAGCGAAGATCATCCGCGTCAAGGATCCGCTTGAGCTGCCAAACGATCAGGCGCGCGCGCCGCTGTGGTCGGCCGAGCTGTTCTTCAAGGGCCTATACCGAAACGGCCCGAGCTTCCGCGCTGCGGTCTTCCTCAACCGTCCGAGGGCCGATCACGACACCCCGGAGGACGACGCCCACGGCTACGCCGGCTGCTTTTTCGTCTTCGGTAAGGGCGGCTGTTTCGGAGACGAGGGCCATTGCGACCCGCGCGGACCGGAATCCCGGTTTGACACGCGCGTGTTCCATGGCGGCGATACGACGAGGTCGGTCGACGTGACGGCCGCGCTGCGCCGCGAGCTCGCCGCCGGCAAGACCGAGGTCGCGGTGACGGTCGTCCCGCGAATCGCCGATTCGGCGGGCGTGCCCGTCGGCGGCGACACCGACAACCCGGTGCAGTTCTCCGAGGTCGAGCTCGTCACCTACGACGCGTACGCGCCGGCCGCTCAGCGCGACAACTAGCCTCGCGCCGCCTCGGACGACGTCGGCGATCTCGCGGACGCCCGCCTGATCGCCGGTTGGCCGTACTCGAGCATGAGGGCGGGCGGGTCACCGGGCCGCGCCCGCCGAGCCGGTACTCGCTCATTGTCTCGATCGTGATAGCGCGCGCAGTGGCCATGTCGAGGACGGCCTGCTCGTCGTCGCCGGCGCGACCGGGATTGGGCCCAGTGACGAGTTCTGAACTTCTCGTGTCGCATCCGCTGAAACTTCCATGACACTTCACAGCCGGCACCTCCGACGGCCACCGCCGTGAAGTCTCCAAGTCCATCGCAGCGCTCGCCGCCACCGCAGCGGTCGGGTGGCTGTTCTTCAAGTGCCCGGGCGACAAGCGCCTGAAAACCTTCGCCACCACCGGACAGGCAGGCTTCGTCGCCCGCCAGAACTACGTCAACCATCGTCAGACGTACCTCGAGAGCTTCATGACGCGCGACGCGACCGGGACCGCTTACGCGGTCTGCCGCGGAGCGATGCGATGACAGATCGATCCGGGTCGCGACTCCGTATCCGCCGGCGGTGTGCGCTCAGCCAGCGAGATGAGCCGAGCGCTGTCAGCGCGGACGGGCTCGAGCACGGCGGGTCGCTGTCGGCGACATCCGCCGCGCGTCCATCTCAAACGCTCAGGGCTGCCCGGGCGGAAGTCCCTGGTTGCGTATGTGGCGTGCCGCGGCTGCGACGCCTGCCTGCAGCTCGCTGGCGTCGGTCGCACCGCACGAGCGGGCGCGGCTTCGCTGCTGAAGGGTCCCTTGATCCAGTCCAGCGCGCTCCCCGGCAGCGACCACAGGCCCTGGGCCGCGGCCTGGGGCCCGGCCGGACCCTGGACGATTCCGAGCTCTTGCAGCGCCGGGACCGTGGCGGACGGGTGCTTGAGCTGAAAGGCGATGTGCCTCGCCCACCAGTCGGTCACCTTCCTGAGTTCGTCGTTCTCGATCTCCGGCGCGACGCGGGCAGGACCGCCGGTCAGCAGGTGCCCGAGGTGACTGGACGATTCGACGCGCTCTGGGAGGCCGTCGTAGTTGCCGTCGGCGAAGCGCAGCAGGATCGTCTTGATCAGGGCATTGTGGTCGAACACGAAGCGCGGGACGTTGTTCTGCGCGGAGCCAAATGCGGCGCCCGCTTCAACGAATGGCGAGACGACGATCGCCGGGACGCGCGGGCCGACGTGCCCGAACTCGGCACGGTCGGTGAACTCGGTCGGCAGGTCGAGCGTTGGATCGACGTGGTCGTAAAACCCGCCATGCTCGTCATAGACGATCACGAGCATCGACTTCTCCCAGAGCGCGCTGTCCTTGAGCGCCTGATAGATCTTCATGACGAAGCTCTGGCCGGCCATCACATCGGTCGGCGGGTGGTCGTCGTTGTGCGGGGACTTTGCGCGACAGCCTCCTTCACGGGTCGCAAACCTCGGCATGCAGGCTCCCTCCTCTGCCGCGCTCACGTGAAGTCACCCTTGGAGCCGCCGCTGAAGCGGTTGGCGGGATCGCCCGAAGTCGTATACGACGACCTACTTGTGGCCGATTCGCAGCACGCGCACGGGCATAACGTTCGGGCATGTTTGATCGCAGACAGTTCGTCAGGTGTGCGGCCGGCGTTGGGCGCCCGGCAGTCTTGCGCTCGCCGAGCCGTCCGACCGCTGAAGAGAAGGAGTCCACGTCGTGCTGAGGTGTTGCATCCTGCTCATGCTTGCGCTGGGCGCTGGTGCCTTCGCGCCCGCCGGCGCCGCCGGCGCGATCGTCGTCGAGGGCGAGGCGACCGAGCGCTCGAACATCCCGATCGCGCGCCACCGCGCCGCGTCAGGCGGCGCGTACTTGAAGCTCGCGACCGTCGATGACCCGAGGCGGGAGGGCTGGTACGCGAGCTACGCGGTGAATGCGCCCGTCGACGGCCCGTACCGGCTCGCCGCGGTGGTGATGGCGCCCGCGATGCCGGATCGCGAGGAGCTCGGCGGCTCGTTCTTCGAGCTGGCGGTCGACGACGGCCCGTTCGAGCAGGTCGCGAAGTCCGAGCCCGTGTGGTCGGCGATGCCGAGCGCGTGGGGCGCCCTGGTCCGGGCGACGCTGGACGACGTCGAGCTTGAGCGCGGCGTCAACCGGATCACGTTTCGCGTCAGCGAGCTGCGTGTCGGCGCGCGGCCGATCGGCTACCACTTCGCGTTGGACCGCTTCACGCTGACGCCGACGGCGCTCGCGCTGAAAGACGTTTCAGCGGGCGAGTTGGGTGTGACCGCCGACGAGCAGCCGGTGCTGCGTTTCACGCTCAACGCGCACGCTGCCGTGACGCAGACGGTGCGCTACACCGTCAGCGACTACTTCGGCAACCACGCAGCGTCCGGCGCGGCGACGATCGCCGCCGGCGCGAGCGCCGCAACCGCGCAGCTTCCAGCGCTGCCGCCAGGCCACTACCGCGTGCGGACCTCGCTGGCTTCGTCGCCGCAGACGACGTTCGCCAGCTCGTTTGCACGTCTGCCGGACCGCCGGCCGGTGCGGGGACCCGCCAACCGCTTCGGCGTCACGGTCTCGTCGCCGTGGCTCGTGCCTCCCGCGCGGCGCGCAGCCGTCGCGTCCGCGATGATGCAGATGGGCGCCGGCTACGTGCGCGACGAGATCGACTGGCGCGCGATCGAGCCTCGGCGCGGCGCCTACGACACGCGCGGCGTCGACGCGGCCGCGCGCGGCTATCGCTCGGCCGGCCTGAAGACGCTCGGCGCGCTGTGGGCGCTGCCCGGGAACCTGTCGGCGCCGGGCTGGGCAACGACCAAGGCCTCGGCGCCGATGCCCGACGATCTGCGCGACGGCTATCGCCTCGCGCGACACCTGGCCGGCCGCGGCCACGGGGTTGGCCGCGACGCGCTCGAGGTCTGGAACGAGCCCGACGTCGACGTGCTCAGCCTGCGCGCCACGTCGAAGGCCGACCGCCACGCCGCCTATGTGAAGGCGGCGACCCTCGGCATTACCGACCGCCCCCGGCGGCCGCTCGCCGCGCTGAGCGGCATCGCGTTCCCGGACGAGTTCCAGGACGTGCTGCTGCAAAACGGCGTCGCGCGCTACGCCGACGTGTGGGCGTTTCACGGCTACGGGGAGAAGTACGTCCCGTCTGGGCTCTCTCCGATCTCGAAGCACTCCGTGATCGAGCACCGCCTGCGCCGACTTTACGGCGCACACACGCGGATGTGGATGACCGAGGCCGGGCTGTTCATGCCCAGGACCGCGCCGAATCCGACGCGGGCGCAGCAGGCCGACCAAGCGCGGTACCTCGTGCAGTCGACCGTGCACGACCTCGCGACCGGCACCGACAAGCATTTCTGGTTCTCCGGTCCGCCGTACGGCTCCTGCGCGAGCGACTTCGGCTGCTTCGGCCTGTTCGGCAGCGACTTCCGGCCGTGGGCGTCCTACAGCGCGCACGCCGCGATGGCGTCGCTGCTCGGGCAGGCGAACTTCGCGCACCGGCAGCGAGGGCTGCCGAACAACGTCCATGGCGCGGTGTTCAAGGACCGGCGGCGGGCGATCACCGTCGTGTGGGCCGACAGGCCGACGACGGTCGACGTCCCGGTGCGCGGCGGCACCGTTCAGATGTACGACATCATGGGCGTGCACCGCGCGACACGCCCAACGCGCGACGGCGGCGTGCGGGTGATCGCGTCGCTGGATCCGCAATACCTCGTCACCGACGGCGGGCGCGGCCTGCGCGCGCGACCGCCGGCCAACGACGAGCGCCGCACGCGTGCTCGGCGGCTCTCGGCCGCGGAGCACATCGTGCTCGACCAGCGCTTCCTCGCCAACGCCGAACCGCATGGGCCGCGCTCCGGCTACCGGCTCGGCGCGCGCACGCGGATGACGCTCGCGGTCTACAACTTCGACGAGCGCACGCACGCAGTACGCGTCGCCGCGCACGCCTTCGGAGGCTGGACCGCCACGCCATCGGGCCCCACGCGCGTGCGCGTCGCGCCACAGGGCCGCGTGCTCATACCGTTCACCATCCAGGCTGGCAAGCGCGTGCGCACCGCGATCGACTATCCGCTGGTGTTCGAGGCGACGCTCGGCGCGCGGCCCGTGCCGCCATCGGTCGCGCGCATCGTGCGCACAGGCAAGCAAAGCAAGCCCCTGCGCCTGATGCCGTCGATCACCCGCGTCTCGGCGACCGCGTGCACACTGCGCGCGACGATCCGCGATGAGCTCTCCGGCGTCGACCCGCGCCTGATCGGCGTCGAGGTCGACGGCCGTCGCGTCGCCGCGCGCTTCGATCCGGCGACCGGACGGCTGACCTCGGCGCTCGACCTGCCAGCGGGCCGCCACGAGGTCTGGATCCGCGCCCAAAACCGCGCGCACGCGCCGGCGCAGAGGAGCATCGAGGCAATCGGAGGGCGCGGGGGCAAGTCCATTCAGCGAGCTTCAGGCCGCGCTCGCTGCGCGCAGCAGGCATAACCGTCCGCCAGGCCGATCGGTGCGGAAGTCGTGGGTGCCGAGGTGTGGCCCTACCATGGCAGTCATCGTGGCGCTGGCGCTGACTGTGATGAGCTACAACATTCATCTGGGGCGCGGTGTGGACGGCGCGCTCAGCCTCGAGCGGATTGCTGGCGTGATCCGGGCGCAGAACGTCGACTTCGCGGCGCTGCAGGAAGTGGGCCGGCACTGGTCCGCCGACAGCGACTTTCGCGACCAGCCCGCCGAGTTGAAGCGTCTGTTGGAGATGGACTGCGTCTTCGGCGCCAATCTTGATCGCGACCCGCCCGAGCCCGGCGCGCCTCGGCGTCAGTACGGCACGGCCATCTTGACCAGATGGCCGGTCCTCAACAGCGAGAACATCCTGCTGCCGCGGGCGAGCATCGACAACGAGCAGCGCGGATTGCTCGTGCTCGACATCGACATCGACGGCGTCCAGTTTCGCGTTCACAATGCGCACCTGTCAGTCAGCGCGCAGGATCGACGACTTCAGGTCGATGCGCTCCTCGCCGAAGCAGACAAGGCGGCTGTGTCACACGCGCTTCTCGGCGATTTCAATGCGCGACCGACAGCACCCGAGCTCGCGCCCCTGTTCGAGCGTTTCCACGACGCCTGGACGGTCGCCGGCAACGGCAACGGCTTCACGTTTCCGGCAACCAATCCAACCGCCCGCATCGACTACGTCCTCGTCGCCCCAGAACTGCGCGTCACCAACGCGCGCGTCCCCGTGCTCGCAGGCTCCGATCACCTGCCGCTGGTCGCCGAACTCGCCGTCGTCGCCTGATCGAATAGCGCGAGATCAGAGACTCGGACCTTCCTCAGACTTCGTCAGCTACCTCGGACGCCTCAACTTCCGCGGGGGTCGCGGCCCAGCTGGCGAGGAGGTTGAGGGCTTGCTCGGATCGCGTGCCGGGTTCAGCGCTATATGCGAACAGCGTCAGGCCGGTGTCCGCGGTGAGCTGCATGTTCTCGTAGGTGAGGTGAAGCTCCCCGACGATGGGGTGGTGTAGGCGCTTGGCGCCGGTATCGTGGAAGCGGACGTTGTGCTTGGCCCAGAGCGTCCGAAACAGGTCGCTGCGGGTGGACAGCTCGCCGACGAGGTCGGTGAGGCCACGGTCGTAGGGATTGCGGCCGGCTTCGGTGCGCAGGATGGCCACGGCGTCGCTGGCGACGCGGTCCCAGTCGAGGTAGAAGGACTGCGCGCGCGGATCCAGGAAGATGTGCCGGGCGCTGTTGACCGGCTGCGCGGGGCTTGCGAACTGGTCGGCGTAGAGCGCACGGCCGAGCTGGTTGGCGGCCAAGAGGTCCAGGCGTCCGTTGCGCACGAACGCCGGCGCGCCGGTCATGGCGTCGAGGATGCGCTGCACGCCGGGCCGCACGCGCTGGTTAGCCGGACGTCGGCGCGCCGCCGCGGTCGATTGGGCCGCACGTGCGAGGTCAAATAGATGCGCGCGCTCGGCCTCGTCGAGCTGCAGTGCGCGGGCCAGCGCCTCCAGCACGCTGTCGGAGACCCCGTTGATGTTGCCGCGCTCCAGCCTCGTGTAGTAGTCCACGCTCACCCCGGCGAGCAGCGCGACCTCCTCGCGACGAAGACCGGGAACTCGCCGCTGGCCGCCGTAGACGGGCAGGCCCGCCTGGTCGGGCGTGATCTTGGCTCGCCGTGAGGTGAGGAACTCGCGAATCTCCGTCTTGGTGTCCACGGGGTTTCGAGGTTACCCAGGGTCGTTGCGGGCTGGGAGGCTCTGTCAGTACCTGGAACAACAGGGACTCTCAGTTCTGCGCGAGAGGTGCTTTCTTAGCTGGCATGACCAACCTGACGACTCAGACCAGACCACCCCAGACGATGATCGCCCACGCCTACGGGGTCCCGTCGGCCACCGAGCCGCTCGTCCCGCTGACCATCGAGCGCCGCGAGGTCGGACCCCGTGACGTCCTGATCGACATCAAGTTCTGCGGTGTCTGCCACTCCGACATCCACCACTGCCGTGGCGAGTGGGGCGAGGTGCCGTACCCGGCCGTCCCCGGTCATGAGATCGCGGGCGTCGTCGCCGAGGTCGGCGCCGAGGTGATCACGTATGCGACCGGTGACGGGGTCGGCGTCGGTTGCATGGTGAACTCCTGCCGCGAGTGCGACAACTGCCGCCGAGGCGAGGAGCAGTACTGCCTGCCCGGCAACACGCTGACCTACGGCTCGACCGATCGCGACGGCACGGTCACCCGCGGCGGGTACTCGACGCACGTCGTCGTGGACGAGGACTTCGTCGTGCGCATCCCGGACGGCCTGGAGCTCGACGTCGCCGCGCCGCTGCTGTGCGCGGGCATCACCACCTACTCGCCGCTACGCCACTGGGGCGCGGGCCCGGGCAGGCGGGTCGCGGTCGTCGGCCTCGGCGGCCTCGGCCACATGGCGGTGAAGATCGCCCACGCGATGGGCGCGGAGGTCACCGTGCTGTCGAAGTCGCTGCGCAAGAAGGACGACGGCCTGCGCCTCGGCGCCGACGCCTACTACGCGACCAGCGACCCCGAGACGTTCAAGCAGCTCGCGGGTCGCTTCGAGCTGATCATCAACACCGTCAGCGCCCAGGTCGACGTAGACGCCTTGCTCGGCCTGCTGGGCACCGATGGCGCGATGGTCAACGTCGGCGCGCCCGCCGAGCCGCTGCCGGTCGACGTCTTCTCGCTGCTGACGCAGCGCCGTTCCTTCGCCGGCTCGGCGATCGGCTCGATCCGCGAGACCCAGGAGATGCTCGACTTCTGCGCCGAACACGGCATCGGCGCCGAGATCGAGCTCATCGGCGCCGACCAGATCAACCAGGCGTGGGAGCGCGTGCTCGCCTCCGACGTTCGGTACCGCTTCGTCATCGACACCGCGACGCTCAAGGGCTAACGCGACGGCGCGTCGTCGCACCCCCCACCCGCTCGTCGTGCACTGCAGGCGCGCGCCCCCCGACAGGGCATCACGGACGGATGCTGGCTATCTCTCGGTCGGCGCCGCGCCCAGCAGCGTCGCGCGGAGGTCGTCCATGAGCTGCTGGACGTGCTCCCGCCACGCCTCGTGCTCGGCACGCAGCGCGGCCAGGTCGCCGTCGCAGAACGGGCACCGGGTCTCGGTGTCGCGGACGAAGTGGTTGCAGCCGTGGCAGAAACCGAGCTCGATCGGCACGATCGGCCGCGGCGCGGGGACCGGCCCCGGTGCGGGCGGCGTCTGCGAGACCGTCGGCAGCGGCGAGCCATCCAATGCCTCCTCGACGAGTTCAAAGCGGCCGATCGCAAACGACGCGGGTCCTGCCTCCTGCACTTTCACGACACGCTCGCGGCGCCCGTCGGCGGCGAGCGTCAGCGCGCGGTGGTGGCAGTAGGGGTTGTTGCCGGGCCTGCCGAGCAGCGAGTGCGACGTCCACGTGCAGCCGGCGCGGCAGACGTCGGCGTAGTAACACGTCGCGCAGAACCCCCACAGGTCGTCGGCGGGTCGTAGCGCGCCGCCGTCGGCCGCGCTGAGCCAGATCGCTTCCAGCGTGCTGTCGCGGATGTTGCCGCCGGCGTAGCCGATCGTCGGCAGCGACGGGCAGCCCTTGACGGTCCCGTCGGCCTCAAGACCCATCACCGTCTGGCCGGCCGAACAGCCCGTGTAATGGCTGCGCTCGGCCCCCACGCTGCGCCACAGATGCTCGTAGGGGCCGAAGTAGCCGATGTTGTTGCCTGGCAGCAGGACGATCCCGTGGCTCGCTGCGCGCGCGTGCAGCTCGGCAAGCAGCGGCATCACCTCGAGCAGCTGGTAGGGCTGCAGCAGCAGCTCGGGATGATCGACGGCGTTGCCCATCGCGACCGTCAGCTGCAGCTGCCACTGCCCGATCCCGACCTCGATGAGGTGCTCGAGCAGCTCGGGCAGCTCGGCGATCGTCTGCGGCCCGATCTGCGTGTTCGCGCTCGTGTTCAGCCCGGCGGCCTTCGCGCGCCGCAGGGTCCTCAGGCCGTACTCGAACGACCCTGCGACGCCGCGCACGCGGTCGTGGTACTCAGCGAGCCCGTCGAGCGACACGCCCAGCCCGCCGAGGCCCGCGTCGATGCCCGCCTGCAGACGGTTCTCTGTCAGCGCTCGCGCGCCGGTCTGCATCCCGACATACATCCCATGCCCGGCGGCGCGCGCGACGATCTCGGTCCAGTCACGCCGCAGATACGCCTCGCCGCCGATGATCGTCAGTTCGCGCGTGCCGAGCCGCGCAAGCTGGTCGACGACCTCCAGCGCCTCAGCGGCCGTGAGCTCGTCAGGCCGGCGCTTGCCGGCCCGCGAGCCACAATGCGAGCACTTCAGGTTGCAGGCGAGCGTCAGCTCCCAGACGACGTGGACCGGCACGAAGCTGCGAAAGTCCCGCTCGCTGCGCGCGCGCGGTATAGAGATCCGCTCGATCGAGGCCATGGGCGGGGCGAGCCCTAGGAGCCGCCTTCGGCCTTCGCGATCTCCGCGTTGAGCTTGTCAAGCGCGTCCTTAACCTCGCCCAGGTGCGTCTCGGCGTCCGCGGAGAGCTTCTTCATCTCGTCGAGGTCGCCGCGCTCGATGCACTGGTGGATCGCGACGCCGTACAACGCAACAGGATTACCGCTTGCCATGGGGTGCCTCCTATCGACTGGTGAAATCGAATGCCTTCCCCGTATTGAAAGAGTAAGTGACCGCGTGATCGCGGTCAACGACCAACCCCGTGCGAGCGAGCGCGGCGAGCTCGTCGACATCGCAGTCGGCCGCCCTCGACGTCCGGTGGTCGCGCGCGGCGGGTCGGGCACGTCGTCGCCTACGGCGCAGGCGCCCAGCTCGCGGGACGAAGTTGGATCTGCGTCCGTTAGCTGATCTGTCGGTCGGCCGTCGCCGGCTCCCGCGGACTACGCACCACGAGGGGACAGATCGCACACGCATCCGGCCCCCGCTCGCGAAACCAGCGACACGACGCTCGGATGCCGCATCGCGGCAGCGGTGTGCGCGAGCCGCTCGTCGCCGCTTCGCCCCTGGGCGAAGCAAGGAACTCATCGATCAGCCCGCAGTGGTCGCCGGCCCACTGGGCGCAGCGGCTTTCCACGCAGGGCTCGCCGAACCGGAAGCGCGATTCGGGTGTTCGGCCGGCCCGAGCGCGAGCGACGAACTCGTCGTCGATGGGCAGACCCGGGGTTACGTAGCCAACGCGCCCGTCCGGGCCGACGATGCCGACCAGGACGGCGCCCGGCCGGCACCGGCCGCTCGGGCAGGTCGCCGGCGTCTCGCGTTGGAGCCTGTCCTCATCGCTCATAACAACTCGCTGCTCTGTGGGCTGATCACGATCCCGTCGAGGGGCGGGAGTTGGGCCGCAGCGGTCTGCCGGTCGCCCGGGTCGGCGGGTACACGCATGAGAACGGAGTAGCCGTCGGCCACGTCGGTATCGGCAAGCTCGATGAGCACCGCCTTCTGAATCGCGCGTTCGATCCGGTCAAGTGCGTCCTGCGGCAGCTTGACGTCGATCGTCACCTTGAACTCTTTATGCGCGGGCTTTCTTTCGGTCACGTTTTCGCCTCCTACACGCTCGTCGACTGAAGCGATCACTCTACGCCCCACGCTGGGCACAGCGTGAGATGATTCGCTGCCTGGTGGCGTCATCACCTGCGATCGGGTGCGTGGCGCGGCCGCTGTCCGGCTATGCCTGCTCGTCGTGCGCCATCGACACCCGGCGCGTGGACCTGCCGGATGAGACCTTGTCGACCGCCCAGCCCAGGTCGCGCCGGCGTGGCGCACGTAGTTCAGGATGAGCCACCCCCTCGGCTCACCACGACCCGACTTACAGCGCGGGCCTCTACGTTGCAAAGCGTGGCCTGTCAGCCCTTGGTGCCGGGAGCCGCGATGGCAGCCCAGAACTCTCGCTTGGCCTGCTGGTAGCGCGGTGTGCCTACGCCGTAGCGGGCGGCCCAGCGCGCTTTCAGCCGGCCATAGGCCAGTGCACGCTGCGGACTCCCGCGCAGCTGATCACGCAAATACACCATTCGGTTCCACAGGCGGCCGCGGTGTTCGACGACGAGCAGCTCAAACGAGATCTGCGCTGGTCTGACCAGCACGCTCCACGGCTCGCCGTCGAGTGCCCCGCCGTTGTGGGGTACGTAGCCAAGGCCCTTCAGCAGACGCGCGCTCGCATCGACGTCCGAACTGCTGCTGACGCCGACGATGATGTCGATTTCGGGCCTGCCCCACAGGCCGGGGATCGAGCTGCTGCCGACGTGCTCGATGGCGATCGCGGTCGATCCGAGCGTCGCCCTGATCCTGCCCTGTTCGGCGGTGAAGATGCGCGGCCAGCGTGGGTCATAGCCGTGCAGCTGGCCACCCGAGCACTGCGGCGCCCGTTGTACTGTGAGCGGCTGGAGGGGCTGGTAGGCGCGGTAGGACGTGTAGAGCGAGGATCCCGCAGTGAACCGGGGTGGGCCGCTCAGCCGATCACTGGTCTGCCTGTCCACGTTATGGTCTGTCACGTTCGTGTCATATTGATCTAGTCGGCTGACGATCGAAGCTGTATCGTGCCACGAACGTGACTTCAAGTGTGGTCACTTTTCTGGACAGGCCAGCGACACCGAGAGGTTCGTCCCCTGAACTTGCGTGCCAGCTTGTTAATCTCGGCCCGCTCATCGCCAGTGGACCGGGGCGAGCAGAGGTCACCGTCGGCCTGATCGACGGGCCGGTCGCTATCGAGCATCGCGATCTCGCCAGCGAGATGATCCACACGTTGCGCGGCCGACAGGCCAGCTGCACGCTGCGCGATGGCGCCGCCTGCCTGCACGGCACGTTCGTCGCTGGAATCCTGAGCGCCAGGCGCGGAAGCGGCGCCCCAGCCTTGTGTCCGGGCTGCAGGCTGGTGGTGCGCCCGATCTTCACCGAGGCACCCTCGATCAACCGGCTGCCCACCGCCGGCGCGGAAGACCTCGCCGCAGCCGTGCTGGAATGCATCGACGCGGGCGCCAAGGTCCTGAACGTCAGTGCGACGCTCGTACGCGCATCCGCGCGCGACGAACAAACGCTCCAGACCGTCTTGGACTACGCCTGCCAACGTCGCGTCGCCGTCGTCGCCGCGGCGGGCAACGCGTCGGCGATCGGCGGCTCGGTCATCACACGCCACCCGTGGGTCATTCCGGTCGTCGCCTACAGCCTGCGGGGCAGGGCACTGACCTCCTCCAACCTGGGCGCCGTGATCGGTCGCCACGGACTCGGCGCGCCAGGCGAGAACATCACGAGCTTGCGCGCGAGCGTTGGGACCGCGACCTCGAGTGGCACCAGTGTCGCCGCCCCGTTCATCACGGGGACCTTCGCGCTGCTGCTGTCAGCGTTTCCCGATGCCAGCGTAAGCGAGGTCCGCGGCGCACTGACCCACTCCGGACCGTCGCGTCGGCGCACGGTCGTGCCGCCGTTGCTCGATGCTCGGGCCGCATACCAAACGCTGCGCGCAGCGCAGCGCAGGAGGTGACATGACCAGCAGACCGCAGGAGCGCGAGCCGTATCGCATGAGGTTGCCCGGCCTCGTTAGCGATCAGGACATCGGACTCGGTGATGTGATTACGAAGAGCACGACGGCGCTCGGCATCAGGCCCTGCGGCGGGTGTGCCCAACGCGCCGAGGCGCTGAATCGGTGGATGGTCTTCGCCAAGGGGTCATCTCAAAGGGGGCAGTAAGTGTCTGACGCCAACGACGCACCGCAACTGCAGGAGATCGAGCCGACCGCGAGCATAGACGCGGCGTTTGTGGCCCAGCCCGATCCGCCGGTCTTCGAGGCCGAGCAACTCGACGTGCCCGACGTGCCCTACGTATACGCGCTGGGCCGGATCGAACCGCGGTTTCCAAGCCTTGCTGTCGAGAAGGAGTTCGCGCAGGCCACCGGCAGGGCGAACACAGTCGGCCTAACGGACCGCCAAGCGCTGCAGGAGGTGCTCTCTGAGCGCTCCAACCGCTACCTCGCGCGGATGCTGTGCTGGGTCCTGACCATCGAGGGCCTCGAGACCTACGTCCTCTTACCCGGCGACCCCAGCGATCTGGAACTGCTGATCGATGCGCTACGCCCGACGCCAAGGCCGACCGACGTCGACGTCGTGATTGGACTGCGGGGCGCCATCACACCGCCGCACCTGTGCAACGGTCTGATGGTGCCCACGGTGATCTATGACCAGATCTACTCCTTTGACGTCGATGCGCTGCTGGAATCGATTCCGCGGCCCGACGACGCCGACGAGAAGCAGTTCGCGGCTGTCGCCGAGGAGGTTCTCTGTGCGGATTTTGCAGCTCGCTGACAACGCTGGCGCGACCGACGAGCATCGAGCGCTGAACTATCTCGCCGTGCGCTACCCCGCGCTGTACGCCAACGCTGCCGAGCGGTACGCCGACAACGCGACGCTCACCAGCGTCGAGGTCAGGCCCTCCCGGCTCAGCGGCGTACGCAACATCGTCAATGCGATCTTGTCCTACACGCACCGCCAGACCGACGTGACCGACAAGCAGTTCGTCCGCGTCGACGTGACCGAGGAATACCCATTCCTCGTCTCCAAACTGATGCCGTACTACGACCGCTGACAAGGCCAACACCGCCAGGAGGTAGCACGACCATGAGGATGCCCGGATTCACCGCACAGGCAGGGCTCGGACAGAGCACGACGGCCTACTCGGGCACAGCGGCACACCCCGCCGCTGCGCCCGGCGCTCAGCTCCATCTCGCGCTCGTCGCGCAGCCACCGAACGGCTTCCCCCCTACGTTCTGTCAGACGTCGGGCTGCATGGCGCTCGGCAGTTGCAAGACACGGGTGCGCTGCTGCCACGGCCTCAAAGGCCCGTGCAACTGCGTCACCCTGCCGTGCGGCGGCCCGCCGCCGTTTTAGGCGCGCAACTACAGCTCGCGCACCTCCGCGCCGGAGGTTTGAAACGGCGCCCGCAGCACCTCCGCCCAGCCCTCGGTCTCGCGCTGCAAGGCGGCGACGACCGCCCCCGTCGTATCGGCATGCGTCCAGAAGAGCACGGTCGGCCCGGCGCCCGAGATGCTCGCGCCGATCGCACCGAAGGACCGCGCCCGCTCCAGCAGCTCCATCGACGCCGGGTAGAGATGGCCGCGGTAGGGCTGGTGCAGGCGGTCCTCCAGTCCGCTCGCGATCAGGCTGAGGTCTCCGCGCGCCAGTCCCAGCGTCAGCATCGCGCCGTGGGCGACGTTGGCGACCGCGTCGGCCAGCGGCACCTTGTCGGGCAGCGCCCGGCGCGCGACCGCCGTCCGCACGGCGGCGCGCGGGACTACGATCACGGCTTCCAGCCCGTCCGGCGGATCGAAGCGAGCGACCTCTGTTCCGGCGACGATGACGAAGCCGCCGAGCAGCGCCGCGGCGGCGTTGTCCGGATGGCCTTCGAGCTGGGCCGCCCGCGCGAACAGGTCCTCGTCGAGCTCAAACAGATGCGCCGCCGCCGAGAGCCCCGCGACATATGCCGCCGCACTGGAGCCCAAGCCACCCGACAGCGGAACCTGCGAGCGGATCCGAAAGGTGAAGTCGTCCGGCGGGTGCAGCGCGGCGAAGCCACGCACGCAGAGGTTGCGACGGTCGCGGGCGATGTCGAGCTTCGTCTCCACGCCGAAGCGCCCGCTCTCGACGACCTCGACCTCGACGTGCAGGCCGAGCGCCGCGGCGAACGCGTCGAAGCCGGGACCGAGGTTCGCCGACGAGGCGGGCACGCGGACCAGCCGGCGCCGCTGCATCAGCGCAGCACCGCCTCCTCGACGGCAGCCAGCGTCGGCTCGCAGGGAATCACACCGCCGGCCTGGTTCAGCGCCGTGTCGGGGTCCTTCAGGCCGTGGCCGGTCAGCACGCAGGCGACGTGCCGTGCGCTGCCGGCGCCATAGCGCAGCAGGCCGGCAACGGACGCCGCGGACGCCGGCTCGCAAAACACGCCCTCGCGCGCGGCGAGCAGGCGGTACGCGGCGAGGATCTCGTCGTCGGAGACCGCCCGCACCATCCCCCGCGAAGCCGTCATCGCCTCCATCGCCTCCTCCCAGCGCGCCGGATTTCCGATGCGGATCGCGCTGGCGATCGTCTCGGGGTGGTCGACCTTCCTGCCGAGCACGAGCGGCGCAGCGCCCTCGGCCTGGAAGCCGAACAGGCGCGGCGCCACGCCAAGCTCACCGAAGCCCTTCCAGTAGGCCGTGATGTTGCCGGCGTTGCCGACGGGAATGCAGAGCGCGTCGAGCATCTCAAGCTTCTCCATCAGCTCGAAGGCCCCCGTCTTCTGTCCCTCCAGGCGAAACTGGTTGACGGAGTTGACCAGCGCGATCGGGTTTCGGTCCGCCAGCGCGCGCACAAGCGTGAGCGCCTGATCGAAGTTGCCGCGCAGGGCGATGACGCGCGCGCCGTGCATGAGCGCCTGGGCGAGCTTGCCGGTCGCGATCTTGCCCTCGGGCACGATCACCGCACACGTCAGCCCGCCGCGCGCGGCGTAGGCGGCGGCGCTCGCGGCGGTGTTGCCGGTGGACGCGCAGATCACCGCCTTCGCGCCCTCGCGCAGCGCCGCGCTGACCGCGCAGGTCATCCCGCGGTCCTTGAACGAGCCCGTCGGGTTCGCGCCGTCGAGCTTCAGCCACACCTCCGCGTCGACGAGTTGCGAGATGTGCGGCGCATGCACGAGCGGCGTGTCGCCCTCGCCGAGCGAGACGACGGGGTCGGCGGCGGCGAACGGGAGCCGGTCGCGATAGCGCTCGATGAGCCCGGGCACTACAGAAACTCCTCCTCGATCACGCGGATCGCCCGCGGGCGCGAGCGCACGAAGTCCAGCGCGGCGATCCGGTCGACCGCTGCGAAGAAGCGCGACTCGAGCATCGGGTGCACGACCATGACCAACCGCGCGTTTCCTCCCAGGCCCTTCTGCACGACGGACTTGATCGACGCGCCCTCCTCGCCCAGGACCAGCGCGACCTGAGCGAGCACCCCGGGCCGGTCGGCGACCTCCATGTGCAAATAGAACGAGGACTCCACGTCGTCGACGATCTCCAGCGCCTGCGTCGTCTCGGGCGTCGAGGCCGGCGGAATCATCGCGCTGATGACGTCGCCGAGTACGGCGCTCGCCGTCTGCGGTCCGCCCGCGCCGGGGCCCGACATCGTGATCTCGGTGATCGCCTCGGACTCGACCGTGACGGCGTTAAACGGGCCATGGACGCTGGCCAGCGGATGACCGGCGTAGAGGAAGGCCGGATGGACGCGAACGGCGAGCTTGCCGTCGATCCGCTCGGCGGTCCCGATCAGCTTCAAGCCCAGCCCGAGGTCTTGCGCGTACTCCATGTCGTCGGCGGTGATCAGCTCGATCCCCTCGTAGGTGACCTGGTCCAGATGTACCGGCGTGTCGAACGCCAGCCGCGCAAGGATCGCCATCTTCGCCGCGGCGTCCTTGCCGTTGACGTCGTCGGTCGGATCGGCCTCGGCGTAGCCGAGGCGCTGGGCGCCGGCGAGGGCCTCCTCGTATGAGCAGCCTGTCCGAGCCATCTCGGAGAGGATGTAGTTCGTCGTGCCGTTGACGATGCCGTGGACGCGGTCGACGTGCGCCGCCGCGAGCGATTCCTGCAGCACGCGGATGACCGGCACGACGCCCGCGACCGCCGCCTCGAAGCGCAGCTGCACGCCGTGCTCGCGCGCCGCGGCCCACAGCTCCTCGCCGTGCTGGCTGAGCAGCTGCTTGTTCGCCGTGACGACGTGCTTGCCGTCGCGCATCGCGCGCAGCACGTACTCGCGCGCCGGGTCCAGGCCGCCGATCAGCTCGACGACGAGGTCGCAGCCGGCGAGGATCTCGTCGAAGTCGCCGCGTGTGCGGGTGAGCACCCCGCTGATCTGCGGCGTCAGGCCGGTGATCGCCGCGACCTGGCCGGCGCGCTGCCCCAGCAGCGTCTCGAACGCCGCGCCGACCGTGCCATGGCCGAGCAGCCCGATGCGAAACGGCTCAGTCGACATCGCGCGCCGACAGGTCCTCGTAGGTCTCGCGGCGAACAACGACGCGCGCATCACCCTGGGAGACGAACACGACCGGCGGACGCGGTACGCCGTTGTAGTTGTTGGCCATAGCGTGACCGTAGGCTCCGGTCGCGGGCGTGACGATGACGTCGCCGGCACGCGGATCGGCGAGCTCGACGTCGCGCACGATGACGTCACCGGACTCGCAATGCTTGCCGGCGAGCTTGCATGCGGTGCCACCGCCGAAGCGGTCGGCCACCGCTGCGTCGTAGACCGAGCCGTAGAGCATCGGACGCAGGTTGTCGGACATCCCGCCGTCGACCGCGACCCACGTCGAGACGTTGCGCTTGACGCTCTGCACGGTGTAGAGCGTCACCGTCGAGTTGGCGACGAGCGCGCGGCCCGGCTCGTCGACGATCCGCTTGCCGGGGCCGAGCACGCGATTGACGGTGTCGACCTTCGCGGCGACGTAGTCGGCGATCCGCGGCGGCTCCTGCTCGGCGGTATAGGCGACGCCGAGCCCGCCCCCGAGGTTGTACGTGCCCAAGTCGCCGAGCGGGGCGACCGCCTCGACCGCGCGGCGAAACGGCTCCAGCTCGAGGATCTGCGAGCCGATGTGCATGTGCAGGCCGACGAGGTCCAGCGCGCCCGCGGCTTGCAGGCGGGCGATCGCGGCCGGTGCGTCGGCCATCGAGAAGCCGAACTTCGAATCGGCCTGACCGGTGGAGATCTTGTCGTGGGTGCGGCCAGCGACGTCGGGTGTCACGCGCAGCAGCACCGGCTGGCGCGGACCGTCCGCGACGACCTCCTCGAGGCGCTCGATCTCGTCGAAGTTGTCGACGACGATGTGGCCGACGCCGGCCTCGCGCGCGAAGCGCAGCTCGTCGACGGACTTCGCGTTGCCGTGCATGTAGATCCGCGCCGGTTCGAAGCCGCCGCGCAGCGCCAGCGCGAGCTCGCCGCCTGACGCGACGTCGCACCCGATGCCCTCCGCGGCGAGCACGCGATAGACCGCGGTGCACGGAAACGCCTTCGAGGCGAACAGCACGTCGAAGTCCTTCGTGCGCGCGCGAAACGCCTCGACGAATGTCTGCGCGCGGGCGCGCAGGTCGTCCTCGACGACGATGTAGGCGGGCGTCCCGAACTCGCGCGCGAGCTCGACCGCGTCGCAGCCGCCGAGCTGAAGGCGACCGTCGTCGGCGATCCGGCTGTCGATCGGATAGGCCTGCGAGAGCTGAGTGCGGGTGGCCGCCATGCCGAGCGGAGAGTACGGCGTCGGGCCGGCTGCCGGGATACTGCGCCGCGGTGAAGGGCGAGGAGCACATCCAAGCGCCGGCGCCCGAGCTGGTGGCCCACGACGGGCTGGCGTGCCTGCGCCTGGCCCCTGCGGGCACGCTGCGCGGCGGCGTCGTGATCCTGCACGGTGCTGGGTCGTGCAAGGAGAACCACCTCGACTTCGCGCGGGCCTGCGCCGCTGCCGGGTTGGAGGCGATCGTCTTCGACCAGCGCGGCCACGGCGCGAGCGACGGTCCGCTGGGCGCGGGAGCGGTTGACGACATCGCAGCGATCGCCGGGCTGCTGGCGCCGGGGCCGGTGTTCCTGCGCGGCTCCTCGATGGGCGGTTTCCTGGCGCTCGCCGCTGCCCGGCGCGCCGGCGCGCGGGCGGTCGTCGCGATCTGCCCGGCGAGCTCGCAGGTCCTCCTCGGCGGCCTGCGCGACGGGCGCTTGGAGTTCCGTGCCGACCCACCGGCGCTCGAAGAGCTCGTCGCCGCGGTCGACCTGCCCGATGCAGCGGCCGCGCTCGGGCCGAACCTCTTGCTGCTGCACGCCGAGGGCGACGAGCGCGTGCCGGTCGAGCACTCGGCTTGCGCTGCACGCTGCGGCGCCCGGCAGCCGTTTCGTCCGCGTCGCAGGCGGCGATCACGGCTCGGTCCAGCACGACGCAGAACTGCAGGCTGTGTCGCTGCGATTCCTGCTCGAGCGCGGATCTCGATAGCGCGCGGCAGCGATCCCGGCCGCGCTCGCGCGCCGATCAGGCGGGCGCGGACGGCCGGAGCAGATCGCCCAGGACGTTGCCCGTCGCGTCGACCGTGTCGCCGAGCAGTTCGCCGGCCTCGGCGACGACCTCGCCGAGCGGAGAACTGACCGGGGCGACGGTGTCGCCGAGACCGGTCGTCACGGAGCGCAGCGTGTTGGCAAGACCGGTCGTCGTTTGGACGACGACATCGCCGACCGGAGCAAGCGGACCCGGCCGCGGAGCCGCAGGCGGTGGCGCAACCTGGGGCGGCGCAGGCGGTTGCACGGCCGGGGGCGGCAGCACCGCCGTGCGCTCCTCCCTGATGATCTCGGCGACGGCGATCTGCCGCGGAACCGGCGGCGGCGCGGTCGCGGCGGCGGCGATCGGCGTTGCCCGCACGGCGCGCTTCGTGGCGGCAACGGACGCTCTCAAGCGAGCGAGTGGCGTCCTCGTCGGGGAAGACGACGCCGGACCGGTCAGGACGATCGGCGTGGACCGACCGGCCTGCGGATCACTGGAGAGAAGGTTGAACGCGACGATTGCGCCGGTGCTCATGAACGCGAGGATGACCGCGGCCAGCACGGCACCCGCGACACCGAGGCCGGGGAGAAGCGTGCGCTGGGGACGTGGAACCCTGAGCATGGCGACCTGTACGCGTCGTAATCGACCGGTCACGCTCCGAGCTTGAGCGCAGCGCATAAATTGGCGCATCGCCGCTCACGGGCGGTTTTCGCTAAGTGAGAACCATTTTCGATAACCTGCCGCTGTGCACTGGCTCACCGACCCGCTCTCGGCTCCGTTCATGCAGCGAGCCTTGCTGGCGGTCCTGCTCCTGGCCGTGGCGGGCGGCCTGCTCGGCGCCTGGATCGTGCTGCGCCGGCTCGCCTTTTTCGCGCACGCGGTCGGCAGCGCGACCTTCCCCGGCCTGGTCGTCGCAGGACCGTGGGGCATCGCTGCGCCGCTCGCGGCGCTTGCCGCAGGGTTGGGATTCGCCGGCTTGCTCTCGCGCCTGACGCGTCGTGGCGCCACCGCCTCGGACGCCGCCACCGGGCTGCTGCTCACGGGCATGCTCGCCCTCGGCGCGCTGCTGGCGAGCGACGTCTACCGGTCGGGAGCCGGCGTCGACCGCCTGCTGTTCGGGACGCTGCTGGGCCTCAGCGACGGCGACCTGTGGCTCGCCGGCGCCGTCGCGTTCAGCGCCGCCGCCGCGACCGCGGCGCTTGCCCGCACGTGGCTTGCGACCGGCTTTGATCCGGCCGGCGCGCCCGCCCTCGGGGTGCGCGCCGCGCGCGGCGACTGGCTCCTGCTTGCGCTGCTCGGCGCCGCGGTCGTCGCCGTGCTGCCAGCCGTTGGCGCGCTGCTCGTGAGCACGCTACTCGTCGTTCCGGCGGCGACCGCGCGGTTGCTCACGCGCTCGCTCCGCGCGCTGCTGGCGACGGCCGTCGCGCTCGCCGCCGCCGAGAGCACCGCCGGCCTGCTGCTGGCCTATCACCTCGACCTGCCGCCCGGTCCGGCGATTGCGACGGTGGGCGGCAGCGGGTTCGCGCTCGCCGCGCTCGCAACGGCTGGCCGTGTGCGCCGTGGCGCGGAGGCACCGGCGTGAGCGTTCGCGACGCGGGGGTCCAGGTCGCCGGCCTGGCGGCGTCCTACGGCGCGGGCGCACCGGCGCTGCGCGACGTCACCTTCCACGCGCGCGGAGGCCAGGCGGTGGCTGTGCTCGGACCCAACGGCGGTGGCAAGACGACGCTCTTTCGCGCTTTGCTCGGCGAGCTGCCGGCGGTCGCGGGAACGGTCGCGGTCCACGGCGCACTCGCATACGTCCCGCAGACCGAGCGCTCGCGCCTGGACTTCCCCGTCAGCGCGCTCGACGTCGCGCTGATGGGCGCGTACGCGCGCACGCCGTGGTACAGGCGCGTCGCCGCTGCCGACCGCGAGCTGGCGCGCAGCGCGCTCGCCCGGGTCGGGCTCGCGGATCGCGCCCGCGAGCGCTTCGGCGCACTCTCCGGCGGCCAGCGCCAGCGCGTCCTGATCGCCCGCGCGCTCGTCCAGGACGCAGGCCTGCTGCTGCTCGACGAGCCCTTCGCAGGCGTCGACCGCCCGAACGAGGAGGCGATCATGGGGATCCTCGACGAGCTGCGCGCCGAGGGCCGGACACTGCTGATCGCAACGCACGACATCGAGCAGGCGCGGCGCTGGGATCGCGTGCTGTGCCTGCGCGGCACGCAGGTCGCCTATGGCGCGCCTGAGCAGACGGTGACGACTGCGGTGCTCGAGGCGACCTACGGGGCTGAGATCGTCGTGCTCGAGGGCGGCGCGCGCGCGATCGCCGTCCAGCACCACGCGCACAGCCACTGATGGAGATCCTGCACTCGGGACTGCTGCAGCGCGCCCTCGTCGAGGTTGTGGTCCTCGGCGCGGCGTGCGGCGCGCTCGGAGTCTGGGTACTGCACCTGCGCCAGGCCTACGCGGCCGAGTCGCTCGCGCACGCGATGCTGCCCGGGCTCGTCGTCGCGGCGCTCGCCGGCGCCCCGCTCGCGCTCGGCGCGCTGGGCGGCGTGCTGGTTGCCGCGGCCTTGATCACGCTCGCCGCGCGTGACACGCGCGTCGGCTCGGAGATCGCGGTCGGTGTCACGGTCACGACGGCCTTCGGGCTCGGGGCGCTGCTCGCGCTCGCCCCGGAGGTCCCCGCGCGGCTCGGCGAGCTGCTCTTCGGGGACCTGCTGGGGACGAGCCCGACGGATCTGGCGATCGCCGCCGGGCTGGCCGTGCTCGTCGCACTAGGGCTCGCCGGCGGCCACCGGCGCCTCGTCGCCGCCGTCTTCGATCCCGTAGCCGCCCCGTCGCTCGGGGTGCGACCGGGGCGCGTCGAGCTCGCGTTGCTCGCGCTGATGGCGGTCGTGACCGTCGCCGCAGTCCAGGGGCTTGGGAACCTGCTCGTGTTCGCGCTGCTCGTCGCTCCGGCGGCCGCTGCGATCCGGCTCGGACACAGCGTCCGCGCGCAGCTTCTGCTGGGTCCGGCGCTGGGCGCCGGGGCCGGGGTGCTCGGACTCGTCGTGAGCGCCGAGCTCGATCTCGCGGCCGGCGCGTCGGTCGCGCTGGCGGCGTTCGCGCTGTACGGCGTCACGCTGCTGGTCCGGCGCGCGGCGCCGTCGCGAGCGGGCGCGGGCAGGCGCTCGCCGGTCGAGGCGCTCAGCCTGGGCGGCCGGTAGCACGCGTCAACGGCGGCGCCGCACGACCCTCTCGCAGCTCCTGCTGACGCGGTCGGTACGGTCGACGTAGGCGACGTCGCGCTTGCCCGCACCGCAGCTCACGGCGTCCCTGCGGCGCCGGTCGGCGCGTGTGCGGTCGCGTGCGTCGATGCGGTCGTTGCCGGCGCCACCGATGAATTGGTCGCGCCCGTGCGCATCGTTGAGGCGGTCCGCGCCGGGACCGCCGCGGAGCCGGTCGTTGCCGCTGCCGCCGTAGAGCCTGTCGGTGCCGCTGCCGCCCGACAGCCGGTCGTTGCCGCTGCCGCCGTAGAGGCAGTCGTTGCCCGCAACTCCGTACAGGACGTCGTTGCCGCCCCTGCTGAAGAAGATGTCCGTGCCCGGACCGCCGAGGCCGGTGTCGCCGCGATCGGTACCGAAGCCCGGTGTGCCGCTGAACGGGCAGCCGCGCGCGGCAGCCAGCCCGCCGCCCGCTGCCGGGGGCGCGGGCGTCGTTCCTTCGCCGGGTGGCGTGAACGGCGGTCGCGGGCCGAGAACGTCGCGGACGTGTACGTCGAGGGTCGCGTCCGCATCGCCGTCGCCGAGGTTCGCCGCCGCCGAGGTGAAGGCCACGAAGCGCGCGTCGGCAGAGATCGCCGCTCCGACGGAGTCCCCGTCGCCCTTGACCCCGCCCGCGCCGGCGGCGCGGCTCACGAGCCTGACGTTGTTTGTCGGCAGCTCGCGCGAGTAGACGTCCGAGACGGAGTCGCTGTCGGCGGCATCGAGATTCGTCGAGACGGAGCTGAACGCGACGTAGCGCCCGGTCGTCGAGATCACCGGCGTGGCGGAGTCGCCGTTGCCCTTCGCGCCGTTGGCGCCGTCGGCGCGGCTGACGAGCGTCGTCGTGCTGGCGCTCGCGCGAACCCCCCGCAGGTACACGTCGGCGACCGCGTCGGTGTCGGCGCCGTCAAGGTTCGCCGACGTCGACACGAACGCCACCAGCGTCCCGTCGGCCGAGATCCCGGGTTGGGTGGAGTCGCCGTCGCCCTTCGCCCCGGTGGCCGTGGCGGCGCGGCTGGCGAGCGTCGTGACACCGGATTGGACGTCGCGCACGAAGATGTCGGCAAGCCCGTCGGTGTCGTCGGCGTGGAGGTTGGTCGACAGCGACGAGAACGCCACGTAGCGTCCGTTCGCCGAGATGTCGGGCGATGTCGAGCCGGCGTCGCCCTTGACGCCGCCGGCCCCCGGGGCTCGGCTGACAAGCGTCGTCGTGTTCCCTGGCAGGTCGCGTACGAAGACGTCCGAGACGGGGTCGGTGTCGGCGAGGTTGAGGTTCGTGGCGACGGACTCGAACACCACGTAGCGCCCGTCCGCGGAGATGGTCGGCGCGCCGGAGGCGCCGTCGCTGTTGACGCCCGACTCGCCGGTCGCGCGGCTGACGAGCCGTGTCGTGCTCGCCTGCAGGTCGCGGACGAAGACGTCGATCGTGGAATCGACGTCGGCGGGGTCGAGGTTCGCGGCGGTGGACTGGAACACCACGTAGCGACCGTCGGCCGAGATGTCGGGCGCCATCGACTCGCCGCTGCCGTTGGCGCCGCTCGGGCCGCTCGCCCGGCTGACCAGCGCCGTGGCGTTCGTCTGCGTGTCGCGCACGAAGATGTCCGAGGAGGGATCGGTGTCCGCTGGATCGAGGTTCGCGGCCGTGGATTGAAAGGCGACAAAGCGCCCGTCGGCGGAGATGCTCGGCAGCCTCGACGGACTGTTGCCCTTGGCGCCGGCGTCCCCACCGGCACGCGAGGCGAGCAGGATGTCGCCCGCCGCCGCGGTCGCCCCCGACGCCACCAGCAGCGCGAGCGCCAGCGCGGCGGCAAGGCTGGCCGTCCCTGCGGCGGCGCGGCGTCCGAGCTTCATCGCGCGAGTCTGCGCCGCGCAGATGAGGAGCAGATGAGCGTCCCGGCTTATGCGGGCACCGGCACGAGATCCCGCGCCCGCAGCCCGCCCGACCGGGCCGCGATCACGATCCAAGTTAAGCCGGACAGCAGCATCACGAGGCTGAACAGCTGCGCCTCGGTGAGTCCGGCGAGGACGGCGTCGTTGCGGCGCACGAACTCGACGAGAAAGCGCTCGATGCCCGCGAAGACGAGGTAGAAGCCGAACAGCACTCCGGGCCGGAACGCGTCCCGCGCCCGCCACAGCGCCCAGCCCGCGAGCCCCATCGAAAGGGTCTCGTAGATCGGCGTCGGATGGACGACATCGTTCGTCGGCACGACCCCGTCCGGGTAGGCCATCCCCCACGGCAGGTCTGTCTTCGTGCCGTAGTCGCCGTCACCGGAGATCTGGCAGCCGACGCGGCCGACCGCGTATCCCATCGCCAGCGCGGGCGAGCAGAGGTCGAGCAGTTGGAGGTTGAACGTTCCCTTGCGGTACGCCCACAGCAGCACGCCGGCCGCCCCACCCAGCGCACCCCCGAACCAGACCAATCCGGCCCCGCCGAAGACGGCGGAGACATCGCTGAATCTGCTCGGGTGCTCGGCCAGCCAGTACAAGCGCCCGCCGAGCAGTCCGCCGAGGAGCGCCGCGAAGACCATCTCGTAGGCCCAGTCGGGAGGCTTGCCGAGCTCCTTCAGGCGCCGGGCGACGATCGCGCCCGAGACGACGAACGACAGGCCGAAGCAGAGCCCGAAGGTCTTCAGGGAGATGCCGAAGATCTCGATGTCGGGCTGCATCGCGGTGGAACGCTAGCGCGGGTGCCGGCTACAGATATCCGAGCGGGCTCACCGGCATGCCGTTCACTCGCACCTCGAAGTGCAGATGCGCTCCAAACGAATGCCCGGTGTTGCCGACGTAGCCGATGACCTGCCCCTTGCTGACGCTCGCGCCCATGCTCGTCCCGAAGCGAGACTGGTGGGCGTAGCAGGTCGCCAGGCTGCCGGTGTGCTGGATGCAGGTGTAGTTGCCGTAGCCGCCCGAGGTGCCGACGCCCTGCATGAGCACGACCTTGCCGTTGTCGGCGGCGTGGATCGGCGTGCCTTCACCGGCGGCGATGTCGATGCCCGCATGGATGTGGCCGGGGCGCTGCTCGCCGAACGCCCCCGTGATCGGGCCGTTGACGGGCCAGATCATGCTGCCCGAGCCCTGTCGGACGGGCAGATCGCCGGCGTTCCCCGGCTGCAGTGCGTTGAGCTGCTGGGCGATCTTGCTCGAGGCGGCCTGGAGGCTGTCGACATGCTCCTGAAGATCGTGGCGGTCGGCGCGCACCTTGTTCAGCGCCGCTGCCTTTCCGGCCTTCGTGCGTGCGTAGCCCACGCGGGTGCCGATCAGCTCATATTTGACGCCGGCGATCTCGTCGCGGCGTTTCTGGACGATCCCGGTCACCGTCTGCTGGCGGCGCTCCAGGCGGTTCAGGCGCTGTTCGCTGGCCACCGAATCGACCTTGGCGTTGTGCACGAGCACGACGACCTTGCGATCCTGGTCTGAGATGCGCTTGAGGAACTCGCTGCGCTCGAGCAGATCCGCGAAGCCGTCGGAGTTGAGGATGACCGTGACGAGGTCCGGCGGCTCCGCCTTGTAGATCTCCACGAGCCGGACCCGCAACATCGCTCGGGTCACGGTCACGCGCTTGCGCAGCCGCACGAGCCGCGCGCGCTCCGTGCGTAGCTCGGTGCGCAGGCGCTCGAGCTCGGCGCGCTTGGCGTCGAGGTCGGACTGGATGACCTGCTGGCGGTTGTCGAGCTTGGAGATCTTGCCCTGCAGGCGGTCGATGCGCCGCGAGTAGCCGGAGATCTCGCTGGTCAACACGCGCTCCGTGCCCTTCTTGCGTCCGATCTTCTCGCGCGCGCGATCGATCCGGTTCTGGAGCCTGCTGAGCTCCTGCTGCTTGGACTGCCCGGACGAGGAAAGCGGCAGGACGGCCCACAGCAGCAGCGGCAGCGCAACAGTTGCGAGAAGGACGCGGGCGCGCATGCGACCGCCGAGTCTAGGTTCGCGCTGCACAGCCGATCAAACCGTCCCCTGGGTTATGGAGTCTTGCGAGCGACCTTGCGATCAGGCCGCGACGGCGAGCCCCTCGTTCCCCGCGCCAGCAGGGAGAATGCCGCGATCGACCCTACCAGGCCCGACCGCCGTTCGAGCAGGTCACACGGGTTTGTCAGAATGATCACGTGGCCGTGACCAAGACACAATTCCGGCGTGATCCGGGGCTTCAGTTCCGGATGCTGCTGACGCTGTTCTTGCTCGGCGCGCTCTATGTCGCGTTCGTCGCGGTGCTCGCCACGAGCGGCGTGTCGGGTCCGATGTTGCTGATCATCGTCGGCGGTCTGGTCGCCCTCCAGCTCTTCACGTCCGACAAGCTCGCACTGCACGCCATGGGCGCCCGCGAGGTCACGCCCGAGGAGGCGCCGGCGCTGCACGCGATGATCGAGCGCCTGTGCATCCAGGCAGATCTGCCCAAGCCGCGCGTCGCCGTCGCGCAGACCGCGATGCCCAACGCGTTCGCGCTCGGGCGTTCCCAGAAGTCGGCGACCGTGTGCGCGACGACGGGGATCTTGAACATGCTGACCCCCGCTGAGCTCGAGGGCGTGATGGCGCACGAGCTGTCGCACGTCAAGAATCGCGACGTCGTGATCATGACGATCGCGTCGTTCTTCGCCTCGGTCGCCGCGATGATCCTGCAGTTCGGCTTCTTCTTCGGCGGTGGCGGCGGCTCGAGCGACGACGACGACGGCCCCGGCTTTATCGGCATCCTGCTCATCTCGCTGGTCGTCTACGTCGTGTCCTTCTTCCTGATGATGGCCCTCTCGCGCTACCGCGAGTTCGTCGCCGATCGGGGCGCGGCGCTCATCACCGGTCGCCCGAGCGCACTGGCCAACGCGCTGCGCAAGCTGCACTCGGGGATGGAACGGCTGCCTCAGCAGGATCTACGCGTGGCGGGTGAGCTGAGCGCGTTCTTCATCGTGCCGCCGGGCACGAAGCAGGCCTTCCTCGGCCTGTTCTCGACGCACCCGCCGGTGGAGAAGCGCATCGAGGCGCTCGCCCGTCTCGAGGCCGAGCTGCAGCGCGGCACGCTCGCGGCGGCGGCGTAGTCAGACCGGCCCGCGCATGGGATTCCTCGACTCCCTGCTGGGCGGCAAGAAGAAGCTGAAGGGTCCGGCGCCCGACCGCCTGTTCGCGATGTCGACGGCGTACGTCACGCTCGACACGGGACACGCGATCAGGACCAAGGGCGTCGCCGGGATCGTCTTTCAGCCGCTCGCGACGGCCGACTTCGAGTCGATCGCCAGAGAGATGCAGGAGCTCCTCACCGGCACGGGCGAGGAGACCGGCACGACGTTTGAGACGACCGACGACGAGCACGGTTACCGCTGGATCATCCTGCGCGACGACGACATCGAGGATCTCGTCGTCGGGATCAACGCCGTCAGCGACGCGCTGCTCATCGGCGGCTACGGCGACCGCGTGCTCGCGGCGGTCTTTCCCTTCGAGGACTCGCAGGGCAATCCCGTCTACTTCATCTACAACTACAAGCGCGGCTACTGGTACCCCTTCGTTCCGGCCGGGCCGCAGCAGCGAAACGGCGAGCGCGAACTGCAGATCAAGGCGATCGTCGGCGACGAACTGCCACTCGAGCCCGAGCTCGAGCGCTGGTTTCCGCTGTGGGGAATCCCGATCTAACGCCGCCGCGTTCCCGTCACGTTCTGGAATCGAGCTCCAACTGCCGGTCGGCCGCGGGGAAGATGTACTCGTTGTAGCGGGGGTGGTCGAACAGGTGCAGGACATAGATCCCCTCCACCCACGATCCCTCGTATGGCAGCAGCTTGTAGCGCAGACCGTTGAGCTTGCCGATCTTGCGGTTGGCGCTGCGGTCGTTGAACTCATCGATCGCGAGCAGCTCGCCAGTGAACCGTGAATGCATCTCCCAGTGCGGCCCAACCGTATCGTCGAAGTAGCAGACGACCCTCGGCAAGTACCGATCCGCATCACCGAAGAGCAGTCCGTCGAAGGCGTCGCAGGTGGAGGAGTAGTAGTCGAGGTCGAAGGAGATGAGACCGATCGGTGGCGGCGCCGAGGACAGGAAGGCCGGTCCGGTCTCCCGAACCGCACCGAGGATGAGCTGCGCCCCGTCCAACCGTGCCCGCAGCTTGGCCTCATCCATCCGGTAGAAGCCGTCCTGCCAGATGTAGGGCGCGTCGCGGTGGTCGCGGGGTGCCGGCAGGCCCTCGCCGAGATCGAAGCCGAATGCGTTCAGGTCGACGCCGGAGGGACCGGAGTGGCGCCGGCAGAGCTGTTCGAGGGCGACGAGCCCGTTTCCGCCCGCTACGCCGAGCTCTATCGCACTCAGCGCGCCGACGCCGAGGCGAGCAGCGAGCGCCGTGGCCTGCACCAAGCCGTACCCGTACTGCGGGTACTGCGACTCCTGCACGGCATCGAGCAGAAGCTGGCGAAGTCCCGTCTTGCTCGCATACGCTGAAGTCGCTCGTTGCCTGTCCTGCACGCAGGCGCCAGTGTGTCACAAAGATTCCGGGTGCCTCCGTCGCGGAACCAGCGTTTCTGCGCCGCCACCGGTGGGAACGGGAGACGCGTGAGTGACGTCGACGTGGCGCTACGGGTCAATGGGACCGAGCACGATCTGACCGTCGACGCGCGCACCACGCTGCTTGACGCGCTTCGCGACCGGCTCGGGTTGACCGGTACCAAGAAAGGGTGCGACCGCGGTCAGTGTGGCGCCTGCACGATCCTGGTGGAGGGACGCCGCATCAACAGCTGCCTGGCGCTCGCGGTAGCGCACCAGGGCGCCGAGATCCTGACGATCGAGGGCCTCGCCACCGGCGACGATCTGCACCCGCTCCAGCGCGTGTTCGTGAAGCACGACGCGTTTCAGTGCGGCTACTGCACGCCCGGCCAGATCTGCTCCGCGCTCGCGCTGCTCGACGAGGCCGAGCGCGGCTGGCCGAGCGCGGTCACCGAGGATCTCGCCACAACGGCCATCACGCTCGACGACGAGGAGATCCGCGAGCGCATGAGCGGCAACCTCTGCCGCTGCGCCGCCTACGTGAACATCGTGGCCGCGATCCGCGAGCTGGCAGGCGCGTGAGGCCATTTCGTTACGAGCGGGCGCATGATGCGGCCGCAGCCGTCGAGCTCTGCGGGCGCGAGCCGGGTGCGGCCTTCCTCGCCGGCGGCACGAACCTGGTCGACCTGATGAAGCTGGACGTCGAGCGCCCGGAACTGCTGGTCGACATCACGCGCGCCACGTCCGATCGGATCGAGTCGCTGCCCGACGGCGGCGTGCGCATCGGCGCCGCGGTGCGCAACAGCGACCTGGCCGCCGACCCGGTGATCCGCGAGCGCTACCCGGCGCTGTCGCAGGCACTGCTCTCCGGCGCCACCTACCAGCTGCGTAACCTCGCCACGACCGGTGGAAACCTGATGCAGCGAACGCGCTGCGTCTATTTTCAGGACGTCACCAAGCCGTGCAACAAGCGCACCCCGGGCTCGGGCTGCGCGGCACGGGAGGGCTATCACCGCGGCCTGGCCGTTCTCGGCCACTCGCAATCGTGCGTCGCGACGCAGCCGTCCGACATGGCCGTGGCGCTGGCGGCGTTCGACGCGGTCGTGCGCGTACAGGGGGCAGCCGGTACACGCAAGGTTCCGCTGACCGAGTTCCACCGGCTGCCAGGCGACGAGCCGCAGCGCGACACCGTGCTCGAGCACGGCGAACTGATCGTGGCCGTCGACCTGCCGTCCCTGCCGATCGCCGCGCGCTCGCGCTACCGCAAAGTGCGCGACCGCGCGTCGTACGCGTTCGCGCTCGTGTCTGTCGCCGCCGCGATCGACGTGGACGACGGGGTGGTGCGCGACGTGCGCATCGCCCTCGGCGGCGTTGCCCACAAGCCGTGGCGAGCCACGCGGGCGGAGGAGGCGCTGCGCGGCGCCAAGCCGGCGGAGGAGCTCTTCGCCCGTGCCGCGGACGCCGAGCTCGAGCGGGCGACACCACTCCCGGCCAACGGCTTCAAGGTGGCGCTCGCGCGCAACACGATCGTTCGGACGCTGCTCGACCTCGTGGAGCAGTTATGAGCACCGCGCAGCCCGTCGTGGGCGCGCCGGTCGATCGGGTCGACGGACCGCTGAAGGTGACGGGTGCGGCGCGCTATGCGTACGAGCACCCGGTCCGGGACGTCGCCTACGCCGTCGGGGTCCTCAGCACGATCGCCAAGGGCCGCATCGTCGCGGTCGACGTGAGCGCAGCGCGGGCGCTCGACGGCGTCCTCGGCGTGCTGTGGCACGAGAACGCCCCCCGGCTGCAGACCGACGACGCCGAGCTTCAGGTGCTGCAGTCCGATGCCGTCGCGTTCTGCGGCCAGTTCGTCGCGGTGGTCGTGGCCGCGACGCCGCAGATCGCCCGGCACGCGGCGGCGCTGGTGGAGGTTCGGTACGTGCAAGAGCCACACGACGTCGTACTGAGCGCCGATCGCAGCGACCTGGACGTGCCGCCCGGCGAGGATGTCGACAGCGACGACGGCGACGTCGAGGCCGGCCGCGCGCAGGCGAGCGTGATCGTCGACCGCACCTACACGACGCCGGCCGAGCACAACAACCCGATCGAGGCCCACGCGACGATTGCGATCTGGGAGGGCGTCGATCGGCTGACGCTCTACGACTCGAACCAGGGCTCGCACAATATCCGCGACGACGTAGCCGACGCCTTCGGCCTGGAGGGCGAGCAGGTGCGCGTGATCTCGCCCTACGTCGGCGGCGCGTTCGGGTCCAAGCTCTTCACGCATGCGCACGTCGTGCTGACCGCGATGGCAGCGAGGGCGGTGCAGCGGCCGGTGAAGCTCGAACTGACCCGCCGGCAGATGTTCTCGCTGGTCGGTTATCGCACGCCGACGATCCAGCGCGTCAACCTGGCGGCCGACGACGACGGGCGGCTCACCGCCATCGAGCATCACGTCGTGCTCCAGGTCTCGATGCTCAAGGACTTGACCGAGGACCTCGCGGCCCGGCCCACACGGATGATGTACGCCGGTCCCAACCGGCGGACATCGCACCGCGTCGCCCGGCTCGACCTACCGCCGCCGACGATCATGCGCGCGCCAGGCGAGGCACAGGGATCGTTCGCGCTCGAATCGGCCATGGACGAGCTCGCGATCGAATGCGGCATCGACCCGGTCGAGCTGCGCATCCGCAACGAGCCCGGCACCGACCCCGACAGCGGTCTGCCGTTCTCGAGCCGCGGGCTCGTCGAGTGCCTGAAGCAAGGAGCCGAGCGCTTCGGCTGGCAGCCGCGCGACGTGGCGCCGCACGGGCGGCTCGAGGGGCGCTGGCTGGTCGGTACCGGCGTGGCGGCGTCGGCCTATCCGGCCGGCCGCGGCCAGGCGACGGCGACCATCCGCGCGGCCGGCGGCGGCCGCTACCACGTGCAGATCGACGCGTCCGACATCGGCACGGGCGCGTGGACGGTCCTCACCCAGATCGCCGCCGACGCGCTGGAGGTCGGCATCGACGACGTCACCCTCGAGATCGGCGACAGCGCCCTGCCGCGGGCGCGTGCGGCGGGCGGCTCGCAGGGCACGGCATCGTGGGGAACCGCGATCGTCCACGCGACACGCAAGCTCCGCGAGGAGAACGCGTCCGAGGCGACCGCCGACGCCGGCGACAACCCGTACACCGACCAGTACGCGATGTACGCTCACGGCGCGCAGTTCGTCGAGGTCCGCGTCGACGCCGACACCAGAGAGGTGCGCGTCCCGCGGATGGTCGGCGTCTTCGCCGTCGGCCGGGTGCTGAACGCCAAGACCACCCGGTCGCAACTGCTCGGCGGGATGACGTGGGGATTGTCGATGGCGCTGCTCGAGGAGAGCGTGCTCGACGCGCGCTATGGCGATTGCGTCAACGATGACCTGGCCGAGTACCACGTCGCCGTCAATGCCGACGTCGCCGAAATCGATGTCGGCTGGATCGACGAGGACGACCCCTACGTCAACCCGATGGGCGCCAAGGGCGTAGGCGAAATCGGGATCGTCGGCACCGCCGCCGCGGTCGCGAACGCCGTGCACCACGCGACCGGCGTGCGCGTGCGCGACCTACCGATCACGCTCGACAAGCTGCTGCGGGCCGACTGAAGTCGCGGAGCTAGGACAGGTCGCCTCGACGTCCGGCACCTCGGCGTGGATGTTGGCCAGACCCCCCGAGAGCTTGGACTCGTCGTCGGAGTAGCTGCGCTCCACGATCAGAAACTCGTCAATGGACTCCATGACTCCCTCCATGATCCCGCGTGCGACGACGTTGCGTGACGCGTTGCACAAAGCGTTTGCGGTCCATGCCTCAGGCTGTCCCCTACGACGCGCGCTTCAGATTTTCCGGCGCCGGCCGAATACTGCAATGCACACCCAGCTCTCGAGGAAGCGCACATGTCGTACTACTGCTCAGAATGCGTAGTGAACTGGTTTCCCCATCAAACCGATCAAGGGCAGTGCCCGACGTGCGGCGCCGGCATGGTTCGCGAGCAGGAGCACCTCGGCGACGACGCCTCGGTAAGCCCGCTGGAACTCGCTGAGATTGCGCACATGGCGGCCCGTCTGTGCTGGATGTGGCCCGACGATCACGAGCAGCGCACGGCCGCCATACAGGCATGCGCCGCGATCAACGTGGACTACATCGGAGCGCTTGCGACGCTCATGCACGACAGGGGAGCGTCCGCACACATCGCACGTCGCCACGTGGCCGAGGCATTGCGCAAGGCGGCCGACCGCATCTACGCGAGCGAGAGCCGCACCGGTGCACGCCAAGACGACAGTCAGGCCGCTTGAGCGCGATCCTCGCGTGACCACGGGTCCGGTACCGGCAGCCCAGGATCAATCCGGGATCAGGCCGTCGCCCGTGAACTCCTTGGCCGCCTCCACGAAGGACGTGTCGGCCGGCGGCACGATGACGTCGGAGGACTCGATCTCTTCGTCGCCGACGGATTCCCCCTCCGTTCGGACGAGCTCGAGCATCTCTTCGAAGGCGACGTGAAACGCCTCCTCGTCGTCGTCGTCGATCGCCTCGACGATCGCGTTGTCGACGGCGTTGATCCGCTCGAGCGCGGCGTCGGACAGCCGGTACTGCCCCTCCCCCATGATCCGAGCGATCACAGCTGCTTCCCGCCCGATCCCAGCTCGCCCTGTGACGGCGGCTGAGAGCCCATCCCAAGCTCGGCCTTCATCTTCGAGAGCTCGTCGTCGACCATGCCGCCGGAGCTCAGCTCGGCGAGCTGGCGGTCGATGTCGTCCTGGCCCTCGCCGAGCTGGGTGAGATCCTCGAACGTGCCTGCCGCCTCGAGCTCCTCGACCGCCGACGCGCGCGCCTTCATCTGCTCGGTCTTGTCGACCGCGCGCTGCATCGCAAGGCCGACGTCGGCCATCTCCTCGCCTACGCCCGTCGCCGCTTCGGAGATCCGGACCTGCGCCTCGGCTGCGGAGTACTGGGCCTTGATGACCTCCTTCTTGGTCCGGAAGGCCTCGATCTTCCCCCGCAAGCGCTTCTCGGAGTCGGTCAGCTTGTCCTGCTGGACCTGCAGCTCGGCAACCTGCTGGTCGAGGCCCTGCAGCTCGGTCTGCGCGAACTGCTTGCGCTCGAGCGCCGTGCGCGCGAGCTCCTCGTTGTCGGCCGCAAGCGCCTGGCGGGCCTGCGTATCGAGCTTGACGACGGACTGCTCGAGTTTCTGCGCCTGCATCCCCAGGCGCTTCTTCGCCGTGACGACGTCGGCGATGCCCTTCTTGACCTGCTGAAGGGACTCCAGCTGCTTCTGGTAGCTGTAGTCGAGCGTCTCGCCCGGGTCCTCCGCCTTGTCGAGCAGCTTTGAGATCTTCGCTTTGATGACGGTCGACATCCGCCCGGCCATTCCGGCCATTGCGCCTCCTAGGGAAGTGGGTCGCTGAGGACTTTCTAGCACGCCCGCCTTCGAATCCCGTCAGCGTGCGCGAACAAGCGCCACGCTAAGGTGCGCGGCGATGTCCAGCCTGAGGCTTGTCGCCCTGCTGCTGCTCGCCGCGCTGGTCGCGGGTGGCTGCGGCCGCGAGGCGCGGACCAGCGACCGCGAGCAGCCGGCGCTGATCGCACCGCCCGGCGAGGAGCGCGAGAACCTCGGCTTTCCGGAGCTGGCCACGAAGAACACGACGCGCGTGCCGAGTACCGACCCGACGCAGATCGCCGCAGCCGTCGCACGCGCGGTGTTTCCCGACCCGGCACGCGCGCCTGACGCTGTGACGCTCGTCGACACCGGCGACTGGCGCGTCGCGATCGCCGCGGCGGCGCTCATGGGCCCGCCGTTCAGGTCGCCGATCCTCTTCACCGACAAGACCACGCTGCCCAAGCCGTCGAGATCCGCGCTCGCCGCGCTCAAGCCGGGGGGCAGCGATGTTGCCGGCAAGGCGCAGATCATCCGCATCGGCAACGTCGCGAGGCCGGCCGGCTATACCACGAGCGACGTGCCGGCTGGATCTGCACTTGGGATGACGCGGTCGATCGCGGGTCTGATCCGCGCCGCGAAGCCGGGCGTCGCTGCGAAGGTCATCGTGACGTCGGCCGAGAACGGCTCCTATGCGGCGCCGGCCGCGGGCTATGCGGCGCTGTCGGGCAACGCGGTGCTGTTCGTCAACCGCGACAGCGTCCCGCCCGAGACGCGCGCGTCGCTGGCAGCGCTGTCGGGCCTGGCGCGTGCTCGCATCTTCGTGCTCGGTCCGTCGACCATCATCTCGCCGAAGGTCACGCGCGAGCTGCGCCGCTTCGGCACGGTACGGCGCATCGGCGGCCAGGATCCGGTGACGAACGCGATCGCGTTCGCCCGCTACCGCGTCGGCGAGTTTGGCTGGGGCGTCGCCACACCCGGCCACGGGATGGTCTTCGCCCGCGTCGGACAGCCGCTTCTAGCCGCCGCCGCTGCGCCGCTGTCGAGCGCCGGCAGCTACGGGCCGCTGTTTCTGCTCGACAACGCCGGCACACTGCCCGGTCCGCTCCAGGGCCAGTTGCTCGACACGCAACCGGCGTACCGCACGACGCCCGTCGCCGCGCTCTACAACCGCGGCTGGATCATCGGCGACCGCGGCGCGATCTCGGTGCCCGTGCAGGCGCGGATCGACGCTCTTCTCGAAGTCAATCCCGAGCAGCTGCCGGGTAACCTTGAGACCCCGACGAGATGAGCCAAGCCGAGCACCCAGACCGCCTGCGCCTCGACCACCAGGTCACGCTCGACGACGTCCGCCAGCTGATGGGCGCCTCGACGCCGCACTTCGCGCTGCAACTGCGCAACCGGATCGCCAAGCTCATCCGCGGCCTGCCGCCCGAGCACCCGGCGCGGATCGAAGGCGAACGTGAGATTGCGCGCCTGACGGCGCTGGGCTTCGGCGGCGAGGTACGCGGCCACGAGGCCGAGCCGGGGATGCGCACGCTCGCCTCGCTGACGCCCGCCGCGCGCGCCGAGATCGGCGCCGGCGACGACGGGCACTAGGTTTCTCTGAAGTCCCACGCGACGAAGACGTGCGGAGGCTCCTCACGCGCGCCGGCGCTCGCGTACGTCGCGCGGGCGGCGTCGTTGCCGACCTCCGTCCCCGTCCACATGCCATAGCAGCCGCGCTCGCGCGCGAGCGCCTCAAGCGCTTCGACGAGCGCGCTGCCGATGCCCTGGCGGCGCGAGTGCTCGTCGACGCTGAGCTCGTAGAGGAACATCTCGGTCCCCTTGTCGGGATGGGTCGTCTCGACGCCGGAGACAAAGCCGACGGGCTGTCCGGCAGCGTCGTAGGCGACGAGCATGTGGTGCAGCGGATCCTCGAGGAATCGGCGGGTGGCGCCGGCCTCGGGCGGATCGTCGAACAGCGCGCCCGCAGCGATCACGGCCTCGTCGTCTCCCGGTCCGAGGGAGCGGATGTCAGTCTGCACCGCACGACACGGTAGCCGCCGCGTCATCCGCGACACTTGAGTGCATGCCCGCACCACAGCTCCGCCCGCTCGGCATCGATGGCAGCAGCCTGCCCGGCCCGTATCCGGTCGGCCGCTACGCCGACGGCCTGCGCGACTTCCTGCGCGAGCGCCCGCGGGTGCAGCTCTTCGGCGAAGTCTGGAACCTGCGCCTGAGCCGCGCGAAGGTGTACCTCGAGCTGCGCGACTCCGACGGCGCGCTGCCCTGCTTCATGTGGCGCAACGACTTCGACGCGCTCGGCCTCGGGGAGCGCACCCTCGCCGACGGCGCTCAGGTCGTGATCGGCGGCGGCCTGGACTACTACGCCGGCAGCCGCACGTCATCGCCGTCGTTCTCGTTCGCGATCGCCGCCGGCGCGCTGCGAGTGGCGGGCGAGGGCGACCTGCTCGCGCAGCTTGACCGGCTGCGAAAGACGCTCGACGCCGAAGGCCTGTTCGCGCCGCAGAAGCTGCTCGCACGGCCGGCGCTGCCGCGCACGATCGGGGTCGTCACCGGCGAGAGCGGCAAGGCGCGCGACGACGTGCTCGCCGGTCTGCACCGCCGCGGCTGGCATGGCCGGCTCGTGTGGGCGTTCGCGCCGGTGCAGGATCGCCATGCCGCGCCACGGATCGCGGCCGCGCTGCAGGATCTCGCCGCCACCGGCGCTGTCGACGTGATCGTCGTCGCCCGCGGCGGCGGCTCGCTCGCCGACCTGTTCTGCTTCTGCGACGAGACGCTGTGCCGGACGGTCGCGCTGCTCGGGGTGCCGGTCATCGCTTCGGTCGGCCACCACACCGACCGCACGCTGATCGACGACGTCGCGGCGCTCAGCTGCTCGACGCCGACGCACGCCGCCGAGTCCGCCGTGCCGGTGCATTGCCTGCGAGCGCGGGAGGACGTCATCGCGTTCGCGCGGCGGCTGAGCGTCCACGGACGCAGGGCGCTGCTGCATCGCGCCCAGACCCTGGCACGCCTGTCGCGCGCGCCGGGGGAGCACGTCGCGGGCGAGCGCCGGCGCCTGCACCAGCGCCTGCGCGAGATCCGAGCCGCGGGACGCAGGCGCGTGCACGACGAGCGCGCACGCGGCGCGAGCAAAGCGCTGGTTCTCGAGCGCAAGGCCCGTGCGGCCGCCTTCGACGCACATCGCGCGCCGCGCCTGAACGCGCTCGCGCTCGCGCTCGCCGCACACGATCCGGACCGCACGCTCGAGCGCGGCTACGCGCTCGTGACCGATCGTGGCGGCGAGGTGGTGACGAGCGCCGCGGCGGCGCGCGAGGCGGGCGACGTGCGGCTGCGCTTCCGCGACGCCGCGGTGGATGCGACGATCGGCGGCGACGATGACCGAGCCTGAGAACCAGCTCGCGCTGAGCTACGAGGCCGCCAGCGCGCGCCTTGAGGAGATCATCACGCGGCTGGATTCTGGGCAGGCGGGGCTGCGCGAGACGCTCGAGCTGTGCAAGGAGGGCCGGACGCTCGTCGAGCTGTGCGCCGCCGAGCTCGAGGCGGTCGGGCGGGGCCTGGAGGAACTGCACCTGGAGGATCTCGTCGCGCGGCTGGAGGCCGGCGCCGGCGCACAGGGAGCCTGACGCTTGGTCAGCCCTTCAGGTACTCCCGTAGCGCGTCGTATGCCGGGCGGGCGTGGCCGTCGGGCGCGATGAGGCCGGCGTCGAAGCGGTCGTTCGGCGGCGTGCCGGTCCAGTTGTACAGGTAGACGCGCTGCACGCGCGGCGTCCGCTTGGCAAGCGCCAGCACGTACTTCACGGCACGCGCGGCACGCTGCTCGTCCTGCGGAAAGCTCTTGCCGAAGCGCACGATCCCGCCGGTCTCCGTGAGCCAGACGTCGCCCTTGACCGTCCTGAGCAGATCGCGTAGCCCGCTGTCACGGAAGCGGTTTGCGTCGGCGTAGTTGTGCAGGCCCCAGATGCGCGGCCTGCCGTCCAGATGGCGGCGGTAGCGCTTGACATAGCGCGTCATGCCGGGCTGATCGAGCACGTCGCCCGCGAGCACGGTGCAGCCCTCGCAGGAGGCCTTAACGACGTTGTAGTAGTCCGCGGCGCGCTTGGGCTGATCGTGCGTCGGCTGGCTGGCATGGTTGATCTCGTTCCACGGGGCGAAGACGCGAACCTTCGGATAGCGCTTGTGAAACGCCTCGAACGCGCGCCGGAACTCACCGACCGACGGCAGCTTCGCCGGATGCACGCGCGAGTGGCCGAATGTGACAAACGGCTCGACCCCGGCCCGCTGAGCCTTCTTCAGCCACGTGTCTGCCAGGTCACGCTCGAAGCCGACACCGGCGGCGTCGTAGGAGACGACCAGCCGGGCGTGCCTGATTTCGAGCGTCTTGAAGCGCGGATCGGTGAACATCGCGGGCTGCTGATCGCCGATGCCGATGATCGGCCGCTGAGTCGTCGATTTCGGCGGGGCGGGCGCTCCGCTCGTTGGCTGGGGCTCGCCGTTACCGCCGCAGGCTGCGGGCATGATGGCGACGCCGGCGCCAAGCACGATCGCGAGGGTCCGCATCGATGACCTCAGGCTCTGAGTGAGGCGCCCGGGCGCACGGGGTTGGCCATCCATCACCCCACCCTGCCCCGGTAGGGTCGAATCCATGAGCACGTACGAGCTCGTCGCCGACCTTCCGCTGACGATCGAGGACTACATCCTGGAGGGACTCGTCCAGAACGTCTCCAGCGACTTCGAGCGCAAGTCGACGGTCATCCACCTGCATGGCGGCGGCGAGGAGGGGGTCGGGGAGGACGTCGTCTACGACGCGGTCGACCACGAGATCGCGCAGGAGGCGGGCGCGGTGCTCGCGCTCGCCGGCAACTGGACGATCCGCTCGTTCGCCGAGCACCTCGCGACGCTCGACCTCTTCCCGAAGGAGCCCCAGCGCGACGTCTCGCGTATGTACCGGACGTGGGCGTACGAGTCGGCCGCCCTCGACCTCGCGCTGCGCCAAGCGGGCGAGCCGCTGCACGCACTGCTCGGGCGCGAGCCGCGACCGCTGACGTTCGTCGTCTCGCTGCGTCTCGGCGAGCCGCCGTCGCTGGATCCCGTCACGCGCCGGCTGGAGCGCTTCCCGACGCTGCGCTTCAAGCTCGATCCGACCGCGTCGTGGGACGAGGAGCTCATCGCGAGTCTCGTCGCCACCGGCGCCGTCGACTCGGTCGACTTCAAGGGCCTGTACGAGGGGACGATCGTCGATCAGCCGGCCGACCCGGTGCTCTACCGCCGCGTCGTCGAGGCGTTCCCCAGCGCCTGGATCGAGGATCCCAAGCTCACGCCGGAGATCGACGAGCTGCTGAAGCCCCATCGCGATCGAATCACCTGGGACGCGAACATCCACTCGATCGCCGACATCGAGGCGCTGCCGTTCGCGCCGCGGATGGTGAACCTCAAGCCCAGCCGCCTGGGCGGGATCAAGCCGCTCTTCGACGCTTACGACTACACCGCGCAGCGCGGAATCGGCGCATATGGAGGCGGCCAGTTCGAGCTCGGGCCCGGTCGCGGCCAGATCGAGTATCTCGCGTCCCTGTTTCATCCCGACACGCCCAACGACACCTCGCCGTCGGGCTTTCACGTCGCCGACCCTCCGCCGGGCCTGCCCGCCAGCCCGTTGCCGCCAAGCCCGTCGCCGACCGGCTTTCGCTGGAACTGAAGCGGCCTCGCGGATGCGAGCTGCGGCCGCCTTTAAGCTGAACGGAAGGCGGAGCCCGGCACGTGCGGCCGGGCTCCGAGAACGAGCGGCGCGCCCCGCGGGCGCCGAGTTCAGATCCCTCTGCGGCCGTAGCCGTAGCCGCCTGTACCAATCCCGCTGATGAGCACGAGGATCGCGGCGATGATGGCGACGATTGACGGCAGGCTGAGCGCGATGCAGAGCCAGTAGACAAGCGCTGCAAGCAGGATGGCGATGAGAATTCCGATCATGGTGACGACGTCCTTAACGTGTATATGAGCAGGAGCACCAGCCCTTGTGCGAATACCCACGAAAGCGCCGCTGCAAGCCTGTGATGGCCAACAGACGCCTGACCGCACGCGCCTCCGCGAGCCGTCGCTTGTGCACCGGAGGGGGCCCGGGCGACCACCACCGAAGCTGAACCAGAAGCGCACGCACGCGCTCAGCGCCCGCTCCCGGCGCGCCAGCAGCTACACGCGCTGGATCAGCGTTCCGGTCCCTAGGCCGCCGCCGCAGCACATCGTCACGAGCCCGGTCTCGAGGTCGGCCCGCTCGAGCTCGTGCAGCAGTGTCGTGATCAGCCGCGCGCCGGTCGAGCCGAGCGGGTGGCCCAGGGCCATTGCCCCGCCATTGACGTTCACGCGATCCATGTCCGGATCGACCTCGCGGCGCCATGCGGCCACGACGGGCGCGAACGCCTCGTTGATCTCGATCAGGTCGATGTCGCCGATCGCCATGCCGTTGCGCTCCAGCAGCTTGCGCGTCGCCGGAATGGGGCCGGTGAGCATGATCACGGGGTCGACGCCGACGGTGGTCTGATCGACGATCCGCGCCCGCGGCGTGACGCCGAGCGCGTCGGCCTTGTCGCGCGACATGAGCAGCACCGCCGCTGCGCCGTCGGAAATCTGCGAGGAGGTCGCGGCCGTGATCCTGCCGTCGGGCTTGAAGGCCGGCTTGAGCTGCGCGAGCGCCTCGAGGTTCGTGTCCGGACGGATGCCCTGATCGACGTAGCGCACTTCGCCGTTGGTCTGAAACGGGATGATCTCGCGCTCGAAGCGGCCCTCCTCGGTCGCCCGGTGGGCAAGCCGGTGCGAGCGCACCGCGAGCTCGTCGAGCTCGGAGCGCGGGATCTCCCAGCGCTCGGCGATCATCTCGGCGCTCAGCCCCTGCGGGATGAGGTCGTACTTCTCCATCAGCGCGGGCGCGAACGGCGAGCCGACCTGGTCTGCCCAGGTGAAGCCGACGCCCATCGGGATGTGGCCCAGGTGCTCGACCCCCGAACCGATGACGACATCGTGTACGCCTGCCGCGATCAGCGCCGCGGCGAAGTTCACGGCCTGCTGCGCGGAGCCGCACTGACGGTCGACCGTCGTCGCGGCAGCCTCGACGGGCAGTCCCGCCTGCAGCCAGGCGTTGCGCGCGACGTTGTAGCTCTGCTCGCCGAGTTGCTGCACGCAGCCGGCGATCACGTCCTCGACCTCGGCGGCGTCGATGCCGGCCCGTTCGATGACCTCGGTGAAGCAGCGACCGAGAAGTTCGTTGGGATGCGTGTCCTTGTAGTAGCCCTTCTCCGGGTGGCCGCGACCCACCGGCGTGCGCACGGCTTCGACGATGACGACCTCACGACCATGGTGTCCATTCATGCCAACTAAGGTACTCGACCGATTGGTGGGTCAACTCGGAGGGAGCGCGGCGTGGGAGAGAAGCTTGGAATCGCTGGAAGCGGGGCGATCGCGACAGGCCTGGCGGCCTGCGCGACGAAGACGAACGGCCATGTCCTGTGGGCCCGTTCGGACGCATCGGCACAGCGCGCGACGAAGGCGATCGCGAAGGCCTGCGAGCGTCTCGGCGAGGAGTACGACCCGGCCAACGTGACGGTCACGACCGACCTCGAGGCGCTGAGCGACGCGACCTTCCTGGTCGAGGCGATCACCGAGGACACCGCGCTGAAGAGCGAGCTGCTCGGCAAGCTCAACGTGATCGCGGCAGACGGCGCGCTGATCAGCACGACGACGTCCTCGCTGTCGGTGAGCGAGCTCGCCGCAGCCTCCGGGCGGCCGCAGAGCTTCGTCGGCCTGCACGTCTTCAACCCGGTGCCGCGGATGAAGCTCGTCGAGCTCGCCTACCCCGAGGAGGCGAGCGACGACACACGCGCGCGCGCGTCCGCGCTGGTCGCCGAGCTCGAGAAGGAGGGCGTCGACGTGCCCGATCTGGCGGGCTTCGTGGTCAACCGGCTGCTGTTCCCGTATCTCTTCAGCGCCGTCGACTTCATGGAGCAGACGGGCCTGCCGCCGGCGTCGATCGACACCTGCATGCAGCTCGGCGCGGCCCATCCGATGGGTCCGATCGCGCTGCTGGACTACATCGGCCTGGACGTCTCGGTGGCGATCGGCGATGCGATCGAGGCGAACGTCCCGCAGCGCCTGCGCGACCTGTGCGCGGAGGGCGCCCTGGGCCGGAAAGCCGGCCGGGGACTGTACCCGCCGGAGTTCTACGTCCGCTGAGCCCGGCTTTCGCGCAGGCCCGAAAATCGCGCGCGAGCCTACGACGCAGACGAGGACGCGGTCGCCGCCGCCTGCCGGCGCTCGCGGATGCGCACGGCTTCGATCCGGTTCGCGCGCACGGACTCGACCCGGATCGAATAGCCGTTCGCCGTCACCGTGTCGCCGCGCTTGGGCAGCCGCCCGAGCTTGGCGAAGACGAAGCCGCCGATCGAGTTGTACGCGTCGGAGTCGACCGGCAGGTTCAGCCCGTAGTCGGCGAGGTCGGTGATCGCCACGTGCCCGCGCACGTACCAGTCACCGTTGGCGAGCTGGCGCACGTCGCCACCGGCAGGGTCGGTCTCGTCGTCGATCTCGCCGACGATCTCCTCGATGATGTCCTCGACGGTGACGATGCCGGCGACGCGCCCGTACTCGTCGACGACTGCCGCCATCGTGGAGCGGTTGCGCTGCAGGTCGGCGAGCAGGTCATCCAGCGGCTTGGTCTCCGGCACGATCGGCGCCGGCTTGATCGCCGGCTCGAGCGAGGCCTCCGGGCCTGAGGCCATCAGGATCCGCGCGAGCGAGTTGGAGTGCACGATGCCGCGGACCTTGTCGGGGTTGTGATCCTCGGTGACGAGCAGCCGCGTGTGACCGGTGGAGATGCAGCGCCGCAGCGCGGTGCCGACATCCTCGGAGACGTCGACGGTGACGACGGCGGGGATCGGCGTCATGACCTGCCGCGCCTGCTGCTCGTGGAGGTGAAAGACGCCGTGGAGCATCCCCGCCTCGCCTGGGTCCAGCTGTCCTCCGGCTCGCGCCTGGGCGATCAGAGCGCGCACCTCCTCGGGGCTGGCACCCTCCTCGAAGCCGTCCTCGCCCTTGATCCCGAGCGGGCGCAGCATCGCGTTCGAGGCCGCGTTGAGCAGGTGGATGAACGGTCGCATGACCTTGTTGAACAGGTTCAGCGGCCGCGCGACCCGCATCGCAACGCGCTCGGCGTTGACGATCGCGTAGATCTTCGGCACCTGCTCGCCGGCAGTGATGTGGCCCGCGGTGACGAGGATGTAGGCGACCGCGATCGAGGCCGGCGCGGCAATGTAGTGAGCCAGGTCCTCGAACGCGGGCCTGACGAGTTCGGCGATGGCGGGCTCGCCGAGGAAGCCGATGCCCAGCGAGGCGAGGGTGATGCCGAACTGGCAGGCCGACAGGTACTCGCTGATCTCGTCGAGCTGCTTGAGGACGAGCGCGGCCCGCTTGTCGCCGGCCGCCGCCAGATCCTCCAAGCGCGCGCGCTTGGTCCTCACGAGCGAGAACTCCGCCGCGACGAAGAAGCCGTTGGCGAAGATCAGCACCACGATCGCGCTGAGCAGGAGCGCGATCAAGAGGCGCGGATAGGGCCGGGCCTAGGTTGTCGGCCCTGACTTCGAGGAAGGTCGTCGTTCATTGACGCTGCATCGCAACGGTAGCAGCACGCCCAGCGGCGGTGAGCACATCAGCCGGGTGAGCTGTCGCCGACCCAGTAGCGCGGACCGGGGCCGAGACCGGCGGCCCGGTCGGCGGGGTTCGCGAGCTTGCAGCGCTCGAGCGAGAGGCAGCCGCAGCCGATGCACTCGGTCAGGCCGGCCCTGAGGCGCTGCAGCTCGGCGATCCGCTGATCGATCCGCGAGGTCCACGTGCTCGACAGCCGCGACCAGTCGCGGCGAGTCGGGGCGCGGTCAGCGGGAAGCTTGGCCAGCTCGGCGCCGATCTCGTCGAGCGTCAGCCCGATGCGCTGGGCGAACACGATGAAGGCGATCCGCCGAAGGACACGGCGCGGATAGCGACGGTGACCCGAGCCGGCTCGCTCCGAGGAGATCAGGCCGCGCTGCTCGTAGAAGCGCAGCGCGGAGGAGGCGACGCCGCTGCGCCGCGAGACGTCTGAGATCGTCAGCAGCGTGGACACGGACGACGAGGAGAGCACGGTCCGGGCTTGACTTCAAGCTCACTTCAGCTTCTACTGTCTGTCCGGTCCGCAAGAACGAGTCTCCGAGGAGCAGCTCATGTTGACCAAGGCGCAAACGGCGAGCGAGCAGATCACGAGCGAGGTCACCTCCTGGCCGGGCGTCCAGGCGGGCGTCGGCCAGCGGAGCGAGTTCGCGTTCACGCTGGGACGCCGCGAGATCGGCCACTTGCACGGAGACCATGTCCTGCACATCGGCTTTCCAAAAGCCGTCTGGCACGAGCTCTACGAGGCCGGCCGGATCGGCTACCACCCGGTCTTCCCCGGCAAGCCGGGCTATGCGGCACGCCGCATCCAAACCGACGAGGACATCCGCGACGTGAAGAGCTGCTGCGGCTCAACTACAACCGCGCGGTCGCCCGCCACGGCCTACCGGAGTCGTGAGGCCGGCCAGATTTCATGCTGTGAGTTATTACTTAGCGTGCGGGGCTAGCGTAAACGTAAAGGGCATGCAATCCTTAGGGTGCTGTGTTCGTGCTTGGGCGAGCCGATGATCGTTGACCTGCACTGTCACTATCCGCTGCATGTGGTGGCCGAGAACGATCCCGACCACACACTCGGTCGTGTGCTGCGCCTGCGCCGGCGCGGATTCGTGTCCAAGCTCCGCGCATTGGTGCTGCGGATCGCCGCACGGCTGCTGAACCACCCGCGCTCCGGGACCTGGCGCGTCGACCTCGACGGCCTGCGCGAGGGCGAGGTGCAGGTCGTCCTCTCCGTCCTCTACGACCCGTTCTCGGAGATGGACTTGGATGCACAGTACGCGGCGCGACCGCGCACAGGCTACTTCGAGGATCTGGTCGCGCAGATCAACGACGTGACCGCTGATCTCGAGACACGCGACGGCGACCAGCAGCAGCACAAGATCGTTCGCACGCGTGCCGATCTCGACAGTGTCGTCGCGTCAGGTGGGATCGCATTCCTGCACTGCGTCGAGGGCGGCTTTCACCTGGGCGCCACGCCGACGGAGGTCGACGCCAACGTCACAACGCTCGCGCGCGATCATGGAGTCGCATACATCACGCTGGCGCACCTGTTCTGGCGCCAGGTGGCCACAAACGCACCGGCGCTGCCGTTCTTGACCGACTGGCAGTACGAGCACCTGTTCTGCCAGCCGAACAAGACGGGCCTCGGCGAGCTCGGCGTTGCCGCGGTGCGCGCGATGTATCGCGAGCGCGTGATCGTCGACCTCAGCCACATGAGCCAGAGCTCGATCGATGACACGCTCCGGCTCCTGGACGAACTTGACGTCGAGCATCGCCGCAAAGCAACCGACTTCCCCGTCATCGCATCACACTCGGGCTTTCGCATCGCCAAGATGACGTACAACGTCGATGCCAAAACGGTTGGGCGGATCGCCGCGCGCGGGGGAGCCGTCGGTCTCATCTTCGCTCAGCACCAGCTCAACGAGGGCGTTACCAACGCGACCTCGACCGACGCTGCCGCATCCGTCGAGGTGCTTCGCCATCACATCGACGCGATCCACGGTGTGGTCGGAGACCATCGCACGGCCGCGATCGGCACGGACTTCGACGGCTTCATCAGGCCGACGCTCGGCGGCTTCGAGGGGCCGGCCGATCTCGCCGAGCTGCGCGGGCTACTGCTCCAAGCGCCGTACGACCCGGGCGACGTCGACGCGATCCTGCACGGGAACGCGCTGCGCGTCCTACGGACCGTGCTGCGGTGAAAGACAGGGCGTGCGGGCTAACAAACGGGAAAGCCGCGACGGTTCGGCAGTCGGTTAGAGTCGGCGGTGGCGATGGCGATCGATTTGATCCCGAGGGGCGCGGACGGCTTCTATCACCCCGCAAGCGAGGAGGAGCTCGTCGGCCTCGTAAAGGCCGCGTACCACGAGGGATGTCAGCTGCGTGTGCGAGGCGCCGCGCATTCGGTGGCACACGCGATCTACACGGACCCACTCGGCGAGATTCCAAATGACGTCCAGCGGCAGAGCCCACCCCCAGGGGCACGTATCAACGTCATGCTCGATCGTTACCGTGACTGCTGGGTGGTGGACGAGGCGCGCCGGCTGGTAGAGGCGCAGGCCGGCATCCATCTTGGCGAGGACCCCAGCGATCCGACCGGCACCGCGACGCTCGAGAGCAGCCTGCTGTCGCGGCTGTCGAAGAAGGGCTGGACGCTGTCCGACACCGGCGGCATCACCCACCAGACGGTCAGTGGATTCACCGCGACCGGCTCGTCCGGCGGATCGCTGCAGTTCTCTGTCAACCAGAATCTCTTCGCGATGCGCGTCATAGACGGCACCGGCAAGCTGCATGTGCCGTCGGTCGACGATCCCGATCCAGACGAGTTCTACGCGATGTCCCCGAACCTCGGGCTGCTGGGGGTGGTTTCCACGGTGACGTTCAAGTGCGTGGAGACGTTCAACATCTCCGGGCAGGAAGCGGTGACCACGATCGACAACTGCGCCGTGGACCTGCTCGGGGACGGCGGGCCCCGCCGCCCGTCGTTCGAGGAGTTCCTGCGCGACGCCGAGTACGCGAGGGTCGTGTTGTGGCCGCAGCGCGGAGCGCAGCGCGTACTCGTCTGGCAGTGCCAGCAGATCCGCCCGCAGCTGGGGTTTCGGCCCGTTCGATACCAGGAGTTCACCAATCAGCCCGAAGCGGCGCAGGTCGCGTTGTCGGTCCTGCTAACGATCATCGGCAACCTCGACGATCTCGCACGGGCGAAACCCAAGCTCGAGGCGACCTTCGACCAGCTCGACGGGGTGCTTGAGCTGCTCGCAGCGCAGCAGGGGCTTGGGGCCGTCGGTCGGCTGCTGGCGAAGTTCCTCAGCCATGTGGTCGAGCTGGGTGTCGACACGGCGATCACGTTGCTGGAGCCGTTCGCGGGACTCATCCGGGCCGAGTTGCCGAACATCTTCCCGTCGCTGCTGGAGATCTTCGTCTCGCTGGATTCAGATAAGCCAGGGATGAGCAAGGGCGAGCCGCAGTCCTTCCGCGACTCAGCCTGGGAGGGGCTTCCGATGGACAACCAGGCCGACGACGAGCTCGTGCCGACCGAATTCACCGAGGCGTGGGTCCCACTCGGACGCACACAGCAGGTCATGCGACTGCTCAACGACTACTTCACGGAGCCGTCGGACGATCACGAGGCCTACCGCCGCACAGGCACCTACGCCTGGGAGCTTTACACGGCAATGCCGACGCGCTTCTGGATGGCCGCATCGCACACCAACGGCATGGACGAGTGGCAAGACGGCGTGTTCCGCGTCGACGCCTTCTGGTTCGGCGAGAACGCAGGGGATCCGGCGGCAATCTTCTATCCACAGCTGTGGCGGCTGCTGCGCGACAACGGCGTGCCGTTTCGCCTGCACTGGGGCAAGTCCCAGCCGATCTACGAGTCACGCGACCGCGAATGGGTCGACTGGTTCCGCTCGCTCTACCCGCGGTGGGAGGACTTTCTGCAGCTGCGCGAGCACCGTGATCCAAACAACATCTTCCTCACGAGCTACTGGCGCGATCGCTTCGGCCTCTGGGACGCACCGCTGCCGACGCCCCAGCCTTAGCCGGCTCCTGCGGCTGCCTCCGTAGGCCAGGCTCGGCTGACGGTACCGCCACATACGCGCCGGCCCGCCGGACGTCGCCGGATCGGCGGTGTCTTGCGGGTCTGGACTGGTTTATGGGCGGCGCATCGGTCACGCTGTGAGACCACGGGCACACGGTAAAGGAGCAATGGTCAGGTACGCGATCCTCGGTCCGGTCGAGCTCTGTCACGGCAAACGCAGGGTGGCGGTGGGCGACTCGCGCCAAGTGGCGCTGCTGGCGTTGCTGCTGCTCAACGCCAATCGCGTCTTGCCCGGCGAGCGGCTGATCGAGGCATTGTGGAGCGATCTGGGGCCGGCAAGCGCGATCGAGCGTCTGCAGGTGACGCTCGCGGGGCTGCGCCGCACGCTTGGTCTCGACGGTCGGCAGGGTGAGGACGTGCTGCGGACGGTCGAGGGCGGCTATCTGCTCACGGTGGCACCGGGCGAGCTTGACGCCGATACGTTTCAGGCACGCGTGGAGGAAGGTCGCCGCGCATTCGAAGCCGGCGACGCCGCCTATGCGCGAGACGTGTTGCGCGCCTCGCTGGGGTTGTGGCGTGGCCCGATGCTTGCCGAGGTCGCCAGCGAAGAGTTCGCGCAGCCGGAGATCCGGCGCTTTGAGGAGCTGCGTCTGGCGGCGTTTGAGGCGCTGGTGGACTGCGAGCTTCAGCTCGGCGAGCACGACGGGGTGATCGAGCCGGGACCCGAGCTGCGAGCCCTTCACGCCGAGGCTCTCTCGCACTCACCGGCGCCGCAACGGGTCTCCCCCCCGCCCGGCTCTGCTGCGCGGGCGGCGGATCAGGCAGCCGTCCTGCCGACCGGCGTGGTGACGTTCATGCTGACGGACGTCGAGGGCTCGACACCTCTGTGGGAGGCCGACGCCGATGCGATGGCGGCGGGGCTCGAGCTTCACGACGGGCTGATCGCAGGCCTCGTCGAACAGCATGGCGGGCGGCTGTTGAAGGACCAGGGCGAGGGTGACTCGACGTTGTCCGTGTTCGAGAACGCCTCCGATGCCGTTGTTTGCGCGGCCGCGCTTCAGCGGGCCATGGAGACGGCGTCGAGGACTGCGGAACTTGCTCTGCGGTTGCGCGTCGCGCTGCACAGCGGCGAGGCACAGGAGCGCGACGGCGACTACTTCGGTCCCGTGCTGAACCGTGCGGCGCGCCTACGCTCGCTGGCGGCAGGCGGCGTGACCGTGCTGTCCCAGGGCACCGCGGAGCTGGTACGCGATCGTCTGGCGCCCGATTTGACGCTTGTCGATGTCGGGCGTCATGAGTTGCGCGGCCTGTCACGTCCCGAGCGCGTCTTTGAGCTGCGCGCGACGGAGGGCGCCTCGGCCGCGGCATCCGTCGCGGCCGGGCCCATCTTGCTGCCGCTCGCGCGAGCGCTCGACGCCCCCGACAGCTGCCAGTTCGTCGGCCGCGACGCGGAGCTCGAGCACCTGCGCGAGCGCTGGGCAGCGGTCTGCGCCGGGGCATTCTCCGCGGTGGTCATTGGCGGGGAGGCGGGGATCGGCAAGACGCGCCTGGCGCGCGAGGTCGCCCGGACGGTGCACGAGCAGGGCGCCCTCGTGCTCTACGGGCGCTGCGACGAAGGGCTCGCAGTCCCCTACCAGCCGTTCGTCGAGGCGCTGCGACCGTACGCTCGCGCGGCGGGTCTCGACCGCCTGCGCGCCGAGCTTGGCCATCTGGCTCCCGAGCTGGGCCGGCTGTTGCCGGAGCTCGCGGCTCTGGGCGACCCCGTCCGCGCCGACCCGGAGTCCGAGCGCTTCGCGCTCTTCGAAGCCGTCGCCGCGCTGATCGAGGCGGCGACGCGTGAGCAGCGTGCGCTGATCGTTCTCGACGACCTTCACTGGGCGGCTACCCCGACGCTGCTGATGCTGCGCCATTTGGTCCGTTCGGAGCGCTCGATCGCTGTGCTCCTGCTTGGCACCTACCGAGAAACGGAGCTCGATCCGGGCCAGCCACTGGCACAGCTGCTGGCCGACCTGTACCGCGACTCCAGCGTGGATCACCTGAGCATCGGCGGCCTCGACGAGCGCGCCATCGCGGAGTTGCTGCAGGCGACATCCGGGCGCGCGCCGGACGAGCGCGCGTCGCAGCTCGTGCGCGTACTGGGGACCCAGACCGCGGGCAATCCGTTCTTTATCTGTGAGCTGCTGGCTCACCTGACGGAATCGGGCATGCTCTCTGCCGGCGGCGAGCGCTCGCGTGGCGTCACAGCGGCGGAGCTCGAGGTTCCCGAGGGGTTGCGGCGTGTGATCGCTCAGCGGGTCGCGCGCGTGTCAGCTCCCGCACGGCGGGCGTTGAGCGTCGCGGCGGTCGCGGGACCGACGTTCTCATTTGTGCTGCTCGAGCACGTGCTGGGCGAGCGCTCGGGGGTGCTCGACGCGCTCGAGGAGGCCCGCGCCGGGGGGCTGCTGAGCGAGGCCGGCGCCGGCGACTATGCCTTTGCGCATGCGCTCGTGCGCCAGGCGATCTACGGCCAGCTGGGCTCGGCGCGGCGGATGCGCCTTCACCGCGAGCTGGGGGAGGCGCTCGAATCGCTGGGCTACGCGCGGGCGCGCGTCGAAGAGCTCGCGCATCACTTCGCGCAGGCCGCAGCCGATGGCCAAGGCGTCAAGGCGGCCACGTACGCTCTGGCCGCGGGACGCAGCGCGATCGCTCGCTTGGGTTATGAGGATGCCGCCGCCCACTACGAGCGGGGTCTGAGGGCGCTCGCCCTGACCGGCCAACCGCAGGCGGAGCAGCACTGTGAGCTGCTGCTCGCGCTCGGCGAGGCGCGCTTGGGAGCCGGCGAGCTTGACAAGGCGCGCGAGGCCTGCGCGCAAGCGGCAGAGCTCGCAGAGAAGCGCGGCGACGCAACCGCGCTGGCGCGCGCAGCGCTGGGCTTCTGTGGACCGCATCGCTTGGCGACGGCGGGGACCCGGAGCGTCGCCGCCCTCCTGGACAGAGCGCTCGCCGCACTCGCCGACGATGACAGCACGCTGCGAGCGCAGGTGATGGGCCGCTTGGCCGCCTTCTCCGATTGCGCACAACGCAAGCCGGTGCTCGCGCGTGAGGCGCTCGAGATGGCCCGGCGCGTCGCCGACAAGGCGACTCTGGCCGATGTGCTTTTCAGCACCCTCTGGGCGACCCGCGGCCCCGGCGCCTTGCACGAGTCTCTGGTCATGGCCGCCGAGCTCGGGGGCCTGGCCGACGAGGTCGGTGACCGCCGCCTGCGAGCGCTGGCTCACGGCTGGGTCCTTGACCACCTGCTCGAGCTGGGAGACATGCAGGCGGTCGAGCGCGAGTTCGAGGCGCTTCAGCGGCTGGCCGAAGCACGAAAGGAACGCTATTTCAAGTGGATTCTGATGGCGCGTCGGGCCAACCGCGCCCACCTCGCAGGGCAGCTCGAGCAATGCGAGGAGCTTGCGCGCGACGCGCTGGCCCACCGCTTTGAAGGCTACGACGAGGCCGCCGCGCTCCTGTTCGGATTGCAGATGATGTTCGTACGCCGCGAGCAGGGACGCCTCGACGAGCTCGTACAGACATTTGAGGGCTTTGCTGAGCAAGACCCCAAGCTCGCCGGCTGCGCACGTGCCTACATCTATGCGCAACTCGGGTGGCCGGCGCATGCGCGCCAAGCCCTCGAAGCGGTCGCGCGCGCCGACTTCGGCGACATCGCTCGCGACACGTTTTGGCTTTCGAACCTGTCGGGACTCTGCGAGGTCGTCGTATTCCTCGGTGACGCTCCCCGTGCACAACTGCTGTACGACCTGCTGTTGCCCTACGCCGATCGTTGTGTGGTCATCTTCGCCCTGCTCAGCCAAGGATCCGCCTCGCGTCCGCTCGGACTGCTCGCGACGATGCTGTCGCGGTTCGAGGACGCGACGCGCCATTTCGAGCAAGCGCTCAGTATGAATGCCCAGATCAGATCACCGCTCTGGACCGCCCACACGCAGCACGATTACGCCCGCATGCTGCTCGCGCGCGGCCAGCCGGGCGACCACGACGAGGCACGTGCGCTACTAAGAGAGGCGCTCGCCGCAGCCCAAGAGCTCGGGCTGGAGACGCTCGCCGACAAGGCGCGACTGCTCAAGCTCCGGACTAGAGCGGCTGAGTCTCCACGAGCGCTTCCCAGGCGGCTGTAGAGATCGGCACAGCGCGAGCGGCCGGCCTTCACAGCGCGTCGATGGTCTGCGCAAGCGCCAGATCGTTCTCCGTAATCCCCCCCTCGGAATGGGTGGAGAGCGTAAGGCGCACGTGCTTGTAGTCGTGGATGAGGATGTCGGGGTGGTGGTTGGCCTCGTTGGCCGCGTCGGCGACGCCGTTGGCCAGGGCCATCGCGGCCTTGAAGCCGCTCGTCTCGATGTCGCGGACGATCGTGTCGCCCTCACGGCGCCATTCGCTGCCGGCCAGGCGCTCGTCGATCTCTGCGTCGCTCAGCAGTGCCATACCCTCTCCTCGTACTGATGCGGATCGTCAGCCTCGTCCCACACGCTACCGAGCTGCTGTTCGAGCTGGGCGTCGGCGAAGACGTCGTCGGCGTGACCCACGAGTGCGACTTTCCCGACCGGGCGCAGGAGCTCCAGTCCGTGACGCGCGATGTGCTGCCAACCGGGCTGTCGCCCGCCGAGATCGACGCGGCCGTGCGTGCGCGGACCGAGGCGGGGGAGTCGATCTACGAGCTCGACGAGGACAGCCTGCGCGAGCTCGAGCCCGACCTCATCGTCACGCAGGCGCTGTGCCACGTCTGCGCGGTGTCGGTTGACGAGGTTCAGGCGCTCGCCACGACGCTGCCGGGTCCGCCGCGCGTCATCTCGCTGGACCCGACGACCTATGGCGAGACGCTCGGCGATGTGCGCACGATCGCGCAGGCGACCGACTCGCGCGACGCGGCGATGGATCTCATCGCGCGGACCGCTCGGCGCGCGGATGTCGTGCGTCTGGCCGTGCGCGGTGCACCACGGCCACGGGTCGCGGCGCTGGAGTGGCTCGACCCGGTCTTCGTCGGCGGCCACTGGGTTCCGCAGCTCATCGAGATGGCCGGCGGTGAGGACGTCCTCGGCTTCGCCGGCGAGCCGTCCCGGCAGGCGACGTGGGAGGAGGTCGCGGCGGCGCAGCCCGAGGTCGTGGTCGTGATGCCGTGCGGCTACGACGCCGCGCGGGCGCACGCGGAGGCGCAGGACTACGCCGACGAATTGCGTTCGCTCGGCGCCGACCAGGTCTATGCGGTGAACGCATCGGCCTACTTCTCGCGGCCGGGCCCGCGCCTGATCGACGGCATCGAGCTGATGGCGCACATCCTGCACCCCGACCGCGTGCCCGCCGCGCCGGCCGAGGCGCTGGCGGTGGCGCTCTGAACGCGCCTCGCACGGTCCTGTACCTGCACTCCTCGGCCGGGCGCTACGGCGCTGATCGCCAGCTCGCGCTGCTTGCTCGCGGCCTGGATCCGGCGCGCTACCGGGCGCTCGTCGTTCTGGCGATGGACGGCGAGCTGCGCTCGGATCTACGGGCTGCCGGCGTCGACGTGCTGGTGCGGCCCGGTCTGGCCGTGCTGCGGCGCGCGGCGATGTCGCCCCGCGGACTGGCGCACGTCGGCGCGGCGCTCGCGCGCGACGGCGGCGGACTGGCCCGGCTCGTACGCCGGCGCGGCGTCGCCCTGGTACACACGAACACTTCCGTGACGCTCGGCGGCGCCGCGGCTTCACGAATCGCGCGGGTCCCGCACGTCTGGCACCTGCGTGAGATCTACTCCGGCTTTGAGCGCTACTGGCCCGCCTACCGGCGCTTGCTGCTGACGGCCGACGCGCTGCCGTGCGTGTCCGAAGCGACCCGCGCCCAGCTCGGGAACGCGGGCTTCGTGTTGTACGACGGGCTGGCCGTGGCAGCGCAGCGCGCCGACCGGGCGGTGGCGCGCGCGGCGCTCGGCGTGCCCGAGGACGCGTTCGTCTGCGCGATCCTCGGGCGCGTCTCGACCTGGAAAGGACAGGAGGTGCTGATCCGTGCGCTCGCGGAGCCTGCGCTCGCGCGCAGCGGCGAGATCGTCGCGCTCGTCGCGGGCGAGCCGTGGCACGGCGAGGAGCACCGGATGGACGAGCTGCGCTCGCTCGCGTCGGCGCTGGGCGTTGCGAGCCGCGTCCGGCTCGCCGGCTTCCGCCCCGACGTCGCCAATGTCTATGGTTGCGCGGACGTGGTCGTCGTCCCGTCCACGCAGCCCGATCCCCTGCCCAACGCCGCGCTCGAGGCGGCTGCGGCCGGCTGCTGCGTCGTCGCCTCCGATCACGGCGGCCTGCCGGAGATCCTTCGCGAGGGCGTGACCGGGCGGCTCGTCGCGCCCGCCGATCCGGCGGCGCTCGCTACGGTGCTGGCGCAGCTGCGAGACGACCGGTCCCAACGCGAGCGCCTCGGCGCGGCGGCGGCCGCAGACGTTCGCTCCCGCTTCGCTGCCGAGCAACTGCTCGATCGCACCCAGACCCTGTACGACTCGCTGCTCGCATGACCCGAACGCTCGTCACGATCCCGATCAGCCACTTCTGCGAGAAGGCACGCTGGGCGCTGGACCGCGCGGGTCTGGACTACACCGAGCAGCGCCACATGCAGATCGTGCACATCGCCGCCGTCAAGCGCGCCGGCGGCGGACGGACGGTTCCGGTCCTCAAGACGCCGGAGGGGACGTTCGACGACTCGACCGCGATCCTGCGTTACGCCGACGAGCATGGCCCGCCCGGGCAGCGGCTGTACCCGACCGACGAGCCGTCGCGTTCGGAGGTGGTCGCTCTCGAGCAGCGCTTCGACACCATCCTCGGACCTGAGGGCCGGCGCTGGCTGTACTACGAGGTGTTCAAGGACGCCCGCCGCTTCGCCTCCTACAACCTCACCGGCGTGCCCGCCTGGGAGCGCCGCATCTTCCCGTTCGTCCTCGCGCCCGCGAAGGCCATCATCCGCAGCCGCTTGAACATCACCGACGCGACGGCCGCCGAGGCGCTGCGGCTCGTCGATCAGGAGCTCGACTTCGTCGCCGGGTTGCTGGCCGACGGCCGCCGCTACCTGGTCGGAGACCGCTTCAGCGCGGCCGACCTCGCCTTCGCGGCGCTCTGCGCTCCGCTGATCGCTCCGCTCCAGTACGGGACCGAGCTGCCCCAGCCCGAGGTCATGCCGGCGTCGATGAGCGGGCCTGTCCGAGTCTGGCGCGAGCACCCCGCGGGCGCATTCGCGCTGCGGATGTTCGCGCAGGAGCGGCGAGGCTGATCGTCGACCTGGATCAGGGCGAGACGGCGATGGCGGCCACCGCCAGTGCGACGCCGAGCGCCGCGCTCACCCCGATCATCCCTCGCTCCCACCCCGACCGCCGCTCGCCGATGTCGAACAACAGGTAGGCGACGATGCCTCCCGAGATCAGGCCGCCGACGTGGCCGCCGATCGAGATGTTCGGGATCAGGAACGTGATCGCGAGGTTGAGCACGATCATGATGCCGATGCCCGTCTGCATGGGATCGATACCGCGGGCGCGGAGCGCCACAAAGGCCGCTGACATGAGTCCGAACACCGCGCCCGACGCGCCCACCGTCGCCTCGTACGGGAGCGAGGTCAGCAGCGCGCCCAGCGCGCCGCCGACGAGCGACACCGCGTAGATGAGTCCAAAGCGCAGCTTGCCGATCTCGGGCTCCAGCAGCGTCCCGAGGAAGTACAGGACGTACGTGTTGAACAGCAGGTGCAACAGGCCCCCGTGCAGGAATCCGAACGTGACGATCCGCCACCACTCACCGTCGGCGACCGGCTGGCCGGCCAGCGCGCCGTGGCTGTACACGCTGCCTCCGAGGCCGTTGAGCCCACCGCCCGACATCACCTGTGCCACGAACACGATGACGTTGATCGCGATCAGCGCATAGGTCAGCTGCGGGGGGCGCGTCAGCGTTGCGGCCGTCCGCACCTTGGTCTTCTGACGAGCGCACTCCGGGCAGCGCATGCCGACCGACGTGGGCGTCATGCAGTCCGGGCAGATCGGCCGGTCACACGAGGAGCAGGACACCCCCGTCTCACGCCGGGGGTGGCGGTAGCACGTCGTCGCGGTGTCAGGTGTCGATGCGGGCACTGTCAGTTCAAGCTACCAGCCGCCGCAGCGCGCTCCGCGCCGGCCGCCATCACGTCACGCGGACGACGATGACCTTCTTGCCCGTGGGGATCTGACTTCCGCCGATCGGCTCGTCTGTCACCGCCACCACCGAAACATCCTTGAGGTCGCTCGGCACGGCCACCGTCGCGTTGCCGTGCTTGCTCACCGAAAAGAGCGCATCTGTCGGCAGCGGGGGCTGGCGGTCGTTGGGATGGTCGAGCCACACCTGGTAGATGCGCCCTTGCGGCGGAGTGGGGAGGCCGGTCGCGACGAGCTTGGCGCCGCCGTTGCCCGAACGCAGCTGCGCCGTCCCGGCGAGCGTCTTGCCGGTCCACGTGCGCGTCGGAGCGCCGTCGCGGCCGGCCAGCAGCACGCCGCCCGCGATTCCGAGGGCGAGCACCGCGGTCGCCAGCACGGCCGCGGTCAGCGGGCGCAACGCGAGACGGAAGCGGCGCGCCGGCCGCGCGACCACCGGTCGGTCCGCGCTCACACCGGCGGCGTGCAGCAACTCGGCCTCCGCGCGCACGACGGCCATCACGCGGTTGCGGATCGCCGGCGGCGCGGTGAGCTGCGGTATGCCGCTCAGCAGCGCGTCGGAGGCGAACCGCAGCTCCGCGATCTTCTCCGCGCACGCGGCGCAAATTCGCAGATGCAGCTGGTACTCCTCCCACTCACCGTCGTCCATCGCGCGCAGGACGTAGCTTGCGGCGTCGTCGATTCGTGGGCAGCCGTGCGCGCTCATGGCATGACCTCGCGCAGCCCACCGAGCTGAGCTCGCAGCTTCTCGAGGCCAAGTCGCATCCGCCCCTTGACGGTACCTATCGGCGCCTCGAGCATGTTCGCGATCTCGGTCTGGGTGAACCCACCGAAATACGCCAGCTCGATGACGCGACACTGCTCGGGCGGCAGCGTCAGCAGCGCCTCGCGGATCTCCTCGGACTCAGCCAGGCGAGCGACCTCGACCTCGGTGCGCTCGCGGGCCTCGAAGCGCTCCTCGATCCCCTCGTCGCTGGCGCGATGGCGGTCGTGGACGACCGAGCGGCGCAGCGAGTCGATCGCACGGTTGTGGACGATTCCGAGCATCCACGTGCGGACCGAGCCGCGGGCGCGGTCGTAGCGGGTTCCGCTGCGCCACAGCGAGAGGAACGCCTCTTGCACGACATCCTCGGCTGCGGCCCGCGAGCCGCACATGCGATAGGCGAGCGAGAAGGCGGCGCTGGAATGACGCTCGTAGACCACCTCGAACGCCTGTGCCTCGCCACGCCGCACAAGCTGCATGAGATCCTCGTCGGCGAGATCGCGAAGCTCGGTCGGCCCGGGGTCGGCGGTCTTGCGCAGTAGAGCCATGTCACGGAACCTACGCCGTCCCGCGCGGTCCGGATCAGTCCAAACGAGCCAACTTGCGCGCTTCGCCGACAGCGGCGCGCAGCGTGCGCTGGGCGAGATCGAGCGGGCTGTGCGCCGCGGCGGCGTTCTTTTTGCGCTGCTGGCGCACGCGCAGGACCACGAGCGCCGTGCCAGCGGTCGCGCCGACTGCGGTCGCCACGACCGGCCGGACCCAGTTGCGGGGGTCGCGCATGGCACCGAGCTCCCAGCCGTCGAGCTCGTCGACGGCGGCGTCGGTGAGCTCCTGCAGCGTGGACTCGACGCGCGTCCTGAGATCCTCGGGCGGCTCTACCGGCGTCAGCGCCAGCCGCAGCATCTGCTCGATGTCAAAGCGCGCGGCTTCGCTCATCGCGAGGACCGACCTTTTGAGTTCATGCAGGTGGTCGTCGAGCGATGACGCGCTGTCATGCCGGCGTCACGATCCCCTCGAGCTGCTTGATGGCGCGGTGCAGGAGCACCTTCGTGGCCCCGTCAGTCTTCCCCATCGCGCGCGCGATCTCGCGGTTGTCCATGCCGAGGGCAAAGCGCATGATGAGCGCTTCGCGACGTTCGTCGGGAAGCTGGTGGATGCCCTCGATGATCCGCGCCAGCTCATCGCGTCCCTCCACGAGATCCTCGGTCGTGTGCACCGCGCTGAGCATCGTCGTGTCGTCGATCGACGTCTGTGGCCGGCGCGAGCGGTCGCGGTAGAGGTTGGCGGCAAGGTTGTGCGCTATGCGGATGAGCCACGGGCGCAACGGCCGGCCATCGGACTCCTCCTGCGCGCGCTCGAAGTGGCGGTAGGCCTGCAGGAACGTCTGCTCGGTGAGGTCCTCGGCGTCGTGATGGTTGCCGACGCGGTAGTAGGCGTAGGAGTAGACGTCGCGCAGGTGGGCGCGGTAGAGCTCCGTGAACGCCCTGTCGAGCTTCGCCTTGTCCCGTGGATCCACGCATAGGACCCTACCCAGGCCGTGCGCTCCGATCGGCGGCGGCCAGCACCGTCTCGGGAGCGGGCTTGGAATGCGGGTAGCGGCCGCCGGGCGCGGTGACGGCGGCTGTGAAGGATTGCGCGTCGATCGTGCCGTCGACGAGCGCGGCCAACCGGTCGAGCGTCGGCGACGGGACGCCTTCGCGACGCAGCGTCTGCGCGAGCAAGCCGACGCCGTCGAGCGCCTCGCTGGACTGGCCGAGCTCGGCGCCGATCATGGCCGCCGGAACGCCATGGCCGAGCATCTCGCCGGCGCGGCGGTTGCGACTGCCGACCGCGACGACGGTCGCGACCAGGTCGCCGGCACCGGCCAGCCCTGCAAACGTCTCCGGGCGCCCGCCGCGACGGCGCGCGAACTCGTCGACCTCGGCGAAGACCTTGCCCGCGGCCGCGCCCGCGGCGTTGGGGCCGCGGACCCCGGCAGCGGCTGCGGCCAGTGCGGCGGCGTTCTTGGCCGTGCCCGCGAGCTCGACTCCGGCGACGTCGGCCGTGCTCGTCGCGTCGAACCCAGCCTCCTGGAGCACGCGAACGATCTGCGTGGCGAAGACCTCGTCCGCCGACCCGACGACGAGCGCCGCGCCGCAGTCGACGGCTTCGGCGGAGTGGCCGGGTCCGCCGACGCAGCCGACGGCCCGCGCGTCGACGCGCTCGGAGACGTACGCGCTCGGCAGCATCCCGCGCGGCGCTACAAGTCCCTTGGACAGGACGAGGACGCCGCTGCTCGGGCAGATCTGCTCGGCATGCGCGGCGACGGCGGCCGGCAATGCGGACGCTGCGACGGCGAAGCAGACGAGGTCGGCGCGGTCGAGCGCGAGCCGGCTGGCGCGAACCACGCTGACGCCGTCGGGAAGCTCCACGCCCGGTAGGTAATGGTCGTTAACGCGCGAGCGCGCGAGTGTGGCCGCCTGTTCCTCGGTGCGACAGCCCAGCTCGACCTCGAGCCCCGCGCGGGCGAGGGCGACGGCGAGGCCGGTGCCCCACGAGCCCGCGCCGACGATCGCGGCGCGGCGCAGCGGAGGGGTGCCTCCGAGCCATTCCCATTGCAGCTCCACGCAGGGCCACACGCGGCTGGTCACCGTGCGCGCCAGCTGCGGCGAGGGGTCCTCCACGCGCGGGAAGCGCAACGGGCGCCCGGCGCGGATGTGGATCCTGTGCGGGCGGATGCGCCAGCCGCGGCGCACGGCCTCGGTGCCGAGCAGCGCGATCGGGACGACGGGCGCTCCGGTCTGGAGCGCCAATCGACCGACACCGCGCTTGGGCGCCCCGAGCGGGCCCGGACGGGTGCGGGTCCCTTCGGGGAAGATCACGACGCAGTCGCCGCGCTCGAGGATGCGCCGGGCGGTGTCCATCGCATCCTTGTCGCCGTTACCGCGGTCGACGGGGAACGCGCCGAGCGAGCTCAGCCACCAGGCGACGATCGGGTTTGAGAACAGCTCGCTCTTGGCCACGAAGTACAGCGGGCGGCGCAGCATCATGCCGATGACGAACGGGTCGAGGAACGACCGGTGATTGGCGGCGATGATGACCGGTCCCTGCGCGGGGATGTGCTCGCGGCCGATCCGCTGCATCCGGAAGTAGGCATGGAAGAACGGCTGTAGCACCGCTCGCGAGATGAGGTAGATGAGCGGGTTCACGCCGGGGCCGAGGGCGCGCGCGAGCAGACGGCTGCGATCCATGCCTCCGATACCCACCTTTGTTGCGGGCGTTACAGTGCGTGACGTTCCATGGTGATCGATCGCGCCAAGACCTTCCGCGGAGCCGTCGCCGGTGCGGTGGCCGCAGGGGTGTGGGCCGCACAGCAGCCGCTGGACAAGCTGGCCTTCGGATTCAGTTACGACGACACGGAGCTGCTGGGCAAGGCGATCACCCGCGGCGCCGCCTGGCCGGTGGTCGGCATCGTCATGCACCTCGGCAACGGCGCGCTCATCGGTGCCGCCTACGCCAGCGTCGCGCCACGACTGCCGCTGCCCTCGTGGAGCCGCGGACCGATCGTGGCGCTGACCGAGCACCTCACGAGCTGGCCGTTGACGCTGGCCGTGGATCGGATGCATCCCGCTCGTGACGAGCTGCCCAAGCTCGCCGGCAGCTGGCGTGCGTTCGCCCAGGCGACGTGGCGCCACCTGCTCTTCGGCATCGTCATGGGCGAGCTCGAGCGGCGTCTGAACGCACCGCCCGACGACGAGATCCCGAGCTACGAGCACATCGTCTCCAGCAACGGGCACGGCAAGCTCGAGCACGCCGGCGCCCCCGGCTGACCCCGCCGCCGCGCCATCTGCGCCGGCGCTTGACAGGCCCAGGTACGGTAGGCCGACGTGGGAAGGCGGACCGCAATCGCGTCGGGGGCGTGCGCATGTGCGCTCGCGCTTGTGTGCTCTTCGACGGCGGTCGCCCGCGACGTCGTCGTGACGTCGTTCGACGGCACTCCGATCGTGGCTCACTACTACCCCGCGGACGGGCTGACCGCCGGCGACCGCGCTCCGACCGTGCTTGCCGGACCGGGATACGGCGGGGCGGGCAACACCAGCCCGGCAAAGGATACGAGCGACGCAGTCGGCAGTGCGACATGGCGTCGCGAGGGCTACAACGTCCTGACCTGGGATCCGCGTGGCCTTGGCGGCTCCGGCGGGATCGTCATGTTCGACTCGCCGGCATTCGAGGGCCGCGACGTGCAGGCGCTGGTCGACTTCGTCGCCGGCCAGCCCGAGGCGCTGCTCGATGCGAGCGGTGATCCGCGCGTCGGCATGTCGGGCTTCAGCTACGGCGCCGGCATCCAGCTCGTCAGCGCGGCGATCGATCCGCGGATCGACGCGATCGCTCCGCAGGCCGGCTGGCACTCGCTCGTGACGAGCTTCGTCAAGGACGGCGCGCTGAAGGGCGGATGGCTGACCGAGATCTGCGCGGGAGGCGAGGTGGCGTCGCTGACCGGCGGCCTGCTGTTCGGCCCTGCCGGCCTGCAGATCGGCGGCACGGCCGCCGAGCTCAAGCGCTTGTGCTTGGAGGGCATCGTGGGCGGCTCGGTCTCCGCTGCGAGCCGGCAATGGCTCGCCGATCGCGGCCCGAGCGGGCTGCTCGAGCACATCAAAGCTCCGACGCTGATCGTCCAGGGCACCTCTGACGCGCTGTTCCCGCCCAGCGAGGCGATCGAGAACTACACGGCGCTGCGCGACGGCGGAGTGCCCGTGAAGATGCTCTGGTACTGCGGTGGGCACAGTGGCTGCCCGACGCCGGTACACGACACGCGCCGCGTCGCCAACACCGAACTGGCTTGGTTCGATCGCTGGCTCAAGCGCGACGCGACGGCCGACACCGGCGCGCCATTCGAGTGGGTCGCCGACGACGGCTTCTGGCGCTCGGGTCCCGACTACCCGCTGGCCTCCGCTGGAGCGCTCGAGACGTCGGGCGCGGGACTGCTGGTCATCACGCCGATCGACAGCGTCAACTCGGGCCTGCTCCGATTCGCTACGCCCGCGATCAATGCCGTCAACGTCCGCTTCCCGCCACCCGCCGAAGGCAGCGACATCGTCGGCGAGCCACAGGTCAGGCTGGCATACCGCGGCACGGCCCTGCCCGCGCGCACGTTCCTGTACGCGCAGGTGCTCGACGCGGCGAACCAGCGCGTGATCGGCCCCCAGGTCACGCCGATTCCCGTCCTGCTCGACGGCCGGCCGCACACGATCGAGCGGCCGCTGGAGCCGATCGCGGTCCGCGGCGGTGCGGGCTCGGACTACCGCCTGCAGCTGACTCCGGGCACGACCGTATACGCGCTCCAGCGCTCGATCGGCAGCGTCCGGCTGCATCGCGTCGATGCCTCGCTGCCGCTCGTCGACGCGGGCCGCTCGGAGCGCACCGCCGGGTCGAGTGTGGTGGTCGCGCAGCCGCGCCTGCGGATCGCTGTCTCGTCGCGCCGCAGCCGCGGCTTCTCCCGGATCGTGCTCCGCGCTCGCTTGAGTCCGCAACCATGTAGCGGCCGGGTGAGCTTCACCATCCGCGCACGCGGCCGTGTGTACAGGCGGCGAGCGGCGGTCGCGCGCACGTGCGTGGCTCGCACGGTCGTCCAGCTGCGAGTGCCGCGCCGGACACGCGTACGCGTCTCGGCGCGCTTGGCGGAGAACAGCGCGCTGCGTGCGCGCAGCGTGACGATCCGCGTGCGCTGAGCCGCATCCAGAACGACAGCAGGGCGGAGGCATTGCCTCCGCCCTGCGTTCTTCTGTACTACTCGTGATGTTGACTCTCCGACGGCCTAGAGGATGCCCTCCAGCAGGTTGTCGACGAGCTCGGTGACGGACTCGATGATGCCGTCGTCGCCGCCCAGCACGCCGCCCAGCAGGCCGCTGTCGCCGTGACCGTGACCGTCGCCGCCCAGCAGGCCGCCCAGCAGGCCGCCGTCGCCGTGACCGTCGCCGCCCAGCACGCCGCCCAGCAGGCCGCTGTCGCCGTGGCCGTGACCGCCGTCGCCCAGCACGCCGCCCAGCAGCTCGTCGATCAGCTCGCTGATGCCGAGCAGGCCACCGTCGCCGTTGTCGTCGCCGAGGATGCCCTGGAGCAGGTCGCCGCCGAGGAGCTCACCCAGCAGGTCGCCGCCAAGCAGATCGTCGATGGCGAGCGAGTCGTCGCCGAGGATCGGCACCGTGTCGAGAATCGAGTCGATCAGCTCGGTCACCGTCTCGAGCACTTCCGGCGTCAGCTGCTCCGTGGTGTCGTCGACGAGGTCGAGGATCTCCTTGATCGGCTTCTGAATCGGCTTCGGCAGGAACTCCACGATGTCCTGCACCGTGTCGAAGAGCTCGTCAAGGCTCTCCGTCGCGGCCTCGAGGCCGTCCGTGACCAACGAGAGGACGTTCTCCGGCAGGTCGCCGCCCTTCAGTGCCTCGTTGAGGTTGAGGAGCTCTGTCGCGTCATCGAGCGACAGCGCGGTGAGGACCGTGGCGAGCGTCTCCTGGACGGTGTCCGGCACCTCGTCGAGGATGTCCACGAGCGAGTCGAGGACGCCGTCGTGCCCGGCGATGGTGGGCAGGATCGCCTCGCCGAGGAGCTCCTGCACCGGGCCCGTGATCTCGTCGACGAGATCGGTGATCGTCTCGAGGAGATCCTCGTACTCCGTCGCGACCTCGATGAGCGCCGCGGCAGCGATGGCGCTGTCGCCCTTGCTGGTGGACCTGTGGTTCATCCGCCGCGCCTCGAGTGAAGCGGCGGCAATCTCGTGCCGGGCGATCTTCAGTTGCAGCGCGGCGACGACGCCGTCCTTGCGCCAGACTGCGACCTTGAGCCTGGCGACGGCCTTGTGGGCCTTCGCGACCTGAACCTTGACCTTGGCGTTCGCCGATACGAACGAACTGTCGGACGCCTGCGCGGCGCCCGCCGGTATCACCAGTGCGGCGGCAGTCGCCACGATGATGAGAAGACGACGGTGTTCCATGTTGTTCCCTTCCTTGGGAAATCAGCGGCCCCGATGAGGCCCCCTGGTTGTGCACGCCCTACCTCTCGTAGGGTTTGCTTTCGGTAACCTTTGACTTGCCATTCGGCAGGCCCAACTGTCTGCCGTGACTATTCCCCACGTAGTCATGGCGTCTGTGATCCCGCTCCCTGTTGGCTGGCCGCGCGCGAGGCGAGAGAAGCGGTGCGAGACCCGACGGCGCCGGCCGAGTGTATGCGCGCCACCGGGCTGCGCCGCTAGACCTTAGTCAAGAATAAAGAGCGGCCGGCTTGATCGATTCGGGCGTGTCAAGCTCCGTCGATAGTGCCGGTACTGCAGGCGTTTCCAAGAGCCCGCCGCCGGAATCGAACCGGCAACCTCTTGGTTACAAATCCGCCATAGCCGGCTACGGCTGGTCGCGACGTTGCGGCGGGCCGCGCTGCACTCGGCCGCGCGGGGCTCGTCCGGGAGCCGTTTCGCGAACTGCCCGACGACCGCGGAGGTCGCGACGACGCGCGTGGGCTACCAGATGAGCGCGACGCCGTACGGGCGCAATGCCCCATCGCACGACACGAGCGCGGCACCTTCGATGGCTGCCTGGGCGACGAGCATGCGATCAAACGGGTCGCGGTGGTGCGGTGGCAGGTCTTCGACGGCGGCGGCGTGCTGGGCGCTGATTGCGAGCGTCTGGACGCCCGCGCCGAGCAGCAGCGAGAGGTATTCCTCCGGCACGGCAAGCCTGCCCAAGGAGCGCTTGATCGCGACCTCCCAGACGACGGCCGCGCTGAGGAGGACCAGATTGCTGCCGTCAGTGAGATGGCGCCTCGCGTTCTCGCCCAGGCGTTCGTCGCCACCGAGAAACCACAGCGCGGCATGCGTGTCGAGCAGCAGCTTCAACGAGCGCCGAATGCCTCGGCGACGTCGTCGGGCAACTCATCGAAGTCGTCGGCGAACGTGATACGACCACGTAGCGCGCCGAAGACAGCCGCGAGCGAGCTCGTGCTGGAAACCGGCACCAGACGCGCGACGGGTTTGCCGTTGCGGGCGATGACGATGTCCTCGCCGGCCTCGGCACGCTCGACGAGCTGCGACAGCCTGGTCTTCGCTTCGTGCATCCCGATCTGCGTCATGGGCGACCATCGTACCAGCAGTTAGCTAGGTTAGCTAGGACACGGCGGACCACGAGCGCCCGTCGCCGGGTCACCTCACGCTAGTCACCCGCAGGTGTGTGAAGAACGCGCGGCCGTCTTCTGCCAGGTGACAGTAGCGGCGTGTCGACAGGTGCTTGTACGCGTGCACGACGGCGTCATCGTCTAACCGCACGGAATGCACTCGTTTGCGCTGCTCACCATCAACCCACGTGCCTCGTAGCCGCCTCGTAATCCCGATTTGCAGGCTTTCTCTCCAAGAGCCCGCCGCCGGAATCGAACCGGCAACCTCTTGATTACAAATCAAGTGCTCTGCCAATTGAGCTAGGCGGGCGCGAGCCGTTTCGGCGTCAGGCTAGCGCGGTCTGCCGCCCGAGCGCGGACCCGGGTCTGGCGCTTGTGGCAGGCTTCCCTCGCAGATGAGCGACACGACGACGGTCACGGCCGACGAGCCGCGGGAACACCAGCTCGGCGACGGACTGATCGGCACGCTGCTCGGTGGGGACGGCATTCGCGGCATCGCGATGACGATGGTCTTCCTGGCTCATGTCGCAGTCAACTCGGACCCCGGCTCCGGCCTGGAGAACTACGGCTGGTTCAAGCAGGTCATCGGGCGCTTCGACCTCGCGCTGGCGACGTTCTTCGTGCTCTCCGGCTACCTCATCGCGCGGCCGTTCCTGCGCTCCTACGTCCTGAACACCAAGCGCCCCTCGGTTCGGCGCTTCACGCGCAACCGCGTGCTGCGAATCGTCCCGGCCTTCTATGTCATCGCCGCGCTCGTGCTGCTGCGCCTCGGCCTCGACGGCGCGATCAGCCCGACGCCCGACAACCCGTCCGGCACCGCGCCGCAGTCGACCTGGTGGCAGGTGCTCTCGATCTTCACGTTCACGCAGAGCTACACGGGCGGGTCTGCGACGCTCCCGATCGGGCAGGCATGGTCGCTCGACGTCGAGGTCGCGTTCTACGCGCTCATCCCGATCGCGGCAGCGATCGCCTACCGGCTCGGCTCGCCGCTGAAGACGCCGCGCGCGCGCGCAACCGGCATCCTGACCTTCATCGGCGTGGTGTTCCTCACGAGCGTCTACCTGCGCCAGCACAACGACAACACGCTCGCGACCCTCGCCAGCCCACCGCTCATCATCTACGCGTTCCTGCCCGGCGTCGCGCTGGCGGTCCTCGAGCCCTTCGCGGTCCCCTGGTTTCGCGGGCGGCGCAAGCGCGCACGGCGCGTCGCGTGGGCGCTGGGCGGCGTTGCGCTGTGCGCATGGGTGCTCTACGCGCACTGGGACTTCAACGTGCAAACGACGGCGATCCACCACGCGCTCGGGCGCCGCTCGACGATGTCGGCGCTGTTCGGCGCGGCCCTCGTCGCGGCACTCATCGCCCTGCAGCTTGGCGGCGACCGCGCGCCGCGCTGGCTCGACAACCGCTGGTGCAACTGGATGGGCGAGCGATCCTATGCCTTCTATCTGCTGCATATCTGGGTGCTCTTCGAGGTCATCAACCTCTTCGGCAGCGATATCGGCACCGCCCCGCTGTTCGCGCTGATGGTCGTCGTCGGCTTCCCGCTGACGGTCGTCCTCGCGGCGCTGTCGTGGAGGTTCGTCGAGCGGCCGTTTCTGGAGCGACGGCTGCCCTGGGCGCCGGGCCTGCGCCCGACGACCGATTCGGCGAAGGAAGAAGCTGCGCCCGAGCACGAGCCGGACCGGAAACCCGCCCCGTCGGCGGCGGTCTAGTGAAGGACGACCAGATGAGTCGGGTCCGTTCGACCGCTCGCACGCTGCGGCTCGGCGTCGAGCGGGCGCGCTTCGAGCTCTGGGCGCGGCGGCTGGATGCGCGCTTGCGCCGCGCCGGCGGCCGGCTCGTCGTCGAGGCGCCCTTCGGCGCTCACTTCTACGCGCTGCCGCTCGTCGAGGTCTATCCCTACGGCGATACGCCGGGAACGCTGACGATCCGCCTGGGCCGCGACGCGCACCTCGGCCGCGGGCTCATCCTCGAGATCTGGGCGCAAACGGAGAACGTCCTCGAGCTCGGCGACCAGGCGGCGTTCCGCGCCGGCGAGCGCCTGCAGTTGCGCGGCGGCGCGATCCGCCTCGGCCGCGACGCGACGATCCGCGACTACGGCCTGCTCGACGTGATGCGTGGTGGCCAGATCGTTCTGGGCGAGCATGTGCAGTTCGGCAGCCAGGTCGCGCTGCACGCGGTGGCGCTGGTGCAGTGCTGCGACCACGTCACCGTCGGCGAGCGCACGAGCATGTTCGACTCCGATCACCGCCACGACGGCAGCGAGGCCCCGGTCGTCGATCAGCCGGTGGCGGTGAGCCCGGTGAAGATCGGCGCGAACACGTTCATCGGGACGAACTCGCTCGTCCTGCGCGGCGCGTCGGTGGGACCGAACTGCATCGTCGCGGGGGCGAGCGTCGTGCGCGCCGGCGACTACCCAGCCGGGTTTCTCTATGCGGGAGCGCCGATGCGGGCGATCCGCCCGCTCGCCGACGGGCGCGCTCACTCTGACGGCAATACATAGGCTGTAGGGCATGACCACGTCCCCAGAGTTTCTTTCTGGCTCATGAGCGACGCTCCCGAGCCACTCCAAATCTCCGACGACCTCGACTCCAAGCCCGAGGTCCCGACGCCCACCGGCTCGCCGCCGGACGAACTCGTCACCAGCGACGTCGTGGTCGGCGAGGGCACGGCCGCCAAGAGCGGCGACCACGTCACGGTCCACTACGTCGGCGTGTCGTTCTCGAGCGGCAAGCAGTTCGACTCCTCGTGGGACCGCGGTCAGCCGTTTGACTTCCCGCTCGGCGCCAAGCGCGTCATCCAGGGCTGGGACTTCGGCGTCGCGGGCATGCGCGAGGGCGGCCGCCGCACGCTCGTCATCCCGCCGTCGCTCGGCTACGGCTCGCGCGGCACCGGGCCGATCAAGCCCAACGAGACGCTGATCTTCGTCGTCGACCTCGTCAAGGTGGGCTAGCCCTTGCCCGCACGCAAGAGCACGATCGCGCTGCTCGTCGCCGCCGCCCTGGGCACCGGCGCCTGCGGCGAGGCCAAGAAGAGCGACTCGGCGTCCCCGACACCGCCGTCGGCGACCACCGAGACGACGGCCGCGACACCGGAGACGACCACCACGACCACCACGACGAAGCCTGCGGCGACGGCGACCTACAACATCTCAAAGGACCGCAGCATCAAGCCCGCGATCCCCAAGCCAACCGGCGACCCGCCGACGGCTCTCGTCGTCCAGGACATCGTCAAGGGCAAGGGCAGGGGCGCGAGGGCGGGCGACACGGTGACGGTCGACTACGTCGGCGTGACCTACTCGACGGGCCAGCAATTCGACGCCTCCTGGGACAGCGGCAAACCGTTCACGTTCCCGCTCGGCGCCGGACGCGTCATCGCCGGCTGGGATCAGGGCGTCGTCGACATGAAGAAGGGTGGCCGGCGCCTGCTCGTCATCCCGTCGGACCTCGGCTATGGCCCGGCCGGCAACCAGGGCATCGCACCGAACGAGACGCTGATCTTCGTCGTGGACCTGAAGAAGATCAGCTGATCGCACTGTCGCGCTGTGTCGACGCGGGTTCCCTACGCGGGACGCCAGACGTCGCCGGAGCGCCCAAGTGTGATCCGGTGCTCCTCACCGTCGCCGGTTAGGACCCGGTAGACGGCTTGATCCTCTTCAGTGCCGGGCTTGTCGATGACCTGCACGAGCTGCGGTTGCGAGAACGCGCCGTCGCCCAAGCGTCGCGCGGCGGCGTCGAGTGCTGCGGCATCCATGACCGTGCGGTCCCAGCCGCGGTCGAGTGCTTGCGCCTGGGAGAGCGCGCGCTGCGCTGTTTCGAGCTCGCGCAGCAGCGCCTCCTCGCTGGCACGGGCCCGCCGCGTCGCCGCGACCCAGCCGCCGGCGGTCATCAGGACGATGAGCGCGCCGATCGCGATCAGGACGATGCCGAGCGTGGTCACAGCTCGATGCTATAGGCCGACTGAGTCGCGGCCCCGCTCGAGCGACGCGCCGCGCGTCAGTTCAACACCGCGCGCCCGTTGAGATGCGTCCCCACCTTTCGCTTCACGCGCTGCAGCGCGTTGTCGACGGTCTTCGCGTCGCAGCCCAGGCGCGTCGCCACCTCTTCGTAGGGTCGGCCGTCGAGGTAGAGCGCCAGCACGCGCGACTCGAGCTCCGACAGCGCGGTCGAGAGGCAGCCCACGAGCGAATGCAGCTCCTCGCTGGAGATGACCTGGTTAACCGGGTCATGGACGGTCGAGCCGGGGATGACGTCCTCCAGCGTCGGCTCGCCGTCGCTGGCGGCGCCCGCCGGCGTGGCGGAGAAGGAGACGTACTGGTTCAGCGGGGCATGCTTGTTGCGGGTGGCCGTCTTGACCGCGGTGATGATCTGGCGCGTGATGCAGAGTTCCGCGAAGTTGCGAAACGACGACTCGCGGTCCGTCCGGTAGTCGCGAACCGCCTTGTACAGCCCCACTAGACCCTCCTGCACGAGATCGTCGGCGTCTCCGCCGGCCAGGAAGTACGACGAAGCCTTCAGCCGCACGAATCCGTAATACCGCCGGACGATGCGGTCGTAGGCGGTGCGGTCGCCGCTCTTGGCCAGCGCGATGAGGAAGTAATCATCGATCTGAACCTGAGACTGAGCCTTCTGGGAGATTCTGGCCACGAGCAGTCCTTTCCCGACCTCACGACGGCCGGATGTGCTCAGCGGCGGTCCCCTCCCAGGGCGCCAACTGCAATGAAGAGATCCGATGCTGTACCTCAGGTTCACCCTGACGTGCTGGCAAACTATCCGGTGTTATGAAGCGCTGTCAAGCTGCGCGCCGCCGCTGCAAGATCCCGTACATGAGCACGGCTGCCGCAGCACTGGCGTTCAGCGACTCGATGCGCCCCCGCAATGGGAGCGCGACGAGCGCGTCACATGATTTCGCGACCCTCGGACGGATCCCTGTCGCCTCGCCTCCGAGAACGAGCACGACCCCGCCGCTGTAGTCGGGTTCGTCGTACGCCGTCGTGGCGTCGGCGGCAGCGCCGTAGCACCACGCCCCGGCCTCCTTGGCCGCGGCAAGAAAGTCGGCCATATTGCGCACGCGCGCGATCCGCAGGTGCTCGACGGCTCCCGCCGACGCCTTCGCGACGGCCGGCGTGACGGCCGCCGCGCGGCGCTCGCAGATGACGAGTCCCGTCGCCCCCGCGCACTCGGCGCTGCGAGCGATCGCGCCGAGGTTCTGGGGGTCCTGCAGTTCGTCGAGCGCGACGATGAAGTGTTCCGGGATCGCCAGCAGCTCGGCCGCATTGACGTACGGATAGCCGCCGGCCTCGGCGGCGACGCCCTGGTGGTCGGGCGAGCCGGCGCGGCGCTCGACCTCCTCGGCGCTGACGATCCGCGGCTGCGCGTCACGCAGCCAGGGTTCGCGCGCCGCGCGCTCGGTGGCCCACAGGGTCTCGATCCTCCGGCGCCCGGCCCGCAGCGCCTCGCGCACCGGGTTGCGTCCGTAGAGGATCACCCTTCGAGCCTGATGAGCTCCGGCCCGTCGGGCCCGTCGCGGACTTCCCACCCGCGGTGGCGCAAGTCCTCGCGCAGGCGGTCGGCGTCGGCATAGTTGCCGGCCGCGCGCGCGGCCTGGCGCTCCTCGAGCAGCTCCTGCTCCTCGGCGCCGGCCTCGCTGCCGTGCGCGGCGAGATTCTCCAGTGCGAGCACCGAGAGCATCTCGGCGAGATCGGCTCGTCCGACCGGCTCGTCGGAGCGGTTGGCCTCGCGAATCCACTCAAACATCGCCCCCAGCGCCTGCGCGGTGTTGAAATCCTCGGCAAGCGCGTCGAAGAAGGCGTCGCGCAGGTGGCGCATGCCCGCCGGCGAGTCGCCGTCGACGAGCCCGCGGGCGGCGTCGCGCACCCGGGCCACGCGCGCGAGTGCCTCCATCAAGCGCATGTCGTCGAACGCCATCGGCTGGCGGTAGTGCGCGCCCGCGAAGAGCATGATCAGCGCGTTGCGGCCGGCGTCTTCGAGTACGTCGTGCAGGAGTGCGACGTTGCCGACGCTCTTGGCCATCTTCTCGTCGCCGAACTGGAGCATGCCGTTGTGCATCCAGATCTGGGTCAGCTCCGTTCCCCGGGCCGCGCGGGTCTGCGCCGCCTCGTTCTCGTGGTGGGGAAAGACGAGGTCGTTGCCGCCGCCGTGGATCTGAAAGCCCACCCCGAGCATCTCCTCGGCCATCGCCGAGCACTCGATGTGCCAGCCGGGCCGGCCACGGCCCCAGGGCGCGAACCAGACGCTGTCCTCGCCTTCCTTGTGGCCCTTCCACAGCGCGAAGTCGAGCGGGTCCTCCTTGAGGTCGGCGCCCTCGACCCCCTCGCCCTGGTTCATGTCGTCGATCGCCCTGCGGCTGAGCGACCCGTAACCGGGGTCCGATCGGACACGAAAGTACACGTCGCCGTCGACCGCATAGGCATGTCCGCGCTCGATCAGCACGCCGATCAGTGCGACGATCGCCTCGATCGTCTCGGACGCCAGCGGCTCGGCATCGGGCCGGCCGAGGCCGAGCCCGTCCGTGTCGGCCTTGTAATGCGCCGTCATCTCGTCGGCGAGGTCGACGCTCGGCTTGCCCAGCGGCCGTGCGGCGTCGTAGATCTTGTCGTTGACATCGGTGATGTTGCTGACGAACGTGACCTTGTGGCCCTCGTGCTCGAGATAGCGTTTGAGCAACGAGAAGACGACGAACGGGCGAGCGTTTCCAACGTGTACGCGTCCGTAGACCGTCGGCCCGCAGACGTAGATGCCGACATGACCGTCAGGGCTGGGCTCAAGCTCGCGCAGCGTCCCCGAGCGGGTGTCGTGCAGGCGAATCGTGGGCATTGGCTGACCCTATCGAGGCCCAGCATCGCTGCGCTTCGATGGCACGGGTCGTGTATCTCATACGTATCTCCAAGCGCTCCCAAGAGTAGGTTTCATCAGGCATATGAACAGCTCCAGGGCAGACCGCCTGTCAGCGGTCGAGGCAGGTTTTCGCTCACTTGCGGAGCGCTATCTCGGCGCGGAGCCGGGCTTCGACGCGACATGGCGGATCGTGCTCGGCGACGTCGGTCACACCTGGGAGGTGCGCTGCACGACCCACCTGGCTCGCGCGCGCAAGGGTGCGACCAGCCGAAAACCCGACGTCATCATCGGGACCGACGCCTCGACGTGGATCGCGCTGCGTCGCGGCGAGCTGTCGGGCATCGAGGCCTTCGGCCAGCGGCGGCTCTACGCGCGCGGCAACCTCGACCTGGCCGTCGCCTTCGAGGGGATGTTCCGCCTGGAGAACGGGCGAGAGCCGCTGCTGCGCGTCCACGAGGTGCGGCTGCCGGGCCGCCGCGTCTCGACGTTGACGATGGGCTCCGGGCCTGACGTCCTGCTCATCCATGGCCTCGGCGGCGCGAAGAGCTCGTTCTTCGACACCGCGGCCGCGCTGTCGCCTACGTACCGCGTGCACGCCCTGGATCTGCCCGGCTTCGGCTGCTCCTCCAAGCCGGCCACCGCACCGTACAACGCGCGCTATTTCGCGCGGACCGTGCTCGAGGTCATGGACGCCCTCGGCGTAGGTCGCGCCCACATCGCGGGCAACTCGATGGGCGGGCGCGTCGCGATCGAGGTGGGCCTGCGCCACCCCGAGCGCGTCGCGGGCCTGGCGCTGCTGTGCCCCGCCGTGGCGTTCGTCAAGCGCACCTACCACCCGCTGGTGCGGTTGATACGCCCGGAGCTGGGCCTGCTGCCGCATCGCTTCACGCGCAAGCAGGTCGAGGAGACGTTCTGGTCGCTGTTCGCCGATCGCGACGCGATCGACCCGAGCATGGCCGATGTCGTCGTGGACGAGTTCCAGCGCATCTACTCCAGCGGCGGCGGCCGCATCGCCTTCCTCACCTCAGCTCGCAACATCTACCTTGACGCGCCGTACGGGCGCAACGGCTTCTACGGGCGGCTGTCGACGCTCGAGGCGCCGGCGCTGTTCGTCTGGGGCTCGCACGACAGGATCATCCCGCCGGCCTTCGGTCGCCACGTCGCACGGTGGCTGCCGTCGGCCGAGCAGATCGTGCTGGACGGCTGCGGCCACGTCCCGCAGGTCGAGCGGGCCGCTCAGACGAGCGCCCTGCTCGAGCGCTTCTTCCGTCGCGTCGATGCGCTCGGGCCGCTGCCCGAGCACCGCGAGCGCGCGGATGAGGCTGCCTAGGACGGTGGGCCTAGACTCGACTTGCGATGAGCACGCAGACCGCGAGCGCGGGGTCGCGCAACGGCCACCATTCCAGCGACTTCGAGGGCGTACCTCGCGGTGCTCCGCGAGCCGGCGGATCGGAATGGCGGCCACCGAGCAAGCTGGCGCAGCGCCTCGTGCGAGCGCTCGCCGGCCAGATTCGCGGCCGCGTTTCGGTGGCCGACCTCGACGAGCGCGACCCGGATTACATCCGCGAGAGCCTGCCCAAGCTGTGGCTGCTGGCGAGCCTGTGGTTTCGCGGCGAGGTGCGCGGCCTCGGCAACATTCCCGACGAAGGCCCGGTGCTGCTCGTGGGAAATCATTCGGGCGGCAACATGACGCCTGACACCGCGGTGTTCACGCTGGCCTTCAGCACGTACTTCGGCGTCGAACGGCGCTTCTACCAGCTCGCCCACAACCTCGTGCTATCGATGCCCGGTCTGAGCTTCCTGCGCAAGTACGGCACGGTCGCCGCGTCGCCGGAGAACGCCGAGCGAGCGCTGTCCTCGGGCGCGGCACTGCTCGTCTACCCCGGAGGCGACATCGAGGTGCACCGGCCGTCCTGGGAGCGCCACCGGGTCGAGTTCGCCGAGCGCCGGGGCTTCGTGCGGCTGGCGCTGGAACACGACGTCCCGATCGTCGGCGTCGTCGCCGTCGGCGGCCAGGAGACGGCCTTGTTTCTCAGCCGCGGCGAGAGCCTGTCGCGCCTGCTGATGCTCGACCGGCTCTTCAGGCTCAAGGCGCTGCCGATCTCCTTGGCCGCGCCCTGGGGCCTGAACGTCGGCGACATGCTCGGCCACATCCCGCTGCCCGCGAAGATCACGATCGAGGTGCTGCCCGCGATTCACCTGCGCGAGCAGTTCGGCCCCGAGCCGGACGTCGACGAGGTATACGAGCACGTGACGCGAACGATGCAGGAGACGCTCGACGCCCTCGCGGCCGAGCGTCGCCTGCCGATCATCGGCTGACATGCGGATCGCGGCCGAGATCGACATCGCGGTCCCGCCGGAGCTTGTCTGGTCGTTCGTCACCGACCCTGGTCGCTATCTGCATTTCATGAGCGGGGTCACGCGCTGGGAGGTGGTCTCCGAGCAGGACCGCGGAATGGGCGCGCGCTACAGGGCGCTGATGCGGGTCGGCTCCGCGGAGGTCGGCGGCTTGGTGGAGACGGTCGAGTACGAAGAGCCCCGCGACATCGCCTGGACCTCGGTGACGGGGATCGACCAGCGCGGGCGCTGGCGGTTGCGGGCGAGTGAGGGTGGGCGAACGCGCGTCGAGCTGCGACTGTCCTACGGGGTGGCGGGCTCAGGCGTCGTGGGCTGGATCGCCGAGCACGTCGCAGCGCCGATGGTGCGGGAGAACCTGCGCCGCTCGCTGGCGGAGCTCAAGCGACAGGCCGAGCACGAGCAGGCGCGCGCGAGGGCGACCGCGCGCAGGGCCGCGGCTCGGGCCTGAGCCTGGATCGATCGGCTCGGGCTATCGTGGGCGATCACTTTGCGCCCGCGCCACGCCACAGCCGTCGTCGCCCTCATCGTCGGCGCCGGGTCCTGCGCAGCGTCCGCGGCGACCGGCTACAAGGGCCGCAAGTGTACGCCGCCGACCGGCTACCACATCGCCGACTGCCGTACTGCGAAGCACGGGACTCCGGACCTCAGCCGTGCCGCCTGGCGCGCGCTGCGAGGCGCCGAGGTCACCTTCAGCGAGCAGATCGACGACCTCGCCGAGAACCCGGCCGCCGGCGGGGCGCGGGAGTGGCCGCTACTCGACTCGCTGGGGCAGCCGCTCGGACGCCTGGTCTCCGGGGGCGCGCGGCCGTTCACCGTCTTCGGCCCCGACAACGCGTCCTACCGCGTCACCTCCGTGCGCGTGCGCGGGCGCGGTTGCGCGGCCAGCACAGCACAGCAGCGGCGCTTCACCCTCGTGCAGGTCATCGCCCGCGCACCGTCCGGCGGGACACAGGCGTTTCTCGACACGCAGGCGCTGAACCGCGCCTCTGCCTCCGGTCAGCGGGCGTCGGAGGCCTTCACACGACAGCGTGGCACCGGTTGCGGCCCGAGCGGGCCGGAGCGCGGCGGGGTGCTCGCGCTGAAGAACCCAAGTGTGGGCGCGACTGCGCATGCCCGCCTGTCGGACGGACGCGTCAACACCGTCACCGAATATGACGCCAAGCCCGCCTTCGGCAACGTCGTGTACTTCAACTCCAACACGACGCAGGTGTCCGTCGGTGGCGTTGCGCGCGGCATGGTCCGCGTCGGCACCCCGGTGGCGAAGGTCGACGCCTTTCCTGCCTGTGACCCGAACAGCGACCGCACGCTGATCTGGCGCTACTGGTCGATCCGCACCGGCAACCCGGCACGCCCGCGCATCTACGGATGGATCCCGGCGAACTGCCCGCCGGCCCTGCGCTGAGGCTCAGCCCTGCGCTGAGGCTCAGCCTTACGGTGAGCCTTCGGGCTTCGCAACGCGACCTCACTTCATGCTGATGTGCCGCGTGAGGCCGATCATCGCAGCTGCCTCGCACGCGGGTACGGGCTTTGACCAGAGGTAGCCCTGGCCGATGCGACATCCCATCGCGTGCAGGATCGCCGCCTGGCCGGCCGTCTCCACGCCCTCAGCGACGACATCCATGCGCAGCCCGGCGGCCATGCGCAGGATCGCCTCGACGATCGTCGTGTCGTCGGGATTGCTGTCGAGACCCGAGATGAAGTGTCGATCGATCTTGATCGCAGCGATCGGAAAGCGGCGCAGGTAGGCGAGCGACGAGTAGCCGGTGCCGAAGTCGTCGAGCACCAGCTGCACACCGATCGCGGTGAGGTCGAGCAGGTTGCGGATCGTCAGCTCCGATTCCTCCAAGAGTGCGCTCTCGGTGATCTCCAGGTGCAACCGACCCGGGTCCAGACCGGTCTCCTCGAGGATCGCGACGACGCGATCGCCGAGGCCGGGATGAGCGACCTGCCGGGGCGCGAGGTTGACCGAGACCCAGAACGGGGCGCCATCGATCGCCTCGATCCACTCCGCCGCCTGACGGCAGGCGACGCGCAGCATGTGATCGCCCAAGGCAACGATCGCTCCGCTGTCCTCGGCCACGGAGATGAACTCCTGCGGCGCCAGCATGCCGCGCTCGGGATGCTCCCAGCGTACAAGCGCCTCGACGCCGACGACCGCTCCGTCGGGCATCGACACGATCGGCTGGTAATGCGCGACGAGCTCGTCCCCGTCCTCCTCGAGCGCCCGCCGCAGGTCGTTGTCCAACCACAGCCGGTGGGTGGCGTTGGCCCGCATGACCTCGTCGAAGATCTCAAAGCGGCCACGACCCTCGTCCTTGGCGCGGTACATCGCCGCGTCTGCCTCGCGGATGAGATCCTCCGCCGACCGGCGCGGCCCGTCAGCGAGCGAGATTCCGATGCTGGCCGATACGAAGTGCTCGCCGGTTGTCAGTGAGAACGGCAGCGAGAGCTCCTCGAGCAGGCGCTGCGCTATCCGCACCGCCTCGTCGTCGCTGGTCAGACCGCTGCAGACGATGCAGAACTCGTCTCCGCCAAAGCGCGCGAGCGTGTCGCCGGGTCGCATCACGGTCGTCAGGCGCGCCGCGAGTCGTTGCAGCAACTCGTCACCGGCACGGTGGCCGCGACTGTCGTTGATGAGCTTGAAGTGGTCGAGGTCCAGGAACAGCACGGCGACCATCCCTCGGCGGTCGGACTGCAACAACGCGACCGTGAGGCGATCGGCGAACAGCGCCCGGTTGGGCAGGCCGGTGAGCGGGTCGTGCAGTGCCCGATGGCGAGTCTCCTGCTCGGCGCGCAGGCGAGTGATCGCGTCGGCCAGGACGTTCGCGCTGACCTCGAGGTACAGCACTTCGTCGGGTCGAAGCGTCGGGCAGCGCGCGACATGCAGCTCGCCGAACGGAGCCTCATCGGCGCCAATCGCGATGCGCGTGGCGTCATCGTGGCGCGTGCCGACGTCGATCCGGCGTCCGTCCGCAGCCGGCAGGATGGTCGCGCCGACGTCGCGATCGAGCACGTCGTGCAGCAGGAGGACGGCGTCGTCGACGAGATCTCGCAGATCCTCTCGCTCGAGCGCCTGGCGACCGAGCTGCGCGACCGCCGTCTGCTGGCGCAGGTTGCGCTCGAGGTGGCGCTCGGTGGCCTCCAGGGCCGCTTCGGTCTCCTTGCGCTCGGTGATGTCCTGCCCCGTTCCGAGCATCCTTGCCGGCTTTCCGTCCGCGCCCAGCGCCACTTCCCCACGCGCGAGCATCGCGCGCTCGACGCCGTCGGAGCGAATCAGCCGATGTTCGAAGGAGAACGGCTTGCCGCCCTGGAACGCCTCCTGCACGAGGCTCTGCACGTGCGCGCGATCGTCGGGGTGGACGGACTCCATGAAGGTCTCGAAGCTGTGATGCACGCCGTGCTCGATGCCGAAGATGCGGCATAGCTCGTCGGACCACTCGATCGTGTCGCTGGCGATCTCCCACTCCCAGCTGCCGACCATCGCCACCCGCTGCGCCTCGGCCAGCCGCGCCTCGCTGCGGCGCAGGCGCTCCTCGGCGTGGATCCCGGCGCTGACGTCGCGCGTGAAGGCGGCCGCGCCGACGATCGCGCCGTCCTTGTCTCTGATAAAAGACATCGAGATCGACACGTCGATACGGCGACCGTCCTTGGCCATTCGCTGCGTCTGCACCTGGCGGATGATCTGTTCGCCTCGCAGGTGCGCCAGGAAGCCGGGTTCCCCGCGGCGCTCGGGCGGTAGCAGCATGGTGATCGAGGCGCCGAGCGCTTCGGTCGCCGAGTATCCGTACAGCCGCTCGGCGGCGGGGTTCCAGTCGGTGATGACGCCATCGAGCGTGAGGCCGATGATCGGATCCTCCGCGAACTCGACGAGCGCCGCCTTGCGCGCGATCGCGTCGTCGTCCGCGCCGCTCAGCGGCGTGCCAGGCTCAGCCGATGACGACGCCTTCATACGCGGGCTCATCGGCATTGTCCGCGGGCAGCTACATCGTGCGCCCATAAAGTCGACATTCTCCCGTGCCTGGTTTATGGCCGTCATCACCCGCGCGAATTTGATGCGGGCCTACGCCTAGGCGTACCTCCTGACCGGCGGGTGGCCTGCGCTGGAGGATTAATCCCGCGCAACCGCCAGCGCTTCCACCGTCACCACTGCCAGCGCCGCCGCCCCCTCCAGCCGCCCCACGAAGCCCATTCCCTCTCCCGTCGAGGCCTTCACGTTCACCGCTTCGGCCTCGATGCCGAGCGCCTGGGCAAGCCGCAATCGAATCGCGTCCCGGAACGGTCCCACCTGCGGGCGTTCCATCAGCACCGTCGTGTCGACGTTCACCACCCGCCACCCCGCAGCCGCGACGGCCGTCAGCACCTGGCCCAGCAGCTTCACCGAGTCAGCGCCCTCGTAGGCGCCGTCTGTATCCGGAAACAGCACCCCGATGTCGCCCAGCCCCGCCGCGCCCAGCAGCGCGTCCATGATGGCGTGCGTCAGGACGTCCGCGTCGGAGTGCCCGTCCAGCCCGAGCTCCGCCTCCGGGAAGGCGACGCCGCCGAGGATCAGCGGCCGTCCGGCGACGAAGCGATGCGAGTCCCAGCCCAACCCGGTCCGGACGAGACCGCTCATCCGATCGGCCTCAGCACCCGCTCGCGGCCACCGAAGACGGCGAGCTCGTGCACTCCGAGGCGATCGAGCAGCTCAAGCGCGGCGTCGTAGCCGCGGCCCACGTCCCCCGGCACATGGGCATCGCTGGAGAGTGCCACCGGGCAGCCCGCATCGAGGCACATCTCCAGGAACGCCGGCGCCGGATACAGCTCGCCGACCGGCTTGCGCAGCCCGGCCGTCGACACCTCGACCGCGATCTGCGACTCGGCGATGCCGTCCATCGCGAGATCGTAGAAGCGCCGCAGGTCGCCCTCCGGCACGGGCCTGCGTCCACCCCAGACCTTGATCAGGTCCGGGTGCGCCAGCACATCGAAGAGCCCCGACCGGGCCGCCTCGCCGAGCGTCACGAAGTAGCGCCGCCAGAGCTCGTCAGGGCGCCGCGAGCGGTGGTCCCAGATCTCGTACTCGTCGTGATCCACCGCGTGCTCGCCGATGAAATGCACCGAGCCGACGACGAAGTCCCAGTCGCGCGATTGCAGCAGCGTCGCCATCCGGTCCTCGCGTCCGACGATGAAGTCGGCCTCGATGCCGAGCTTCAGGTCGGTCTCGCCGCGGATGAACTCCATGTAGGCATCGAGGTCGTCGCGCGCGGTCTGAAGCCACAGCGGGTGCCGCCAGACCTCCAGCGCCTGGGCGAACCGGTAGATGTGCTCCGCACAGCCGAGCTCGGCGATCCCATGCTCCTCGGCGACAGCGCGGTACCGGTCGACGTTCGCGCCGGTGAAGTACTCCGAGGCATCGGTGCCCGGGTCGTCCGGGCGCAGGTGCAGGTGATAGTCGGTCAGCATCGAGGCGCTGGATTCCAGCACACGGCGGATCGTTAGCCTGTCAGGAAGGTGCTCTCTGTCCTGGCGGAGCTCCCCCTGGCCCTTGGCCCGAGGTGGCTCGACCCCGATTTCCTCATCAAGACGTTCGGCCTGGCCGGGATCCTGGTGATCGTCTTCGTCGAGTCGGGGCTGCTCGTCGGCTTCTTCCTGCCGGGCGACGCGCTGCTGTTCACGGCGGGCCTGCTGTCGTCGACCGGCAAGCTGCCGGCGTTGGAGATCCTGTTGGTGACGATCCCGATCGCGGCGATCGCCGGCGACCAGGTCGGGTACATGATCGGGCGCAAGTCCGGCCCCGCCGTCTTCGATAAGCCCGACGGCCGCCTCGTTCGCAGGGCGCACGTCGACAAGACGCGCGAGTACTTCGAGCGCTACGGTCCGCGGACGGTCCTGATCGCACGCTTCGTGCCGATCGTGCGGACGTTCGTGCCCGTCATGGCGGGCGTCGGGCAGATGCGCTACCGGACGTTCGTGACCTACAACGTGCTCGGGGGCATCGGCTGGGGCATCGGCGTCACGACGCTCGGCTACTACCTCGGCCGCGTCGGCTTCGTGCGGGGGAACATCGAGCTCATCATCGTCGGCGTCGTGCTGCTGTCCTGGATTCCGATCGTGATCGAGCTCACGCGTGCACGCCGGCGCGTTCGCGCAGCGCCAGCTCAGCTGCCCGCAGATCAGCAGGCGTCGTGACCTTGAAGTTCTCGTGCGGAGAGGCGACGATCCGCACGCTGCCGCCCTGACGCTCGACGAGCCATGCATCGTCGGTCGCGGACCGCAGGACGCTCTCCGGCACGTCCAGCGCCCGCTCCAGCGCCGCGCGGCGAAAGATCTGTGGCGTCTGCACCACCCATAGCGTCGAGCGGTCGAGCGTGTCGCTGACGATGCCGTCCGCGGCTCGCTTGATCGTGTCGATGACAGGCATCGCGGCGATCGTGCAGTCCCAGCCACCCGCGGCGAGCTCGTCGAGTGCGGCCTGGAAGATCGCCGGTGTCACGAGCGGCCGTGCCGCGTCGTGCACGATGACCGGGTCGCCCTCGTCGGCCGCGGCCCGCAGCGCGGCTCGCACGGATTGCGACCGGTGCTCGCCGCCAGGCGCCCCGATCGTGCCAGGTGGCGCCTCGGACACCCCGTGCGGCAGCGCTACGACAATCTGCGTCACGGCCTCGACGGCCTGTAGCGCGTCGATGCTCCACGCCAGCATCGGACGTCCGCCGAGCGTGACGAACGCCTTGGGCCCCCCGGACCCAAGGCGTTCGCCACGTCCAGCAGCTACGACAAGCGCGATCGCTACTTGGCCACCGCCACGCCGGCGCTGTCGGCCAGGAGATCGTCGAGATGCTGCTCGGCCTCGTCCTCGTCCTTGTCCAGCGCGTACATCAGCTCGGAGGCAAGGATCTTCTTGGCGCGGGTGAACATCTGCTTCTCGCCGGTCGACAGGCCCTTCTCGTGCTCGCGGATCGCGAGGTTGCGCACGACTTCTGCGAGCTCGTAGATGTCGCCCGTCTTGATCTTGTCGCGGTTGTGCTTGAAGCGGCGGTTCCAGTTCTTCGGCATCTCCGACACGTCGTCGGCGAGCACGTCGAGTACCTTCTTGACCGTCTCCTCGTCGATGACGCGGCGAAGCCCCGCGACGCCGGCGTTTTCGCACGGAACCATGACCGTCATGTCGTTGTGCAGGATCTTGATGGTGAGGTATTCGCGCTCCTCGCCAAACATCGTGCGCCGCTCCTTCTTGAGGACTTGTCCGGCGCCATGATGCGGATAAACGACGTTGTCACCGAGCTCGAACTCGATGTTCTCGACCGTCCGGGTCGCGAGATCTTCCAGCAGCTGCTCTTCGATGGCTTCGGGAATGATGTCCTCCTAGTTCTTGAACGCCGGCCCCGGCCGGCAGCAAACGGCTACGTCCCCGCCCTGAAATCAGGTCTGTAGATAACGGTCCACGAGGTTGATCTCCTGCAATCTGCGAAGGCCCTCGCGGATGTCCTTCGCTCGAATCTCACCGACGCCGCCGACCGTCTCCAGCTCGGCATCGGTTGCAGCCAGCAGCTCGTCGAGCCCACCGAAGTCGGCCACGATCTGTGCCACGACGAGCTTCGGCAACCTCGGGATGCGCCCGAGGATGCGAAAGCCGCGCGGGGATACAGGATAGTCCAGTGTGTTGAGTTTCCGGTCGTAACCCAGCAATTCGGCTAGTCGACCGAAATCGAGCAGATCGTAATGGGGCAAACGCCCGATCTGATCCAGCGCGGCGGCGAACTCCTCGTCGACGTTCTCGGCGAGGTAGTCGTGCACGAGCGCGGACTTGTCGGCGGCCGTCCCGACCATCGTCTCCTCGAGCTGCATCTCGATCAGGCGGCCTTCCGTACCGAGCTCGACGATGTAGCGCTCGATCTCCACGGCCATCCGCGTCACGAGCTCGGAGCGCTGCAGAACGGTCAGCACGTCGTGCAGCGTGGCGCCGCCCTCGAACTCCAAGGCCGTGAGGCGCGTCGACACCTGGTCGAGGCGCGTGCGGTACTTGTCGAGCGTCGCGAGCGCCTGGTTGGCCTTCGCGAGGACGACCGGAATCTCCTCGAGGATGTACTTCGTGCCGTCGACGTACAGCGAAACGACCTCGCGGCGCTGGGAGATCGCGATGACGAGTGCGTCGGTCTGCTTGGAAACACGCTCGGCGGTGCGGTGGCGCGTGCCGGTCTCCATCGAGAGGATCGTAGGGTCGGGCATCAGCTGAACGTTGGCCATCGCGATTCTCGTCGCGTTGGCGTTCAGCACGATCGCGCCGTCCATCTTGGCGATCTGGTAGAGGAGCGCGGGCGTGTAATCGATCTCGAGCTTGATGCCGCCCGAGAAGAGGAAGCTCAGCTCGTCAACCTCGCCGACGATGATCAGACCGCCCGTGCGCGCATGGACGATGTTGTCGATGCCCTCGCGCAGCGTGGTCCCGGGAGCCACCATCTCGAGCGCCTTGACAAGCCGGGGCTCTTGACGTGACTCGAGCTCATGTGACTCATCCCCGACTCTTTGGACCATCCAGGCGATTTTAGCGCGTGCTTAGGATTCGCGGGGTGAGCCTCGGCGATCCAGGCTCAGAGCCTCATGCGGCTTCGCGGCCGGCCGCCGGCGACCTCAGCACCGACCGCAGCGCCTGCCGCAGCGTGGGCGCCGTTTCGGGCGAGACGACATCGCGCAGGCCGAACTTCGCGGCCTCGCGCAGGCGACGGTCGGAATGGGCGATCGAGCGCAGCTCGCCGGTGAGACCAAGCTCGCCGAAGCACGCGACGGGACCGCCGCGGCTGGCCGCCGACCCCAGCGCGACGCCCCTCGCCGCGCTCGCTACCGCGAGCGCGATCGCGAGGTCAGCGCCCGGCTCGTCGACGCGCACGCCGCCGACGACGTTGACGAACACGTCGGCGCTGCCGACGCCGACACCCGCATGACGGCCAAGAACCGCGAGCACGAGCGCGAGTCGATTGCGGTCCAGCCCGTTGACGACACGCCGCGGCGGCACGAGCTCCGACGGTGAGACGAGCGCCTGCACCTCGACGAGCAGCGGCCGCGAGCCTTCCATCGCGGCGAGCACGACGGATCCCGGCTTGCCGGTCGCCTCGGCGACGAAGCGCGCGCTGGCATCGAGCACCTCGACGAGGCCGCTGCCGCGCATCTCGAAGACCCCGGCCTCGTTGCACGATCCGAAGCGGTTCTTCAGCGCGCGCAGCGTGCGGTACGTGCGCTCGCGCTCACCCTCGAACTGCAGCACGCAGTCCACGAGGTGCTCGAGCACGCGCGGCCCCGCGAGGGCGCCCTCCTTCGTGACGTGGCCGACGAGCAGCACGGCGATCCCGTCTGCCTTGGCGACCTGCATGATCCGCCCGGCGACCTCGCGGACCTGGCCGACCGAGCCCGGCGCGCCGCTGAGATCGGCCGCGTGGAGCGTCTGCACGGAGTCGATGACGCAGACCTCCGGACGCTCTGCGCGCAGCGTGGCGAGGATCGTGTCGAGATCGGTCTCCGCGAGGACGGGGACCTCGAGCGCGCCGGCGGTGGCGGCGGTGAGGCGCTCTGCCCGCAGGCGGATCTGGGCCGCCGACTCCTCCCCCGACACGTACAGCGTGCGCCGCCCGACCGCGGCGAGGTTGCCGAGCGCCATATTCGTCAGCGTCGACTTTCCGATCCCCGGCGAGCCGCCGATCAGCACGAGCGAGCCGGGCACGAGACCGCCTCCCAGCACGCGGTCGAGCTCGCCGATCTGCGTCAGCAGGCGGGGGACCTGCTCCGTTCTGACGTCGGCCAGCCTCACCGGGCGCCCGGGAGTGCCGGCGCCGGCCCCGCCGCGGACGCGCGAGCCGGCGCGGGCGGGCGCGAGCGGGCTGGGAGCGCGCTCCTCCACCAGCGTGTTCCACGCCTGGCAGCCCGGACAGCGGCCGTGCCAGCGGGCCGTGCTGTGACCGCACTGCGAGCAGACGTGGATCGTCGTCGGCCGAGCCATACGCTGAGACTAGGGTGCGGCCCCGACGAGTTCGCCCCCTCCATGCACAGCTCGTTGGCGCAGATGTCGGTATTGCGGGGTACCGTGCTGCCTGACAGACCGTGGGTACGGGGCTCACGGTCGCCGCATGGAGGTGGTTCGGATGCGCCCGAGAAGGCCCTCACCAGCGATGGTGGTCGCGATCATCGCGCTGATCGTCGCGCTCTCGGGCACGGCGATCGCCGCCGTCGACTACGCGCGCAACGCCGGAGCGGTGGACGGCAAGAGCGCCGTCGGGGCGCAGGCCTCGCTGTCGCGCGCTGCCGGCAAGCTCGTCGCAACGGCCGGCGCCGGGCCGGGCGAGGGACGCATCCCGCCGAGGTTCCTCGACGGCGTCATGCGCGGCGCCTCGACGTCGCTGACGCGGTACCTGCGCGTCGAGGACAACCAGGGGGGCCGGACGGTGCCGCTGGCGATCATCCCCAAGATCGGCCGCCTCGATGCTCAGTGCCGCGACCAGGATCCGACGCCGGGCATGGAGTCCACCCAGACGATCATCACGTTCACGGGCTTCGATCCCGACGGAGTGAACGTATCGCGACTGCTCGGCCGCGACATCGCCAGCGGGCGCGACGGCATCGTGTTCACGGCCGGCAAAAACCAGCCGGTGACGATCATCACCCTCGCCGACTCGCTCTTCCAGCTCGTCTTGCAGGCGCGCGAACGGACGGTCTTCATCAGCGGCTCGTCGCGCAGCGACGCCAACTTCTCGCCCGCAGCCGCGTGCCTGATCTTCGGCGTGGGGCTGCGCGTCGGCTGAGCGCAACTCGATCGAACACCCGGCTATCGGCTCTCGCGCGATCCGTATGTTGAGATCGTGCCGACTCCCACCGAGGTCGCTGACCGTCTCTATCAGCATTGGAACACCGATGGGCTGTCAGTCCTGACCGACAGCGTCGATCCCGCGGTCGAGCTCATCTGCGATCCGCTGCGCCCCTACGAGACCATGCTGTGTGGGATCGAGGGCTGGCACCAGTGGGTCGCCCGCTGGGAGGAGGGCTACGAGGCGATGCACATCACCGTCGACGCCCTCGTGCCCGTCGACCGCGAGCACGTCCTCGCGTTCGTGTCGATCAACGCGACGCCGCGCGGCGGCCAGGACGCGCTGACCTGGGCCGCGGCACACCTGTGGACCGTCCGCGACGGCCTCATCGCACGCTGGGAGACGCACCTGGATCTCGGCGTCGCCCGGCGCACGCTCGATCGCTGATCCGGGGCTGCAGGCGACCTACGGTGTGTCGTCTTCGTAGGCCCTCGGCTCACAAAGGCGACACACCGTGGTCAGAGGCGTCAGCCGGCGCTCGGTTCCTCCGCGCTGGGCTTGTCGAGCGTGACGCCGCCGACGGCGGGAGCGTCGTCGCCGCCGCCACCCACGCCCGCAGGCACCTTCTTGGGTTCGACGACCGTCAGCGACACCTCGCGGTCGTCTTCGTCGGGCGCCTTCTCGACCAGGACCGTCGCACCCGGCGTGAGCTCCGCGCGCAGGACGAAGTCCGCCAGCGGATCCTCGATGTAGCGCTGGATCGCGCGACGCAACGGCCGTGCGCCCATCGCCGGATCCCAGCCCTTCTCGACGAGCAGGTTCTTGGCCTCGTCGGTGAGGTCGAGCTGGAGCCCGCGGTCGGCCATCGAGGCGCGGATGCGGCGCAGGAGCAGGTCGACGATCTGCTTGATCTCGTCGCGCTGCAGCTTGTGGAAGACGATGACGTCGTCGATCCGGTTGAGGAACTCAGGCCGGAAGACCTTCTTGAGCTCGCCCATGATCCGGTTCTTCATGTCGTCGTACGTGATGCCCGTCTCGTCGTCCGAGACGGCGAAGCCGAGCGGCGTGTTGCGCGCGATCTCCGATGCGCCGATGTTCGACGTCATGATCACGATCGCGTGGCGGAAGTCGACCGTCCGCCCTTGCGAGTCCGTCAGCCGGCCATCCTCGAGGATCTGCAGGAGGATGTTGAAGACGTCCGG
>JAWVGJ010000088.1:0-23459 GCA_033855115.1 Solirubrobacteraceae bacterium
GCCTTCGAAGAAGCGTCCGATCGGCCCCAGCGACGGGTCGCGCGACGGGAAGTAGCCGCGCTCGGGCCGCAGCGTCGTGATCTTCGTGCCGTCGCGCCGCACGTCGACGACCGCCCCGAACGAGATCTTCTCCAGCTCGCCGCCGCTCGTCGTCGAGATCGCCGACGTCGGCTTGACGTAGGTGAAGTCGTAGCCGCCGACGCGCACGGACTGTCCCGGCGCCATGCGGATGTCGCGCGCCGCGTTGAACGCGGTCGACGCGGCCACGCCGATGAACAGCACCGCCATCCCGACGTGCACGAGATAGCCGCCGTAGCGGCGCCGGTTGCGGGCGACGAGCGAGACGAGCGCGCCCAGCGGACCCTGTCCGGTCATCGCCCGCCGCACGCCGACGCCACGCCAGAATTCCTGCCCCACGCTGCCTACGACGAACGCGCCGCAGACGAACATCGCGAGCGCCAGCGGCTTGTCCGCGGCACCGAAGGCGGCGAGCAGCGCGCCGGCGCAGAGCGCCACGAGCCCCGGCACGACGAAATTGCGCCGCGCGTTGGAGGGCGTCGCCCTGCGCCACGCGATCACCGGCCCGATGCCGCTCAGGAGCACGAGCACGATCGCCAGCGGCACGGTGTAGCGATCGAACCACGGCGGCCCGAGCGCGCGCCGCGTTCCTGTGATCGCCTCGGCGATCAACGGCCAGAACGTGCCCCAGAACACGATGAACGCCATCGCGACGAGCACGAGGTTGTTGGCGAGGAAGATCGCTTCGCGCGACAGCGGCGAGTCCAGCTTGTTCTCCGATCGCAGCGCCTCGCGTCGCCAGACGACCAAGCCGATCGAGCTCGCGACGAGCAGCCCGATGAGGATCACGAACGGGACGCCGAGCGTCGAGGCGCCAAAGGCGTGAATCGAGTCGAGAATCCCCGAGCGCACGAGGAAGGTCCCCAACACCGCCAGGATCCCGGTCGCGAGCACGAGCGAGACGTTCCAGATCTTCAGCATCCCGCGCTTCTCCTGCAGCATCAGCGAGTGCAGAAACGCCGTGCCGGTGAGCCACGGCAGCAGCGACGCGTTCTCGACCGGATCCCAGGCCCAGTAGCCGCCCCAGCCAAGCTCGGCGTAGGACCAGCGCGCGCCGAGCAGGATCCCGATGCCGAGGAAGAACCAGGCGGCAAGGGCGAAGCGGCGCGTCGAGCGGATCCAGTCGGCCGCGCCGACCTGCCGCGTGATGAGCGCGCCGACCGCGAACGCGAACGGGATCGCGAACAGCGTGTAGCCCGAGTAGAGCATCGGCGGGTGGATCATCATGCTCGGGTGACGCAGCAGCGGGTTCAGGCCGTTGCCTTCGAGCGGCACGACCGCCGACAGCCCGAACGGCGTCTCGAGGAAGACCAGCAGCCCGGTGAAGAACGCCGCGAAGCCGAGCAGGACGGCGGTCGCGTAGGGCGCGACGCGTCGCAGCGTCCGGCGTGTGAGGAACAGCACGAGGCTCGCCCACAACGACAGCAGCCACAGCCACAGCAGCAGCGACCCCTCCTGCGAGGACCAGGCTGCGGCGGCGCGGTAGAAGCTCGGAGTCGTCGTCGACGAGTGCGCGGCGACCGTCGCGAACGTGAAGTCCGAGCGCAGGAACGCGACCTCGAGGATCGCGAACGCGCCCGTGACGAGCGCCGCGATCGCGTAGACGGCGCGCCGCCCGGACACGACCCAGTCCGGCCGCCCGCTGCGGGCACCGTAGATCGAGGCGAAGATCCCGTACGCCGCCACGGCAAGCGCGAGGATCAGCAGGGCGCGGCCGACGGTCGCCATGTCAGATCAGGCTAGACGCCCTAGGAGCGCCGCGTGGCGTCTTCGGTGAACTTCGAAGGGCACTTGGTGATGAGCGAGTTGGGCTCGCCGACGAAGGTGTCGCCCTGCTTGCGAACGGTGACGATGACCTCGCGCCCGTCGCGGAACGGATCGGGGACCGCCCCGCTGTAGGTCACGGGTACCGTCGTCGTCCCGTTGCGATCACGGACGCGAAAGTCCACGCCGCTGTCGGTAGCGCGCACCGATCCGGCCTGGACCTTGCCGGTGAGCTGGTAGGCGACCCCCGCTCGCGCGGTCGCAAGGTCGCTCGGCGTGACGGCTTCGCTGGACGCTCCGAGGCTCGTCACGACGAGCGCGCACGCCAGCAGCACGGCTGCTGAGAGCGCGACAATGAGCCGGATCTTGCGCTTGCGGGCTGGCGGCACGACCGCTTCAGTATCGCAGTCGCAGTGCCGCTGAACGCCGCTGATCGCGAAGGCGCCAGGGTTTGTGCGAGTCGGCGCTAACAAGCCTCGGCACGAGGAAATGTCCGTTGCAAACAGAAACCTTTGGCAGCTTGCTGAGTCTTAGCCGATAGAGCGATGACGCCAATGACCGTTCGACAGACCGCACAAGCCCTGGCGAGGGCCAAGCGCCGCCGGCTGCACGTCGTGCCCGCGCCGGAACCACGGCCCGAGCCGATGCACTCCGCCGAGCGGCGCCTACGCGACGCCGGCGGACCCGATGATCGCGCCTGCTACTCCTGCCGCTGCGGGTATCTCTTCGAGGCCCCGGTCTCTACCTCGGTGCACTGCCCGCACTGCGACACCGTGCAGGCCTGGTAGCGCGCCGATCCGGTTTGCCGCACCGCCGCGCAAGCCCGCGTGCGCTCGCGATCGGGAGCGCACGCTCGCTTGCACCGGTGCGTCCGCGCGTCCGACGTGGCTAGGTTGCCGGAGGCCCGCCGCGAGGATCGCTACGCGGTCCTCGACCTCTTCATGCGCCGCATCCGTGCCCTCATCCCGCTTCCGGCAGTGCTGCTCGCGCTCGTCGCCGCAGCCGTCGCCACGACGGCGCTGACCGCCGGGCCGGCGACCGGCCGGGACCGCGCCGACAGCCTGCGCAGCCGGATCGAGGGCCAGAAGGGCCGCGAGCGCTCGCTCTCCGGGGCACTCGGGCGCGTGCGCAAGCTCGAACGCGCGACCGCACGCGAGGTTGCGATCCTTCAGCGCCGCGTCGCGGCCGTTCGGGCCGAGCTCGCGCAGGCGCAGGCGATTCTTCAGGATACGGTGGCTCGCCGCGAGCGCCAGCGCAATCGCGCGCTGCGCCTGCGAGCGCGCCTGGCGCAGTCGCGTACCAAGCTCGCCGTGATCCTGCGCCAGCGCTATACGAGTTCGAAGCCGGACCTCGTCACGGTCATCCTCCACAGCGACGGCTTCGCGAACCTGCTCGAGACCGTCGATTTCCTAAAGCGCGTCCAGCATCAGGACCAGCGCATCCTGTCCATCGTTCGGCACGCGCGCGTCGACGCGATCGCGCAGCGGCGGATCTTGTCCGAGCTTGCGATCAAACGCCGGCGCGCGGCCGACGCCGTCCAACGCCGCAGCGACGCCCTGACGACGATCGCCGCCGTTCTGCAGGCCAGGCGCGCCGCGCTCGCCCGAGCGCACGCGGCGCGCACGATCGCGCTGCGCGATACTCGCTCGAGCCGCCGCGATGCGGAGCACGCTCTGACGAAGCTGCTCGAGGAGCGCAATCGGGCCATCAACCAGGTCGGTCCCGGCGGGCCGTGGACGATCCCGTGGCCGATCGTGCAGTGCGAGTCCGGCGGTCAGAACCTGCCACCTAACTCGGCTGGCGCATCGGGCTACTACCAGTTTCTACCCGACACCTGGCGCGGGCTCGGCGGCTCGACACCGGCGGCGTACATGGCGTCCAAAGCGGAGCAGGACCGCCTCGCGGCGCGGTTGTGGGATGGTGGCAACGGCGCCGCCAACTGGGTCTGCTCGGCGCTCGTCGGCATCATCTGAGCCACGCGGATGGCCCCAATCGACCCCACGGTGCAGTTGGACCGACGGTCAGGTCAAACAGGGGGCGACGAGGCGTTCGTGGTCACGTTCGCCGACCTCAACTGCCTGGTCTGTGTGGGGGCGCTTGGTCTCGACCACATCACAGCGGCCGAGTTCGCAACGCTATGGGACGCCTTCGCGCCGGGTGCGATCTTCGCCATTACCGTTCACGAGGAGCTCGCCCACGCTGGGGAGCGACTAACTCGCCACGCAAGCTCATTCCGTGGAGGCAATGCATAGGCGGTGAGTGCCTCTCGGGCGTGCAGGGACCCGCTACGCTGGTGTGGTCAACTTGGATAGGCGCCGGGCTCACCGAGACTCATCGCTTAGCCGCGTGGAGGCCCGACGTGACCGGCCTACCGCCAGGCGATTGCCCCGTGGAGTTCACTGACGGGCCGATCGATGGACAGCACGAGAGCATCGTCTCGGATTGCGGGGCGGTCGCCGACGATCAAGCGCGCTGTGATCGCGATCGGATCGTCGCTGGTGCGCGTGGGCGCCGAACCGATTTCGGCTGCGCCCGCCTGGCGGGGAGCTAACGACTTGCTGGGCGACTACCGCCAGCGCAACACCATGCCGGCTCATGAACGTCTGGCTGCGGCGGTTCAGCGGTTCGCCGGGGTCGCCGCGTGCGCGTCGATCGTCGTCGGATTGGCCGTGCTCGTGGGCTGGATGCTCGATGTCCAGGTTCTCAAGAGCGTGGTAGTGGGGCGGGTCTCGATGAAGGCCAACACCGCAATCGGATTCATCCTCGCGGGCGTTGCGCTGTGGTTGCTTCGTGACGACGGTCAATCGGAGTGGCGGCGGACGGCGGGACGCGTGCTCGGCAGCGTGGTCGCAGCGTTCGCGGCGTTGACGGTCGCGGAATACGTCTTCGCAGTCGACCTCAGAATCGATCATCTCTTCGACGATGCGGGCACATTGACCGCATTTCCGGGACGAGCCTCACCACACACCGCTGTCGCGTTCGTCGCTGTGGGCCTGTGGCTCGCCGCGCTACCCCAAGGCCGCCGATCGCGCGACTGGACTCGAAGCGCGCTGTCGGTGATCGCCTGCCTGGTCGTCCTTCAGGCGGCGATCGGCTTCCTCTACGGCGTGGAGTATCCGTACGGGATCACCAGTGTTACCGGCATCGCGGTGCACACGACCGGGATCTTCGTCATCTTGTGCCTGGGGATCCTCGCCGCCCGCCCGAAGCAGGCGTTCATGGGACTGCTCACCAGCGTTGGCGCGGGCGGCCACGTCGCCCGCCGACTCACACCGGCCGTCCTGCTGGTCCCGGTCCTGATCGGCTGGTTGCACATCCAAGCCGAGCAGCACGGCCTGATAGGAACGCGCGTTGGTCTCGCGATCCTTGCCGGGATGACCGTCGTGCTGCTCGGCGCCACCGTCATCTACACGGGACTGTCGCTCAACCGCGCCGACGCAGAGCGCCGCCTCTTGGAGGTGCGTTTGCAAGAACTCGCCGACCGCGACCCCCTCACCGGCCTCTTCAACCGCCGCCGCTTTGACGAGGCACTCAAGCACGAGCTTGCGCTGGCAGGGCGCCATGGCACGTGCTTGACGCTGCTCACGATCGACATCGACGGGCTCAAACAAACCAACGACACGTACGGGCACCGCGCCGGGGACGAACTCATTCGCGCCGTCGCGCAGATACTGACCAGCGAGCTTCGAGTCACCGACACCGTCGCTCGCCTCGGGGGCGATGAGTTCGCCGCTGTCCTGCCGCACGTCGATACTGACGGCGCGCGGGTCACCGCCGCCAAGCTCGTCAACGCCCTCGCCCGCAGCTCGCGAGAGCTCGACGGGCAAACCCTCGCCTCGACGATCAGCGCCGGCATCGCCGTCGCCAACGGCAACGCGCCCGACGCAATCACCCTCTCGCGCACAGCAGACGAAGCGCTCTACGAGGCCAAAGCGAGCGGCGGTAACGGCTACGCGATCGCGGCGCCCCACCAGGACCTGAGCGAACCGTAATTCGCGCCCGGGGAAGCAGCACCGGATGTCCACGTCAGTTGCATCGGTCCGGCAGTCACGGTTAGGGTAACGGCGATGCGCTCGCGGGTGAGTAGGCACCTCAATCCGGTGCTATTGGACTCCGACGTCATGTTCGCCCCCCGCGGACAGCATCTGGGCGCTCCGCCGCCCGAGTTCAACTGGCGCGACTACACGGCGATGCTGCTTCACGTCGCGGCGGAGATCGAGCACTCGCTGATGGTCCAGTACCTGTTCGCGGCGTACTCGCTGCGCGGACCCCAGGTCCCAGCGGGGCTGCGCGACGAGGTGCGGGCGTGGCAGGAGACGATCCTTGGCGTGGCCAAGGAGATGGGCCACCTGATGACCGTTCAGAACCTCCATACGGCGCTCGGGCTGCCGCTGAACCTCGATCGCGAGGACTATCCGTGGGGCAGCGAGTTCGATCCGTTCGACTTCACGCTCCAGCGGCTGACGCTCGACTCGCTCGCCACCTACGTCTGCGCGGAGCCCGTAGGCGCGAACCCACGACTGACCGTGTGACGCGCGCCGCTGAGCTGTTCGAGCTGTCAGCACCGGTGAGTGCCGACGCGCACCTCGTCGAGACCGGCGAGGGAGCGCTTCTGCTCGTTGCCGACGGCAGCCGGGTGTACGACATCGACGCCGCGACCACGGCGGCGCTGGACCGAGCGCGGCGGGGCGACGGCGATCGCGAGGTCGCCGAGCTGCTGCGCGAACTCGGGCTCGAGGCCCCCCGTTACGTCGACGACACGCCGCCCGAGGAACCCCCGGTGCGGGCGCTGTCGCTGGCGGTCGCGCAGAAATGCAACCTGGGGTGCACGTACTGCTACGCGCAGCAGGGCAGCTTCGGCGGCCCGGCGAAGCAGATGCCGGACGAGACCGCGCTAACGGCGGTGGACCTGCTTTTCGGCGACGTGACCGGGGGCGAACGCGTCAACCTGAGCTTTCTCGGTGGCGAGCCGCTGCTCAACCGGCCGACGATTCACGCGGCAACCGAGCGCGCACTGACGCTGGCGGCTGAGCGCGAGGTCACGGTCAGCTTTTCGATCACGACCAACGGGACTCAGCTGACGACCGACGATGCCGACTTCTTGGAGGCGCACGGGTTCGCGGTGACCGTCAGCCTCGACGGTGTCGGCGAGGCAAACGACGCCCTGCGGCCGTTTCGCAGCGGCAAGGGCAGCTTCGACACGGTTCTGCAGCGCGTGTCCCCGTTGCTCCAGCGCCAGCGGCGGATGCAGGTGTCCGCGCGTGTCACGGTCACGCCGCGCAACCTCGCGCTCAAGGCAACGCTCGACGAGTTCGTCGCGCTCGGGTTCCACAGCGTCGGCTTCTCCCCGCTGCTGCGCTCGCCGACCGGTAGCGACGAGATGGAGCACCCCGAGCTCGAGGTCATGCTCGGCGAGATGGTCGCCTGCGGCGAGGAGTTCGAGCGTCGCCTCGTGTCCGGCGAGCGCTATCCGTTCGCGAACATCGTCAACGCGCTGCGCGAGATTCACAGGGGCACTCACCGGCCCTACCCGTGCGGCGCCGGCGCCGGCTATCTGGGCGTCTCCGCCGAGGGCGAGCTCGCGGCGTGCCACCGGTTCGTCGGCGACGAGGACGGCGCGATGGGCGACCTCGCCGGCGGCGTGGATCGCGAGCGCCAGGCGCGCTGGCTTGCAGATCGCCACGTGCACCGCCAGGAGCCGTGCCGCCGCTGCTGGGCGCGATACATGTGCGGCGGCGGCTGCCACCACGAGGTCATCCGCCGCGGACGCCCCGCGTGCGACTACATACGCGGCTGGCTGCACTACTGCCTCGCTGCGTACGGCCGCGTGCGGTCCAGCCGGCCCGACTACTTCACCGGCTCTCCGGCGCCGAGCGCCTAGCCCATGGCGTTCGCCCGCCTCGATGCCGAGGTGTGCGTCGTCGGCGGTGGACCGGCGGGAGCGGCGCTGGCGTGCCGGCTCGCGACGCTCGGCCGCCACGTCGTCGTGGTCGAGCGCCATCCCTTCCCCCGGCCACACGTGGGCGAGTCCGTCAGTCCGGGGATCTGGCCGCTGCTGGACATGCTCGGAGCGCGGACGGCCGTCGAGGCGGCCGGCTTCCAGCGCGCGATCGAGGCGCGTGTGCATTGGGGAAGTCCCGAACCGCGCCCGCTCATGAACGCCGAGCCCGGGCTCACCGTCGACCGGGGCGTCTTCGACCAGCTTCTGCTCGATCGCGCCCGGGCGGCCGGCGCGACGGTCCTTCAACCCGCCACGGCGCGACCGGCGAGCGCCGTCGACGGCGGATGGATCCTGCCGGTGTTGACAGCCGATGGGGCGCGCACGATCCGCGCCCGCTTTATCGCCGACGCAAGCGGGCGCCGACGGGTGCTGGGCGGCCGGCGCAGGCGCACGTCGGCGCGGACGCTCGCGCTCCACGCCTCGTGGCGCGGGCTGAACGAGAGCGGCGCGCAGACGATCGTGGAGGCGCGGCCCCAGTACTGGCTGTGGGGGGCGCACCTGCCCGACGGGGCCTTCCGCGCGATGGCGTTCGTCGAGCCCGAGCTCGTACGGCGGCGGCTGCTGCGAACCGGACAGGACCTCGGACAGCTCTACAGGGAGCTCCTGGCCGGCGCGCCACTGTTCAGGCACGTGGTCGCCGGCGAGGCTCGGCTCGAGGGCGCCGTCAGCGCGTGCGACGCCACCTGCTACGCCGACGAGGATCCGATCGATGCGACCAGCGTGAAGGTCGGCGAGGCCGGGTTCGCGATCGACCCGCTGTCGTCGTCCGGCGTGCAAACGGCGATCCAGACGGGCGTGGCCGCGAGCGCCGCGGTCCACTCGATCCTCTGCGAAGACGGGGAGGTCGACGCCGCCGTCGCGTATTACCGCGAGCATCAGCGACACGCCGTCGAGCGCCACGCCCGGCTGGCCGCGCGCTCGTACGGCGATTGCGCGTCGTATGCCGCCGAGCCGTTCTGGCGCCGCCGCGCCGCGGAGGCGCCCGAGCCGCCAGCCGCGCGAGCGCCGATCGCACTGCGCGATCTGCTGCCCCTGCGCGTCCGGTTGCCGTGTGGTTCGACGCTTGCGCCAACACCGTGCGTGGTAGGCGACCGCGTGGAATGGCGGCGCGCGCTGTCGCATCCGGCGCTGTCGCGGCCGGTCGCCTTCCTCGGCGACAGCGAGCTCGCGCCGCTGCTGGACAAGCTCGACGCGGATCGCCTGCTCGGCGAGGTGGTGGAGGACTGGGCCAGATCGGTCACGCCGGCACTGGCCTACTCGATCGCCGGATGGCTTGCCAGCCGTGGGCTGCTCGACCCGATCTGACGCCGGCTCATCCGCTCCGCTGCGCCGAACGGACTACAGCGCGACTGGCGATCCCGCGGCGTGAAACTCGATCAGCTTCGCGAGCCCGTCGAGCTCGAGCGCCGCGGACGTCATCTCCGCTCCCGGTCCGCCGGCGATCCCGAGCCGCCGAGTCGCATGGATGCCGATCGTTTGGAAGCTCAGCTCGTCGCCGCCGCCAAACTCCGATTCAGGCAAGAAGACCATGTAGCCATACGTTGTGCCTGACGGTCGATAACCGGCTGGCGTCTGATGGTAGGCCGCGACCCTCGCCTGTCAGCTATCCGCGCTCGCGCTTAAAGCGCGCCGCTTCCTCATCCTGCATCTTCCTTGTGTCGCGTGGCTCGACGAACGGTTCGCGATCAGGATGCAGTCCCTGTTCGATCTGGCGACCCCGCTCGAGCTCGGCGTTGAGCTCAGCGCCGAAGAGCACGGCGAGGTTCGTGATCCACAGCCACGTCAGGAAGGCGATGACACCGCCCAGCGTGCCGTAGGTCTTGTTGTAGCTGCCGAAGTTCGCGACGTAGAAGGCGAATGCTGCTGAAGCGATGATCCACAGCAGCACCGCGACCACGCCGCCCGGCGTCACCCATCGAAAGCCCGGCTGGCGGACGTTCGGCGCCGCGTAGTAGAGGATCGACAGCATGAAGCTGACGATCACGATCAGCACCGGCCATTTGGCGATGTCCCATACCGTCAGAAACGAATCGCTGAGGCCGATGATGCTGCCCGCCTCCTTGGCGAGATCGCCCGTGAAGACGACGATGACGGCGCTGATGACCAGCAGCAGCACGAGCACCAGCGTGATCCCCAGACGGGTCGGGACGGTCTTCCAGATCGGTCGGCCCTCAGGCACCTCGTAGATCGAGTTCGACGCGCGCATGAACGCAGCGACGTACCCCGAGGCAGACCACAGCGCGCCGAGCAGGCCGGCGACGAACAGGACGCCGGCACCGCCCTGATTGGCCTGCAGGCTCTTGATCGCGCTGGTGAAGATCTCTTTGGCCGGGCCCGGTGCGGCGGTGGCGATGTTGTCGAGCAGCGGCTGGGTCGCGCTTGAGCCGATGACGCCGAGGATCGAGACGAGCGCCAGCAGCGCCGGGAAGATCGAGAGGATCGCGTAGTACGTCAGCGCCGCCGCCCAGTCGGTGAGGTTGTCGCGCGAGAACCCCTTGACGCTGCGAATAAGCGTGTTCTTCCAGGACGACCCTTGCAGGTCAACCGGGCTGTCAGGTGATCGGTCAGCTGTCTTGGCCGCGCTCGCCATCGGGGTAGCGCCGGTCAATCGCCAGGCCAGATGCCCGTGAGCTTGCGAAAGCCTTCAGCCCCACCACGGTCGACCGCCGCTTTCACCAGGCCGAAGATCGCGCCTTGGAACGCCGCGGCGGGCAGAATCTCCTTCCACCCATATTCCGACTCCTTCGCCTTGGGGGAATCCTCTTCGCCGGCAACGCGCTTCCAGATCTGCTTAAACGCAGCGCCGGCAAGGATGCCGCCGAGGACGCTGAACAGGAGTCCGAACGGCTTGTAGAGCAGCTTGGCCATCAGGCTACAGCCCTCGGGCGACGCGCCGAACCGATCGCGACAGCGTCCCGAGACGCATCGTCTTGTCCGGTCCTGGACGTGTGCGGGGGTTATCGGTCATGGCCAAGGCGCGCGTCTGGAGGAGCGCAACGAGCGCTTGCTCGCAAGCTGGAACGTACGTATACCGCGACGCTCGCCATGACAAACACCACCTCGCGGCCGTTCAGGACGGAGTTGGCGCACTTTCACGGACCGCTGACCGTCGTGGGGATCTCACTACCGTGATCGCGATCGTCACGGTCGCGGTGATCGCTGTACTCATCGAAGGCGATCGGCGTCGCGTCGAGGTGCTTGGCGAGCCCGTGAGCGCCCGGGCGCATGACGAGGTCGGATTTCAGGCGAACGCCGGGCGCGCGAGCGGCCCCATCCGGTTCATCCAGGCCCGCGTCGTCGCCACGTCCCAGTTGAGGAGGATCGCCGTGCCGAGCGGCGACGAGAACAGCCGCCAGACGCCGGAGCCCTCGAGCTCGCCGATGGCCTGAGACTCGAGCAGGTGGGGTGGTTCGCAGCGCGTGACGCGCAGGTCGAACGTGAGCGTGTTCCGGATAGCGCTCGCTTGCGTAGATCACGTCCCACACGCGCTGGATCGGTGCGTCGACGCACCAGGTGGCGAGAAAGCTGTAGGCCGCCATGGCGCGGCGCGAGGATACGCCCCTCGGAGCCGCGTCGCGACAGCAGGTGGGACCTGTACGGCCGTCCAAGCACGGCCCCGTTCCTCCGCCCGGGTGGCCGAAGGCACGCATGCGCGGCCGCCGTATCGTGCGCCCATGAGCGTGGCACCGGTTCCCGCCGATCCCTACGACTGGCCGTACGGGGGCGTGCTCGAGATCGCGCGCACGGCGCTGCTGCTCGTCGACTGGCAGACGGACTTCTGCGGTCCCGGCGGCTACGTCGACGCGATGGGATACGACCTGGCGCTGACACGGACGCCGCTCGAGCCGACGCGACGGGTGCTGCAGCGCTGGCGCGAGCTCGGCGGGACCGTCGTGTATACGCGCGAGGGACACAAGCCCGACCTGTCGGACTGCCCGCCTAACAAACTGTGGCGCTCCCAGCAGATCGGCGCCGGGATCGGTGACGCCGGCCCCTGCGGGCGCATCCTCGTGCGCGGCGAACCGGGGTGGCAGATCGTCCCGGAGGTGGCGCCGCTGCCTGGTGAGCCGGTCATCGACAAGCCGACGCAGGGCGCCTTCGGTTCGACCGACATCGACCTCGTGCTGCGCAACCATCGCATCGACCATCTGATCATGACCGGCATCACGACGGACGTCTGCGTTCACACGATCATGCGCGAGGCCAACGACCTCGGCTACGAGGCGCTGCTGCTCAGCGACTGCACGGGCGCGACGGACCCTGGCAACCACGAGCACGCGTGCAAGATGGTGACGATGGAGGGCGGCGTCTTCGGCGCCCTCGCGACGAGTGACGCCCTGCTGGGCGTGCTCGCGGCGGCCGGCTGAGACTGCCGGCCGGTCCCGTCGCCGGGTGCGAGACGGCCACCTTCGGCGGGCTTGTGCTCCGCGCGCTTGCGTCAGCATGCTGGCACCAGAAGACCCGAGTCAGGGAGCCCTCATGCGCACATCGTCGTCCAGGCCCATCGCAGCGCTCGCCGCGGCCGTCGCGGCCGGCATCAGCGGGATCGCGGCAGCCGCCCCGGAGGGCCCGACCCAGGTCACGGTCGAGCCCGCTCCGACGCTGACGGCCGGCGCCACGGCTCCCTTCGACGCTGCGGGGGTGAAGGCCATCCGCCGCGGCAAGCCGATCCCGGCCGGCTATGTCCTGATCGGCCAGAGGATCACGATCAAGCGCGGGGCGGTCCCGGCCGGCGCGACGCTGTTCTTCAAGTGCCCGGACGGCAAGCGCCTGAAGACGTTTGACACGAGCGGGACGGCTGGCGGCACCGCTTACTACGAGTACAGAAACCATCGTCAGACATACATCTCGAGCTTCTCGGACTTCGACGCGACCGGCACCCTCTACGCCGTCTGCCGGTAGGACGGCAGCGTGCGCGGGCGGGCGGGGCGACTTATTCATCTATGTCATGGCTAACGCGCCCGGCCCGTGACTGGCGCTCGCGTCGGCAGCGGTCGAGCCCGCGCGCTATCAGAAGTCGACGAGCTTGCCCTCCCCCGCGAGCTTCACCGTTGCGTACATCTCGCGCGCCGCAGGGAACCCGATCCTCGCCGTGATCGGCTCCTCCTTGGTCGTGTAGATGCCGATCGTCCTGAACTCCTGGCCCGCGTGCGGCGCAACCCACATCTCGGGCAACAGCAGCGTGAGCGTGACGACGTGCAGATCCGCGACGTCCTCGAGCGTCACGGTGACTTCGGTGCCGAGATCGGTCTCGAAGGTCCGGATCTCGTCGCCGGAGAAGCTGTGCTCGCCCTTCGGACCGCTATAGGAAAATTGCGGCGAGCCGTCGACGCTCGTCGTCGAGTAGGTGATCTGCGTGTTCTCGCCGCTTACTTCGTAGATGTTCGGGGCGACGAGCGTCTTCTGCGCCATGGTGTTCTCCTCTTGTCGTCCGCGGCCCGGCGCGCTCGGCGGGTGCGGCGCGTGCGATATCACCGCTGCTAGTAGGTCGCTCGAGATCGAGCGCGAGGATTTGGGTTCCGGGCTTCCAACCTTGAGCTGGCGCTCACGTTTCTAGACACATGCGCCGATGGAGTGGTCAACCGAACGCTCGAGCGCCCTTCAGGAGGCGGAGATGAAGCGAAAGAACCGGCCGTGGTGGATGTGGGTCCTGGTGGCGTTCCTCAGCGTCGGCATTCTCGACGCGATCATCGGCGACGACGGTTCCAACTCGCCCGCTGCCGCACCACGTGCAGCCGCCACGTCCGCCGAGCGCGCGCCGACGATCGACGATGCTCGCAGGGCCGTCGATAACGATCACTACCGCGCGGCGATCGCAATCGCGACTGCCATCGGTACCAGGGATGCGGACTCGATCCGCAAGCGCATCGCCAACCGCCTGGCTGAGCGCGTTCTCTCCGCGGTCCGTGCCGGTGAGCGGGGCCGGGCCAAGACGCTGCTCGTCGAGGCCCGCGACTACCCGACGACGACACGAATGCGGCAGGCACGCGCACGCTACAAGGCAGCCCAGGCGCTCGCGGCTCAGCGCGCGCAGCAGCACCGGCAGGCCGCCCACCAGCGCCGTCGCGCGGAAGCCTTGAAAGCGGTCCCTGAACCAAAGCCACAGAGCAACTGCGATCCCAACTACGAGGGCGCATGCCTCGACCCGACCTCCGCGGACTATGACTGCGCGGGCGGCAGCGGGAACGGCCCGGATTACACGGGCCCCGTGCGCAGCGTCGGCAGCGATCCATTTGACCTCGACCGCGATGGTGACGGCCTCGCCTGCGAGAACCGATAGAGCGCCAGGGTTGGACGAACGCGCGCTCAGGATCGAACATCGCTTGGAGTGGCCGATGCTGGTCGTGGCGCTCCTGGTCATCCCGACGATCGCGATTGAGCAGAGCAATCCCGGTCAGCCGTGGAACACGATCGCCTTCGGTCTGAACTGGACCATCTGGTCAGCGTTCGTCGCCGAGATCGTGATCATGCTGCGCGTCGTGCCCAATCGCGGACGGTGGCTGCGCGAGCATCCGCTGGAACTCGCCATCGTCGTCCTCACCCCGCCGTTCCTGCCCGCGAGTCTTCAAGCCGCCCGCGTGTTCCGACTGCTGCGCATCGTGCGGTTGCTCAGGCTGGCCAAGCTCACCCGCCGGCTGTTCTCGACAGAGGGCATCCGCGACGCCTCGGTGCTGGCGGTGATGACGATCCTCGGCGGAGGCGCCGCGTTCGCCGCTCTGGAGAACGGCCATCATGCCCAGCCGGTGAGCTCGTAGGACGGCGTCTGGTGGGCGATCAGCACGGTCACGACGGTGGGCTACGGTGATCTTGCGCCCTCGACCGATCTCGGTCGAGTCATCGCCATGGTCGTCATGTTCGTTGGGATCGGCTTTATCGCGATCCTCACCGCCGCCGCAGCAGGACGCTTCATGCGCGAGCACCGAGCAGAGAACAATGCTCTCAAGGCCGTGGAGCACCGGCTGGACGAGGTGATACTGCGCCTCGACGCAATGGAGCGCCCGGCGCAAGATCGATAATCAACTCGCGGCTCGGGCTCGGCGACGACGGTCGTGCACGCCGTTCGAATGACGTCTCGACGCGCCCGACTTAACTACGCTCGCGGTATGGCGCCAACTCCGAACTGCCCTCGCTGCGAGGGGACGACGTTCTACGGCTGGAACTACAACCTCGCCAACTCGGGGCCGATCGTGCTCGTCTACTGCGCCAATTGCGGCTGCGTCCTCGGCGTCGCGCCGAAGAAGTAGCGGTTCCTCCAAGCGCAAACCGCCCGCTACGCGCCAAGCGGACGACGGGCTCGAACCAGCGACCCTCCGGCGGAAGGCCTCCGCAGGCTTGACGGCCGACAGGCGGGCTGCTTTGGTCGACGAGCGTCAGATTTCGGGTGCGCGGCGCAGGTCGTCACGGCCCGGCGTGAGAAGCTCGAGGCCGACGACCGATGCTGCATCGCCAAGGCGGTGGTCGTACGCGATGAACGCTGAAAGGTCCGCGCGGATCGAGAGGGCGCTGGCGAGGTGAACGGCATTCAGGCTGCGGAGCATGACCTCGCCTACATCGGCGGCCTGGTCGATGATGTCGCTCGTTAGAGGGATGAGATCCAGCTGGGCCAGCAACGTCTTCGCCTCGGGCAACGCCTCGGCGTTCACTCGACGGCAGGCACGGAGCACTTCCACCTTGGCGAGCTCGCTGCTGACCACGGGCAGGCCTGCGCGCGCTGAGAGCCAGTCCGCTAGGGCGACGCTCTCGAGTTCCTCGTGCACCAGCTTCAGCAGCGCAGAGGAGTCGAGGTAGATCAAGCCGGATCCTCGCGCAGCTCGTCCAGCACCGTGCCGGTGTCCGGAGCCTTCGGCCGAGCGGGGGCACGCCGAGGAACTGCGAACGGGCGCGTGGCTGGGATCAGTCGGCCGGAGGCGATCAGCCGCTGTCGCGCGCTGGTCGCGGGGTCCGGCGGTACGAGCAGCGCGACGAGCCGACCTCGTTCGGTCACCTCGACGGTCTCTCCCGCCTTGACTCGGTCGAGATAGCGGCTGGCATGCTGGCGCAGCTCACGGACTCCGATTCGTTCCATTGAGCCAATGTAGCACCTTGCATGCTACGGTCTTCTCGCAAGCGAACGAGGGGGCTCGAACCCGCGACCTTCGGCTTGGAGGCGACCGCCGTCCAGCAACCACGAGCGATTCACACCTCTCAGGCACGAGGCGACCACGAGTGTCACCGAGAAGCAAGCACCCTGCCCGCTCGCGAACTCCGTCAGATGTGCGCGAGTACGCCGACCACTACGGTGCCTACAGGCTCGGCCGCATCAATACGCTTGTCGCGCGTCTCGCCGGGTAGCGTCGCGGCCCCACCGCTCGCGGCCACGCTGATGCGGCGCCATCAGCCGCAGTCCTTGACGAAGGGGCGCGTCCAGAGGTTATACGTTTCGTCGGTACCCGGCAGATCCGTCACTTCTTCGTCGTCGCCGTAACCATATGTCGTGCGACGCTGGCGTGACTGGTTGGGCAAACGAGCGTGGGCGAGTCGAAGCCGCTCGATGGCGTCCGCGACATCGGAGCGGACGAACCGGCGGTGCCGGCCGAGCTTGATGCTCGGCAGGACGCCGCGCCGGGCGTAGTCGCTGACCGTCGAGCGTGTGATGTGCAGCAGCTCGGCAACCTCGTCGGCTGTGAGCAGCTCGTCGAGCCCGGTCATCCCGGACCGCCGTTCGCGACCAGCGCGATATGGGCCGAGCGCTCCGTCAACCAGCGCGAGGACGCAAGCGGATTCCGGCGCTGACGCGAAAGGGCGAAGTCGGCCCCGTTATCGGGACAAATTCTTGGACTCGGGCGGACTCTGCAAGCGAACTTGCAGTCGGAGCGCGCCTCCCTCCCCGCGCTCAGCGTCCTGGCAACGTGACGCTCTGGAAGGCGAGCGTCTCGGCGAGCCGGTCGAAATGGGCGTCGTGATGCAGGACCGCGAGGCCGCCGTGTTCAGCGGCTCCCGCCGCGATCAGTGCGTCCGTCACCGGGACGCGGTGATAGCCGTCGCTGCGCGCGGCCAGGTCGGACAGCGCTTGCGCGGCCGCATCCGCAACTGCGCGATCGTTGCGCACGATCCGCAGCGCATCGAGCTCGGCTTCGAGAGCGAGGTACTCGGCGCTCGTGCGGGCCGAGTAGAGGATCTCCATCCGAACGATCGGAGTGATCCACAGCCGGTCATTGCGAACCGCCTCCCGTACGAGCGCGCGCAGATCGTCGGGTAGCGAAAGGACCCGCCACCACGCCGACGTGTCGGCGATGAACGGGACCCCGGATCGCAGCAGCTCGTGCGCTTGCAAGCTCGCGGAGGTCGGCTATTCGTTGCCGGGCAGCTGCTCGATGCGCTCGAGGGTGTCGCGATCCAGCCCGTCCGGGCTGAACAGTCGCTCCGCTAGCCGCTCAAGCCTCGCAGCACGCTCTTCGTCCGAGAGGACCTTCTCGGACGTCGGCGTGGTAGCTGATGCAGAGCGTTTCATCGTCGGTTCAGCCTACCGCCCGCACACGATCTCGTCGACCGTTGGGCGGAAGCAGTCCTGTCGATCGTCGCCGAGAACGACGGCGGACCAGGGGTGGTGCCCCCAAACGGATGCCGAGTGGTACCCGCGAGTTGGTAACCCGCGGCGCTTCGCGCGCCAAATCACCGAGTTAGCCTGGAACTAAAACTAGCGATTTGCAGAGCTTTATGACAAGCGGACGACGGGGCTCGAACCCGCGACCTTCGGCTTGGGAAGCCAACGCTCTACCAACTGAGCTACGTCCGCAACGCGTGGCAATTCTAGGGCGAACGCGGCGGAGCGTCAGGCCACTCGCTCGACGCGCTGCCGGCGCGCGGGTGCGCGCCACACCCGCGCGCCGCTCTACGCTTCAGCGGATGAAGCGCTTGCTCGTTCCTGCCCTCGCGGCGGTCGTCGCCGCCGGCCTGATCGGGCTGCTCGCCTACGGCCTCGTGTCCAAGAGCGATGACACGTCGATCGAGCAGGCGGTTGCACGCGGGGAGCGGCCGGCGGCGCCGAGTCTCAAGCTGCCGGTGCTCGGCGGTCGCGGGACGCACTCGGTCGCCGATCTGCGCGGGAAGGTCGTGGTGCTCAACTTCTGGGCGTCGTGGTGCATCCCGTGCAAGTCCGAGGCACCGATGCTCGAGAAGGCGCAGCAGCGCCTGCAGCAGACCGGCGCCGGGACGGTCGTCGGCGTCACCTACGACGACTCGACGCCCGACGCGCTGCAGTTCGTGCGCGACTTCAAGGTCAGGTACCCCAACGTGCGCGACGTCGGGACCAAGCTCGCGAGTCGCTACGGCACGCACCGTGTCCCGGAGACGTTCGTCATCGACCAACAGGGCCGGATCGTCGATCTCCATCGCGGTCAGATCGATCAGGCGTTCATCGACCGCGCGCTCGCCAAGGCGATCGGATGAGGCGCGCCGCTGTCCTTGCGATACTCGCCCTAGCGCTGCTCACTGCGCCGGCAACAGCGCTGGCCGCCGCGAAGGCCGACCTCGTCGACATCGAAGACGAGGTCATGTGCGTCACCTGCAAGATCCCGCTGAACGTCGCCGAGGGCCGGCAGCCCGACCGCCAGCGCGAGTTCATCCGCGGCCTGATCGCGCAGGGCAAGACGAAGCAGCAGATCAAGGCGGCGCTCGTGACGGAGTACGGCCCGAACGTCCTCGCCCTGCCGGACCAGCACGGCTTCGGCATCACGGCGTATGCGATCCCCCTGGCGCTGCTCGCGCTGCTCGCCACCGGCCTTGCCGTGCTGATCGCACTCTGGCGTCGCCGCGGGCCGGCCGCGATCGAAGCCGACGACGCACCGCTCCTCAGCGACAACGACGCCCGCCGCCTCGACGACGACCTCGCACGCTACGAGGTCACATCGACTCGGGCGCGCTGACCCCGAGCAACTGCAGCGCCCGTGCGATCGTGCGCTGGGACGCGACGGACAACCGCAGCCGGAACGGTCGCACGTGGTCATCGGCCTTCAATACCGGGCAGTCGTCGTAGAAGCGCGTGTAGACCTGCGCGAGCTCCAGCGCGTAGGCGGCGATGCGATGCGGCGCGCGGCGCTCGGTCGCCTCGGCCACAACCTCGGGAAACGCGAGCAGCTTCATCACCACCGCGCGCTCCGCGGGCTCGAGCTCGGGGGCGACGGCCGACGGCTCGGCCAGCGCCGCCTCGATCTCCCCGCGCGCAGCCTTGCGCAGAACCGACACGATCCGCGCATGGGCGTACTGCACGTAGTACACCGGGTTCTCCTTGGACTCGGCAACCGCGAGGTCGAGGTCGAGATCCAAGGGGGTGTCGTGCGAGCGCTGCAGCATGAGGAAGCGCACGGCGTCGACGCCGATCTTCGCCACCAGCTCGTCGAGCGTCACGAACTCTCCGCGCCGCTTGGACATTCCCGTCCGCTCGCCGCGCTCGATCAGGTTGACGAACTGCATGATCGGCACCTCGAACGTGTCGGCGTCGTGCCCCCACGCCGCCGGCATCGACTTCATCCGCGGAACGTAGCCGTGATGATCGGCGCCGAGTACGTAGATGAGCCGGTCAAAGCCGCGCTCGCGCTTGTCGAGGTAGTAGGCGAGATCCGACGTGAAGTACGTGTGCTCGCCCGTCGAACGCTCGAGCACGCGATCCCTGTCGTCACCGTGCGCGGTCGTCCGCCACCACAGCGCGCCATCCTTGTAATAGGTCTCGCCGCGCTGCTCGAGCTGCTCGAGCGCGTGCGCCACCGGCGTCGGCTCGCCCTCGTGCAGCGAGCCCTCCGAGAACCAGACGTCGAAGTCGATGTGCATCGCGTGCATCGATGCCTGGATCTTCTGCAGCAGCAGCAGCACGCCGCGCTCGCCGACGACCTCGACCGGGTCGCTGCCGGCGTTCGGGATGCGGCGGGCGAGCTCGAACACGTAGTCACCCTGATAGCCGTCCTCGGCGACCTCGTCACCGCGCGCACGAGCCGCGATCGACTCCCCGAGGCGACGGATCTGGCTACCGACGTCGTTGATGTAGTACTCGCGGCTGACCTCGTGGCCCTGGAACTCCAGCAGCCGCGCGAGCGAGTCGCCGTATGACGCGTGGCGGCCGCTCGCGGCGGTCAGCGGCCCCGTCGGGTTGGCCGAGACGAACTCGACGTTTACCCGCTCCGGCGGATTGGCCCCGCCGCCGCCGAACCGGCCGCCGGCCGCGAGCACGTGCCCTAGCGCGGTCGCGCACCAGGCATCGGACAAGAACAGGTTCAGGAAGCCCGGTCCCGCGACCTCGACGCGATCGAGTGCCAGTCCCAACCGCGATTGCAGCTCCTCGGCGAGCTGCGCCGCCACGTCGCGCGGCGGCTTGCCGGCGACCGGCGCGAGCAGCATCGCGGCGTTCGTCGCGTAGTCGCCGAATCCGGCCTGCTTCGGACGCTCGAGCGTCGGCGCAACCCGCGGCCCGCCATTGCCGCCAGCGACAGCGCCGGAGGCAGCCTGTACGGCTTCACGCAGTTGGGAGAGTGGTCCTTCCATGCCTGCCAGCGTAGATGAAGCCGACGGGAGGACCGTGAGCGTGCCGTATGTTTCCGGCCCAGGCCGGCCGCGGACGATGGCACGCGAGATCCACTACTTCGCCTACGGAACCCTGCAGAAGGGGTTCTCCAACTACGCCGAGATGACGGATGTGCTCGGTAAGCCCAGAGGTCGCTTTCGCACCGTCGAGCCGTTTGCCGTCGTCGTTCCACTCAAGGCGGGCTGCGCCAATCCCGGCTGCAATCTGCTGCATCGCATGGCCACGCTGGTACCTGAGGTCGGCTCGCTGCACGTCGAGGGTGACGTCTACTGCGTCGACGCCGACGGGCTACGCGAAATCGACCGGCTCGAGAACTACGACGGCGAGGAGGGCACAGGCCCCTATGTTCGGCGCGAGGTCGACGTCGTCTCGGTCGATGGCTCGACGCGCCTGACGGCGCAGGCCTATCGTGTTCGCGATCCGGCTCGGTGGCGCGCGCTCGTCGAGCTGGGCCGAGCCGACGCCGTTGCCCACTACACGGCCGACATGGCGATCTCGACGCCCAAGGACTGCTGCGTGCGCGACCCCGGACACGCGGGAGCCCACGACACGATCGACCCACTACGCAGCTGACGGGTTCTCCGTCAGCTCAGCTCAGTAGTGATACGGCTCGCCGGCGAGGATCTTGTGGCCACGGTAGAGCTGCTCGAGCAGCACGACGCGCGCCAACTGGTGGGGCAGTGTCAGCGGGCCGAGGGAGAAGCGGTGGTCGACCTCGTCGAGCTGCAGCCCGAGCGGACCGCCGATGACGAAGCAGACGTCGCGGCCTGCCTGGCGACGATCCTCGAGGAAGCCGCTGAAGGACAGCGAATCGAACTGCTCGCCCTGGCGATCCAGGAGCGACACGAACGCGCGTTGCGGGATGCGTCCCGTGACGCGCTCCTCCTCACGCACTTCGATCATCTCGACCCGCGCGTGACGGGAGAGCAGCTTGACGTAGTGCTGCACGTCGTCGACGTACGGCGGGCGCAACCGTCCGACTGCGAGGACGACGAGCCGCACGCTGCGATACTAGTTCTCCGATGGCCGACGACGACGAGCCCGAGCGCCACATCAACATCCATTTCTCGCCGGAGATTATGGCTGGCGTGTACGCGAACTTCGCCAACGTCTCGTTCTCCGATTACGAGTTCACGATCACGTTCGCCCGCGTCGATCACGAAATCGACGGCGACGAGATCCCGGGGGTCGTCGTGTCGCGCGTGAACCTGTCGCCGAAGTTCATGCGCGAGCTCGCCGACGCGCTCGAGGACTCCTACTCGAAGTACCGCACGCGCGAGGGCATCAAGAACCTGCCCGAGTTCGGTGGCGACAGTCCGGCGAACCCTGGCGACGCGTAGCGCGACAGCGCGTTGGGATCGCGTTAGCCGACTGTTAACCCACTTGCTTATGGCCGTTGGCTGCGCCAGCATCATCGGCCATGAACGGACTCCACCCAGAGATTCGCGAGCTGATCGAGACCGCCGTCGCCGAGGGCGTCGGAATGGACGACATCGAGCACGGGCTGCTCGACCCTGCCCACCTCCCGCGCGACGAACACGACGCGCTCTGGCTGTACGCCTTCGGGTGCTGTAATTTTCCCATCCGCCGCACGATCCCGATCATCGCGGCCTAACGCCGGATCCGCCTCGGGCGCACGGTTCGGCGTCGGCGTCGGTGTAGGGGCCGGAGCGCTGGCCGGCGAGGATTTCGACGGCGTAGAGGGCCATGCCGGCGGCGATGCGCCGCTCGGTGCCGGTGACGCGGTCGGAGATGATCGCGTCCTTGTTGGTGGCGAGCGCGACAGCGCGGGCCACCGCGCTGGATGACCTGGATGGTTCGCATGAGGAGCTTGAGGTCGATGCTCAGCAAACGCGGCGTATGAGGACTACCGCGCCAACGGCCGCCAGAAGAACGGCCGGCGCCTCGGCGCGCCACCCAAGCCCTCCACGCCGCCCGCGACACCGACCGGGAAGATCAACCTGACCGACCTGGACTCACGCAAACGTCAAGACACGCGGCGGCTACATGCAGGGCTACAACGCCCAGGCCGCCGTCACGTCTAACCAGATCGTGATCGCGGCGGAGATCTTGGTCAGCTCGCCAGACTTCGGGCTGCTCGCCGCGGTCCTTGACGCCACGCTCAGCGAGCTCGCCGCGGTCGGCATCACCGATACGCCTGGCGTGCTGGTCGCGGACACCGGCTACTGGCAGGACATTCAGATGCAACAGATCGTCGACGACGGGATCCAAGTGCTGATCGCGCCCGATGCCGGCAATCGCCAGAGTGCGCGGCCCGGCTGGGACGGCGGCCGGTACGCGTTCATGCGCCGCGTTCTTGACACACAGCTCGGCGGCGATCTGTACCGCAAACGCAAGGGCATGATCGAACCCGTCTTCGGCAACACGAAGTTCAACCGTGGCATCGATGCTTCCAACGCCGCGGCCGCTCGGCCGTGCGCTCGGAATGGCGGTTGATCACCGCCACGCACAACCTGCTGAAGCTTCACACCCACCAGTTGGCCATCGCAGCGCCCTAACAGACGCCAAAGGGCCCCTCGGGACTCATCGGGCGCCAGGGCGCGGCCATCGCGGCTCGATCCCGGCCGGCTCGACCGCTTGACCCGGCTTCAAGCCGCTCCAGCCCGCCAATCCAGGCCCGCCCGCGCCACGGCGGGCTTTGCGCGGCTCTCGGATGGAGGCTGCTGACGGACCACGCTCAACGCGTCGTGCAGGACCGCGGAAGAGGTCGTACAGGAACCGCGAAAGCGTGGCGGAGCCGCTCGGTAGCAACGCCGCCAAGCACGCCGTCGCCGCTGCACGTCGTCGCGTTTGGAATCGGGGTTGGTCTGCACTCCGGGCCCTCTGTGTTCGATCGAGTTCTTGGTGATCGGGGTCAGTCGGTCGAAGAACCTTCTGCAGGACGGAAGTCTCCACCGATGACTCTTGGGTCGTCCCGGAGTCTGTACTGGCATGGCGAACAGAACGGTAGTTCTCAAGATGGTGCTGTCCCTCGACGGCTTCGCGACGAGCCTTGATGGGACGCATGACTGGATGTTCGAGTTCTTCGGCGAGGACAGTGCC
>JAWVGJ010000089.1:0-12335 GCA_033855115.1 Solirubrobacteraceae bacterium
CGGTGCGCCGCCAGGCCGAGGCCGAGGGCCTCGACGAGACGTTCCGCGCCGCCGGCTTCGAGTGGCGCACCGCCGGCTGCAGCATGTGCCTGGGGATGAACGAGGACACCCTCGACCCCGGCGAGCGCTGCGCCTCGACCTCCAACCGCAACTTCGAGGGCCGCCAGGGCCGCGGTGGCCGCACCCACCTCGTGTCACCGCAGATGGCCGCGGCCGCGGCCGTCGAGGGACGCTTCGTCGACATCCGGGAGTGGAACTGATGGAACCGGTCAAGGTCATCTCCGGCCCGGTCAGCGTGCTCGACCGCGCCGACGTCGACACCGACCAGATCATGCCCGCCCGCTACCTCAAGCGGGTCGAGCGCTCCGGCTTCGGCCAGTTCCTGTTCGAGGAGTGGAAGCAGCAGCCGGGCTGGGATCTGCCGGCCAACCCGATTCTCGTCACCGGGCGCAACTTCGGCTGTGGCTCAAGTCGCGAGCACGCACCGTGGGGCCTTGAGGACTACGGCTTCAAGGCGGTCGTTGCGCCATCGTTTGCGGACATCTTCGCCTCCAACTGCATGAAGATCGGTCTGCTGCCGGTCGCGCTCGCAGAGCAAGAGGTCCGCGCGCTGATGCACGCGTCACACGCCGAGATCGATCTTGACGCGCAAGAAGTGCGCTTCGATGGCCAGACGGCTTCCTTCGCGATCGACCCGGAGACGAAGCACCGCCTCCTCAACGGTCTGGACGACATCGGCCTGACGCTCCAGCAGGAGGACGCGATCGCCGCCTATGAGCGTGACCGCGAGCGCGGCGGTCCGGTGACGACCGCGCTCTGACGGCCTGCGGTTCTCACCGACAACGAGCTCTTCCTCAGATGTGGGCGAGCGGCGCTACAGTCGGTCCCGTGACATTCGAGGCGCCGCTTCGTGAAATGACTGCGCAGGAACTGCTCCTTTATCGCAACGAGCCGTACAGGCAGGAGCTGATCGACGGCAGGCTTCATGAGATGGAGCCGACGGGAGCCGAGCATGGGGTGGTCTCAAAGCGGATCTGCGTCCTCTTGGACGGCCACGTGCAAGCGCACGGGCTGGGCGAGACGTTCGTCGGCGACGTCGGCTTTCATATCGCCTCCGGCCCGGACACCGTCCGCGCGCCGGACGTCGCGTTCGTGTCGCGCGAGCGCATGGAGGCGATCGGACTGCCGACCGGGTTCTGGCCCGGCCCGCCCGATCTCGCGATCGAGGTCGTGTCGCCCAGCGACCGCCACTCGGAGGTCGTCGCCAAGGCACTGCAGTGGCTCGACGCGGGAGCGCTCGTAGTCGTGATCGTGGAGCCCCGGCGGCGCATCGTGACCGTCTACCGCTCCCGAACCGACATCCGCGTCCTCGATACCGGCGATACGCTCGACCTCGACGATGTCGTCCGCGGCTTCGCCCCGCATGTGGCGAAGTTGTTCGCCTGACACAGCGCCCACCACCGCCTCCGCGCAAGCCGCTGAACTAGCCTGCGCCGCCATGCCCACCATCGTCACCCTCCCCGGCGACGGGATCGGCCCCGAGATCATCGCCCCGGCGCTCGACCTGCTGCGCGCGATCAGCGCTGACTTCTCCTTCGACGAGCACCTCTTCGGCGGCGCCGCGATCGACGCCCATGGGATCGCGCTCACCGACGAGACCCTGAATGCGTGCAAGCGGGCCGACGCCGTCCTGCTCGCTGCTGTCGGCGGCCCGAAGTGGGACACGACCGACCCCGACGCGCCACGTCCCGAGCAGGGCCTGCTGGGCCTGCGCAAGGGCCTGGGCCTGTTCGCCAACCTGCGTCCCGTCCGCCCGCTGCCCGCGCTCTACGACGCCAGCCCGCTCAAGCGCGAGCGCATCGAGGGCACCGACCTGCTCGTCGTCCGCGAGCTGACGGGCGGAATCTACTTTGGCGCGAAGACGCGCACCGCCCGCAGCGCCAGCGACCTATGCGAGTACAGCGTCGAGGAGGTCGACCGGATCGCGCGCGTCGCATTCGACGCTGCCCGCGGACGTCGCAAGAAGGTGGCCAGCGTCGACAAGGCCAACGTGCTGGAGACGTCGCGTCAATGGCGCGAGGTCGTCCACCTCGTCCACAAAGCGAACTACGACGACATCCAGCTCACCGATGTGCTCGTCGACAACGCCGCGATGCAGCTCATCGCCCGCCCGGCCGACTTCGACGTCATCGTCACCGAGAACCTGTTCGGCGACATCCTCAGCGACGAGGCGGCGATGATCACCGGCTCGATCGGGATGCTGCCCAGCGCGAGTCTCGGCCAGCCGGGAGATCCCGGGCTCTTCGAGCCGGTCCACGGCTCCGCGCCGGACATCGCGGGAACCGGCGCGGCGAACCCGCTGGCGATGTTCCTGTCGGTCGCGCTCATGCTTCGTCACGGTCTGGGTCGCGAATCGGACGCCGTCGCCCTAGAATCGGCCGTGGACCGCGCGCTCGACGCGGGCCTTCGAACCCGAGACCTTGGCGGTGATGCCACCACAGCGGAGGCGACCCAGGCCGTTCTCGACAACCTCTAGGAGCACTCAGTGAAGCAAGCGGATCTCATCTGGATGAACGGCGAGTTCGTCAAGTGGGAGGACGCCAAGGTTCACGTACTCACGCACGGACTGCACTACGGCACCGGTGTGTTCGAGGGCATGCGTTGCTACGACACCGAGATCGGGCCGGCGGTCTTCCGCCACCAGGACCACCTGCGGCGGCTCGGTCGCTCGGCCGAGCTCTACTACATGCCGATGCCCTACGACGGCGAGGCTCTGCGCGCGGCCACGCACGAGCTGATCGGCCGCAACGGGCTGCGCTCCTGCTACATCCGCCCGATCGCCTACCGCGGTTATGGCCAGATGGGCCTGAACCCGCTCGAAGCGCCGGTCGACGTCGCGATCGCCGTCTGGGAGTGGGGCGCGTACCTCGGCGAAGAGGGCAAGCGCAACGGCATCCGCGCGAAGGTCTCGAGCTGGCGGCGCATCAGTCCGGAGTCGCTGATCCCCAGCGCGAAGGCGTCTGGTCAGTACCTCAACAGCATCCTCGCGAAGATCGAGTCGACGAAGGCCGGATACGAAGAGGCGGTGCTGCTCGACGACCACGGCAACGTCTGCGAGGGCACGGGCGAGAACATCTTCGTGATCTGGGAGGGACGGATCGTCACCCCGCCGCCCGCCGCCTCGATCCTGGACGGCATCACGCGCAAATCCGTGATCCAGATCGCTCGCGACCTCGGCTTCGAGGTCATCGAGCGCGACATCGCCCGGGCGGAGCTCTATCTCGCCGACGAGGTCTTCATGACCGGCACCGCCGCCGAGCTCGTCCCCGTGCGCGAGATCGACGATCACACGATCGGCGACGGCGTACCGGGCGAGGTCACCCACGCGGTGCAGGCCGTGTTCGAGGACGCCCTGTACGGCCGCAGCGAGACCTACCGTGAGTGGCTGGACCCGGTTCCCGCACGCGCCGAGGCGAAGGTCGCATAGGACCAACCGATTTCATGACCCAGATCGAGCTCTACGACGCCACGCTGCGCGACGGCATGGGCGGCGGCGGGATGTCGCTCACCGCCGAGGAGAAGGTGCGCCTCGTGCGCCGCCTCGACGCCCTCGGCGTGCATCTCGTCGAGGCGGGCTTTCCGGCGTCCAACCCCAAGGAGGCCGAGCTCTTCGCGCTGCTCGAGCACGAGCCGCTGCGAAGCTCGACGATCGCGGCCTTCGGGATGACGCGCCGGCGTGGCGTCGCCGCCGAGCAGGACGCCGGCCTGCGCGTGCTCGCCGACTGCTTTGCGCCCGTGTGCACGATCGTCGGCAAGACCTGGACGCTGCACGTCGACAAGGTCGTCCGCGTCTCGCGCGAGGAGAACCTGGCGATGATCGCCGAGTCGGTCGCGTTTCTCGTCGCCCAAGGCAAGCGCGTGATCTTCGACGCCGAGCACCTCTTCGACGGGATCCGCGCCGACCGCGACTATGCCCTGCAATGCCTTCATGTTGCCGCCGGCGCCGGCGCCGAGCGGCTCGTGCTGTGCGACACGAACGGCCCCTCGCTGCCGAGCCAGGTCGCGGCCACGGTCGCCGACATCGTGCAGGAGCTGCCCGGCGTTGCGCTCGGAATCCACTGCCACGATGACGGCGGCTGCGCGGTCGCCAACAGCCTGATGGCCGTCGAAGCCGGCGCGACGCAGGTGCAGGGCACGCTGAACGGCATCGGCGAGCGCACGGGCAACGCGAACCTCATCACGATCATCGCCAACCTCCAGCTCAAGCTCGGACACCGCGTCGTCGACGACGAGCAGCTGCGGCGCCTGACCGAGACGGCTCACTTCACCGACGAGCTGCTCAACCGCCAGACCGACGCGGCACAGCCGTACGTCGGCAAGAACGCGTTCGCCCACAAGGCCGGACTGCATGCGGCCGGCATCCGCCAGGACGCGACGACGTTCGAGCACATCGACCCCGCACTCGTCGGCAATCGCAACGAGCTGCTGATCTCCGAGCTCTCCGGCAAGGGGACGGTCGCCGACAAGGCCGAGCGCGCGGGACTCGATCTCGACGACGAGGTGACAGCGCGGGTGCTCGAGCGCATGAAGGCGCTGGAGCACGACGGCTACCAGTTCGAGGCCGCCGACGGCTCGTTCGAACTGCTGCTGCGCAAGGAGTCAGGCGACTACGAGCCGCTGTTCAGGCTGGAGTCCTGGCGCGTCATCGTCGAGCAGCGCGCCGACGGCAAGGTCGAGACCGAGGCGACGATCAAGATCTGGGTCGACGGTGATCGCTACGTGCGCACGGCGGAGGGCAACGGTCCGGTCAACGCGCTCGACGCCGCGCTGCGCGCCGTGTTCACAGAGACCCACCCGCATCTGGCCGACATCTGGCTGTCGAACTTCAAGGTCCGCATCCTCGACGAGACGAACGGCTCGGATGCGAGCATCAGAGTCCACATCGAGAGCACCGACGGGTTCGAGACGTGGGGCTCGATCGGCGTCTCGACGAACCTCATCGGAGCCTCCTGGGTCGCGCTCGTGGACTCGCTCGAGTATGCCGAGCAGCCCAGCCGCGTGCGCGGCACCGCGGCGCCGTGACGGTCGGCGCGGAGGAGATCCCGCTCGCCCGGCCGGTCCTCGGCGACGCCGAGGAGCAGGCTGTGCGGGAAGTCCTGCAGTCGGGCCAGCTGTCGCTGGGCACGCAGGCGCCCGCGTTCGAAGAGGCCTTCGCACGGCGGCTCGAGGTCGCGCACGCGAGCGCCGTGTCGAGCGGGACCGCCGGCCTGCACCTCGCGCTGCGAGCCGCCGGCGTGCGCGACGGCGACGAGGTGGTGACGACGCCGTTCTCGTTCGTCGCGAGCGCGAACGCGCCGCTGTTCGAGCGTGCGCGGCCGGTCTTCGCCGACATCGACCCGCGGACGCTGAACCTCGCCCCCGACGCGGCCGCCGCGGCGATCACCGACCGCACGACCGCGCTGCTGCCGGTCCACATCTTCGGCTACCCAGCCGACCTGCCCGCATTCGAGCGCCTCGGCCTGCCGATCGTCGAGGACGCCTGCGAGGCGCTCGGCGCCGTTCACGGCGACGGTACGCCGGTCGGCGGTCGCGGCCATCCGGCGGCCTTCGGCTTCTACGCCAACAAGCAGCTGACGACCGGCGAGGGCGGGATGGTCACGACATCCGACGGGGCGGTCAAGGAGCGCATCGACTCCGAGCGCAACCAGGGCCGCTCGCCCGACATGGGCTGGTTGGACCACGATCGGCTGGGCTTCAACTACCGCCTGAGCGAGATCGCCTGCGCGATCGGCCTGGTGCAGCTGCAGCGCCTCGACGACATGCTCGCAAGCCGGGCCCGCGTCGCCGCGACCTACCGCGAGGCGCTCGCCGGCATCGAGGGCGTCCAGCTGCCCTGCGAGGACGCCGGCGGTGACCGCCGCGGCTGGTTCGTCTTCGTGGCGCAGCTCCCGCGCGACAGCGACCGCGACGCGACGATCCGCTCGCTGCGGGCGCTGGGCGTCCAGTCCAAGCCCTACCTGCCCGCGATCCACCTGATGACGTACTACCGCGAGACGTTCGGCCACCGCGAGGGTGAGTTCCCGGTCTGCGAGGACGTCGCCGCACGGTCCGTCGCGCTGCCGTTCTTCCCCGAGCTCACCGAAGGTCAGATCGAGCGCGTTGCCACCGCGCTGCGATCGGTGCTCGGCCAGGATTAGGGCATGTCGCGCTTCTCCGAGCCGCAGCACCCGGACTTCCGGCGGATGAACACGTCGCTGAGCTTCGACCAGCGGTTGTGGCCGCAGGACATCGCCCAGTCGCGCGCCCACGCCCGGATGCTCGCGGCGCGGGGGATCATCGGCGACGACGACCGCGACGCGTTGCTGGAGGCGCTCGACGCGGCGGCGGCCGAGCTCGAAGCCGGCACGTTCGGATTTCAGGCCGGCGACGAGGACATCCACATGGCCGTGGAGCGGCGCGTCACGGAGCTCGCAGGCGCCGCCGGCGGAAGGCTGCACACCGCGCGTTCGCGCAACGACCAGGTCGCGACCGATGTCGCGCTCTTCACCCGCGAGGCCGCGCGGCGCGCGGCACGCGCCGCCGAGGAGCTCGCCGGCGCGCTCGCCGACGCGGCACAGCGCCACCTCGACTGGGCGCTGCCCGGCTACACCCACCTCCAGCGCGCCCAACCGGTGTACCTGTCTCACCATCTGCTCGCCTACGTGTGGATGCTCCTGCGCGACCGTGAGCGCTTCGCGTTCGTCGAGCGCGGGACGGTCGCCCTGCCGCTCGGCGCCGGAGCGCTCGCGGGCGTGAACTTCGACACCGACCGCGCCGCGGTCGCGTCCGAGCTGGGCTTCGAGCGGGTCGCGCCCAACTCGATCGACGCCGTCTCCAACCGCGACTTCGTCCTGGACTACCTGGCCGCGGCCGCGACCTGCGCGACGCACCTCAGCCGGCTCGGGGCGGAGCTCGTGCTCTGGTCCAGCGAGGAGTTCGGCTTCGTGACCCTGCCTGACGCGTGGACGTCTGGCTCGTCGATCATGCCGCAGAAGAAGAACCCCGACGCGGCCGAGCTGCTGCGCGCCAAGGCGCCGCGGATCGTCGCCCATCTCAGCGCTCTGCACGGCGTCATGCACGGGCTCCCGCTGACCTACAACAAAGACATGCAGGAGGACAAGGAGCACCTCTTCGACGCGGTCGACACGCTCGAGCTCTGCCTCGCGGCGGCCGCCGGCATGATCCGCGGCGCGCGCTTCGATCGCGAGCGAATGGCCGTTGCCGCGTCCGACGACCTCATCGCCGCGACCGATGTGGCCGACCTGCTCGTCAAGGCGGGCGTGCCGTTCCGCGAGTGCCACGGCATCGTCGCCGGACTCGTTCGCATCGCCGTCGACTCCGGGCGCTCGCTCGGCGACCTGACCGACAAGGAGCTCCAGCGCGCATCGCAATGGCTCGATCCGGCGGCGTTCCGCGGCGTGCTTGCTCGAAGCTCGTGGCTCGAGTCGAAGGTCAGCGAGGGCGGAACGGCCCTGGCGCGCGTGCGCGAGCAGCTCGAGGCCGCCCGCAGCGCGCTCGCGGCGTGAGCGACCAGCACCTGCGGGCACTCGAGCTGCCGGTCGTCGACGCGGCGCGGATGCTCGTCGGCTGCACGATCACCTACGGCGAGGCAAGCGGGGTGATCGTCGAGACCGAGGCCTACCACGAGACGGAGCCCGCGTGCCACGCCTTCGCCGGGTCGACCGCCCGCACGTGGCCGCTCTTCGAAGCACCCGGGATCGCGTACGTCTACCGGTCCTATGGGGTCCACGCGCTGCTGAACGTCGTCGTCGAGGCGGCCGGCGTAGGCGCCGCCGTGCTGATCCGCGCGTTGGAGCCGCGCAGCGGGTTGGCGCAGATGCACGCGCGCCGCGGCCGCGAGCGCCCGACGGACCTCTGCTCCGGCCCCGGCAAGCTGACGCAGGCGCTCGGCATCGGCCTTGATCTGAACGCCACCTCGCTTCTGGCCGGCCCGATCCGGCTCGGACCGCCGCCCCCCGACCGCGTCGAGCCGCGGGTCACCGTCGGCCGGCGAATCGGGATCACGCGCGCGGTCGAGCTGCCGTGGCGCTTCTGCGCCGCGGGCAACCGCAACGTGTCGCGCCCCTGGCCACCGGGGCTGCTCGTCGTGGCGTAAGGAGGCGTAGATCCTGGAACGACGTGGATCCACGGCTACGGCGGTGCCGGCGCTCCGCCGGCCGGTGGCGGCGCGGGTGCGGGCCCGGGCGGTTGCGCGGGAGCCGGCGGGGGCGCGGGCGCGGGAGCAGGGGCCGGCACGGGCGTCTGCGACGGCGCCGGCGGCGCGCCTCCGGCGGGCGGCGTGTCGTCAGCACCGCCGCCGGCCGGCGCCGGACCGGCCGGCGTGCCTCCGTCGGCGTTGGTGCCAGGCGTCGTGGTCGTCTGCTGTGTCTTGGCCGACGGCGCGCTCGTCGCAGGCAGCGGCGTGGTCGCGGTCGGGTCCGTTGCGAGGCCGGCCTCCAGGCAGCGCTTGGACGGCATCTCGTCGGGCTTGAGCTTGTCCTGCTCGGACGCGCACTCCTTCTCCAGGCGCTGCTTCTGGGTGTCCAGCACCGCAAGCATGAAGTCGTGCCAGATCTGCGCCGGGAAGGTGCCGCCGGCCACCGGCTGTCCGCGGTATTCGGTCCGCATCGGACGCAGCTCGTTGGGATATCCGACCCAGACGGCAACCGTGAGCTTGTCGGTCGCGCCGACGAACCAGGCGTCGCCATAGTTCTCGGTCGTGCCGGTCTTGCCCCACGCCACCACGTTGGGAAGCTGGGCGACCTGCGCGGTGCCCACCTTGATGACCGATTCCAGCAGGTGCGTCGTCTCCTGGGCCACGGCCTTGGGCAGAACGCGGCGAGAGCGCGGGGCATTGCGCGCCCGCACCTCCTCGCGCTTGTCGCGCAGCGTGACACGCCGGATCCCGACCGGGCCGCGATCCGGTGCCCCCAGCGAGCCCGTCATCTGGATCCCACCCGTCGCGAACGTCTGGTAGGCGTGCGCGAGGTCCAGCGGCGTGACGCCGTGCCTCAGGCCGCCGAGCGAGATGGCGTAGTTGCTGGACACCGGCGTACGGATGCCCATCCGCTTCGCGGTCCGGGCGATGCGCTTCGTGCCGGCCTTGATGCCGACCTGGGCGTACACCGAGTTATCTGAGAACGTCGTCGCGCGCGCGAGCGTGCTGATCCCCGAATAGTTGCTTTCGTAGTTGTTGACCGTGAACTTCTCGGTGCTGTGGGGGATCTTGATCACCTGGCGCTTGGAGGTCCAGGTCGAGTTCGGCGAGATCCCCTGGCGCAGCGCGGTCGCGAGCACGAACGGCTTGAACGCCGAGCCCGGCTGGCGCTGGCCCTGTGTGGCGAGGTTGAACGGCACCTTCGAGTAGTCGCTGCCGCCGATCATCGCCCGCACCTCGCCGGTGCGGTTGTCGATCGCCACGAGCGCTGCGTTCGGGCCTGCGGGCGGGTTGCCGAGCCAGCGCGTGACCGCGTTCTCGGCGGCGCGCTGGAGGCCGAGATCGAGCGTCGTCTGAACGCGCAGGCCGCCGACCAGCGCCGTCCGAGCGCCGAAGCGGTCGACGAGCTGCTGGCGCACCCAGGTCGTGAAGTACGCCGCGGACTTGCTGGCGGACTGGACGCCGGGCGGCTTGATCGTGTCCCTCGACGGCAGCTGCTCGGCGCGGCCACGCAGATACTCGTCGCTCGTGAGATAGCCCTGCTCGAGCATCTTCGAAAGCACGAGATCGCGGCGCCGCTTCGCGTCGATCGGGTTGGCGATCGGGTCGAACGCGCTCGGCGACGCCACCATGCCGGCCAGCAGCGCGGCCTCGTGTGGCTTGAGCTGGCTCGCGCAGCGGTTGCCGATCTTGCCACAGCCCAGGTGGTTGACGTCCTGGCTGAAGTACGTACGCGCTGCCGACTCGATCCCGTAGGCGCCGTTGCCGAAGTAGATCGAGTTCAGGTACTCGGTCAGGATCTTCTCCTTGGACCACTTGCGCGTGAGGTGGTACGCGAGCGCGGCCTCGCGCACCTTCTCCAAGACCGTGCGCCGGCGCTGTGCCTGCGTCGCGTTCTTGACGAACTGCTGCGTGATCGTCGAGCCGCCTTGGACGGCCCTGCCGCTCGTGATGTCCTGCCCCAGCGCGCGGGCGATGCCGCGCAGGTCGACGCCGTCGTTCTGGTAGAAGCGCTGATCCTCGATCGCGATGATCGCGTGCTGCATCGCCAGCGCGATGTCCTTCGAGGGCACGATGATCCGGCCGTTGTCGGCGAGCGTCGCCAAGTAGGTGTGATGGACGTCCGTCATCACGGAGTTCTGCGCGCGCTTGAACTCGGTGCGGTTCTCGAGCGCCGGCAGATCCGAGGCAACCGCCATCATCATCCCGAAGGCCGTCGAGACGAGCGCGAGGATCGACAGGCCGAAGAGGATCAGCGCAAGACGCAGCCGCTTCAGGCGCGGCCGTCCGAGCGGTGGGTCCGAGAGGACCGGGATGTCGTGGCGTTCTGGATCCTTCATACCGCGGAAGGCGGGAACCTCAGCTTCCATGCATGGAAAGGAACCCGCGGCACCGTGGATGACGACGGGCGGCAGCGACGCCACGGGCGCGCCGGACTCTAGCATTGGCCCCGTGACGAAATCAGCCGCCACCGACGCCGGCTTCCTGGCGCGCGACGCGGTCGATTGCCTGCCCGTGGGCGCGCTCGAGCGCAAGCTGGCCTCTGGCCGACCGCTGCGAGTCAAGCTCGGGCTCGATCCAACGGCGCCGGACGTCCACCTCGGGCACACGGTGGTGCTGCGCAAGCTGCGCGAGTTCCAGGATCGGGGCCACGTCGTCGTCCTTATCATCGGTGACTACACAGCCCGCGTCGGCGACCCCAGCGGGCGTTCGTCGACTCGGCCGGTGCTGTCGGGCGAGCAGATCGACGCCAACGCCCGCACGTATGTCCAGCAGGCGGCCAAGGTGCTCGATCGCGATCGCATCGAGCTGCGCCACAACTCCGAATGGCTGGACATGCGCATGGAACAGCTGTTCGCGCTGACGCGGACGACGACGGTGGCTCAGCTGCTCGAGCGCGACGACTTCGCCAAGCGCTACGCCGCCGGCGAGCCGATATCGGTCCTCGAGCTGCTCTATCCGCTGATGCAGGCCTACGACTCCGTCGCCGTGCGCGCGGACGTCGAGCTCGGCGGCACCGACCAGATGTTCAACCTGCTGCTCGGCCGCGACGTGCAGCGCGCGTATGGAGTCGACGAGCAGGTCGTGCTGACGATGCCGATCCTCGCCGGGCTCGACGGTGAGCGCAAGATGTCCAAGTCGCTGGGCAACCAGATCGGCGTGAGCGAGCCGCCCGACGAGCTCTACGGCAAGACCCTGAGCCTGCCCGACGCGGCGATGGGCGGGTGGTACTCGCTGCTGCTCGGCGAGGCGACACCTGAAGACCTTTCCGCGCGCGACGCCAAGCACGCCCTGGCGCGACGGCTCGTCGAGCGCTTCCACTCTCCCCCGGCGGCCGATGCTGCGGCCGAGCACTTCGACCGCGTCTTCGTGCAGCGCGAGCTGCCGGAGGAGATCGAGGAGGTGCAGTTCGAAGCGGCCAACGGGACCGTGCACATTCCGGCGCTCGTCGCCGAGATCGCCGGGGGTTCGCGCTCGGATGCGAGGCGGATGCTCGCGCAGGGTGCGGTCAAGTTGGATGGCCAGGTACTGGGGGAGGACGACCTGGAGCTGGCGCCCGAGCGCCTGGATGGTGCCGTTTTGCAGGTGGGAAAGCGCCGGACCCGGCGGCTGCGGGCGGCGGGATGAGCGACGGCCGCACGGTACGTCCGCCCGAGCTGTCTATACTGCGCGCTGAGCCGGTCCCTGTGCTCCGTTCAGCCCTCACAAGGGTCCCTCGGAGCGCTATACTGGCCCGTCCTGTCTGCGATCGGCCTATGATCGCTGGAGCGCAGGTTCTGGGAGGAGTCCCCTCCACGGGAGCGCGCGACGGTCTTTGAAAACTCAACAGCATGCGCACCTGGATCGACTACCTAGCGATCCGGTGTGCGTCCAGGTTCGATCCCTCGCTACCCAGCCGGGCGCGAGGGACCTGAGAAATAAGAAACCCGTCATCGATCGCGGTGCCGCGTGTATTGGCATCGCACATGGTCATGACAGCTCTACGTGACGAAGGGCCGGTCCTTCGGGTCCAGCCCTTCAGCAGTTCTTCACGGAGAGTTTGATCCTGGCTCAGGACGAACGCTGGCGGCGTGCTTAACACATGCAAGTGGAGCGACGAACCAGGGCTTGCCCTGGGGCAGAGCCGCGAACGGGTGAG
>JAWVGJ010000090.1:0-10134 GCA_033855115.1 Solirubrobacteraceae bacterium
CCTTGCGCGTCTCGTTGCCAGCCGCGTCGCGCACGAGAACCGACAACGCGTGCGCCCCGTCAACCACCTTCGTCGTGTCGACGTCGACAACCTGCCCCCGGCGATCGCGCCGGCACGCCGACCAATCGTCATACGCGCACGGATACGAAACGTCGGCTACCGTGGTCGCGCCAAGCTTCACCGTCATTGCCGCCAGGCCGGAATCGGCGTCCAGCGTGTCTATCAGAAGCGTTCGCGGGCCGGCCTTCGGACTCGCGCCGAGCAGCGATCCACCCGTAATCGTCATGGTCGGATCCACGGACTCGGTGAGAAACAGCCTCGCCTTGAAGACGTGGAGGACATCGCGCTCGGAGGGGAAGTAGCAGTACGTCGACCCGGAGGTGCTGCAGTAGAGGCCCCACGCCAGATCTCGGGCCCCGATTGGCAGCAGCCGATCGTCCAAGGTCGCCTGCGGTGACGCCTGATTGTCAAGCACCGTGCCGCCGGAGAACACGCGCACGAACGCGAGACTGCCGCCGGTCGCGGGTGCAGAATACAGCGAGACCGCGCGCCTGATCGTGATCCCGGCGCGGTCCGGAGGCACGTTCAGAGAGATAGCCGACTGAAAGTCGTACTGCATGACCCCACCCGTCAACAGGGCGTGCAGACCACCGACATTCCCGCCCCTGGAGCACTCGTTGTTCACACCGCCTTGGAAGTTGTGCGTGAACGGAAGCTGCGCGGCCGGCGCATCGGTGGTCCAGCCCTTGCAGAAATCGATCTGGTACTCGCCTGCGCTGGCAGCCGCCGGCGCGATTCCAGCTGCGGCCACCGCCGCGACGAGGGCCGACAGCGATGCGCGCAAGCGCCTCGTCGCGCGCCTCCACAGCACGATGGCGCCGCTCACTTCATTCTCGCTCACGCCGTGAATATGGCGAGTTATCACTCCGCCCGCAGTCAGTCCTGGCATTCCCCGTCTCCCGATGGTGCCTTGTCAGTCTGGATACGTCATCTGCGTTGCTACTCAGCGATTCGTCACGCTTGGTGAATCGCTGATTGCCTGATTGAGCCGCTCATGAACACATCTCAGGGCAGCAAACAGTCCATCGCGCCCGTTCGTTCTCATGGACCGAACTCGTCATCGGCAGACGCAGCAGTTGCCGGGCTGGCATTGCGAACTGACGGGCGCGTCCTGGGCGGACTCGATCCCCGTACTGGCGCGAGATCGGCTGCGCCCGCGGATGCCGCTTGCGCCTGACCCTCGAAATCGAACTCCGGGCTGGTCGCCTGCGGTTCGGCAATCGTCGTGTCGGACTGGGGCGGTCCCTGATCTGACTGTGCGCCAGGTGTACTTGGCGGCGGCGGGACAACTGGCTGGGAGGGCGCAGCCGCCGGCGCGGGAACCGATGCCGATCGAATCGCGCTTCGCTTCGCAGACTTGTGGACCACCAGCCGTTTCTCATGTCGCTGAGACTTGCGCTCGACGGTCCGCTCCGCGGTCGCTATCCCTCCCCCGGCTGCGGCCGCCGCCGAGGCGGCCACCGCGGCGATCTTCCCCGTCGTGGCCGTCTCCAGCGCTAGCTGCGCCTTCGTGACCGAGTGCACGGCTCGCTCGTGAATACCTCCAGCTAACGCCTCGTAGAGGCGCATCAACAGACTGGAGACGTGATCGCCCATGCCGGCGTCGAACGCGATGAGCGGGACTGGGAGGAGCGCCGCGAGTGGGTCGTGGCTGTCTTGGAGCGCCTTCACGGTCGCTCGGCAGCCGGGGCAGTTGCGCAGGTGCGGGCGAAGATCGAGTACCTGCTGCGCGGTCGCTTCACCGTCGACCATGGCCGAGATGACGGGACGCCAGCGCAGGCATTCCTCGCCGGACTCGATTCCGGCGTAGCGCTCGAGGAAAGCGCGCCGACCCTCTGCGACACACCGATTGACCTTCGTGTATGACCATCCCGTGATGGCGCCGATGTCGCTGTAGCTGTGACCTTGTGCCTTTAGCCACAACGCTCGCAGCTCTTGTGGTTTGAGGCGCTGCAGTGCCTCCGCCGTGCGCGTGAGCATGTCGAACGTCAGCAGGCGCTCCTCCGGCGTCTGGACCGAACGTGACTCGTGCGCGTCAAGGTCGACCTCGTCTGTCGCGACGAGCTTTTGCCGGCTGCGGCGGATGGCCTGCGCCTCGCGCTTGACGACGACGTGGAGCCATGCCGGCGCGCGCGCGGGGTCCAGCCGCGATGCATTCGCCATGAAGATCTCAAGAGCACGCTGGTAGGCATCCTGAGCGTCGTCGAGACACAACGAATAGCGCCGGGCGGTCCGCAACAGCGACTCCGCGTGAGCTGCAACCGTGCGCAGGATGAGCTCCTCCGCGCCGCCGCTGTCGTTTCCCCCGTCTACGTTGTCCATCCGGCATCCCCCGGGCTCGCGGCCCCCGACTCACGGGCCTTTCCTGCCTAAGTCGTGGGTCTAGACACTTTCGTCCCCCCTTGGCGGGACGGTTGTCGCAATTTGCGATCTTTATCTGTCGGCGCGAGGCCGCAGGTGGGCGTGCGCTGGCCAGGTTTGGCGCGACTCGCCCGATCCGGGCGGACCGCCGGACCCGGGCCGCCTGCCATCATGATCCGTGGTGGCTCCCGTCGAGATCCGCGATTTGTCCAAGCGCTTTGGCCGCGTCGAGGCCGTCAGGAACCTCTCCTTCGACGTGGGTGCCGGTCGCGTGACCGGCTTTCTCGGACCCAACGGAGCCGGCAAGAGCACGACCCTGCGCGCGCTGCTCGGGCTCGTACGGCCCACAACTGGGACGGCTACGTTCGACGGGCGCCCGTACGACGAGCTCGAGCGACCGAGCACGCAGGTGGGTGCGGTACTCGAGGACGCCTCCTTCCATCCCGGCCGCACCGCGCGCAACCATCTGCGCGTGCTGGCCGCCACGGGCGAGCATCCGCAGGAGCGCGTCGACGTCGTTCTGGCGGAAGTCGGGCTCACCGAAGCCGCCGACCGTCGCGTGAAGGGGTACTCGATGGGGATGCGCCAGCGACTGGCCATCGCGGCCGCGCTGCTCGGCGACCCAAGCGTCCTGATCCTCGACGAGCCGACGAACGGGCTGGACCCGCCCGGGATCCACTGGATGCGGGGCATGTTGCGCGACCAGGCGTCGCGCGGGCGAGCGGTGCTCGTCTCCAGCCATCTGCTCGCCGAGGTCGCGCAATCCGTCGACGATGTCGTCGTGATCGCCAAGGGTGAGCTACGCGGTCAGGGCCCGCTCAAGCAGGTGCTCGGCGGCGACGATGGGCCCTCGACCGAAGTCCGCGCACGCGACAACAACCGGCTGGCGCGCGAGCTGGAGTCCCACGGCCACACGGTCCAGCGCGACGGTGACGCGCTGCTGGTGCTCGGCGTCACGCCGGAGCAGGTCGGCGCGATCGCCGGCGAGGCGCGCGTGAACCTGATCGGTCTCGCTCCGCGGGGACGCTCGCTGGAGACCGCGTTCTTCGCCCTCACCGCGGAGACGACGTGAGCGCGCTGCTGCACGCCGAACTGCTGAAGCTGCGCACGACGCGCACGTTCGTCGCGCTCGGCGGCGCGGCCCTCGGGCTCTCGCTGCTCGTCGTCGTGCTGACGGCGCTGCTGGGCAAATCGTTCACCGAGAAAGAGGTGCGTGAGCTCTTCACCGCCGACTTCACCGGCCTGTTCATCCTCATGCTGGGCGTGATCGGGATGGCCGGCGAGTGGCGCCACCGGACGATCACGAGCACGATCCTCGCCGCCCCCGACCGCCTGCGGCTGCTCGCCGCCAAGACGCTCTCCTACGCGCTCGCGGGCGCGCTGCTGTCGCTTATCGTGACAGCGGCGATCATGGCCGTCGGGACGCTGATCCTGTCCAGCCGTGGCGAGCCGACGATCGGCATCAGTCAGCTCACCGACGTGTTGTGGCGCAACCTTCTCGTCGCCGCGTTGCTGGGCGGCCTTGGCGTCTGCATCGGCGCGCTCGTGCGCAACCAGATCGTCGCGGTCGTCGGCGTGCTCGTCTTCGCGTTCGTCCTCGAACCGGCGATCATGGCGCTCGCGTCGGACGTCGGGCGGTTCGGCCCGACGGTCGCCGCCCCCAATGGCATCCTGGAGGTCCAGCCGTTCGGAAACAGCGAGCTGCTCGCGCCCGGCATCGCGGCGCTCGTGATGGTCGGCTGGGTCGCGCTCGGCTTCGCGGCCGCGGCGATGCTGCTGCGCCAGCGCGATCTCGTCTGAGCCTGGACTCACGGATTCGGCCGATCGAAGCCGCCCATGCCTCTCCGCCGCTCAGACTCCAAGAACCTCGCCGATTGCCTCGCGCTCGCCTTCGTCGACCACGGCTCGTGAGCCGTACGTCACGCGGCCCGCAGCTGGCGCCGCCCAGTTGAACAGGGCGAGGTCCAGCGCCTCGATCGGGAGCTCCAACGCGTCGGCCAGGTCGCGAGCCCGGCGCTCGAGCAGCATCTTGTCGCCGATGCCGAAGACGCGCTTGGCGGCGACGGTCGTCGCGTCGTCGGTGAACTGCAGCGACGAGGGACGCAGGTCGACGGAGCCCAGGCGCCCGAGACTGACGAGCAGCTCGTAGCGCCCCGGCCGTCCGAAGCCCGGGAGCGCCAAACGCTCGAAGACGCGGTCGAAGCGACGCTCGGGCGTCCAAGCGGCCTCCCCCGCGAACGCGGCCTGCTGGCTTCCGGCGCGCTGCGCCCACGCGCGGTAGGCCAGCACCGTGCGCTCCGCGTCAATCGACTCGCGGGAAGTGCGATAGCCGACCCCGACATCAAGGTTCGGCAGCTCACCGCTCGCCCACGGCACGCGCGCGGCCGCGATCGCAGCGAAGGGATCGTCGCCTCCCGTGGGACAGAGGTAGGCGGTGAGGAACGCCAGCCACAGCGCCTCCTCGGGATCGGGCTCGGCGGCGATCTCAGCGTAGGTGCCTGGCGGATCGGCAGCCAGCTCGGCGAGCCGTGCGTCCGCGAACGCCAGCTCGGTTGCAAGGCGCTCAGCGTCGGCGCTGGCCTTCAGGCCGGCGACGAGCTGGGAGCGGTAGCCGTCGTCCGCGGCCTGGGACATCTGGCGCACGCGCACGGCGCTGCTCGAGCGCGATGACGAACCGGACCTGGACGAGCGGGTGCGAGTCGTGCCCGAGGAGCCGGAGCCGGTGGGGCGTTTGGCCGCCGACGGCTCGGGTTTGCGGCAGATCGGGCAGTTCTCGATGAAGCGGTTGTGACGACAGAAGCTCGGAGGCACGATCCCTCAGTCTAGGTGGGACAGCGGGCCTGCCGAAGACCACCGCGCCGAACAGCGTCAGCCGAACTTTTTGGAGTCGCCGCGGTCGAGCCCGCCGCCGTCGACCTTGAAGAGCTCCAAACGCACGAAGAAGGGTCCCTTGCGCCGCGGCAGCCCGACCCACACCTTCGCTTGCTCGTTGTCGTCTACTGCCCTGGGCGTGAAGAACAGCGCGTCGCGGTTGACGAGCTGCGGTTCCTGGGCGCGGCGAGGCCGTTCGCGGGCGTCGTAGAGCGTCCATCGCACGTAGGTGCAAAGCCCGACCAGTCCGATGATGCGAGCCTTGAAGTTCACGACCTCGCCAAGCAGGTAGTCGGCGAGGTTGCCCTTGAGTTCCGCCGCGACGGTGCTGGTGCCGGTCGCGATGCGCCTGGTCGCCTCGCGGGTAGCGGCTGCGCCTTCGTCCGTCGTACGCGTCGCTTCGAGCAGCTTCACCGCCGCGGTCGAGGACAGGGTTCTCGCGCCGCCAAGCGAGGCGGCGGGCGTCGCGGGAATCTCCGAGACCCCGCCGGGCGTGGTGGTGGTATCGGTCGTTGTGCTGGTCGCCGGATTGGCGTCCGTCGTCGTGTCAGTCGTCGTCGTGTCGGTCTGCGTGCGGTCAGGCGGCGTGGTGTCAGTCGTCGTCGTGTCGGTCGTCCTCGTGTCACTCGGCTTCGTGTCGGTCGTCGTCGTGGCGGTGTTCGTCGTCGCATCGACGAACCGTTCGCCAGGCGCAGGCGCCACCGCGGACTCGGCGATGCGCAAGGCGCCGCTTCCGATCGACGCCGTCGCCACCGTGACCCGGCTTCCGCTGCGGCGCGGCGCCATCGCGATGCGCTCTGGAGCCCCTGGGGGCTGCTTAAACCCGGGGCAGGGTTTGGGCTCCTGAGGCAGGTCGCTTTGATACTCCGCGAGCGTCACGTCGTGATCCGTCTCGATCCTGGAGATGCTGCCGCTGATCTGCGCCGGCGGTGGTGGCGGCGGCGTGCTCTTGGGGACCAGCGCCATGACGCCGGCGACCGCCGCCGCAACTGTGCCCACCCCGCCCGCGATCTTCACGACGAGACCGAACCGATTGTCCTTCCCCTCCTCTGACATCTGCGGCGACCCTAACGCACGACCCGAGCGCGGCGGCGACGATCGCGCCACGGTTGGCGGGCTTTCGCGGCGCGGCGGCCGCCCTCGGGCTCGACGGTGATGCTCATGCGGCGACGGCGCGTCTGGGACGTGCGGCTATCGGAATACGGAGGGGGGACGCCCCGACGATCAGCGGTCGATCGGCGGCTCGCCCGGATCCATCAGCCCACCACCGCGCGAGCGGCGGATGAAGTAGACGATCCCGGCGGCGAAGACGACGCTCAGCAAGAAGCCGGCGTTACGGTTGAACAGCAGCCGCGCGACGATGCCGGCGAGCAGCGAGCCGCCGATGCCGATGGCCATCGTCTGCCAGAGGCTCATCGGGTCGCGACCCGGCAGGGCGAGTCGCGCGAGCGCGCCGACCACGAGGCCGATGAGGCACAGCACGAGGAGATACACGATGAAGCTCATGCTTCACGATGGTAACCCCCCGGCACCGCCGGGTTACCGCGCGGCAGGCGGGAAGCATGCACGCGGCCCTGGACGGCGACGCGCACCGAGATCCGGGCCGCCCCGGCCAGCGGCCAGCACCGGCATCGCGAAGCAGACCGCCGGCTACGCTGCGATGCCGGGACCGACGTGCTGCGGCGGACCCGCGGGCCCCCGGTCGGCGTCCGCGTCCGCGTCGGATGCGTCCGCGCGGGCACCGAGCTCACCGAGGTAGCGGTCGACCATCCGAGCGCACTGCCGGCCCTCGTTGATCGCCCAGACGATCAACGACTGGCCGCGCCGGGCGTCGCCGGCGGCGAAGATGCCCTCGACGGACGTCGTGTAGGGGCGCACGGCCTTGGCGTTGCCGCGATTGTCCTTCTCGATGCCGAGCTGGTCGAGCAGATCCTGCTCGGGATGCAGGAATCCCATCGCGAGCAGCACGAGGTCGGCTTGCAGCTCGCCTTCGGTGCCGGCGACCGGCTTGAACGGCGGCGCCGCTTCGGCCTGGGCGTAGTGCAGCGTGCGGACCTTGCCGTCCTCGTCGCCGCTGAAGTGCGTCGTGACGACGGAGTAGTCCTGCTCGCCGCGACCCGCCTCCTTGGCTTCCTCCATCGCATACGAGAGCCGGAACTTCTGCGGCCACAGGGGCCACGGCGTGCGGTCGTCCGGACGCTTGACCGGCGGCTCGGGCAGCAGCTCGAGCTGCGTGATCGACAGGGCGCCCTGACGGATCGAGTTGCCGACGCAGTCAGCTCCGGTGTCACCGCCGCCGATGACGATCACGTGCTTGCCCTCGGCCGTCAGGCCGAGCAACCCGGGCGGGGCCGAGCCGGTCGGCGTGCCGGTCTGCGTCGCCACCCAGCGGTTGCGGTCATACAGGTACTCCATCGCGAAGTGAATGCCGTCCAGCTCTCGCCCGGGCACGGGCAGGTCGCGCGGCGTGCGCGAGCCCGTTGTCAGCACGACCGCGTCGAACGTGGCGCGCAGCTCGTCGGCCGACACGTCGACGCCGACGTCCACACCGCAGCGCACGTCGACGCCCTCGGCGATCAGCTGCTCGACGCGCCGCTGGACGACCTGCTTCTCGATCTTGAAGTCGGGAACGCCAAAGCGCACGAGCCCGCCGGCGGCCTCGTCGCGCTCGAACAGCGTCACGGTGTGGCCGGCACGGCGCAGCTGCTGCGCGGCGGCCATGCCCGCCGGCCCAGCGCCGACGACGGCGGCGCTGCGGCCGGTCTCGCGCTTGGGCGGCAGCGGCACGACCCAGCCCTCCTCCCAGGCGCGGTCGATGATCGAGTTCTCGATCTGCTTGATCGTGACCGAATCGCCCTCGCGGATCTCCAGCACGCAGGCGGCCTCGCACGGCGCCGGGCACAGGCGTCCGGTGAACTCGGGAAAGTTGTTCGTCGCGTGCAGCTGCCGGATCGCGTCGTGCCAGCGATCGCGGTAGACGAGGTCGTTCCAGTCCGGGATCAGGTTGCCCAGCGGACAACCGTTGTGGCAGAAGGGCACGCCACACTCCATGCAGCGCGCGCCCTGGGCGGCAAGCTCCGAGTCGGGCCGCCGGACCATGAACTCCTCGTAGTCGTTGCGCCGCTCGCCCGGGTCCCGGTACGGGACGCCGACGCGCTCGATCTTCAGGAACGCTCCAACCTCGCCCACTAGTGGACCACGACCTACTTGACCTTCTTCTTCGCGTCGCGGGCGCTCGCGCCGTTGCTCTCCACGACATGCGACGCCGGCGGCGCGCCGTTGGAAGCCGCGGCCTCGGCAGCCGCGCGCTCGTCGAGCACGCGCTTGTAGTCCGTCGGGAAGATCTTCACGAAGCGCGCCGACAGGTCCTCCCACTCGTCGAGCACGCGCTGGCCGACCGGCGAGCCGGTCCGCTCGACATGCTCGGCGATCAAGGCACGAACCTCGATCGCGTCACCCTCGTCCAGCGGCTCGATCTGGTCTCTCATCTCGGGGTTCACGCAGGCCGCGAACATGCAGTCCTCGTCCAGCACGAACGCCAGGCCGCCACTCATGCCCGCCGCGAAGTTGCGCCCGGTCGGGCCGAGCACGACGACGCGCCCACCGGTCATGTACTCGCAGCCGTGGTCGCCGACGCCCTCGATGACCGCGCTCGCGCCCGAGTTGCGGACCGCGAAGCGCTCGCCGGCCAGGCCGCGGAAGAACGCCTTGCCGCTCGTCGCCCCGTACAGGACGGTGTTGCCGATGATGACGTTGTCCTCGGCGGGATACGTGACGCCATCGGGCGGCAGCACCGCGACGATCCCGCCGGAAAGGCCCTTGCACGTGTAGTCGTTGGCGTCGCCGCGCAGCGTGAACGTCACGCCGCTCGCGAGCCAGCCGCCGAAGGACTGGCCGGCCGAGCCGCGAAACTCGACCTCGATCGTCCCCTCCGGCAGGCCCTCGGCGCCGTGCGCGCGGGCGATGTGGCTGGAGAGGATGCCGCCGACGCAGCGGTTGACGTTGCGGACCTTGCGCTCGAGCCGCACGGGCTGGAGATCCTCGAGCGCCGCGCGCGCGGACTCGACGAGATCCCAGTCCAGCGCGTCGTCGAGCACCGGCTCCTGCGGGCGAACGCGCCGCAGCGGCGCGCCCTCGGGCAGCTCGGGCATCGCCAGCACGTTCGTGAGGTCGACGCCGCGCGCCTTCCAGTGCTCGATCGCCTCGTCCTGCTCGAGCAGGTCGCTGCGGCCGGTCAGCTCGTCCATCGAGCGGATGCCGAGGGACGCCATGATCTCGCGGACCTCCTCGGCGACGAAGAAGAAGAAGTTCACGACGTGCTCGGGCGTGCCCTTGAAGCGCTTGCGCAGCTCGGGATCCTGCGTCGCGATGCCGACCGGGCAGGTGTTGAGGTGGCAGGCGCGCATCATGATGCAGCCGGTCGCGATCAGCGGCGCCGTCGAGAAGCCCATCTCGTCGGCACCGAGCATCGCGGCGATCGCGACGTCGCGGCCCGTCTTCAGCTGGCCGTCGGTCTGAACGATGATGCGTGAGCGCAGGTCGTTGCGCAGCAGCGTCTGCTGGGTCTCGGCGAGACCGATCTCCCACGGCACGCCGGCCGCCTGGATCGAGCTCAGCGGCGAAGCCCCGGTGCCGCCGTCGTGGCCGGAGATCAGGACGTGGTCGGCGTTGGCCTTGGCGACGCCCGCGGCGACGGTCCCGACGCCGACTTCGGAGACGAGCTTCACCGAGACCTTGCCGGTCGGGTTCGAGCAGCGCAGGTCGTAGATGAGCTGCTTGAGATCCTCGATCGAGTAGATGTCGTGGTGCGGCGGCGGCGAGATCAGGCCCACGCCGGGCGTC
>JAWVGJ010000091.1:0-35724 GCA_033855115.1 Solirubrobacteraceae bacterium
CCGGTAATCCAGCTGTCGCCGCCGCTGATCGCCGGCCAGGAGCAGTTCGACGAGATCGAGGCGATCCTTCGGCCGGTGCTGATCGAAGCTTGGGAGCGGACCTCCCACCGCTGATGCTGACCGTCGCGCACCTGCTGCATGAGGTGGGACTGAAGCTCTGCAGCGGAGAGGCGGCCGCGGACACGCCCGTGCGCTGGGTGCACTGCACCGAGCTGCTGGACCCGACGCCGTGGCTTTCGGGCGGCGAGCTGCTGCTGACGACGGGGATGGGTCTCGAGCACCCCGAGCGCCAGCGCGAGTTCGTCGCACGGCTGGTCGAGCACCGCATCGCGGGCCTTGGGCTGGGGCTCGGGTTCACGCATCCGGTGCTGCCGCAAGCGTTGCTGGCGGAGGCGCGCGCTCGCGCGCTGCCGGTCTTCGAGGTGCCATACGAGCTGCCGTTCATCGCCATCTGCGAACGGGCGTTCTCGCATCTCGTCGGCGAGCAGTACGAAGCGTTGCGACGCAGTACGGCGATCCAGGGACGCCTGGAGCGGATCGTGCTCGACGAGCGTGGGCTCGACGCGGTCGTGCGGGTGGTCGCCGAATCGATCGGCGGCGCGGCAGGGGTGCTCGACCGCCACGGCGAGACGATCGCCTGGCACTCCCCCAGGCGAACCGTTCCGGATGCCGAGCGCGCGGCGCTCAGCCAGGCCGTCGCGCGCAGCGCGGCGCAGGAGGGGGTCGAGCCCGTGCTCGAAGGACGGGGGGTCATCCTGCCGGTACTGGGGCGCGAGCAGGCCTGGCTGGCGGGCGTCAGCGCGTGCGGCGGCCCGTTCGGAGATTTCGAGCGGCTCATCCTCCAGCAAGCGGTGACCGTCGTCGCGCTGGAGCTCATGCGCCTGCGCATCGCGCGCGACACCGAGCGACGGCTGGCGGGAGACGTGCTCGCCGAGGCGCTGACGGGACGCCTGCATCCCGAGGAGCTCGCCGCGCGGCTGCGCCCGTTCGGCCTTGGCGGCGAGCTCGCGGTGCTCGCGTTCGCGACCCGCGATCCGGACGCCGGCGAGCCGCTGCTGGCGGCCGCGCTGGAACGCGCCGAGGTGCGCGCGCTCGTCGCCGTTCGCGGCCCGCTTCTGTGCGCGGTCGTCGACGCCGCCGGCCGCGACCCGATCGAGATCGCGCGCGTGGTGCGCCCGAAGCTCTCCGCCGCGCTGGGCGACGTCGGCGCCGCCGCCAGCCGGGCGGGGGCAGCGCACCGGCTGCGGCGCAGCTTTCACGAGGCGCGCTGTGCCCTGGAGGCCGTGCGCTTCGCAAACGGCGACGCGCCCGAGGTCGCCTCGCATCGTCACCTCGGCTCGTTTCAGCTGCTCCTGTCGTTGCAGGACGACGAGGCGCTGCGCACCTACTGCGACAGCGTGCTCGCCGCCGTCGAGGAGGGTGACGCGGGCTACGCCGACGAGCTGCTGCGCTCGCTCGATGCCTTCCTCGAGCACAACGGCCACTGGGAGCGCGCGGCCAGCCAGGTCTTCTGTCATCGCCACACGCTGCGCTACCGGATCCGGCGCATCGAGCAGCTGACGGGCCGCAACCTCTCCAGCCCGCGTGACCGAATCGAGTTCTGGCTCGCGCTGCGCGGACGGGAGCTGGCGCTGTGAGGATCGGCGTCCCGGCCGAGGTCAAGCGCGACGAGTTCCGCGTCGCCCTCACGCCCGCGGGCGTGCGCGAGCTGACCGAGCACGGCCACGAGGTGCTCGTCCAGACCGGCGCGGGGGTCGGCAGCGCGATCTCAGACGAGCAGTACGAGGCGCAGGGCGCACGGATCGTCCCCGACGCGCCGGCGGTCTTCGACGACGCCGAGCTCGTCCTGAAGGTCAAGGAGCCCCAGCCCGGCGAGGTCGAGCTGCTCAGCTCGGGGCAGACGCTGTTCACGTACCTGCACCTCGCCGCGGCGGCGGAGCTCGCCGACGGGCTGCGGGCGTCGGGCGCGACGTGCATCGCCTATGAGACCGTCGAGGACGCGGCCGGCCGGCTGCCGCTGCTCGCGCCGATGAGCGAGGTGGCCGGCAAGATCGCAACGCAGGCCGGCGCGTTCATGCTCGAGAAGCCGCTGGGTGGGCGCGGCGTGCTACTCGGCGGCGTCCCCGGCGTGGCGGCCGCGAACGTCCTCGTCATCGGCGGCGGCGTCGTCGGGACCAACGCCGCGCTGATCGCGATCGGCATGCAGGCCAACGTGTTCGTCTTCGACCGCTCGATCGACCGCCTGCGAGAGCTCGATCTGCTCTTCGACGGTCGCGCGTCGACGGTGTACTCGTCGACGCTCTCGATCGAGGAGATGCTGCCGCGCGCGGATCTCGTCATCGGCGCGGTGTTGATCCACGGCGCGCGCGCGCCGCACGTGATCACGCGCGAGCAACTCGTCCTGATGAAGCCCCGGGCGGTGCTCGTCGACGTCTCGATCGACCAGGGCGGGTGCTTTGAGAGCTCGCGCCCGACGACCCACTCCGACCCCACCTTCCAGGTCGACGACGTCACTCACTACTGCGTTACGAACATGCCTGGTGCGGTGCCGATCACGAGCACGTATGCGCTGACCAACGCCACGCTGCCGTACGTCCTGCAACTGGCCGATCACGGTGTCGAGCACGCGATCGCCGCGAATCCGGCGCTGCGGCTCGGCGTCAACGTCGCGCGCGGCGAGATCGCCCATCCGGCCGTCGCGCAGGCACTCGGCCCGGACCCCATTTCCCTGACGACGGTAAGGAGCAACCTGCGATGAGCGCAGTCGCAACGAAGATCCAGAACTTCGTCGGGGGAGAGTTCTGCGTCCCCGGCGAGGGCCGCACCGACGAGATTCACAACCCGGCCAGCGGTGAGGCGATCGCAACGGCACCGCGGTCGGACGCGGGCGACGTCGACCGCGCGGTTGGCGCTGCGTCCGCCGCATTTCACGAGTGGTCGCAGACGCCGCCAGGGGAACGCGCGCTGGCACTGCTGCGGATCGCCGACGCGCTGGAGGCGCGCGGCGAGGAACTGAGCCAGATCGAGTCGCTGAACGTCGGCAAGCCGATCGCCGCGATGCGCGACGAGATCCCGTTCGTCGTCGACAACCTGCGCTTCTTCGCCGGCGCGGCGCGCTGCATGGAGGGCCGCGCGGCGGGCGAGTACATGAAGGGCTACACGTCGATGCTGCGGCGCGAGCCGGTCGGCGTCGTCGGCCAGATCGCGCCGTGGAACTACCCGCTGATGATGGCCGTCTGGAAGATCGGGCCGGCGCTGGCGGCGGGGAACACCGTCGTCCTCAAGCCCTCCGAGCAGACCCCGATGACCGCTGCGATGCTCGCCTCGATCTGCGCCGAGCACCTTCCCGCCGGCGTGCTGAACGTCGTCTTCGGCCACGGAAAGGAGGCGGGTGCGCCGCTCGTGCGCCATCCCCAGGTGGCGATGGTGTCGCTGACGGGCGACGTGGCGACCGGCAAGGCGATCGCGCGCGCCGCGTCGGACTCACTCAAGCGCGTGCACCTCGAGCTCGGCGGCAAGGCGCCGGTCCTGGTGTTCGACGACGCGGACGTCCAGGCCGCGATCGAGGGCGTCAAGGTCGGCGGGTTCTTCAACGCCGGCCAGGACTGCACGGCGGCCAGTCGCGTGCTGGCCGGCCCACGGGTGTACGACGAGTTCGTCAGCGGCCTGGCGGCCGCAGCCGCGGGTCTCGTGGTCGGCGATCCGGCCGACGAGGACACCGAGATGGGCCCGCTCGTGTCCGACGAGCAGCGGGCGCGCGTCGCGGGCTTCCTGCACCGTGCGCCGTCGGGCGCGGAGCGGGCAACAGGCGGGACGGCCCTGCCCGGCCCAGGCTGCTTCTTTGCCCCCACGGTCCTGGCGGGTCTTGCGCAGGACGACGAGATCGTGCAGCGCGAGGTGTTCGGCCCGGTCGTGACCGTCCAGCGCTTCGCCCGCGACGAGGAGGCGATCGTGTGGGCCAACGGCGTCGACTACGGCCTCGCCGCGAGCGTCTGGACCCGCGACGTCGCCCGCGCGATGAACGCCGCGCGGGCGTTGCGCTTCGGCACCGTCTGGATCAACGACCACATCCCGCTCTGCCCGGAGATGCCGCACGGGGGCTTCAAGCAGTCCGGGTACGGCAAGGACATGTCCGTCTATGCGCTCGAGGACTACACCGAGCTCAAGCACGTGATGGTGAGCCTGAGTTAGCGACCGTCCGTTCCCGAGCCGCAGGCCTGCTCGCGCAACCCGAAGCACATCTGGCGCCGTGGACAGTGACGATCTTCCGGGTCCTCGACCCCGCTCCTCGCGCGCGCCCAGGCGACGGTGACATCGCCGCCGAGGCCGACTGCGACGGTCGGGTGAAGACCGCCGCCACGGCGCGGGCTGCTCGAGCACCGGCCTCGTGGGTAGACACGGCCACGACGAGCGCATCAGGCCAATGCCGGCAGCGCTCACGCGCTCATACGCAGGCTGTAACAGCGAGGATCCGGCGGGCCGGCGGGCCTACGCGATTGGCACCGGCTCGCCGAGCAGCCAGCTTCCCGGCGCGTTCTCGTCATCGCTCAGGTAGTACTCGAAGAGGGCCTGCCGGAACTCGGCGTTGCTGATCTCGCCGCTACCGTCCCGATCAAGCCGCCTGAATGCCTCGGCGGACGTCTCCGGTGGAATTCCTAGCGCCGCATACATCCTCACGTACTCCTCCTGTGAGAGCGCGCCGTTTCCGTCGGTATCGAGCGCGGCGATCAGTCCGTCCGCGATGCCGCCGATAGCGTTCTCGAAGGTGTCCGGCTCGATCACGCTCGAATACATGATCCCGATGAACTGCTGCTTTCCGATCTTGTCGGCGGGCTCGCCGTCGCCGGCCTCCAAGAGGGTTTCCCACCAGAACATGAACGCCTTCTCCATCGCCGTTTTGTTCACCTCGTCGTCCTCCTCGGCGAGGGCCTTGAACATCTCGGCCATCTGCTCGAAGTCGCCACGAGTGAGCCAGCCGTCACCGGTTTGGTCGAACCAGTCGAACACCCGCCCGAACTTGCGCGTCTGCGGACCAACGGTCATCACGTCCCCCTTCGTTCGATGATCTGGCCCCGCCGCGGATGGACAATGCGATCAGCAGGCTCAGGCTCCCCGCTCAGGGCCCGGGCGCTCGATAAGCACCCCGGTCGCCCTGATTGTCACGACAGCTTCAGCGCCCTCCACGAGCTCCAGACGCCTAAGCGTGCTACGGGTGACGGTCGCCGTGATCCCGAACGGCCCGGCCTGCAGTTCCACGAGCGCCTTCATGCCGTGTGACCTGATCGATTGCACGACCCCCCGCACACGGATATGCGCCGCCAGATCATCGCGGGCCTGATGCAACTGGGACTCGAGCAGCAGCCGGTGGACCTCTGTGACCGGGATGCGGCGCTGGTTGCGCTCGTCACGTGTGACCTGCAGCTTGCCGGTTCGGTCCCAGCGCCGCAGCGTGTCCACGCTGATACCGAGCGCCTTGGCGGCTTCTCCCATCGACAGGTCCACATGGGGACCGTAGCCGCGGCGCCGCGCAGCGCGTGCAATCGATCTCGCAGCAGACACCCCATTCGGGGTGTTGGTGAGCTTCTCGGCGTGGACGATGTGCTGGGCGCACGCGCCGGCCGGCGTCGCCACAGCGTCTTCGTGCCGTCCAGGCGCGACTCCACCCTCCCGTGCTGGCGCATGAGCCCCAGCGCCGGCGCCGCACTTGTGGCGTCGACGCCTGCGCGCTGGGCAATATCGGCCGACGATCGGAATTGATGATCGAGTGCAGCCCAAATGCGATCACGTAGCGAAGGCATCAAAGTCAAACGCTCCCAATAACGATCGACACGTTGGTTGGAGGACGGCTTCACCCGCTACCCGACAACGTCTGTATCGCTATTCCCAGGGTCTGGAACCCTTCGCGGAGATCCGGCCAGCGACGCTCGCCGGGGCGCTGGACTGCGGTTTGGACGTGCGTAGCGAGATGCGACCACCCGAGCGACGTGCCGCCGATGGACCGGGCGCGGGCGCGACCGGTCCGTTGGTGGGCACGGGAGCCCGCGCGGCAGACGGAGTTGGTGGCGGAGGGCCCGCGCCGAGCAGCGAGTTGAGGATCGCTGCGCCGCGATCGTAGTCCTCGCCGATCGCGACCACCGCACCGCTGCGGCCGATGCGCTGCAGGAACTTCTGGCCTTCGCCCGGAAAACACGATTCAACCAACCCTGCTGCGTCCGGACCGGCCTTCTTCAGCGCCAGGCCCTCAAGCAGGTCGCGGCCAGCGACGAGCGTGCCGTTGATCGCATCCAGCACGCCGTTGACCGGCGCCGTCTTGGTCGCGATCTCGGTTACTCCGACAAGAACCTGGCTGAGACCGGCGTTGATCTTTCCAAGCTCCAGGATCGTCGCGATGAGATACACCGCCAGCGCCAGGACGATCAAAGTGATGAGTAGCACGATTATGGCAACAGCTAGTTCCATCGATATCCCTTACGCGTCGGGGAGGGCAACGTCGAGGGAGCCCCCGTAGTTTGCGAGGCCGGCGACGACCTGGCTGATGTAGTTCTGCGTGGTCACCAACGCGATGACCGCGTCGAGATCCTTCGATCCCGCCGCGGCAACGCCGGCGATCGCGGAGACCGTTGGCGTGATGCTGCGCGCGGCGCCGAGGACGCCCTTCAGCAGTACCGCCAAGACCAGCAGTGTCACGATGAGGACGATGACCATGACCCAAAGGATGAGCACTGTCTAACCCCCCGTGACTTTGCGCACGACGAAGGCCGCCTTGGCAGCGATCCCCGGCAGGACGCTCAGGATCGTGGTGAACCGCTCGTTGATTTGCCCCACAACACTGCCCAGCTGCCGCAGGTGCTGCGACTCGACGGTGGCGAGCGCGCCCGCGAGGGCCGTCAGGCCGCTCGAGATGCCCGCCAGTCCTTGGCGCACGCGCGTCAAGGAGATAGCGAGGACGATCACGAGGAGCAGCGCCTCGGCGACGCTCAGCGCGACCAGGGTGTCGGTGCTCATGCGATGACCTCCCCTGGCGCGGCGTAGTGTGCGCCTAGAACGTCCATGTAGCCGTCCTGGACGACCGCCTCCTCGATGATCATGTCCAGTACTCCCGGCGTCGCCGCGAGCTTCGTGAGGTTCGATGTCTGTTTTGCCAGGATCGGTGCCGCGGCAAGCAAGCCATCGACGCTCGCCCGGATGTCCTTCACGAGGCTGAGCAACAGCATCATGAGGATGATCACCACGGCGAGCACCACGGCGCCCATGCCGAGCACGACATGCCAGAGGGCGTGCGTGTCAGCCATCGCGATCGTCATTTTCCCACCGCCACCTTTCTGAGAACCCGGGCCATGTGAAGGATCCGGACTGCTGAATCGTTGACCCTGTCAACTCCGCCCTCGAGGCTCGTCCTCTGCGCCCGGACGACGTCAACCCCCGTAGTGGCCTGCCCCGCCTGGTCGGCGATCCGGGCCGCCATCGTCAGGATGATGGCCACGATGATGACCACCACCACGATGACGCCAAACGACAGCCCGAGACCGATGTACCAGTCCTGATATCCGCCTGCTGCGACCATCAACCCCCTCGCTTTCACCCCTGTGTCGGCCGTGGCGGCAAAGGCCCCACGGACGATCACGTGCTCACTCCCTCATCGCGCCGATCCGGCTCCGGCTCGTCACGGCCTGCCGCTCGGCTGCGACCCACCGATACGGGTTGGGACACTAGTACAAACGGGGATTGCTGCATAGGCACTGCATAGGCACAGACTGGTCTTCGCCGCGAGAGGCTGACGAGCCCGTTCAACGGCCGACTTCCAGCACGCCGTGACCCGCACCCCGGGGTCGAGCGCGATCTCGCACGGGTCCACACTCAGGCGCGACGGGCCCGGGTGCGCCGGTCGGTGCCATTCCTCGCGGGCCTAACCCTGGGGCGACGTCAACCCGGCCGACCCGTACGGTCGGCGAACCCGGACGGTGTGCGGTCCGGGCGCGTCACGGTCAGCCAAATCTTGGCCTCGCGCAGAAACGGCAGCTGGTCGACGACCAGCGCACTTAGGGTCGACGCCGTCTCGGTGAGGAGGGTCCAGGGCAGGAAGGGCGGATGACCGGGGGCAAAGTCTCTTGTCAGCGTCGCCAGAGACTTGTTGGCAAGGGTGTGATGACGCACGCCGATACGCGCGTGGCTTGGGGCCATCATCGGGATGTCTGGCCGCCAGAAGTCGTCTTCGCGTGCGAGAAACCGGTCCCACTCCGCTTGGTGCAGGAACAGCCATCCGGTCGAGAAGAAGCCGGGTGGGCCGCGATGCACGCAATTCTTCGCTTTGCGGGCGCTGCCACACCGGCACACGGCGTTACGCTCGGGCGGGCGACCGTGCTGGTCGAGATCGCGCACGTCTGCGACGAGGTACGGAACGCGGTGCGCGTTGACGCCAAGGCTGTTGAGCAGCTCACGGCCACGCTCGTGCAGGCGCTCGTGGATGGCCGTGTCGTCGGCGTTAACCCACTCGCTGGCGCCCCCACCGGGGGCCCTGACTTCCACGAGCATGACGGCCCTGCCCGGCGCGCAGCGTTCGAGCGCATCCTCGCCCACGACTTTCGAAAGGCGATCCGCCTGGTCGCCGCGCAGCACCCACCCGCCGTACATGGTCGGCGGTAGGTCCGTCGCGCTGGTGTCGAGCTCGACGTTCACCACCGGGTGCCAGGCATCAAGGCCAACGGACGTCCAAAGCAACGACGTCCAGTCACGCCGCTCCGAAGCCGGCGCGGCGCATGATCGCGACGGTCGACGGCGCCGCCAGCGCCTCGACCCACGCCGTCGCGCGCGCTGCGCAAGCTGTCGAGGTCGTGGCGCAGGCGACGTACGCGCGGCGACCTGGGCGCCGGCCGGTAGCTCGATGGCGCGCAATCGACCGGAGCGCGCAGCGACATCGGTCGCGTAGAGCACCGCGGCATCGGCGTCGCCGGCGAGCAGCCGGGAGGCGACGTCGTCTACGAGCTGCTCTTCGATGACGACGTTAGCCAGTGCACGCTGGGCGAATCCTGCGCCGGCGAGCCGGTCCAGGCGGGCGAGCATCGCGCGGGTGTAGTCGCCGAGCGGGATGCCGGCGACTTCGATGACCAGCCGGGTTCCCTGTGCGGCGAGCACGCTCACGTCGCGCGCCGCGCTGGCGTGCGGGACCGCGACGACGAGCCGGTTTGTCGCAAACGGCCTCGGTGTGTGGACGAGTCCCGCGCCATGCAGCAGACGCGGGTGCTCCTCGCTCGCCGAGGCGAACACGTCGGCGAGCTCTCCTTGCACGATCCGGCTCGCCAGGTCACGAGCGTTGGCGTAGGTCATCAGTGGTCTGTCCGGTGACGCGACGGTAAGTTGCTCGAACGCGGGCCGTAGCGATCCGGCGGCGAAGATTCGCAGCGGCTCGCTCAAATCACTGTGGCGATGCGATCGTCGCTGCCGTGAAGCGCCGCGGTCTTACGCGGTCGCGGCGATAGCGGCGAGGATGTCCTCGCGCGCCGCCTCTGTGATGGGATCCGCTGGCTCGCTCGCCTCGGCGATCGCGTGCAACAGCCCAGGCTCGGGAGGCGGCGTCCGGCCGTGCAGGTTGATGGCCCCGTGACCGACAGGGTCCGCTGCGGCGATCTCCGTCGGCGCCGCGGCGCCGTGGAGGCGAATCGTGCCGTGACCAACGGGGTCCGCGGCGGTGGGTTGCCGCGGTGCCGGTGCCGCGCGGCCATGCAGGCGGATGGTTCGGTGACCGGCAGGCTCCACTGGAGCAGGCGGTGCGGGCTCGGGCGCGGCAGCTGGCGCTGTCGCGGCCGGTTGGGGCGCGGGCTCGAGCGAGTCCGCTGTGGCGGTCGGTTCGGACCCGCGACCCTCCCCGTCTGCGCCGCTTTCAGTCTGGGGAGTCCGAGGGCGCAATCTGACCGTCCCGTGACCGGCGAGCTCATCTGCGGCGGCCGGGTCCAGCTTCGGCTCGGTGGCGGAGTCGGCCGTGCTCGGTCCGGGGAGCTGACCGCGCAGGCGGATCGTTCCGTGACCGGCCGCCGCGCCAGACGCGGCCGCCGCAGGCTGTTGGGCAGGTGGTGGGAGAGGTGCTGCCTCACCGGTGACGACGTCCGTCTCATCCGTGCTGCTCAGGGCCGCCTGGATGTCCTCGATCGCGGCCGCCGTGGCCTCCTGGAATGGGTCGGTGGTCATGCGTTTCCCTCGGACATGTGTCTGTTCTCCCCACGGAACCTATGCATCACTTAGGCAATTACGGGCGCCATCCTAGCACGGGCTCGGGCGACGGTCGAGACCGCTGACCACTGCGGACCGAGCGGTTGCTCATCGCAACGCGCCGCAAGTCGGCGCGTTAGGGTCAGCTATGCATTTCCTATGTACATCGACCCAGCAGCAGGAGCGTCAATGCGAACTACCCGACTTCGTCCGCTGGCCCTCGCCGTGATCGCGACCGCCGCCGCTATGGCCTTGTCCGTCTCGGGCGTGATGGCCTACGACCACCCCGGCAAGCTGCCCAAGCCTCCCGCAGCCGCCACCTTCGTTGTGACCGGCAACGTGCAGCACAAGCTGCGGCTTACCGTCGCCGACCTCGCCGCCATGCTCAACCAGCAGACCGTCGACGTCACCTACCACGCCGGCACCGGGACAGAGCAGCACGTCTTCACCGGTCCCTTGCTCCTCGACGTGCTCACCAGCGCCGTTCCCGAGTTCGATCCGGCGATCAAGAACGACAAGCTGCGCCACTTCATCTCGGTCACGGCCTCCGACACCTACCAGGCGCTCGTGGCGTATGGCGAGATCGACCCGAGCTTCGAGAACAAGAAGGTCTTGCTGGCCGTCACCCAGGACGGCGTGCCACTCACCGACCAGGGACCGCGGCTGGTCGTGCCGGGCGACATGGCGGGCGGTCGCTTCGTGACGGGCGTCGTCAAGGTCACGATCGACAAGCCGCGCCGCTGAAACGGTCCGAGCAACCAATGCGCCGCCGCCAGAGCCCGTGACGTCGTCGCCGTAACGACGTGTAGTGCGCCGACGACGCTAACGGCTCGGGCCGGACAGGAAATCACAAACGGAGCTCGTTCCGGTAAATCCGGTCCGGAAAAGATGTGCGACGAGCCAACTTGGATGCGCGAGTGACGTTCACATAGGCACATAGTTCGCGCGTCCAGGGGCAGCACGAGACGGCTCGAGCTCTACGGCTCGTGTCCCGATCTATAGGAGGTTTTGTCCGTGCTACTCGCGTTGCCGGTGCCACTGATCGGTGGCCGCAGCCGCAGCCAGAAGGTGCGCCAGTTGCTGATGCGTGCGCGATGGTGGCTGGTCCTCGTCGTGGGCTGGGCGATCGCGTTCACGCTGCTTGTCGGCGTGACGTCGTTTGTGCGCTTCGCGTATCGCAACCCTTCGTTGCATGTGGCGGTTGAGACTGCCGGCGCGCTGATCTCGCTACTGGCGGCGCAGTTGATGTACGGCCGCTTTCGGCGCGGCCTGGACCGCGGCGATCTGTTGCTGACGGCGGCGCTCGTGCTGTTCGCGGGCGCGAACCTCCTGTTTTCGGCGATTCCCGCGATAGCGAACCTCGGGCCGGGGGCCTTTGACACACGGGCTTCTGCCGTCGCCGCGGCGCTGGCCGCCGCGCTGCTCGCCGCAGGCGCGTTCTCGGCGCCGCGAACAATCCGGCGGCCGACCGCTGCGACTCGCCGCGTCGTTGGTCTGTGCGGGCTGGCACTACTGGTCATTGCGATCGCGACGGCCGTAGCGGGCGACTGGCTGCCGCGCACGATCGCATCGAACGTGTCTCTTGGGAAATCGTCGGGGCCGCAAATCGTCGCCGATCCGGTGGTGCTCGCCCTCCAGTTCCTCGTCATGGGATGTTTCGCCGCGGCCGCATTCGGCTTTGCCCGCGACGCCGCACGCACGCATGACGCGCTGACGCTGTGGTTTGCGATCGGCTCTGCGCTCGCCGCGTTCGCTGGGTTGAACTACTTTCTCTTTCCGTCGCTGTACTCGGAGTTCTTCTACACGGGCGACGTACTGCGGCTGGGATTCTTCGTCGCCCTGCTGATCGGCGGCGTGCAGGAAATCCGTGTGGCGCAGCGACAGCTCCAGCAGGCTGCCGTGCTCCACGAGCGCCAGCGGCTCGCGCGTGACATCCACGACGGCATGGCGCAGGACCTGGCGTTCATCGTGCAGCAGGCCGGCGCGTTGGCAGGGCGCACGGGTGCCTCGCAAGCCGTGGGCGACATCGTGACCGCCGCCCGCCGCGCACTCGACGAGTCGCGCGGCGTGATTGCCACGCTCGTGCGCCCGACCGACGAGCCACTGGCCGAAGCGCTCGCGCGAGTCGCCGAGGAGGCGGCCGGGCGTTTCGGCGCGACGGTCCAGGCGTGTGCAGTAGCTGGCGTGGAGCTGCCGGCGCCGGCGCGCGAGGCTGTGCTTCGGATCGTGGGGGAAGCCGTGACGAACGCGGCGCGTCACGGGCAGGCACAGCGCATCCGCGTCGAGCTGTCCGAGCACCCAGAGCTGAACGTCCGCATCGTCGACGACGGCGTCGGATTTGACACGTCGCTGCGGCAATGCAGCGGTCGCCACGGGATCGTCGGCATGCGCCAGCGCGCCGAGCAGATCGGGGCGCAGCTGCGCGTGCGGTCGCAACTGGGGGCGGGGACGGAGATCGTCCTGGTGTTGCCATGAGCGATGTCATTCGCGTGCTGCTGGCCGAGCCCGACGCGCCGACGCGCGCCGGTATCAGGCTCGCGCTCGAAGCCGAGGGCTTCGACATCTGCGCCGAGCCGCTGGACGCGAGCGCTGCCATCGAAAGCGCCCTGCGCGACCATCCTGATGTGTGCCTTATCGACGAGGACCTGCGGGGTGGCGCGCTCGTGGCGGTCGACGCCATCTACCGGCGGCTGCCCGACACGAAGCTCGTGATGCTCACCGACTGCGAGGAGCCGAAGTCGCTCCTAGCCGTGATCCGCGCGGGAGCCATGGGATACGTGCGCACCGACCTCGATCCGTCCCGTCTGGCTGCAACGATCCGGGGGGTGCGGGCCGGCGAGGCCGCGCTCTCGCGGCGCCAGATGGTTCGTTTGATCGAGAGCCTGCGCACGCGCGATCGTGGCCGCTCGGCACCGACGACGCCTGGCGGACCTCCGATGACCGATCGTCAGCTCGAGGTGCTCGAGCTCATGGCAGAGGGCCTGCGGACAAGCGAGATCGCCCCCCGCCTATCGATCACCGAGGTGACCGTGCGACGCCACGTGTCCTCGGCGGTCGCCAAGCTCGGGGTCGCCGACCGGGCCGCGGCGATCGGCGTGCTGACCGGTCGAGTATGCGTCTGAACCCTGTTGGGCCGGACGGCCCATTGCGGTCGGCGTCGCCCGGATGCGAGCTGTCTGACGTGTGCCCCGACCTTGCGACGATGATCGGGCAGGTAGCGGCGCTACGCGAGGTGCCGGCAAGCCGCACACCAACCGAGGCGTTGCTGGCACAGATCGAGGACGGGCTGACCGAAGGCTACGCGTGGGCGCTGACCGGCGATGCGTGGTCGATGCGGACCGAGCAGCGTCTCCACGCGCTCGGCAGCGACGCTCTCGTTGCCGGGGATGAGCGCGAGCTGCGCGCGCTCGCACGCGAGCACGCTCGCTTCCGCCGCGACCTCAACGCGTTGCGGCGCGAGCTCGCGGCGCTGCGACGCGAGCTCGATCGTGTGCGCGCGTACTGGCTCGCCTCGTCAGGCTAACCGCGCGTCGCGCTCGTCGGCGAGGCCCAGCCGCACGGCCAGTACGGCGGCCTGGATTCGGTTGTCGACGCCGAGCTTGTTCAAAGTGCTCGAGATGTGGTGCTTGATCGTGCCGGCGCTGAGGTGCAGGCGCCTGCCGATGTCGCTGTTCTCACAGCCGGCGACGACGAGGCGCAGCACCTCGAGCTCACGCGGCGACAGCTCGGGGACAGCGGGCGGCGGCGCGTCCGGCGGACCGTGGCGGCGTAGGCGCGCGAGCAGGCTGCCCGCCACCCCGGGAGCGATCAGCGACTGACCCGCGGCGGCTGCGACGATCCCGCGGACGATCTCCGGCAGCGTCGCGTCCTTGAGCAGATAGCCCGACGCGCCGGCGAGGACGGCGTCGAGCACCGCGTCCTCGTCGGCGCTGACGGTGAGCATGAGCACCGCGGTCAGCGGCGAGACCTTCCGCAGCGCGCGCGTCGCTTCGACCCCCGACATTCCCGGCATGTTGACGTCCATGACGACGACGTCGGGGCGCAGCTCGGCGGCTCGCTGCACGGCCTCCTCGCCGCGTCGCGCGTCGGCCACGATGTCAAGCCCGTCTTGGTCCTGCAGCAGCCGACGCAGGCCGCAGCGAAACAGGTCGTGGTCGTCGACGACGATAACGCGCAACGGCGCTTGCGCGAGCGCGGTCAGACCATCGTCGTGCATCTACACACCATCGTTCGCGTGCACACAACGAGCGTAGCTGCTGTCGATCAGCGCGTAATAAGCAGCCAAGTCAGTTTTGACAGAAAACGGTGTCGGGTCGGTGGCCGATAGCCCCGCTCGATCTGCGTCGCGCTGTCTTTGGTCAAGCCAACGCGAACGATCGCTCGCGGCAAGCCGTCCACGACGCGATCGGACGCGCGACCTGACCCAGCTATCGACTCGGAGCCGTCGAAGACCCACATCGCTTGTCGCGCCGGCTCCAGCCCGTGAATGACCGGTCTCGCTGCCTCTTCGAGAGAGGATTCAGACGCTGCCCGCGTCCATCCGGCCGGGCTCGGTCGTGGCGAGGAGAGCCAGCCAGGTCACATCTCGCCTGAAATCAACAGTCTGCCGGGTCTGATGTTCGACGAGTTCAGCCGCAGCGTTCACGCGCGTGAACGAAGACTTGCCCTGTGGCCCATGTGCAAGACCGCCGGAACACGGCATCTTGCTTAGCAGCAAGCAAGCACCCCCGCACCGAGCCATCTCGGGGATGGGGCGTAGCACTCACCAACGTCCCTTCTCAAGGAGGAGAATCAATGTTCCATTTCACCAAGAAGCGCGCGATCGTCATCGCCGTCGTCGGATCGCTGGCCCTGAGCGTCGGTGCGTACGCATACTTCTCGCAAGCCGGCTCCGGCACCGGCTCGGCCACTACCGGCTCGTCCTCGGCAATCGTGATCACCCACACCAACCAGGCGACACTCGGCTCGATGTACCCGGGTGGCCCAGGGCGCACGGTCAACATCGACGTCGGGAACCCGAGTGACGGTTCGCAGTACGTCGGCTCAGTGCACGTCGACAGCATCACTACCGACACGGACCATGGCACGTGTAACTTGGCGGCGTTCACGATGCCCGACGTTGCGATCAGCGCGGCGCTCACCGGCCACCAGACGGTCCACACGTCGGGCACGCTCACGATGAGCGACACCGGTGGCGACCAGAACAGCTGCCAGGGCGCCCCCCTGACGCTGCATTTCTCCAGCAACTAGCACCAGCACGCAGCGTCGACTGGGGGCCCGCTCACGCGGGCCCCCAGCGCTGTGGACACAAGCGCCACAACCCGTCCGTCCCGAGACACGAGAGGTACGACCAGCCACCATGATCAGCCGCCTGACAATGACAGCGAAGAGCGCCAGGGCATGGATGGCTCTGGCGCTCCTCGGTGTCCTTGCGCTCAGTGGCTGGGCCGCGTGGACGGCCCTGGCGGCGAGCGCGCCGCCGACGCCGACGATCAGCTCCTCCCCGGCGAACCCGACCAACGCGACATCCGCGACGTTCAAATATTCGTCGTCGAGCGCGACCGGGTTTCTGTGCAAGCTCGACGCAGCCGCCTCGTTTACCACCTGTTCAACGGCAGGTATCACGTACGCGGGGTTGGCGTCGGGGTCGCATACCTTCCGGGTGCAGGCGGTGGACCAGAACGGCCACGCCAGCAGCGCCGCGTCGTATTCGTGGGTGATCGACCGCACTGCCCCGACGGTCTCCTCGATCGTCCGAGCGGACGCGACCCCCACCAAGTCAAATCCGTTGCGTTGGACCGTTACGTTCAGCGAGCCGGTCAAGAACGTGACGACGAGCAATCTCACGCCGCTTGTGACGAGCAACCTCGGGGGAGCCTCCCCGACCGTCACGGCTGTGGCGCCGTCCGGGTCTGCCCCGTCGAGCATCTGGATGGTCACCGCCTCGACGTCGGGGACGACCGGGAGCAACAGCGGCTCGATCGGGCTGAACCTGACGGGGAACGCGACGATCCAGGACGCCGCCGGCAACGCCCTCGCCACCCCTGTCCCGATGACCGGACAGCAGTACACGTTCGATACCACGCCACCCACCACGAGCGGCGTGTCGATCGCCCGTAACGCCGACTCGCCTACCAACGCCGCCTCGGTGTCGTGGACGGTCACGTTCGGGGAAGCGGTGAGCGGCGTTGTGGCTGCCAACTTCTCGCTTGCCGCGAGCGGCCTGTCGGGCGCGCCGACGATCACCGGGCTGACGGGAAGCGGCACGACGCGGACGATCACCGCCTCGACCGGGACTGCAACGCCGTCGGGCTCCGGCACGTTGCAGCTGAAGTTGTCGAGTACGAGCGCGATCAGCGACCCGGCCGGCAACGCGCTCATCGGAGCGCTGCCAGTCAGCGGCCAGACGTACACGATCGACCGGCTGGCGCCGCCTGTGGCATTCACAACCGAGCCTGCTGACCCCAGCTCCGTCTCAACCTCGCAGTTCTCCTGGACATCGCAGCCGGCAAGCGACGTCGACCATTTCGAGTGCGCCACCGAGAACGGCGCGTTCAGCACGCAGGTGCCATCCCAGGGCGGGCCGGCGAAGCCCTGCGTCTCGCCGCTGAGCTACGTGGTCGCCACGTCAAACAACGGTCGCCACCAGTTCGGTCTGCGTGCGTATGACCACGCCGGCAACTTCACCCAGATCACTTACAGCTGGAAGGTCGCGGCGGGTTCGACCCAGAACTTTGCGATCAGTGGCAACGCCGTCGGCTTGCTCTACCCGGGCGCGCCGGCCCAGGCGATCGCGCTGAAGCTGACGAACCCGCACTCCGTCGCGATCTTCGTGACCGACGTGCAGGTCACGGTCGCGTCCAGCAGCAGCGCGGGCTGCGGCCCCGCCACGAACGTCGCCGTGACGCAGTCCGATGTGTCGGCAACCAATTCGGTGCAGATCCCCGCGGGGGCATCGGTGACGCTGCCGACGCAGCGCGTCGCGGCGCCGACGATCCGGATGCTGAACCTGACCACCAACCAAGACGCCTGCAAGAACGCGACGTTCTCGCTGAGCTACGACGGGAGCGCACACTCATGAACCGCCTGCGCCGGAGCCGTCGCATGGCGGTACTCACGGTCGTCATCCTCGGAGTCTTCGGCGGCGCCGCGAGCGCCTACTTCACGGCGACGGGAGCAGGCACGGCGTCGGCCCGCGTCGGCACGCTCGACCCCCCCAAGAACGTCGCCGCCACGGCGACCCGCGGCAGCGCCAGCGTGCCGATCACCTGGGAAGCGCCGACAACCGGGATCTCTCCGCAGGGCTACTACCTACTGCGCAGCACGTCCGGTGCCACACCCGCGCCCGCGTGCGAGACCAGCCCGACCGCCCTGAGGACGAGCACGAGCTGCACCGACCTCGGCCTCCCGGACGGCACCTACACCTTCACCGTGATCGCGAAGTACCGCTCGTTCAGTGCCACCGCCACCTCCAACGCCGTCACGGTCATCAAGGACAAGACGGCGCCGGAGGTCACGCTGACATCGCCTGCCGACGGCTCTACGACGGCTTCGAAGACGCCGACGATCAGTGGGGCTGCGGGCGACGCGACCGGCGATTCGAACACCGTGACGGTGAACATCTACGACGGCACGGGCACCGCCGGGAGCGTCGTCCAGACGCTCAACATCACGCGCTCGGGCGCGTCTTGGTCGACGAGCTCGAAGAAGCTCACGCCGGGCACATACACCGTGCAGGCCACGCAGACCGACACGGCCGGCAACAACGCCACCAGCACGGCGAACACGTTCATCGTCGACACGAGCGCTCCGGCGCTGACGCTGACGTCGCCTGCCGACGGCTCTGCGACGGCTTCGACGGCGCCGACGATCAGTGGGGCTGCGGGCAACGCACCCGGCGATTCGAGCACCGTGACGGTGACGATCTATGAGGGAACGGGCACCGCAGGGAGGGTCGATCAGACGCTCAGCGTCACGCGCTCGGGCGCGTCTTGGTCGACGAGCGCGAAGAAGCTCACGCAGGGCACGTACACGGCGCGGGCCGCGCAGCCCGACACGGCCGGCAACATCGCCACGAGCACGGCGAACACCTTCGTCGTGGACACGACCGCGCCGACGGTCACCGTCAACCAAAAGGCCGGTCAGGGCGACCCGACCAACGTCCTGGCGATCCTGTGGACAGTCGCCTTCAGCGAGCCCGTGACCGGCTTTGACGAGGGGGATCTGACGCGCAATGGCACCTCGTCGGGCGGCACGATCGCTGTCAGCGGCAGCGGCGCGAGCTACACGATCTCGCTGTCGGGCACGCCGACGAACGGCACGACGAGATTCTCGATCGCGGCCGGCAAGGCACACGACCTCGCGGGCAACGACAACGCCGCGTCGACAAGCACCGACAACGGCGTCGCTTACGACACCGTCGCGCCGGCGGTCACCCTGACTTCGCCTTCGAACAAGTCCACAGCTCTGAACTCGCCGACGCTCAGCGGCGCGGCCGGCAACGCACCTGGCGACTCAAGCACCGTGACCGTCAAGATCTATAACGGCACCGGCACGGGCGGCAGCGTCAACCAAACGCTCACGCCAACGGCCTCCGCGACGTCCTGGTCGACAACGGCCGCGAGGCTCGCGCAAGGCACCTACACCGCGCAGGCCACGCAGACCGACACGGCAGCCAACACCGCCACGAGCAGCGCGAACACGTTCACCGTTGCCGGCGCGCCGACCCTTCAAATGCTCGACAGCGACGACGACGGCAAGATCGATCAGGTCAAGGCAACCTTCGACAAGCAGCTCGCGCCATCCGCCGACACCGCACCGTGGACACTGACGAACGCGCCCAGCGCCGGCACCCTGCACTCCGTGTCGACGTCCGGCAAGGTCGCGACGCTGACGCTCACCCCCGGCGGCGGCGCCGCCGACACCGCGGTCGGCTCCTTCAAGATCGCCCTCGCGGCATTCGCGACCGGCATTCGCGACGCCGCCGGCAACCAGGCCAGCTTCGCCGCGACCGCTCCCGACGATCTCGCAGGCCCCGTCCTCATGACAGCCACCAGCGGTGGCGGGACGACCAACCTGATGCAGTCCGCTGACGTGTTCGCACTGACCTTCAGCGAAGCCCTCGCCTCGGTACCGCCCAACCTCGTCGTCACCGAGCAACGGTCCGGCAAGGCGACGCTGACGATCCCGGGTCTCATCAACTCCGCGGAGATCGACAAGGACTATCTCCCCGCGAACAAAACCAGCGCTACGTCGAACACGTCGCCGTCCGCGCTGAGCAACCTCGACAAAACGGTCACGGTGACCCTCGGCACAATCACGGAAGGCACCCCGGCCACCGGCACGAGCGGAGTTCCCATCGTCGTCCCCGCCACCTCGCTGAAGGACACGGCCGGAAACGCCGCCGCGCCAACGTCGCGTGCGATGACGACGCTGTTCTAGAGGGCACAGCTCAGCCCCGACCGTCTCACGTCCGACGCGAGCTCGACGTCTAGCTTGAACGCCCGAAGACCGCTGGCGATGGCGAGGTCGAGTCTTTCCATGACGCGATCAGCTTGTAGGACAACAGGACGGCGCCGCTGAGCACGACGAGCAGGATCCCGATCGCCAGCGCGATGTCGAAGTTCCCGTCAAGCTGCTCGTAGACGGCGAGCGTGAGCGTCTGCGTGCGGCCGTGGACGTTGCCGGCGAAGACGATCGTCGCGCCGAACTCCCCCACGCCGCGCGCGAACGCGAGCACCCATCCGGCGATCAGGCCAGCGGTCGCAAGCGGTAGCGAGACGCGCCAGAATGTGCGTCCCGGGCCGGCGCCGAGCGTCCTGGCCGCGTCGGTGAGCGCCGGGTCGACGGCTTCGAACGCGGTGATCGCCTGGCGGATGTAAAACGGCGAGGCGACGAAGGTCACAGCGAGGACGACCGCCCACTGCGAGAACGGCAGCACGATGCCGGCGTGCTTGAGATCGTCGCCGAACAGCCCGCCGGCGCCGAACGCGGCGAGCATGCCGATCCCGGCGACCGCCGGCGGCAGCACGAGCGGGAGCTCGACGAGCGTCACGACCAGCGAGCGACCCGCGAAGCGCTTCGTGGCGAGCAGGTAGGCCAGCGGCGTGCCGAGCGCGAGGATCAGCACGTTGGCGATCGCGTTGGTCCGCGCTGTCACCTCCAGCGCGCTCAGCACCACGGGGTCTGACAGCAGGGCGGGCACGCTTGCGATCGGGATCTCGGCGAACAGCGCCACGATCGGCAGCGCGAGGAACGTCAGCACCGTCCCCGAGCACAGCGCCAGCAGGGCCGCCAGCCCCACCCGTCCCGCGCGGCCGCCGCGCCGCGCGGCGGCTGGCGCGCGCGCGTGCGACTCGGCGATCTGGACGGCCATCGACCGGCGCCCGGGTCTAGCCCTTCGGCGGCAGGCCGAAGCCGGCGGCCTTCAACAGCGACCGGCCACGGCCGGAGCGGACCTTGGCGATAAACGCCTTGGCGCCCGCTGCGTCAACGCCGTCGCGGATCACCTGGCAGATCTGGTAGCGCACCGGCGGCTGGGCGTAGCGCGGCAGCCGGATCAGCTTCACCCTGTCACTTGCGGTCCGCGCGTCGGTGACATACGCGAGACCGGCGTCCGCCGAGCCGAGCGCCACCTTCGAGACGATGCTCGCGACGTTTGGCTCCTGGCTGACGGTGTTGGTTTGCAGGATCTTCGACAGGCCCAGGCGCCGCAGTAACGCCCGGGTGTAGGAGCCGATCGGAACGCCGGGGGAACCGACCGCGAGCGTGCGCCCGCCGCTGCGCAGACTGAAGATCGAGCTGACGCTGCCCGGGTTGCTCTTCGGCACGATCAGGACGAGCTTGTTTGTCGCGAACGTGACCGGCCGCGTGCAGCCGCCCTGCTTGAACAGCGCCTGCGCCTCCTGCGGGCTCGCCGACGCGAAGACGTCGGCCGGCGCGCCGCGCTCGATCTGCAGCTGCAGCTGGTTGGAGCCCGCGAAGTTGTACGTCGGGCTCGGATCGATCTGCGTGAACACGTCGCGCAACGAGGACGCGGCATAGGCGTTCAGCGCGCTTGCCGCGGCCGGCGCGGTGAGACCGAGCGCAAGGCAGATCACCAGCGCCGCGCGGACGCGTCGAGTAAACCAATTGCGAGTGAGGTTGGTCATGGGATGGCTCCGTTACCCGGCGTGTCAGTCCGGGAAGTCGGGGGTCGACAAGAAGGCATCGAGCGCGGCCGCGGCGGCCTCGAGATCGATCGGACTGAACAGCCCGGCCGGCGACGCGTGACCCGAGGCGCCGCGCAGCCACGCGAGCTGCTGGGCGTCGTAGGTCAGCAGGCGCCCAAGGAACAGCCGCGTCGCCGCGTCCTGAGTGAGGCCGACGCCGCTGAGATAGACGCGCACGAGCAACACCTCCAGCTGCGTGCCGAGCGCGAGGATGCGCGCCTTGGTCTGCACCGCACCCTTGGGCAATACGGTGACAAAGTCCGAGGAGAGCGGTGCGTCGGAGCCCAGCGCGGCGTTCAAGCGCAGGATGTGTGCGCGCTTGGCCGACGCGACGCGGTTGATGTGGCGTCGCTGAGCGGCCGTGAGGCCGGTCTTGGCTTGCTTGAACGCGGCGCGATAGAAGTCGCGGCTCGCGCGCTCGGCGACGGTCGCGAACGACAGAAACGCGATGTCGTCATCGACCGGGGTCGGCGCGGGCAACTGCGCGCCCGCAGTCACGGGCACGAGCCCGACCGCAGTGGCGGCGATCAGGCCGCTCGCCCCCAGGCGCAGAAAGTCTGCGCGATCCAGCTCCATCACCCCAACTCCTCTTCGACGCTCCGCGTAGCTAGGTGTTGCCCAGACGCAGGAATATAGTTCGTTTAGGATTTCGCGATGGTGCGGTCGATCATGCCTCTCCTCCTCGCGGTGCTCGTGCTCGCGCCAATCGCAGGGTGCGGCGCTGACCGCAGCGGCCGTCCGACCGGCGCATCGCGCACAGCGACGACCGCTGACGCGGCCCTGCCGGCGCTCGCGCGGCGCCCGGCGGCGCCGGGCGAGATCGTCGTGCGCGGCGAGACGTCACCACAGACGCACGGCCCGTTCGTATTCGACCGGCGCTACCTCGTTCGCTTCGAGCAATACGCCCCCGAGGATCCCAAGCTCGACTTTGCCTCCCAGATCTCGTTCACCGCGACGCTCACCCCCCGCCGCGGCGACCCGCGCGGCGCCATCGACCTCTTCCAAGCCGCCACGCGTGACGGTCAGCGCGAGCTGACGATCCGCGGGCGCTACTTCGTCGACGTCAGCTTCGGCGACTACCCCTACGTCATCCGCTTCACGCCGCGTAGCGCCTGACCAGCCCACGGCGTGTCCCGGTTGAGCGAGCGTGGACTCGTCGGGCAGCCGGGATCCGCCCCTCACGGTGGCGTGCGGCCCGGTTGGCTCTGTAGAATCCGACCGGTCTGTGCGTCTCGTTCAGGGCGCACAGAAGATGATTGATCCGAGGACACGTGTCTGCTCGCAAGTCGGTGGAACTGGATCCACGGGACGGGAAGGATGGCCATGATCGAAGCCTCTGAACAGCGTGAGCCGTCACGGGCCGCGCAGGTGGCCGAACTGGGCGCGCTGACGATGAACTCCGAACGTGAAGGCGACGTTCACACGATCTGCGTACTCGGTGAGCTCGACCTTGCCACAGCCGACAGCCTGCAGCGCGAGTTGGAGCGCGTCGAGGCGACGGATGCCGACTCGATCATCCTCGACCTCTCGGGACTGAGGTTCATGGACTCGACCGGGGTCCGGCTGATGCTGAGGGCTCACGCCCGCTCACGCGCAGATTCAGACCGCCTGACGATGCTCCGCGGGCCCGCGTCCGTGCAGCGCGTACTGGACCTAACCGGCGTTGCCGATCTCCTGCCCTTCTCCGACTGAAATCAGGGAGGCCGCCGATGACCGACTCGACCCGTAGACCAGGGCCGCGAACGTCGCCGATCAGCGCCTGTCGCCGGATGTTCGCGTTCGTCCGTCGCGTGGGTCATACTCCGCGTGGGGAGGGAAGCTGCCGACCGTGGCAGGCGCCTCTGCTCATGACTTGGTTCGGACACGCGGCGGGCTCGAGAGGTTCGACGCGGATCTGTGCTCATACCGGGGAACGAAGGGGGAATGGCATGACGGCCCAGTCGCCTACGTTGATGCGATGCGAGCGTTGCAGGGCGGTCATCAGCACTGCCGAGGCCACCGAACTGGTCCGCCACGGCGTCCCATGCGGAGTATGCGGTGGGACGCTCACGGTCTGCAACGGCCGGCGGCGGCCGCGCTTCGGTGCCGGGCGCGACACGAGCGATGTGCCCAGCAGATCGAGGTAGCTGAGGCGCGAGACGAGCGCGCAGACCTGGCTGTACGTCTAGTACAGGTCTGTGACGGGCGGCGTATGGTCGTCTGAAGAGCTTGTCCCTTGCAGGAATTCGCGGTCGGCCAGGGATGGCCGTATGTGTCGTTGTGCAGCGCGCCGAAGACATACCGTCTCGCGTTCTTGCTGGCTTTGATGCCAGCGGTCGGCGTCCGGAACGCGAGCTCTTCGAGCGTGCCGCCGATGGTGATAGACGAGCGCGGGAGGAGCTCACCGCGCGATACATGCCGCTGGCGCGCTCGATGGCGATGCGCTATCGACGCTCCTCCGAGCCGTTGGAGGACCTGTTGCAGGTGGCGGCGGTCGGGTTGATCAAGGCGATCGATCGCTACCAGCCGACGCGAGGCGCGTTTGGCTCCTATGCCTTGCCCACGATCGCCGGCGAGCTGAAGCGCTACTTTCGCGACTACTCGTGGGCGGTACGCCCGCCGCGGGAGCTACAGGAGCTCACGCAACGCGTCGACCGCGTCGGGTCTGAGCTGGCACGACAGCTCGGCCGTTCGCCTACGACAGCCGAGCTGAGCAGCGCCGCCGGTATCGACGAGGAGAAGCTGTTGGACGCCATCCAGGCGAGCGGGGCGCGTGGGGCCGTGTCGTTGCAAGCCCCCTCCGGGGAAGAGGGCACCGTCGAAGAGCGGATCGGAAACCATGACGGCGGGATCGCCGCCGCTGAGACGAACGCGGTCCTTGACGCTCTGCTCCCAACGTTGACCGCCCGACAGCGCGAGATCCTGCGGCTGCGCTTCGAGGAAGACATGACGCAGGCGCAGATCGCCGCGGTCGTCGGCGTCGGGCAGATGCAGATCTCGCGGATCATCCGCCAGTCGCTGCAACGCCTGCGCGAGGCAGCGGATGCCCAAGCACCGCCGCCTGGTACTGCGAACAGCTGAGCGTCAGGCGCATACCGCTGCGCTGCGGTCCGCTGGGCACGGCCCAGAATCCAGACCGGACCGCAAGCTGCGACGCCGCACCGGCGGCGTCCCCCGCGGGTGGCGCGGGACCTGCGTCTTGACAGCACGCCTGCGCCGGACTACCGCCGACGGCAGTGGACCCTCTCAGCCTGCTGTGGCTGTTCTTCATCCTTGCCTCGCTGCAGCCGGCGCTCGAGCGTCGGCGCATGGCGGTGCTGCGCTGGAAATGGCTCAGGCGGCTGTCGCGCAAGCGCAGCACGACGGTCATCACGCTGATCCACCGCCAGGAGACGATGTCGCTGCTCGGCTTCCCACTTGTGCGCTACATCGACATCGACGACGCCGAGAGCGTCCTGCGCGCGATTGGCGATGCCCCCAAGGGCGAGCCGATCGAGATCATCCTGCACACCCCGGGCGGACTTGTCCTCGCCGCCAGCCAGATCGCGGCCGCGCTCGCCGATCACGACGGTCGCGTGACCGCGGTCGTTCCCCACTACGCGATGAGCGGCGGCACGCTGATCGCGCTGGCCGCCGACGAGATCGTCGTCGACGCCCACTCCGTGCTCGGTCCGGTCGACCCCCAGCTCGGCGAGTACCCCGCCGCGTCGATCGTCGCCGCCGCCGCGCAGCCGGGCCAGCATGAGGACCGGACGCTGATCCTCGCCGACGTTGCACACAAGGCGCTCGTCCAGTCCGAGCATTTCACGCGCGGGCTGCTCGAGCGCCACATGACCCACGACCGCGCCCGCGACGTCGCGCGGCTACTGGCGTCCGGGCGCTGGACGCACGACCATCCGCTGCACGCGCGCGAGGTCGAGGCGCTCGGCCTGCCGGTGCGGGTCGGCCTGCCGGCGGAGGAGCGCGACCTCATGCTGCTGTACCCCCAGCCGCGCGGGCGCGAGCCGGCGGTCGAGTACGTGCCGGGTTCGCCGGCACGGCCCTGGCTGCCGGGGCGTCGTGGGCGGGGACAGCGGTAGATCGCCCGACGTGGACCGGCGTCATGGGAGCCCTACACTCGGTGGTGCAGCTCGCGGGACTCATCGTCTTCCTCACTCACGAGCGGCACCAACATCCGAGGGGGCGAGAGCGGAGCGGGCTTGATGCCCAACGCATCTAACGCACCCGTCAAACCCCGCACGTCGATCGGGTCGTTGTCGGCAGCGATCTCGAACGCCGTCGTCGGGCTGCTGCACGAATACACCGGGCGCGGACCGACGCACGCCCGCACGACGATCGGTTCCGACACGATCGTCGTGACGCTGCGCGACAGCTTGACCAAGGCCGAGCGGACGCTCGCCCATCGCGGCCAGGCTCTGGAGGTGCTGGCAATGCGCCGCGCCTTTCAGAACACGATGCGCGACGAGCTGATCGCCGCCGTCGAAGCGCTCACCGGCCGAACGGTCGAGGCGTTCTTGAGCGACAACCTGCACGACCCCGACGTCGCGGTCGAGATCTTCCTGATGTACCCCACCGACGGCGAGCGCGCCCGCCGAGCCTGACCGCCGGTCGCCGCGGTTCGGCGCGGTCGATCATCCGTCCGCCGGTCTTAAGGCGCACTCACCGCCTGCGGTGACGAAGTCGAAAAGGGAGGCGTGCGGATCCCTCCCCTACTGCCAGGCGGCCCAGCCAGCCTCGGAATGCGGCGATCGTCGGCAACGGTCGCCCTTGACATCGGTCCCGACGCGATTGTCGTCGTGCAGTCGTCGGGCACCGAGCGCGCGCGCCTGCGGCGCGCCATCGTCCATCCCCTTGCTGTCGGCGTCGTCGTCGACGGCGAGGTCGTCAACGCCGAGGCGCTGTCAAGCGAGCTGCGTGCGCTCTTCGCCGAGCACAAGCTGCCGCGCGACGTGCGCGTCGGTCTCGCCCATCCACGCCTCATGGTGCGCATGGTCGAGCTGCCGGCAACCCTCGACGGCTCCGAGCTCGCCGGCGCCGTGCGCCACCTCGCGGTCGATCTGCTGCCGGTAGCGCTGGATCAGCTCGTCGTCGACTATCGCCGCGTCGGTCGCACCCGCGACCAGCAGCGCATCCTCATGGCCGCGGCCCGTGTCGACGGCATCGAACGGCTCATGGTCGCGCTCGACACGGCCGGCCTGCGCTGCCAGCGCATCCAGCTCTCGGGCCTGGCGCTGCTGGCGGCGCTTGATCACCCCAAGCTCGACGACGAGGCGATTCTCTACGTCGCCGCCGGCGCGCTGACGAACGTCATCATCACCGAGGACGATCAGCCGCTGCTCGTGCGCGCGGCGTCGGCGGGCTCCGAGTCGATCGCCGCCGGGCTCGCCGAGCGGGCCGGGATCAGCCACGAGGCCGCGCGATCGCATGTCGCCGCGCTCGGCGTCGGATCGTTGCCGGGTCCCGGCTCGCCGACGCCGGCGGCCGACGACTTCGACGCCACCGTCTCGTTGCAGGTTCGCGAGGGCCTGCGCCGGATCGTCGCCGAGGTGCAGTCCTCGCGCGGCTTCTACTCCGCCCGCGCCGACGCGCGCCCGATCAGCGCCGTCGTGCTGACCGGCGCGATGACGACCTGGCCCGGCGTCACCGACGCGTTGCGCGCCGAGCTGCACCTACCCGTGCTGGCCGCCGGCCGCGCGTCCTGGCCCGACCTCGGCGACGCCACGCTCGCACCCGAGCGCCTCGACGTCGCCGTCGGCCTCGCGCTCGGCGCCGACGGCGAGCGCCCCGATCTATGCCCGAGCCGCGCGGTGCGCAACCGGGGCCGCGTCGTGCCGTCGCGCCTTGCACAGGTTGCCTGCGCCACGACGGCGCTGCTCGCCGCGTCGGTCGTGTACCTCGTCGCGATCTCCAACCAGGTCAGCTCCGGTCGCGAACGGCTGGGGCGGATCTCCAGCGAGCTCGTCGCCACCGAGCACCACGCGGCGCGCCTGAAGCCCTACGCGGACTTCGCGGTCGCCACGGTGAACCGTCGCGAGGCGGTCACCCAGGTCGCCAAGACGCGCTTCAAGTGGGATGGCGCGCTCACCGAGCTCGCTCAGGTCGCGCCCGGCGGCATCTGGCTCACCTCGGCCAGGGGGACGCTCACGCCGACGACACAGGTCGAAGGCGGCGCCGGCGACGGGGCCACCTCCGGCCTGCGCGGCGCCATCGCGGCGCCCGCCCTGGAGCTCGCCGGCTGCGCCGCCCGCGAGAGCGCCGTCCCGGCCTACATGGACCGCCTGCACGCGATGACGGGCGTCACCGAGGTCGGCTTCAGCCGCAGCGAGCGCCTCGAGAACAACGGCCAGCGCGCAGCGGGCACGGCCGGGAGCGACGGCGACTGCCGCGGCAATGACCTCAAGGCAGCCCGCTTCGCGATCGTCACGTATTTCAAGTCGAGCCCCGCCGTTGCCGCGACCGCGGGCACGGCATCTGGGAGCGGGGCGACACCGTCCACGAGTAGCCCCACAACACCTGCCATCGATGGTCGGGCGCCGGCTGCGTCCCAACAGACCGCCGCCGCATCGACGGGAGTCACGCCATGAATGACCAGACCCGGATAATCGTAGGCACCCTGCTCGCCGGCGTGGCCATCCTTGCCGTGTTCTGGTTCGGCGTGATCGCACCGAAGCACAGCGAGAGCGCCAAGGTTCGCGACAACGTCGCCGGCCAGGAGAGACGGCTCGCCAATGCGAAGACGCAGGTCGCCCGCTACCAGTCCGCACGCAGGCAGTTTCCCGTCCTGATGGCCGAGCTCAAGCGCCTCGACGTCGCGGTCCCCGGCCGTGGCGCGATCGCCAAACTCCTGCGCGAGTTGCAGCGACGGGCCCGCGTCAGCGGTAGCGACATGCGCCTCGCGGCACTGAAGGCCGGCGTACCGCCCGCCGGCGGCGCCCTCGCGCTGGCGCCCGGTGCCACGCCCGGCCCCGGCGGGCTCGCGGCGCTGCCGTTCACCTTCGAATATGACGGTAAGTACTTCGACCTGCTGCACATCCTGCGCGCGGTGCGCAAGTCCGTCAAGGTTCGCCGGACCGGCAGCCTCGCGATCGGCGGCCGGCTGCTGACGATCGACGGGCTGACGTTCAAGCGCCCGCAAGCGGATGCCTCGCGGACGACGGCGGTCGTCAACGCGACCGCCTACATCGCGCCCGAGGGCGTCACCTCACCGCTGGCGCCCGCCGGCGCCACGACCCAGGGAGCGAAGTGATGCTGCACGACCTTCTGACCGAGATCGTTCGCCGGCGCCTGTGGCCGATTCCGCTGATCGCCGCGGTCGTGGCCCTGGCGGCGCCGCTGCTGTTTTTGAAGTCGGCCCCGGTCGACGCCCCGCCGGCCGCCGCGCTCGCGCCCGCCTTCGCACCCAACGGCAAGCTGCCCGACCGCGCCCAGCGACTGCTGGCGGCCACTGAACCCGGGACCGCCGCCCGGAGCCGAGGCGCGACCCGCCCGTCGCACGATCCCTTCGCGCCGCCATCGCGGCGCGGCTCCACGGCGAAGCCCGCCGCGCAAGCCGCGGCAAAGGATTCGTCCGCCGCCGCGGATGCTCCGGTCCCGGTCGTGATCACGAACGCCGACGGCTCCACCGCGAAGACCGAGCCGGCGCCCGCGCCCGCGCCTGTGGCCAGCAGTGACGCCCCGGCATCCAGCCCTACGGTGCACTCGGCCGCCGTCGACGTGCGTTTCGGTAAGGACGTCGACGCCAAGCTGCGTCGACAGATCCCGCGCTTGGAGACCTTCGTCGCGCGCGGCAACGTCGTCGCCGTCTTCGTCAAATACTCGCCCAAGCGTGACAAGGCGGTGTTCGCGATCGCCCCGAGCACGCTGATCACCGGCGATGTCGAGTGCCGTCGCAAGGAGGGATTGTGCCGCTACGTCGACATCCCGGCTGGGAAGCACGCGCGCCTGACGTGGAGCCTGCCGGACGGGTCGGTCGTGAGCCGCAGGCTCGATGTTGTGCGAGTCCACCGCAACGGCTAGCGGGCACGGCCCTCATGGCGCTCCGTCCTCAACAGCCGCATCCGCGCTCCGGCGACGACGGGATGACGATCGTCGAGGTCATCGTGGCGATGGTGATCCTGCTCGTCGGTGTCCTCGGAGTCTTCTCGATGCTCGACACCGGAAACGCCGTGACGAGCGACAACCTCGCTCGCGACGGCGCGACGGCGCTGGCACGCGAGCAGCTCGAGCGCGCGCGCGAGATGGCGTACTCCGACCTGGCCGACCCGGCGAGGGTCGCCAGCACGCTCGTGCCCGCGCTCGGCGACTCAGACCCGCCGATCGCGGCCACATTCGTCACGCGCCGGCGCAAGGTCACTTACACGACGACGATCACGAGCTGCGTCCTGGATGATCCCTCCGACGGCATCGGCTTGGCTCCGGGCACCCCGTGCCGGCCGGAGACGCTCCCGCCCAACCATCCCCCCGTCGTCGACAGCGGCCCGGGCACCACGCTCCTCGCCCTCAACGTGTTGGGCATACCCGTCACCGGAGGTGGCCAGGTCGTGCAGGCGCTGTGCAGCCTCGTCGGGACGGGGCTCGACGGACTCATCGGCCAGGGAGGACTTCTACACGGACTCATCTCCTCGGGCGCCGACGTCGGCCTTTGCACGAGCACCGGCGGCCAGGTCGCCGTGGATCGTCAGGCCGCGGACGCCACCGCGGTCACTACGACCGTCACGTGGGCGCGACCACGGGCCGGTCGCGTCAGCCAGCGCACCCTGATCAGCGGCTCGAAGGTCGAGGTCCAGCCATGACGCCCTGCGACCGACTCGCCGCGGCGGGGGAGGATGGCTTCACCCTCGTCGAGCTGCTCGTGGCGATGACCTTGACGCTGCTGCTCGCGAGCGTGACGCTCGGAGCCTTCGAGGCCTTTGACCGAGGTGTGTCGGCGAACAGCCGCCTCACCGACGCCCAAGACACTGCCCGCCGCGAGCTCGGCGCGATGGTCCGCACGCTGAGGGAGGCCGGTGCGCCCGCCGGCGCCGACGGCGTGCTGCCGATTGCCGTGACCCGCACCGATGACAACGACATCGTGTTCCGCTCGCGAGCGTGGCCCGGGGAGGCTGACACGGGAAGCAGCGCCGACCACTTCGAGCGCTTTTGCCTGAACACGGCAACCAAGGTCCTCTGGTTCGACGGCAAGCACGCCAACTCGCTGGGCGCCACGGACCCCGGGAGCGCCTGCCCGTCGACGGCCGCGGGCTGGACGCACCACCGAGAAGTCGCCAAGAATGTGATCAACACGGCCGCCAGCTCGAAGAAGCTCTTCAGCTACACGTCGCGTGACGGTCAGGTGCGGTCCGTTCAGATCTCGCTGCGCCTGGACGGCGGCGGCGCGACGAGCGCGCGCGAGCTTCCGCTCGCCAGCGGTGCCAGCGTACGCGGCGCGCTCACGCCGCAGGTGACGGCGGGCGACATTCCCCCACCCACCTGCGCGCAGCCCGGTAGGGCGCTGTTGTCGCTGGACATCGGAACCCCGCTCAACCTGGCCGAGGTGCCGCTCCAGGGCGGGTCCGAGGTGAGCATCCCGGTCGGTCCGGGGAAGATCCTGGTCGCCGCCAGCTCTGTCACGCGCTCCGTGCGCCTCGTCGTGACCGATCCGCTGGGGCTTCAGACCGTCCTGTTCAAGACGGTGAACGCGTGTCCCTGATGAGCCCTCTTCGTCGCCAGGACGGCGTGGCCGTCGTCACCGCGATCATCCTGATGGCAGTCATGCTGGTGATGGGCGCGGCGATGCTCTCGCTCGTCGACACCCAGACCGAGCAGACGAGCAAGGAGCGCTCGGCGGAGAAGTCCTACAACCTCGCCGAGGCCACGCTGAACTCCGCTGCGTTCCTGCTGGCTCGCAACTGGCCGCAGACGGTCGTGGGTGGCTCGTGTGACAGCCAGACCCTCACCGGCACGCTGGCTCAGCCCGCTGTCGGCGCACCCGCGACCCTGAGAACCCAGGTCCAGCGCCTGCTGGCGCAGACCTACGAAGGCGACGCCGCAAGCTCGTCGCGGTGGTGGTTGACGATATGTGACTGGGCGCAGACGCAGTACTCGTCGTGGGACCGCAGCCTGCTCAACGGCCCCGGCTTCGACACGTCGCTGCAAACGTCACCGACGGCGCAGCCACGCAAGCTGTGGGTCCGCGCCGAGTCCTTGGTGGCGGGCCGGCGTCGCGCCGTCGCCGGGCTGGTCCAGGCCGGCCAGGTGCCCATCTTCCCGCGGGGCTACTCGGTGGTGACCGGCAAGATCGGCGCCGACCTCGCCAACGCCGTCAGCGGTGTTCTGGCAGGCGACCTCGTGGCGTCGCTGCTCGGCACCCACCCGGTGTACGAGGGTGGAGTGGTCGGCCTGCGTTGCTCGCTGCTCGACCAGGACCAGATTCTCGCCGACAGCTCGCTCCTGGGCTGCCTGTCGGGACTGTTCACCGCCGTCAACGCCCTGTCGAGGCCGGTGAGCAGCCTGCTCAACGGGACCGAGTACGTCACCTACCAGGCCGACACCCTGATCGGCGACGACAAGATCGCGTCGCTGCGCCAGCAGGCGGAGACCAGCTGCACCTACTACGCATCCAGCAGCTGCACGGGCAGCACCGTCGCCAGCGGCGATTCCTGCAAGGTGACGAGCGCGACCGCGAACAAGGTGGTCTTCATCGAGCAGATCGGCGACGGGTCCGGCTACTGCGTCCTGAACACGTCCGCGGCGAGCAACCCGAATCCGGCCGCCCGAGCACTCGTGATCGGCAGCGGCGGGGTGCGTGTCACCGGCGGCGGCCGGTTCACCGGGGTCATCTACGCGCTGCGTCGCAAAAAGGCCACCGCGGGTGGCGCCGACGTACGCATCCAGAACAACTCCAAGGTGCGCGGGGCCGTGTTCATCGACGACAACGCCGCGCTGACGCCGAAGCACGGCGAGATCCTCGTCGAGCCGGCGGCGGTCTCGTGCCTGCTCAACCTCTGCAACGTGCTCAATACGTTGCTCGGCTCGCTGAACGGCTCGCTCCCAGCGGTGGAGTACGACGAGAGCGCCGTGCGCGGCGTGTCGGACTTCGACAACTCCTCATTGGTCGCCGGCACGTTCCGCTCGGTGTCCCCGAGCCACTGAGCGCGCTACGCCGCCTCGCGTAGGGCCTCGAGCTCGCGTAGGCCCGCAAGACGCTCGAGCGCCTGCTCCTCGAGCTTGCGGGTCTCCGGCTGCGTGATGCCCAGTCGCCGGCTCGTCTCGCGGATGCCGACCGGCCCGCCGTCGCCGTTGACCCCGTAGCGCAGCTCGACGACCTTGCGCTCCTGGTCGGGCAGGCCGTGCAGCGCCTGGCGCAGCGCGCTGTCGCGCAACGCGACCTCGACCTCCTCGGCCGGCCCGGCGCGTTCGTCGCCGAGCAGCTCGCCGAGCGCCGTCTCGCCGTCGTCGCCGACCGGGCGGTCGAGGCTCGTCACCGTGCGGGTGAGGTTCGCCATCGCCTGGACTTGCTCGAGCGGCAGCTCCGCCTGCTCGGCGATCTCTTCGTCGGTGGGGTCGCGGCCGAGCTTCGTCTCGAGCGCGCGCCGCGTGCGCTGGATCTTGCGCTCGCGCTGGGCGATGTTCGTCGGAACGCGGATCGTCCGCGCCTTGTTCTCGATCCCGCGCTGGATCGCCTGGCGGATCCAGTACGTCGCGTAGGTAGAGAACTTGAAGCCGCGACGCCAATCGAACTTCTCCGCCGCGCGGATGAGCCCGAAGATGCCCTCCTGGATGAGGTCCAGCAGCGGCAACTCGTTCTGCGGGTACTTTTTGGCGATCGAGACGACGAGGGCGAGGTTGGAGTTGATCATCCGCTCCTTCGCGGCGGCATCGCCCTGCTCGATGCGCTTGGACAGCTCGACCTCCTCGGCTGCCGTCAGCAGCGGGTGGCGGCGGATCTCGTTGAGGAACAAGCCCAGCGCGTCGGTCGTCGCGGTGGCCAGCCCGCCGTTGCCGTAATCCGTCTGCGGGACGTTGCTGCGCCCGCAGTCGTCGGTGACGTCGAACCCGCGCGCCTCGAAGGCTTCGTGCAGCGCCGGCAAGTCGTCGTCCTCGACCTCGAGCCTGCGGGCGAGCGTGTCGAGCTCGGACAGGTTGACGCAGCCGATCTCCTCGGCGCTGTCTAGCAGCCGGGCGAGCGCTGGCGGTGGGTTGTCGAGGTCGAGGTCCATGGTCCGTGAGCACTACCCCTCATAGGCCGTTGGGGAACGATGGCATGTGGGGCTCAGCGCGAGCGGTTTTTCTTTCGCTGCTGCCTGGCAGCTTTGTCCTTGGCGCGCCGCTGGCGCTGATGGCGCTCGCGCTCACGGGCGGACATCCGCTTCTCCTCGGGTGTTTGCGGCCCACGCTGCTCGATGGGGGCGGCCTTGTGCGCGTCGCGCACGATGAACCAGCCGATCAGGACGAGGATCGCCGCCGCTGAGCCGAAGATCAGGACCTTCTGCAACGTGCTGAGTCCGCCCTCGTCGGTCTTGGGCGCTTCGGGCGGTGGCGGCGGGTCCTGCTGGGTCAGCGGCGCGGGCGCGTTCGGGCCGATCTGGGCAGTGGCGATCGGGGCCGGACCGAAGCTCAGGATCACGGTCGCGACGAGGACGGCAAGTGCGCGCACGACCCGAGCCTAACGCCGCGAGCGCCACACGGTCGCCACGGCAGCCAGCGCGGTCGAACCGATAGCCGGTGTGAACGCGACCCACATAGACTGTCGCCGACATGGCAAAGCAGCGGCAGGTCCGCATCGAGCAGCAGGGCCCGCTGGCGGCGATGGCCCAGCTTGAGATGCGCTCCGACGAGGAGCTCGCGGCCGAGACGAAATACCGCGCAGCCGCGCAGGCGATCCTCGGCGCGCGCGCCGCCGAGCGTTATGACGCGAAGACCGCGCGCGAGCATTTTCGCAAGGCGATCGCCGCGGCGCGCCCGCAGGAGCGCATGCAGCTGCAGCGCATGGCCAACGCGTCGCTGGCGCTCGCCGAACGCCGCCCGGACGACCTCAAGACCGCGGTCGAGCGGCTCGGCCAGGAAGCGCCGTCGAGCCGCCAGCTGTTCGTCCTGCGGCTCATGGGCCTGATCGCGCCGCCGCAGGGCGCGAGCCTGGCGCTGCGCATCCGCGGCGGGCTGATCATCTTCGCGATCGTCGTCGTGCTGCTCGGGCTGGGGTTCGGCATCGCGACCCTCGTCTCGCTCCCGTTCGGGGGCACCTCCACGGTCAGCGCGATCTTCCTCGGACTGCTGATCGTCATGATCGTGCTCGTCGCCCTGGGATTCATCGGCAAGCGCCGTCAGAAGGCGGCCAAAGACAAGGCGCGCGCCGCGCGCTCGGGCGGCTGATGTGCGGCCGCTACACGCTCGCGACGCCTGACCCGTCGCAGATCCGCGCGCGCTTTCCGATCGGGGAGTCGCTGGAGGTGCGCCGGCGCTTCAACGTCGCGCCCGGCGACGACGTACTCGCGGTCGTCGGCGGGAAGACCGATCCCGCCGGAGCGTTGCTGCGCTGGGGGCTGGTTCCGTTCTGGGCGTCGGACCCGCGCGAGGTTGGCGTCACGACGATCAACGCCCGCGCCGAGACGGTTTCCGAGCGCCCGGCCTACCGCGACGCGTTCGCCCGCCGCCGCTGCCTGATCGTGGCAGACGGCTTCTACGAGTGGTCGGGCGGCGTTCCGCACTGGATCACGCGCGAGGACGGTCAGCTGTTCGCGTTCGCCGGGCTGTGGGCGTCCTGGCGACCGCGCGAAACCGCTGACGACGTCGAGCCGCTGCGCAGCTGCTCGATCGTCACGACCGCCGCGAGGGGCCCGGTGCGCGACCTCCACGACCGCATGCCGGTGATCCTCTCCCCCGCCGACGAACGCGCCTGGCTCGACCCCGGGGCCCCACCCGACGACCTGCACGCCCTGCTCGCATCGGCCGACCCGAGCCTCGTGTTCCGTCCGGTCAGCCGCGCGGTCAACGACGCGCGCCACGACGAGCCCGACTGCCTGGATCCACCCGAGCAGGCAGCGCTCTTCTAGGCAGGGTGTGTCGTTCTGATATGGCGCGACGTTTGTCAAGTGCCAGCGCTTTGTGCCCCTCGTCGATGCAGTTTCGGCGGGGGGCAGGGTGCTGGCGTAGGAGCGGTGCTCCCGGGGCGAGACGTCGGAGGAACCAAGGCGAGCCGACTGCGATGGTCAGCCTGATATGCGGGGACTTGGGCTACCCCATGACCGGAAGATTCGCCGCGGAGCCGCACTCTAGGAACGGGCGCGAACGCCGGTCAGGTGTTCGACCGGTGCTGCCCATAGAACGATCGCAGCTCCCGTCGAGGCGGCGCTCT
>JAWVGJ010000092.1:0-58135 GCA_033855115.1 Solirubrobacteraceae bacterium
CGGGACTCCCCGGCCGCGCACGGGCCGCAGGAGCAGCGGTTCGTCGATCAGGCCGTCGGGTCGAGCGTCACCTTCCCGGTCGTGCGCCGCTCGGCGAGGTCGGTCTGCGCCTGCGCCGCCTGCTCAAGCGGATATGCAGGCCCCGTCACCACCCGCAGCTCCCCTCGCGCGACGCGCTCGAAGAGATCGGCGAGCGCCTCGTCGATCATCTCGGGACGCCCGATGCAATGCATGAACCAGAATCCGACGACGGCCCGCGAGCTGCGCATGAGGTCGCCGCTGCGCACCGTGTTGTTCTCTCGCGACGCGATCCCGTAGGTCACGAGGCGGCCGAATGGGGCGAGCGCATCCAGCGACTGGTCGAATACGGCGCCGCCGGCCATCTCGAGGACGATGTCGACCGGCCGGCCGAGGTTGGCCTCGATCAGGCGCTCCTTCAGGCCCTCTGGTGCGCCGTCGACCGCTGCGTCGGCGCCGAGCTCGAGGGCCAGCGCGCGCTTCTCCTCGGTCGAGGCCGTGGCGACGATGCGGCCCGCGCCCAGCGGCTTGCCGAGCTGCACCGCGAGCGAGCCGACGCCGCCGGCCGCCGCGTGGACCACGACGGTCTCGCCCGGCGCGATCTTGGCGCACGTGCGGTACAGGTGCCACGCGGTCAGCCCCTGGAGCACGAGCGCGAGCGCCGTCTCGTCGCTTACGCCGTCGGGAATCGGGAACGTCAGCGCGGACGGCGCGGTCGCATACTCGGCATAGCCGCCCGAGCCGCACAGCGCGACGACGCGCTCGCTGGTGTCCTCGCGCGCGCCCGCCACCTCGGAACCGGGCACGAGCGGCAGCTCGTCCTTGGCGAGGTAGGAGTTCGTGCGCCGGTGTGTGTCGGCGAAGTTCAGGCCCGCGCGCGTGACCTTCACGAGCAGTTCGCCGTCTGCCGGCTCGGGGACCGGTAGCTCGACGAGCTCGAGCACCTCCGGGCCGCCGTAGTCGGACATCTGGATCGCGCGCATCGGGCGGCGAGGTTACCGGCGCGCCAGCCGAGCCCGCGAGCGCGTCGCGCCGTCAGCCTCTGGATCGTCGCGGTCGCCGGCGCAGCGACTGCCACGACGAATGGATAGGGTCGCGCTCTCATGAGTGTCACTGTCGTGGGATCGATCGCTTTTGACGCCGTGCAAACGCCGCACGGCACGCGCGAGCGCATGCTCGGCGGGGCAGCCGTCCATTTCTCACTGGCCGCCTCGTTTTTCGAAGAGGTCCGCGTGGTCGGCCCGGTGGGCGACGACTTCGGCGAGGACGAATACGCCGTTCTGCACAGTCGCGGCGTTAACACCGACGACATCGAGCACGTGGCCGGCGGCAAGACCTTCTTCTGGAGCGGCGTCTACGGCGAGAACATGAACTCCCGCGACACGCTCGTGACCGATCTCAACGTCTTCGAGACCTTCGAGCCCAAGCTGTCGGTGCAATCCAAGGACGCCGACGTCCTGTTTCTGGCGAACATCCTCCCCGAGCTGCAGCTCAACGTCCGCAAGCAGTGTGAGAACGCGCGCTTTGTCGCGCTGGACTCGATGGACCTCTGGATCAACATCGCCAAGGATGCGCTGATCGCGGCGATCTCCGAGGTCGACTGTGTGATCCTCAACGACTCCGAGGTGGAGCTCTTCACCGGTGAGCGCGAGGTCGTCGCGGGTGCGCGCCAGATCATGGAGCACGGGCCGAAGGTGATGGTCGTCAAGCTCGGTAAGTACGGCGCGGCGCTGGTCACGCCCGACGACTCCTTCTGGGTGCCGGCCTTCCCGGTCGACGTGGTCGCCGATCCGACTGGAGCCGGAGACACGTTCGCCGGCGGGTTCGTGGGCTGCATCGCCGCGCACGGAGGCGAGCCCGCGCCGGACGTGTTGCGCCTGGCGATGGCGTATGGGACCGCGCTGGCCTCCTACAACGTCGAGGAGTTCGGCACCGAGCGCGTCTCGCGGCTGACCACGGACGACATCGTCGAGCGGGTGGAGGAGCTGCGGCGGATAACGGCGTTCGAGACGCGCGCGGTGGCACTCAAGTAAGGGGCCGTGGCGGTGGCCACGGCGTCCGGTGGCACAGCGATCGCAGGCGCAGTTGAGCCGGACTGCGCTCGCGTCAGCTCCGTGGGACGATCTCGTCGACGTGCGCGATGTTCGCGCGGTCGTCATCCTCGTCGCTCGGGCCGCCCGCGAACCACGCGTCGAGGATCTCGCCGAGCTGCGCCTCGGACGTCGTGCGCAGGCTGAGCGCAAGCACGTTCGCGTCGTTCCAGCGCCGTGCTCCGGCAGCCGTCTGGGCGTCGGCGCACAGCGCCGCCCGCACGCCGCCGACCTTGTTCGCGGCGATCGACGCGCCCGTGCCCGTCCAGCAGCAGACGACGGCCTGCTCGGCGCGCCCCTCTGCCACGTCGCGCGCCGCGGTCTCCGAGCACCACGCCCAGTCGTCGCGCTCGTCCTCGTTCAGCGCTCCGTGCAGCAACGTGTCATGGCCGCGAGCGTGCAGCGCCTCGACCACGACAGCGGCGATGCCGGTGCGCTCATCCGCTGCGACCGAGATCCGCATACGCCAAGCGTAATGGCCGGGGCCGCGTGGCCTTGGAGACGAAGGCGGGGCTCCGCCGCTGCGAAGCCCCGCCCCGTTCGCTGCACCTGTTCGGTGCGGCTACTTGATGAAGCCGGTGGCCGTGACGGCCTTGAGGATCGCCTTCTCGGACTTCGGCGAGTCGAAGGCCGCGGGCGCCGGCGTCTCCTTGTTGATGAAGCGAATCCACGCGGCGTGGCGCGCCTCGACCGTGGCGATCGTGCCCGCGGCCGACAAGACGCGCGTCTGGGAGATGTTGCCGACCTGCCCGAGGTAGGCGGAGACGCCGGTGTCCTCGAGCACCTGAGCGGTCGCCGCGAACGTCGCCTGATCTGTGACGGCCTTGCCGAAGTCGAAGTTCGGCGACTTGATCGCGGCCGACCCGAGCGCCTTCTTGAGGAACTTCACATGGGTGGCCTCGTGCTCGGCCACGGTCTCGGCGAACGCCTGCAGGTCGGCGCTGTTCCCGTAGGCCTTGTTGTCGACGGCCTGCTTGTAGAACGCGGCCTCGAGGAACTCGAGCGTCAGCGCGTAGTTGAGGATCTTGGCGTCGTTCTTCTTGGAGCGCTTCGTCGAGATCGCGGCCTCGGCAGTACCGAGATACTGGGTGAAGAACGCTCCGCCGGCGAGCAGACCGCCGCCGGCGAGAACGCCCTTCTTGAGGAAGTCGCCGCGATCGAGGCCGGCGGCCTCGGCAGAGTCGCGGATCGCGCCGTCGGCGTCGAGCAGGTCGACGTTGAGTAGTGCAGACACAGGGATTCTCCTGATCGGTGGTGGGGTCAGCGGACGGTGATCTGCCCGGTCATCCCGGGGTGAAGGGTGCACTCGTAGCGATAGACGCCCGCCTTCGCGAACGTCCTGCGGACGGAGCCCGCGGTCCTGTCGGGGATCGTCTTAAAGCGCTTGGCGCCCCTGCTGGTGACGTTGTGCGTCGTTGTGCCGTCACGCCAGCGGAACGTCACGGTCGTCCCGCGCGCAACTGAAAGCCGCTCCGGGGAGAACGCGATGTTCTTCAGCGTCACGGACTTGGCGGCGGCAGCTGACGCGGCGACCTGCCCGCCGAGTGCGGCGGCGGTGACGGCGAGTACCGCGAGGGGGCGTCGATGCATGACGGGCCATAGCGGGAGCCGAGCCGTGGCGGATCACGGCGTGGCGCGTTGGCGGTCGGGCTGACCGGCGCGCTGGCGCGCCGGCGTCGTGCCGATCCCGCCGATCCCGCCAGATCGCAGCACAAGCCGTGCGCCGCTCCCGCGTGCGGGGTATGGTCCCTCGTGCGGATGAGCGCGACCTTCATTTTCCTCATGGTCTTCCTGAAGCTCCCGATCTTCGGATTGCTCTACATCGTCTGGTGGGCGATCCGGGCGACTCCCGAGCCCGATCCGGCAACCGACGAGGACGGTGGAACCAAGCGCCCGCGCGACCCCAGCCCGCGCCATCCGCACCCGCGCCCGGCGCTTCCGCGCCACCCGCGCCGCGGCCCGCACGGAGCCCCTCCGGTGCCGGCTCCGCCGCGCGCGCGGACGGTCGTCGCGCGCGCTCGCCGCGTCGAGCACTAACCTCACGGCGCCATGAGCGCCCCGACCTCCGTGCTCTCAGACGGCACGATCCTGCGCCTCGTGCAGGAGGGCCGAATCACGATCGAGCCGTGGGATCCGGCGATGGTTCAGCCCGCGAGCGTCGATCTGCGTCTCGGCAACACGTTTCGCGTCTTCCACAACCACCGCGCCGCCGCGATCGATCTCGCCAAGCCGCCGACGAACCTCACCGAGCAGATCGAGATCTCAAACGACGAGCCGTTCGTGATCCACCCAGGCGAGTTCTGTCTCGGGCGGACGCTGGAATGGGTCGAGCTGCCCGATGACGTCGTCGCCCGCATCGAAGGCAAATCGAGTCTTGGCCGCTTGGGCCTGATCGTCCACGCGACCGCCGGGTTCGTCGATCCGGGCTGGAAGGGCACGCTGACGCTCGAGATCACGAACCTCACGCGGGTGCCGATCAAGCTGTGGGCGACCAAGCCGATCGCGCAGCTCTCGTTTATGACGCTCGACGCGCCCGCGTTGCGGCCTTACGGTCACCCGGAGCTCGGCAGTCACTACCACGGCCAGGTCGAGGCGACGGAGAGCCGCTACGAGGGCGGGCCGGCGTCCGGTCGCGTGCGATAAGGTCGCGCCGCCATGGATCTCGCCTTCCTGCTCGCGGCGGCCGAACACGCGGCCGAAGAGCATCACAAGTCCGAGCTGCCCTTCTTTATCGGCGGTGGTCTGCTGGTCGCGTTCGCGATCATCATCAGCGTCGTCGGCTTCAAAAAGCCCGAGTTTCCGGCGAATGAACAGGCAGCCCGCGGCGTGATGGCACTCAGCGTCGCGCTCGTAGCGGGCGCGCTGGGCTCGGCTATTTACGTGGCGCTCTAGCAGCGCGTCGCCCGCGGTCGCACAGATTTGCGCGCCTGGGCCTGCTTAGTTCGGGCTCGGGGGGTGCATAATCGGAGGGGTGAGCACACAGAAAGACAGCGTTAGCGAGAGCCGTCTCGCGAACAACGGCGCCGAGGCCACCGGCGAGGACACGCTCAGCGTGGTAGACAACCGCACCGGCCGGACGTACGAGATACCGATCGTCGACGGTACCGTGCGAGCCCTCGACTTGCGTGCAATCCGGGTTTCCGAGGACGACTTCGGCCTCATGACCTATGACCCGGCGTTCATGAACACCGCGTCATGCCGCTCGGCCGTCACCTACCTCGACGGGACCAACGGGATCCTCGAGTACCGCGGCTATCCGATCGAGCAGCTAGCCGAGCATTCGACGTACCTCGAAGTCGCCTACCTGCTCGTGTACGGCGAGCTGCCGACCGCCCAGCAGCTGACCGAATGGACGCACCACGTCACGATCCACACGTTCGTCCACGAGAACATCAAGGACTTTCTCGGGGGATTCCGCCATGACGCGCACCCGATGGGGATGCTGCTCGGAACGACCAGCGCGCTGTCGACGTTCTACCCGGACGCCAACGACATCGACGATCCGGAGAACCGCGACATCCAGACGATTCGGCTGATCTCCAAGATGCCGACGCTGGCGGCGTTCGCCTACCGCCACGTCCAGGGGCAGCCGTACGTCTATCCCGACAACGATCTCGCGTACTCGGGCAATTTCCTGAACATGATGTACAAGATGACCGAGCTGAAGTACGAGCCCGATCCGCGGCTCGAGCGGGCGCTGGACATCCTGTTCATCCTGCACGCCGACCACGAGCAGAACTGCTCGACGAGCGCGGTGCGCTCGGTCGGCTCGGCTCGTCCTGATCCGTACTCCGCGGTCGCGGCCGGGATCGCCGGGCTCTACGGGCCCCTGCACGGCGGCGCCAACGAGGCCGTTCTGCGAATGCTGAAGCGGATCGAGACGAAGGACAACATTCCCGGCTTCGTCGAGGGCGTGAAGCAGGGCAAGGAGCGCCTCATGGGCTTCGGCCACCGCGTCTACAAGAACTACGACCCGCGGGCACGGATCATCAAGAAGGCGGCCGAGGACGTCATCGAGGTCAAGGGCGCCAACCGGCTCCTGGACATCGCCTACGAGCTCGAGCAGATCGCGCTTGAGGACGACTACTTCATCTCGCGCAAGCTCTACCCCAACGTCGACTTCTACTCCGGGCTCATCTACGAGGCGATGGGGCTACCGGTGGCGATGTTCCCGGTCATGTTTGCGATCGGCCGCACGAGCGGCTGGATCGCCCAGTGGCGCGAGATGGTCGAGGACAAGGAGCAGAAGATCTCGCGGCCGCGCCAGATCTACACGGGGCACCGCGCGCGGGAGTACGTGCCGATCGATCAACGCGGGAACTCCTAGTAGGTAACGTCGGCCGAAGGTCCGAGCTTGCGAGGACCGGAGGACGAAACACCAAACACCCTTCACCTCCCGCCTGTGGGGCGGAATCGAGGACGTCTACGCACAGATCCTCGACCACCCCTTCGTGGCGGGGCTGACGAGCGGCGAACTCGATCGCACGGCGTTCTCGTTCTACGTCGTCCAGGACGCGCACTACCTGCGCGAGTACGCGCGCGCGCTGAGCATTTGCGCTGCGCGGGCGCCGGACGAGCCGTCGATCAAGATGTTCGCCGAACACGCCGCGGGCGCGATCACGGTGGAACGTCAGCTGCACAAGTCGTTCTTCGCGGAGTTGGGATTGACGGAGACGGTCGTGGCGGCAACGCCGATGGCGCCGACGAACCTCGCCTATTGCAGCTATCTGCTCTCCAGCGCCTACGGGGGGTCGTTCGCCGAGGCGCTGGGAGCGGTGCTGCCCTGTTACTGGATCTACGAGCGGGTCGGGTCGGAGCTGCTGTCGCGCGGATCGCCCGATCCGCTGTACGCGCGCTGGATCGACACGTACGGCGGCGAGGAATTTGGGGCGGTCGTTCAGGCGGTCCTGGAGTTGACCGACAGAATCGGGCAGGGCCTGTCCGAAGCCGACCGGGCCGCGGCCGCGGCGCGGTTCACCGTGACCGCCCGCTACGAGTGGATGTTCTGGGACATGGGCTGGCGACAGGAGACATGGCCGGTATAGCCGGACTACCATCGCCGCCGTGCGCTGCACCGTGATCATCCGGGTCGGCCCGAAGGTCACTCGGCTGCGCGCGGACTCCCTCGGCCAGGCGATCGACCTGCTCGAGCAGCAGCTGACCTCGCTCGGGGCCGTGCCCCGGCTCAGGCCCGCGAAGGCGCTGACGCGCGAATACGATCCGGAGGCGCAGGTCGCGGCGCGCGGCGAGCTGTCCGGGCCGAGCCGCCTGCGGCCGACCGTGAGCGCCGGAGCTGACGTGCGCGGCGACGGGTCGGTGCAGGTCTACAGCGGCCGTGTCAAGCGCGAGCCGATCGAGCCAGGGCGCGGCGAGACGCCGTTCGACGCCCTCCGTCGCGCGCTGGGCGAGCAGGACCCCGAGACGTCTGTCGGCTCCCGACGTGGCGGGCAGCGGTAGGCCCCCGGGGCGCCGCTTCTGAGCACCCCGGTCTGGGAACTTGAGTAGTCGGCTGCTCATGCCGGCGGTCGGGCCCGCGCCTAGCATCGCGCCATGTCCGCTCACACCCGCCGAGGCCGGCCCGGAGCCCGCAGCTTCTCTCGAGCATCCGGCCCGCTTGGGAACCGTCGTTGCATCCGAGTCGACGGTGCGGTTGGCGGTGCGGATCGCGCCAACCGCGATCCGCAGGAGCCGGCGATGGCACGCGCACGCGGCGGCCAAGCCACAAAGCGCGGCCGGACTGACCGCGATGCGCTGGCGACCGATAGCGTCGCGCTGCTCGTCGCGCGGGCGACCGACGGCGATCAGTCCGCGTGGAATGCCCTGGTTGCCAAGTTCGGCCCCGAGGTGTGGGCGACGACGCGTGCGTACAGGCTCAGTGCCGCGGATGCGGCCGACGTCTTTCAGACCTCGTGGATGCGCCTGGTCGAAAGCCTCGACCGCATCCAGGATCCGGCGCGCGTGGGTGCGTGGCTGGCGACGACGGCGCGGCACGAGTGCCTGCACGTGATCCGCTGTGCCGCGCGGCTGATCCCGAGCTCAGACGAGCTGCCCGATCCGACGAACGCCGCGCCGCCTCCGATCGAGCGGCTGATCAGCCAGCAGAACGCCGCCGCTGTCGACGCCGCACTCAAGCGGATGCGACCACGCGACAGCTCGCTGCTGCGAATGCTCGCTGCTGAGCCCGCGCCGAGCTACAAGGAGATCGGCGCGGCGTTGGGCATGCCCGTCGGCAGCATCGGGCCCACGCGGGAGCGGGCACTGACGCGCCTGCGCCGCGAGGCTGGCCGCAGCGGTTTAACTGCGCAGGACCGCGCGGCGGCTTAGGGAGCGTCCGGGCAACGCGCCCGACGGACCCCGCGAGCGAGCGTGCCGCGGGCCCCACGCGGCTCGCTATCCAAGCTCAAGCTGCCCTTCATACGGACCGCGCCCGCACAAACAGGCCGCTCCGCAGCGCGCCGCCAGCTCGATGGCGTCGGCGAGTTCCATGCCGGCCCCGAGGCCATACGTCAGTCCGGCGGCGAACGAGTCGCCACAGCCGTAGGCGTCCACGGCGGGACCGGGCAGCGGGGTGGCGCGCCACGACCCGTTGCGCCCGTCGGCGGCCTCCCAGAAGCCGCCCTCGGCGCCCCGCGTGCTGACCACCAGCCGCGGCGCGGGATCGAGCATCCCCGGCTCGTAGATCTCGCCCGGATCGCTGGAGCTGCGCACCAGGACGTCGAGCTGCACGCGCGACTCGATCAGCGCCTGCATCGCGCGCGGCGTCGCCACGAGCACCGGCGCGGCGCGCGCAGCCCGCACGGCGCCGGCGTCGCCGCCGGTCAGGTAGATGGCGTCCAACGCGCCCAGCTCATCCCATGGCAGCGGGTCGGTCAAGCCGGGCACGATCCGCTCGCCGAGCACCGTGATCGTCCGCTCACCGGCGTCGTCGAGGAACGTGAAGGTCCGGCGCTGCGGTCCGGCGCGCTGCGCGACGTGTAGATCGCCGACACCATGGCGCTCGCGTAGGCCGACGACGACCTGGCGTGCGGCCGCATCGTCTCCCAGCGCGGTCAGGAACGTCACGGCGCCGGCCAGCTTGCGCAGCTGTACCGCCGCCACCGCGCCGCCGCCCGCCGGCTCGCAGAAGGTCTCGCGCGCATGGACGATCGCGCCCGCCGGCGGAACGGCCTCGACGACGGCGAAGCGCACCCACTCGACGTGGCCGACGACGCCGACGCGCGGCATGGATCGCTCAGCCCGGCGGCACGCCGCCCGGCGCACCCGGCCGCACCTGCGGGTAGCGCAGGCTCTGGCCGCCGAACGGGACCGGACCCTGCACGCGGCAGGCGGGCGTGCTCGTCGGGCCCTTCTCGCCCGTGTGGTTGCAGTCGAAGCTCGGCCCCACGAGCGAGCTGGGATCGCGGGCGGCGTCCGGCCGCAGGTATGCGTTGCCGCGGTTGTCGGAGGAGCGGTTCGAGGCCGGGAACGACTGCGACCCCAGCACGATCATCTGCGGCAGTACGTGGCCGTTGCTCTTGCTGCCCGGGGGAGTCGAGCGGATGCCGCCGAACGCGGACGGGCCGATGGCCAGGAAGTCCGACACCTTCGCCTGGTTGAACTCCAGATAGCGCAGCAGCGGGTTGAGCTGCTGCAGGAACGGCCCGGTTGCCGCAAGCGTCGGATCAAGGCCGGTCAGCACGCGCGACAGTGCCGGCAACCCCTTGTCGCCAGCCGTGATGAGCGGATCGATGTTGTCGAAGAGGTTCTGCAGCGACGGCGACAGGCGGCGCAGCGACACGAGCGTCGGCTGCAGGTCGTCGAGCACCGGCTCGAGGTCGCGGATCAGCGGCTCGGTGTTGAGCGAGAACGTCCGCAGCCGTGCCAGCGTCAGCTTCGTCTCGTCCAGGAACGCGGGGAAGATCTGGATCGAGTCGGCCAGCGCCTCGCGACGGCGCGAGAGCTCGTCGAACAGCTCGCTGTTGCGCTGCACGAGCGTCGACAGCGCGCCCTCGTCGCGGGTGATCTCCTCGAACGTCTTGCCGGCGTTCTTGACGAGATCGCGTAGCGCTGCCCGGCGGCGGTCGAGCACGTCGACGACGCTCTGGGCGTTTTCGGTAAACGCGGGCAGGTTCCCGAACGCGTCGTTGAGATCGCCGCCGCGACCGCGCCCGGCCACGGCCAGGCTCGCCTGCCACTGCTGAAAGGCTTTGCGCGTGTCCTTGTCGAAGATCCGCAGCAGCTCGTCGAATTCGACCGCCTGGGCCACCTGGCCGTCGGGTAGCCGCGCGCCTTCCGGGAGGTCGTTCGCCGCCTTGCTGCCCGTGGTCACCTCGACGTAGGTCTCTCCGAGCAGCGTCTTCTGGCGCAGGATCGCGCGCGCGTCGCGCTTCAGCGGCGCGTACGTGCTGTCGAGCTCGATCGTCGCGAGCGTCTTGCCCTCGGGTGCGAGCTGCTTGCGCACGACCTTGCCGATCCGCACGCCCGCCGTGCGGACGTCGGCCTGGTCGGCGAGTGTCGCCGCATCTGTGAAGGCGACCTGCACGCGATAGCCCTGCGGCTTGAGCGGGATCGGCCCGCCGAAGGCGAGCCACAGAAACAGCAGCAGGCCGAAGCACGTGAGCGCGAAGCCGCTGATGACGAGCAGCCGTCCGAGTGTCGGGGCCTCGGTGTTCATCGGCCGCTCCGCGTGCCCCTGAGGGTCTTGTCGAGCTTGTCGCGAACGCCGCCGACCGTCTTGTCGAGTTGCCCGACCACACCGTCGCGCGCCTTTTGGAGCGTCGATGCACCCTTGCCGGTCACCCCGACCGTCCTCAGCGCGCGCGTGACGCTCAGCGACCGCGTCGTCGGGTTCTTGCAGACGGTCGCCAGCAGCGGCGACAACCCGAGCGCGAACTCGGCCGCCGGCAGGTCGTTGACGAGGCTCGTGAGCGTCGAGCAGGTGCCGGTCAGGAAGATCGGGCGCATCGGACCGTTGGCGTCCTCGATGCTCTGGAGGTTCGCCGTCTGATGGCTGAGCCAGCCAAGCCAGAAGAGGTAGCCCTCGTCGCGGCCGGCCTTCGCTGGCGGCTCGCGGCCGTTTTCGTTGTGACCGAGCATGTTGACGAAGTCGTTGAGGACCTTCGCGTTGCGGTCGAGTTCCGGGAACGCCCGCGCCAGGCCGCGAGCGGCGGGGGCGAGGTCGCGCGCGAGCGGTGTCGCCTTGCGCACGAACGGACGGACCTTGTCGCGGACGATCGGCGTCGCCTCGCGGGCGAACGGGCTGACCGCGGCGTTGACGGACTCGAGCCGGCGCACTGCCGGCAGCAGCGCGCGCGTCGCCGGCCCGAGCTCGCGGGCGAGCGGCGTCGTGGCGTCGAGCGTCCCGGTGGCCTGCTGCAGCGTCGGCGCGAGCTCGCCGACCGCATCGCGCAGGTTGCCGTCCTCCGACGCAACGGCGCGCAGCGTCTGGGACGCGCCGTTCACCAAGCGCGCGAGGTCGTCGGGCTTGCGCGCCAGCGCGCCGTTGACCTGGGACAGCGACGTGACGAGCCGCCGCAGCGCGACGCGCTCGGATGCCACCGCGCGGTTCACGCGCGAGAGGTCGCGCAGCGTCGGCCCGAAGCGCTTGAAGACACGAGCAAGGTCGTTGCCGCGGCCGCGCAAGCCCTCGCCGCCGCCGTTGGCCAGGAGCGTGATGTAGTCGCGCGTGCGCGTGTCGAGCTGCGCCAGGATCTCGTCGAGGTTGACGTCGGTCAGGGAGCTGCGCAGCGGGATCGTGAACCCAGCCCGTACCGGCGGGCCCGTTTTGCCCGGGTAGATCTGGACGTACATGTCCTTCAGGCCGGTGCGCGGGCGCAGCGCCGCGCGGGCGTCGCGGTGGATCAGATCCTTGTACTCCGGCTTGATATCCAGGCCGACGACCGCGCGTCCGTTGCGCAGCTTGACCTCGCCGATGTCGCCGATCTGCACGCCCGCGACCTGCGCCGTCTGGCCCTGGCCGGGCGTGACGGCCTGTGCGGTGTCGAGCTCGACGTTGATGCGCATCGTCTCGCCCTCGATGAACGGAAAGCGCAGCCGTTGCTTGTGCAGGATGTAGCCACCGACGACTGCGGCGATCGCGACCAGGACGATGATCGCCGCGAGCGGCCCGAGGTTCTTGCGCAGCGCCCGGCTCATCCCCTGCCCTTCCTCAGCGCTCGGTTGAGCTGCTTTGTCAGCCCGTTCTTGGCGGCGAGCTGGCGAATCTCGTCCAGGGTGATCGACCTGTCGAGCACCTTCGTGTCGCTGCCCGCCGCCTTGAGCTGATGGCGCAGGAGCGAGACGGCGACGGCCTGCGCTCTGGACTGGCGTATGCGAGAAGCGGCCCCCGTCGAGTTGATCGCCGGCGGCGGACCCCGCGAAATCGAGCGCAGATCGGGCGGCTCTTGGGTCTCGCATGGCACGCCGGGCCTCAGCGGCGGTCGCGTGCGGACCGGCGGTGGGTTGTTGCCGGCGATCGTGTCGACGACCGAGCCGAAGATGCCGTTGCCGAGGTTCAGCGTCTCCGCGCCGCCGGTGGCCAGCACCTTGAACCACGGGCCGTTGGCGTCGAAGGAGCGGCTCTCGCCGGCCAGGCCCGGCAGGAACTTAGCCAGCTCCTCGTAGACCGGACCGTGGGTCGGGAACGCTTCGTCGACGAGCTTGTCGTTGCCGAACGGGACCAGCACGTTGGTCGTGCAGCTCGCCAGCGCGCGCAGCTGACTGAGCACGGACGACGCGCTCGTGGCGAGCCTCGACAACGCGGGCGTGGCACTGTGCAGCTGGCGCGCGAGCCCGCCGAGCTCCTGTGGCCGCACGAGGCCGCGCAGCTGCTTGACGAGCGGCAGCGTCGCGTCGGCGGTCGGGCCGAGCGAGCGCACGCCCGGCCGCGCCTGCCGGGCAAATCTTCGGACGTCGGGGAAGGCCGCGTTCAGCGCATCGAGCGCCGGCGACGCGGCCCGCAGCGTACGCGGCAGCTCGCCGACGGCGGCGGTGAGCGCTGCCTCCCGGCCGGCAAGAGCGCGGGCGACCGTGTCGAAGTCGACGATCAGCGATCGCAGCTTCGCCGGGTCGCGCTCCAGCGCGCCCGCCACCGCGCCGCCGTCGCGCGTGAGATCGCTGATGTCGTGCGGGCGCTTGCCGAGCAGCGCCTCCGAGACGATCGCGACGAACTTGTACGCGGAGGGCTGGAAGTGCAGCGAGTCGTTGAACGCCTTGGCGCCGCCGGCGTCCTGCGCTGCGCCGACCTCCGTGAAGACCTGGCGCAGGTCGTTGCGGGTGTCGCTCTTGAGCGCGCTCAGAACCTGGTCGAACTGGACCGGGCTGGCGGTGCGCGTGACGGGGATTGTCGCGCCCTGGGCCATCTCGCCGGCTCCCGGCGTGCCTGGCGACAGGTCGACGAAGAAGTTGCCCTCGAGGAAGATGCGCGGCCGGATCTTGGCGCTCGCGTCGTTGTTGATTGGCCGGCCGCTGTCGCGGATCGCGAACGTCACGGTCGCCGACCGCGCGCCCGGGCTCGTCCGCTCGACGTTCGTGACGTAGCCGACCTCGACGCCCGCGATCCGGACCGGCGAGCGCTTGTTGATCCCGCTCGTATCGTGAAACGCGGCCTTGATCTCGTACGGCTCGTTGAGCAACGGGATGTCCTTCGTGAACCCGAGGTAGATGACGATCACGGCCACGACGAGCAGGACGGCGCCGACGGTGAACGCGCTTGGGCCGCGACTGCGCATCACGGGACGGGCGGGGCGATCCCGCCGGGCTCGTTGGAGAAGGACTGGCCGGCCGGCACGCGCGGGCGCCCCTTGTAGGTCGGGCCCTGCGCGCCCGGCGTGCGCGTATCGACGACGATCTTCCGGTCCTGCGGAAAGCCGGTCGCCAGGCGCTCGAGGTAGCCGCGCTGGCCGGATTCGCAATCGGCGTTGCCGTTGGCATCGACCGCCCCGTTGTACAGCTGGTCGTGGAGTGCGGCGGCATCACCGAACAGCGCCTTCTGCAGCGGATCGATCGTGCCGCCGTTGGCCGGGCGCGCCGCGCCGAAGGACATCATCGAGTTCTCCTGCACGAGCGGCGCCGTCTTGACCTGGATGCGCTCGACGGTGCCGGTCGGGTCCTCGTCGGAGATGTGGTCGACGAAGAACGTCCAGAAGTAGTTGAAGTAGTTGCAGACCGTCACGTGCGGCCCGACCCAGCGCAGCGTCGGGTTGAGTGTGTCCATCGTCGCCGTCAGGCCCTGGATCGTGATGTCGGTCGTCGGCGACTTCGCGAGGTCGCGCAACGCGCGCAGGGTGCCCTCGAGCTTGCCGGTGAACTGCGGCGTGCGCCTCAGCACCGGGATGCCGGCGGCGAGCGCGCGGTTGACGGACGGCAGGCTCCGGCGCAGCTCGCGGGCCGTGCCCCGGACCTCGTCGGAGATTGCTGCCAGGCGGCCAAGCAACGGGCGCGTGCCGGGCAGCGACCGGATCCCCACATCCAGCGTGCCGGGCGATTGGGCGATCGTGTCGCGCAGCGCGTGCGGGTCGCGCGACAGGGCCGCGAACGTGTCGGCCAGGCCGGTGAAGCCACGCGCGAACGTGTTCGAAAGCGGGGCGACGATACGGGAGATGTCCCCGGTCTCCGCCAGCAGGCGCCGCAGTTGCGTGGCGGGCTCGGCGACCGTGCGCATGACCGGCGGCAGGTCGTCGAAGAGCTCGGGCAGCGCGGCGAGCGAGCGGTTGATCGCGGTGCCGCGGCCGGCGAACGCCTGGCCGAAGTAGTCGAGGTTCGCGTCGATGTCGGCACGTGTGCGCTCGTCGAAGATCGAGAAGAAGTCGTCGAGCTCCGGGCCGACGACGCGGCTCGAGCTCGCGACGATCACCGAGCCCTCGGGGAGCTGCCGCGACGACCTGCCGCGCCGCAACTCGACGTACTTCAGGCCGAGCGCCGAGCGCGGGCGGATCAGCACGGTCGAGTCGTCGGGCACCGGCGTCGCGGACGTGTCGAGCTTCAGCGTCAGCTGCGCCCCGGCGCCGGTGCGCCCGACCGGATCGATCTGCGCCACCTGGCCGATGCGGAAGCCGCCCTCGCGCACCTCGTTGCCGACGACGAGCCGCGCCGCGTTGGGCGTGTCGACCTTCAGCTCGAACGTCGGGACGAACGGCAGGCCCTTGTTGGCCTGGTAGGCGAGCAGGACTGCGACGACGACGACGAGCGTCGTGATGGCCCCGATGAACACGGGTCTGGATGCGACCCCTGGCGGCTTGCGGCCTCTCATCGCGAGCGGCCACTCTTCGAGTTCTTCCCGGCGCAGGTCGAGCAATGGCGCGCTGTCATGGGCCCAGGAGGAAGTCGAGCAGGTTGCGGTCGCTGCGGGCGCGCGCAGAGCGCCCGCCGATCTTCGGCAGCTTGTCGGTGATCTGGGGCAGGATGTCGTCGAGCAGCTGCTTCGGATCGATCTTCGGCAGCAGCGACGGCGCGGGCGGCTGCGCCCCGGGTGTCGCGGGCTGCCGCGCCGGCACCGCCGGCGCGGGCGCCTTTGCGTCAGTCGCATTCGCCGTCGTCATTGCCGGGGGGCGCTCCGTGGCGCGCGCGATCGCACCGGTCGTGATTCCGGGCTGATTGGGGCCGAGCCACTGCTTGCAGGCCTCCGTGTGAGCCTTGTCCTTGATCGCCGTCTGCGCGTTGACGTACGGCGTGCACTGGTTGACGAGCAGGCTGAGCTTGAGCAGGTAACCCTTGGAGTCGTACAGGTTGATCGCTTGGGACTGCACGAAGAAGAACTGCAGCAGCGCCTCCAGGCCGGTGAACCCGGCGCCGGTCGGGCTGAGCTTGTTGGCCTCGACGGCGCGGCCGCGGTCGTTGAGATCCTCCAGCACGAAGCGCAGGTTGCGCATCGGCTCGGTCGCGGCGGCGCCGAGCGTGCGCAGCTGCTCGACCGTCGAGCGCGCTTCGCGCGCCGCATCCAGGCCGATGTCCGACGCCCGGCCGAGGCCGCGGACGGCGGGCCGCGCGGACCGCGCGAACGGGCCCAGGCGCCGCAGCAGCCGCGTGAGGTCGGGTGCGGCGAGGCGCAGGTCACGCAGCGCGGGCGTCTGGCGCCTGGCGGCCGTGCCGAGGTCGCGCAGCGCCGGGCGCAGCTCGCGCAGAAAGTGCGGCAGCTTGTCGACGGTCTGCCCGAGCTGCAGCTTGCGGTCAGCCGACGCCCGCGTCGTGGAGGCGGCCTTCGTGACGAAGCGCGCCACGTCGCCGCGATTGCCTGCCAGCGCCGCGAGGACGTGGTCGGAGTCGCGCGTGAGCTGCTGGAGCGTCCGGCGGTTGGCATCGAGGATCTTCAGGACCTTGTCGGTCTCGCGCAGCGCCGGGATGCCGCGGCGGATGACCGTCTGCAAATCCTCGCCGCGGGCCGCCAAGCCGGTGCCGAGCTCGGTGAGGATCAGCCCGAAGCGCTCGCGCGCCGGCCGGCGCAGGATGTCGAACACGAGATCGGGCGGGATCGTCCCTGCGGTCTGCTGCACGGGGATCGTCTTCGGCGCCGGCTCGGCGGATGTGCCGGGCGCGCAGTCCAGAAAGTACTCGCCGATCAGCGACTGCGGCTTGACCTCGCAGAAGACGTCCTTGCGAAAGCCCGCGAAGTCCGGCCGGCTGACGACGACCGTCGCCAGCGCGCGAGCGGTCCTTCGCTGCACGTCGAGCTTCTCGACGTTGCCGACCTTGACGCCCGAGGACCTCAGGTCGGCGCCCTCCGTGAGGCCGAAGGCGTTGTCGAGCACGACGGTGAAGCGCTGCTCGTCGCCGGCGCCCGCGGTCGTCGCGGCGACAATCGCCAAGCTCGCGACGGCGGCCAGCAGCGCACCGATGAGGCGCGTGCGCGTCATTTGCCGATCGGCGTCTGCGTGTCGTCGCAGTTGAAGTCCGGCGACGGCTTGTAGGGGTTGGAGCCGTCGGGCGCGCGGCGCTCGAGTGCTCCCGGGCAGCGATTGTTGCGACCGATCTTCACGCCCGCCGCGAGGATCGCGTTGCGCAGATTCGCCGGGACCGGCAGCGCGTTGAGCAGCGGGCCGAGCGTGAAGCCGTTGACCTCCAGGCCGGCGCGCGAGAAGTTGCCCATCGCGTCGTAGGCGCCCGACGTCGAGAAGTCGTCGAACCAGCCGACGAGCTCCGGCGCATAGGGCCGCAGGAACGCGAGCTGCGGCGCGACGCCTTCCAGCGCCTTGATCGTCGTCGGCAACGCGCCCGGGCGGTCGGCGCCGTTGCGCCGCGCGGTCTGGTTGGCGATCGCGTCGAGCGCCGGCTGGCGGCGCAGCAGCTCGACGAGGTCGTTGTTCGCGCCCGGACGGCGAATCGTCTGGGACAGGTCCGAGATCGCCGGCAGCGCGTCATGCGCGAAGGGGCGCAGCTGGTCCATCAGCGGGATGAGCTTGTCGCGGACGATCGGCTTGGCGTCGTCGACGAGCGGCGTCAGGTCGTCGAGCGCCCCGCGCAAGTTGACGAAGGTCCTGTTCGCCTTGCGCATGACGTCCGGAAGCAGCCCGACTCCCTCGGCGAGCGACTCGCCGCCGGCGGTCAGCGCCGAGGTCGTCGTGGCGAGGTTGCGCGTGAGGTCGGCGAGGACGCCGTCCTGCGCGGAGACGTCCGTGACCAGGTGCGAGACCTGGACGATGAAGCGCTCGAATTCCGGCGTGTTGCGGTTCAGCTCCGCGAACAGCCGGCTGGAGGACGAGAGCGCGGGGTTGAGGTAGTACAGCGCCCGGTTGGCCTCGTCCTCGCTGCCGGCCTGGAAGTCGCGCAAGAACTCGACGGACTTCTGCACGCCGGCGCGCGCCTTGGGGTCGAACGTGTTGAAGATCTGGTCGAGGTCGACCGCGGCATCGGTGCTGTCGGTGGCGAGGTTTCCGCCGTCCGGGATCTGGGCGCCGTCGCCCGGTCCGAGCTGCAGGTCGACGTAGCGGTTGGCGACTCCGGAGAGCGACGCCTGACGGATGATCGCGCGCGTCCCGCGGCGCAGCGGGGCGTAGCCGTCGTCGTCGATCTGCAGGGAGATCCGCGCCTGCCCGTCGTCGGTCAGCGAGATGTCGCCGACGCTGCCGACCGGGTTGCCGGCGACCTTCACCGCGTTGCCCTTGACGACCTGGCCGGCTGACACGAACGTCGCGTGGACCGTGTAGCTGTGGCCGCCCGCGAACAGCAGCACGATCACGAGGATCGCGGCACCCACCGCGAGTACGCCAACGATCGGTCCTCTCCCCACTACAGCACCAATGTAGCCCCCTGGCGCGTCAGCCAGCGCCGTTGCTCCTCATAGCCGGGGCAGTGCCGGCGCACGAGCGCCCAGAAGCGCGGCGAGTGGTCCATCACGCGCAGGTGGCACGCCTCGTGCCAGACGACGTAGTCCAGCACCGGCTCGGGCGCCAGCAGCAGGCGCCAGTTGAAGCTCATCGCACCGCTGGACGAGCAGGAGCCCCAGCGCGTGCGCTGGTTGCGGATCGTCAAGGCGCCGTAGCTTGTATCCAGGGCCGCGACCGCGCTGTCGAGGCGGGGCGCGATCTCGCGCTGGGCGGCACGGCGAAACCAGCGTTCGAGCGCCGCCGGCTGGGCGTCGCCGTCGGGCACGAGCAGGACATCGCCCTTGCGGTGCACGCGCGTGCGGCCGGGCTCGGCGCGCAGGGCAAGCTGGGTCCCGAGGTAGGGAACGCCGTCGCCGCGAGCGGCGACGGCCGCTGCGACAGCAGTGCGCTCGGCCAGCCGGCGATCGATCCAGGGACGCAGCTCCTGGACCGCGGCGTCGGCGGCGCTCTGCGGGCTGCGCCGCGGCAGCACGACCTCGACCGCCCCGCCGGCGTCGACGCTGACGCGCACGCGGCGGGCGCGATCGGAGCGGCGGATGCGGTAGGGAAGGTCCGGGGTCATGAGGCGGGGCGGCTGGACATTCGGCTTGCGCGGCTCGGCGCCTGCGGTCGCCGACCATAATGCCGCGCATGGCGGCGCGATCGATCGTTGCACTCCCCCCCGGAGTGCGGCCGCCCTTCGACGTGTACGTCAACGGCGTGCATCAGAAGGAGGGCGTGGACTACCGGGTGCATGGCAACGAGCTCGTCTTCGATCGCGAGCTCAAGAAGGAGGGCAAGCTCGGCTTCTGGCGCTGGTTTCTCGGCGCATGGGGCGTAGGAACCTACCGCCAGAACGACTCGGTGGACGTCGCTTGGGAGCGTGACGGGCGCTCGTCGCTGGTCCAGGGCCTCGAGATCGAGCCCGGCTAGTGGTCCGGTCGACCATCTGATGAGCGGGTCCGGGGCCCGCCGGGGCGCGGCGGCGCCGAAGCTGCTGCTGGCGCTCGCCGTGGCGCTTGTGCTGGCCGATTCGTCGGTCGTCACGCTCGCGCTGCCCGCGATCCTGCGCGAGTTCGACTCGGTCGTCAACGCCGTCGCGTGGGTGCTGATCTCCTTCAACCTCGCGCTCGCGCTGCTGGCGCTGACGGGCGCGAAGGTCGCGCGCGGGCGCGCGCGGCAGGCGTTCCGGATCTCGCTCGTGCTGTTCGCCCTCGCGTCGGCGGCCTGTGCCGCAGCGCCGTCGCTGAACATCTTGATCGCGGCGCGGGCGCTGCAGGGCGTTTTCGGGGCGGTCGCGGTGGCGGCGGCCCTGGAGCTGCTGGTGGTCGCGGCGGGGCGCGACCGCGCGATCCTGCTGTGGGCGGCGGCGGGTGTCCTGGGCGCTGCGGTCGGGCCGGCACTCGGCGGCTTCTTGACGGAGGCGTTCTCGTGGCAGGTGATGTTCGCGCTGCAGGCGCCCGTCGCGCTCGTGACCGTCGCGGCGCTGCGCCGGTTGCCCCGCGAGGAGGCGGCCGCCGACGTCGCGGTGGCGCCGGGGCGCCCCGCGCTCGCGCCGCTCGTCGCGCTGGCGTTGGCGTCGGCGGCGCTGTCGGCGGCGCTGTTCCTGCTCGTGATCCTGCTGATCGAAGGCTGGCGCCACTCGCCCGCCGAGGCGGCGCTGACGGTGACCGTCATGCCGATCGCGGCGCTGTTCGCAGGGCACTGGGCGCGCCGGCGCGACGGGCTGGCCACCGCGGTCGCCGGCAGCGTGCTCGTCGCCGGTGGTCTCGCCGCGCTCGGCCTGCTGCCCAGCGCGCACGCCTACTGGACACTCGTGCCGCAGCTGGCGATCGGCAGCGGACTGGGACTGGCGCTCGCGACGTTGATCGCCGCGACCGTCGGCGACGCCGGCGCTCAAGCAGGCGAGGACGCCCCCGCCGCCGTCGCCGCCCCGGCTGCGTGGACGATCTCCGCTCGTCACGCGGGCATCGTCGTCGGCCTGCTGCTGCTCACGCCAATCTTCACCGCCGACCTGGAGACGATCCGCCCGCCCGCCGAGCGCGCCGGGTTCTCGCAGGTGCTGGACGCGCGGCTTGGGCTGGGAGCGAAGATCGAGCTCGCCCGGCGGCTGGACCGCCAGGTCAAGGACGCCGCGGCGCAGGAGCTGCCCGACCTCGACAAGGCGTTTGCCGGGCTGGACGTGAAGGCCTCCGACCGGCCCGCGATCGCCCGGCTGCGCTCGCAGCTGCACGACGAGCTCGACCGCGCGGCGACGAAGGCGTTCGGTCGCTCGTTCGTTGCGGCGGCGATCCTGGCGCTACTGGCTGCGGCCGCGGCGGCGGTGGGGGTGCCGCGCTCGGCGCTCGGAGGCCCCAGCTCGAACGGCAGCCCGCCGGGTCACGCAACGCGGCTTGCGGTCGCGGTTCCGGGCGCCGTCGCGGTTGCGGCCTTGATCGTGGCCGTGTACGTGGCGCTCGGCGGCGGCTCCTACGGCCCGCGGCCCGTGGCCGACGCGTGCAAGCCGCGCGTCCGGCCGGCCGTCGAGCGGACGCAACTGATCGCGCTGGCCGCGCTCGACGGCGCCGCCTGCAAGCTGCGCACGACGCGCGAGGAGCTCATGCGCAGCCTGCTCGACGGCAAGCTGCCCAAGGACGTGTCGGGCGACGAGCTCAACGGGGCACTTGCTGCGGGCGTCGACCGCGCCGAGCGCGAGGGCGCGCTGGGCTCGATCGCCGCCACGGGGCTGCGGCTGACGCTGAAGACGGGCGGCCCGCTGGCGATCATCAACCTGCTGCTCGGCCAGAGGTGAACCGGCTCGACGACATCGAGGCGCCGTCTATTGCGCCGCCCATCGCTCCGGTTCCCCGTCCATCCGTCGGACCGCGCCCAGTGCTTGCAGATGATGCAGATAGCACAGCGTCTCCGATAGCCACCACCCCGCCGTCATCTGCGTGAGCTCCTCGCCATGGAGGATCGGAACGATGTCGTAGGCGGTGGTCGGGCCATGCTCGGTGACCGCCGCGCGCACGATCTCCAGGCGCTTGGCGATCAGGGCGCGGTTGGCGTCGATGTGCGCGCGCACGTCGGTGAACGTCCGCGCGTGGCCAGCGAGGCACAGGCGCGCGTCGAGCGCGTCGACCCGATCGAGTGACGCCAAGAACTCGCCGACCGGATCCGGCGTCCAGCCGTAATCGAAGTACAGCGAAACGCGCCCGAGGAGGTGGTCGCCGGAGACGAGCAGGCGGCGGTCGGGCTGGTGCAGGCAGACATGCGAGGGCGCGTGCCCCGGCGTCTCGACGACGGTCCACGGCCCGAGGTCGGTGTCGATCGTCACGCCGTCGACGAGCTCGCGCGCGGGTGCCACCAACCGCGCGATGCCGTTGCCTCGGTCGCGCGCTGCCTGCGACCAGTCGCGCAGCGGCTCCAGCGGCACCCCGCTCATCCGCGCGATCTCGAAGCGCCGAGCGCGCACCTCCTCGGGATCCTCGAGTGCGGCGCGCATGTGCGCATAGTTCGGATGCATCCACAGCTCGCAGCCGCTCGCGTCGACGACGCTCGCGGCCTGGCCGTAGTGGTCAGAGTGCGCGTGCGTGCACACGAGCAGGCGAACGTGCTCGAGCTTGAGCTGCACCTGGTCCATCGCGCGCTGCAGCTGTTCCAGCGACCCGGGCTCGTGCAGCCCGCAGTCGAACAGCACCACACCATCGCCCGCGGCGACGGCCCAGGCGTTGCAGTGCGGGACTCCCGGCCACGGTAGCGGCAGGCGAAGGCGCCAAACGCCGGGCAGGATGCGCTCGCCCCTGCCGAGCTCGCGGCGCCGAATGGTTTGCGTCATCTGCCGGACGATAGATCGGGTGACGGTCCGCGTCGCCACGCATGCGAGCGTGCGGACAGGTGCACTAGATTGAGAAGAACGATGGGCAAGCGCAACCGCGGGGCGGGACGAATCTCGGCGGCGACGACGGACTACCGCGATGCGGACGGCAACGTCCTGACGTTGCGCGGTTCGATGTCCGCGCTGACGCGCCGCAAGTACGCCACCGTATTGCACGACCAACACAAGACGACCGACGACTCATGGCAGCGCGCGGTCGAGTTCCTCTTCGAGCGGTTGGTCGAGCGCTGGACGATCTACGACGTCCCGACCGAGGGCCAGAAGGATCTGCTCCAGCGCTTTCGCATCGCCAGCGCCGATGAGCGCCGCTGGATCCGCGACATCCTTCGCGAGCACCTCGCGACGAACTTCCCCGAGCTGGAGGCGCCTTGACGATCAGCATTCCGCCGGGCACCGACATTCCGACCCGCCTGCTCCTGGGCTCTGGCCCGAGCCCGGTCCCCGAACGCGTGCTCGCGGCGCTCGCGCAGCCGACGATCGGCCACATGGACCCCGCGTTCGCCGTCATCATGGGCGAGACGATCGGACTGCTCCGCGACGCGTTTCAGACCGACAACCGCGCGACGCTGCCGATCTCCGGCACCGGCAGCGCCGGCATGGAGGCGCTCGTCGCGAACTTCGTCGATCCCGGTGACTGCGTCGTCTGCGGGGTCCACGGGCTGTTCGGGATGCGGATCGCCGACGCTCTGGCCCGCGCGGGCGCCGACGTCGTGCAGGTCAGCGCCGACTGGGGCCGTGCGATCGCGCCCGAGCGGCTCGTCGAGGCGGCCCGGCGCGAGCGCTTCGACGCGATCGTCGTCGTCCACGGCGAGACCTCGACAGGCGTCGCGCAGCCGCTCGACGGCCTCGCCGAGGCCTGCCGCGAGCGCGACGCGCTGCTGCTCGTCGACTGCGTCACGTCGCTCGGTGGACATCCGCTGCGCCTGGACGAGGCGGGAATCGACGCCGCGTTCTCGGGCTCGCAGAAGTGCCTGAACTGCCCGCCGGGGCTAGCCCCCTTCAGCGCGGGTGAGCGTGCGCTGGCGAAGCTCGCCCGTCGACGGCAGCCTGGCCGCTCGTGGTACTTCGACCTCTCGCTCGTGCTCGGTTACTGGAACCCCGCCGAGTCCTCGGCGGCGGGCCGCGTCTACCACCACACGGCGCCGATCAACATGGTCTACGCGCTGCGCGAGGCGCTGCGCATCGTCGTCGGCGAGGAGTGGCTGCCGACGACGTGGGAACGCCACCGCCGCGCCCACCACGCGTTGCGTGACGCGCTCGCCGTGCTTGGATGCGAACGATTGGCACCGGACGGAGAGCAACTTCACCCGCTGCTGGCGGTGTCGCCGCCGGAGGGCGTCGACGAGGCGGCGATTCGCAACGGGCTGCTGCTCGACTACGGCATCGAGATCTCCGGCGGCCTGGGCCCGCTCGCCGGCAAGCTGTGGCGGATCGGCGTCATGGGCTCCGGTGCCCAGCGCGAGCCTCAGGAGCGACTGGTGGCCGCGCTCGCCGAGCTGCTGAACGCCGACCCCGTCGAGCCGCTCGCAGCGCTCGACGAGGGTTGGCGGGCCTGAACATGCATCCTGTGAGTCCGGGAGCGACGAACCACTAGCATGGCGCTCGACGCTGCGGCGTTCGCCGACCTGCTCTGCGGCTACTGCCTGGAGGTCGAGCCGGGACAGGAGATCGTCGTGCGCTCGACGACGCTCGCGGCGCCGCTGCTGCTCGAGTGCCAGCGCGCGATCCTCGCCCGCGACGGCTGGCCACTGCTGCGCGTCGAGCTGCCGGGCGCGACGGCGGCGTTTCATCGCGACGCGCGGGATCGCCATCTCGACACGTTCCCCGAGGTCCTATGGGCCGAGGCGAAGAAGGCCCATGCCCAGCTCGGCATCCAGGCGCCCGAGAACACGCGCGCGCTGACGGGTATCGATCCCGAGCGACTCGCCCGCGCCGCCCGCGCGCGCAAGCCGCTGCGCGAACAGACCTTGCGCAAGCGCTGGTGCTCGACGTTGTGGCCGACGCAGGCCGGCGCGCAGCAGGCGGGCATGAACCTCGCCGACTTCGAGGCCTTCGTCGAGCGCGCGCTGTTCCTCGACCAGCCCGACCCCATGCGCTCGTGGGGCGAGCTGCGGTCGTTTCAGGCGGGGCTCATCGAGCGCCTGAAAGGCGCCGCTGAGCTGCACGTCGAGGCGCCGGGCACGGACCTGACGCTGGCCGTCAAGGGACGCAGCTGGGTGAACTCCGACGGCAAGCGCAACATGCCCAGCGGGGAGGTCTTCACCGGTCCGCTGGAGACGAGCGCCAGCGGCCGGATCCGCTTCGATGTGCCCTCGTCGCCGTCGGGTGTCGACGTCGCCGGCGTCGATCTCGAGTTCCGCGACGGGCTGGTCGTTGCGGCGTATGCCGAGCGCGGCGATGACTACCTGCAGCGGGCGCTGGCCACCGACGAGGGTGCGCGGCGTCTGGGAGAGGTCGGCATCGGCACGAACTTCGGCATCGACCGCCCGATCGGAGCGACGCTGTTCGACGAGAAGATCGGCGGGACGGTACACCTGGCCCTGGGCCGCTCGTACCCCGAGACCGGCGCAAAGAACGAGTCCGCGCTGCACTGGGATCTCATCTGCGATCTGCGCGTTGGCGGGCGGCTGACGGCCGATGGGGAGACCGTGATCCAAGACGGGCGGTTCGCGCTGGCGTGAGGCTGGTCGGCGCGCCGTCCGGGGGGCGGATCAGGCCGGCCAGCGCCTGATCGACGGGGCGCGGTCGCCGGAGGTGGTAGCCCTGGGCGTAGTCGACGCCGAGCTGCTGGAGGCGAGGGACGGTGGCGTCGTCGCCGACGAACTCGGCGACCGTGCGCGTGCCGAGACCCTGAGCGATCGCGACGATCGCTTTGACGACGAGCTGGTCGGTGGGGTTGGCGCAGAGGTTGCGGATGAACTCGCCGTCGATCTTCAAGTAGTCAAAGCGCAGGTCCTTGAGGTAGTGGAACGAGGCGAACCCGGCGCCGAAGTCGTCGAGTGCGAGCTTGCACCCCAACGCGCGCAACTGCAGGGACAGCGGGCGCGCTCTCTCGATGTTCGTGATGGCGGCGGTTTCGGTGATCTCGATGACCAGGCGGCCGGGAGGGATCGGGTACCTGGACAGCAGCTCGGCGACGTCGGCGCCGAACTTGGGGTCGCCCATCGTCGTACCGGACACGTTGACGCTGAGCATCAGGTCGATGCCGGCAGCGTGGCTGTCGTGGAGGCGGCGCACGGCCTGCTCGAGCACCCAGCGGTCGATTTGCCCGACAAGGCCGAAGCGCTCGGCGTTGTGGAGGAAGCTGCCGGGCCTGATCAGGTCGCCGTCGTCGTTGGGCAGCCTCAGCAGCAGCTCAAACCAGGGTGTGGCGTCGGAGCAGATCGACATGATCGGCTGGGCGTGCAGGACGAAGCTGTCGTCGTTGATCGCGCGGCGCAGCCGTTCGTTCCAATCCTGGCCGATCGACATGTGCGCTCGCCGTCCTTCGGCGCGGTCGTAGACGGCATAGCGATCCTTGCCTGCCTCCTTGGCGTCGTACATCGCGATGTCGGCCTCGACGACGAGCTCGTCGGCGCTGAGCTCCTCGTCCCCGCGAAACACCGCGATCCCGATCGAGCACGAGACATGAGCGCGAAGGTCCTCGTGGCTGTTCAGACCGGTGTGCCGCAGGGTCAGGAGCAGCTTCTCGGCGACGAGCACCGCCGAGGTCTCGTCGCTGCGCGGCAGCAGCACCGCGAACTCGTCACCTCCGACGCGAGCAAGGGTGTCGGTCTCGCGCACGTCCGCGCCCAGCAATCCCGCCACGCGGGCAATCAGCGCGTCGCCGGCGGCGTGCCCGAGCGTATCGTTGACAAACTTGAAGCCGTCGAGGTCCAGGAACAGGACGGCGCCGGCCTCGTCGTATCGCTTGGCGTGGCGCAGCGCGCGCTCGAGCTCCTCGGTGAAGCGGCGGCGGTTGAACAGGCCCGTCAGCGCGTCGTGGTCGGCGAGGTGCTGCAGTTTGCGTTCGGAGTGCTTGCGATCGGAGATGTCCATGACGTGCGTGACGGCCAGCGTCTGCTCGCCATCGCCGTCGGCAAGCGGAGCCGCGCTGATCAGCGCCCAGACGGGATGTCCGTCGCGGTGCATGAAACGCGTCTCGAACTCGACGGGACCGCTGTCACCCCCGGTCAGCTCGCTCAGCTTCGCCTCGACCTCGGCGTGATCGGCGGGATCTGTCAGCGAGTTGACCGGCATTCCGGTGAGCTCCTCGACGCTGGCGCCGAGCATCTGAGCCAGCGCCGGATTGACCTGCATCAGCCGGCCCGGTTCCCGCGCATCGAGCGACAGCAGGCAGACACCGATCGGGGCGCGGTCAAACGCCGTCCGGAAGAGCTGCTCGGCATCGCGCAGCGCGGCCTGCATCTGCATGCGCTCGGTGATGTCCCGCGCGGTGGCGTAGCTGACGTCCTCGTCGGGGGCGGCCATCGTGTTCCACTCAAGCCAGCACCATCCGCCTTGCTTGGTCCGGTAGCGGTTGACGAACGCGACAGAGGTACCCCCTATCTCCACCGCAGCCATCTCCCGCTCCGTCGCTTCCCGATCGTCGGGATGCACGAACTCCACGAACCTCCGTGAACGCAGCTCGTCTTCGCTCCATCCAAGCGTCCGTGTCCAGGCGGCGTTGAGCTGGATGAAGTAGCCGTCGAGGCTGGCGGTGCAGGCCAGGTCGCGCGACAGCTCGTAGTGGCGACTGTTGCGCCGCAGCTTCGCCTCGAGCAGCTTCTGAGGGGTGATGTCGCGCGAGATCGACGACGCGCCGACCAGCTCGCCGTCAGCGTCGTAGACCAGCGAGATCCGCAACGAGACATCGATCGCCCGGCCGCTCTTGGCGATGCGCACGGTCTCCAGCGCCTCGACGCGCTCCCCGCGCTTGATCTGCGCGAGGATCTGCGCGAGCTCGTCCTGGCGCTCGGGCACGACGAGCATCGCGATCGGCTGACCGACCGTCTCCTCGGCGCTGTAGCCGAACAGCTCTTGCGCGCCGCGGTTCCAGCTTTCGATCACGCCATCGAGGGTCTCGGCGATGATCGCGTCTTCGGAGGAGTCCACGAGCGCCGCCAACCGCCCCCGCGCCTCCTCCGCCGCCTTTCGATCGGTGACGTCCTGGCCGGTTCCGAGCATCCGCAATGGCCGGCCGGCATCGTCGCTGATGACCTCGCCGCGACCGTGGATCATGCGAACGGCGCCGTCGGAGCGGACGATGCGGTGCTCGAGCGCGAACGGCTGACGGCTCTCGTACGCGGTCTGCACCGTCGCCTGCATCTGAGCGCGATCATCGGGGTGGCCGATGGCCAGCCACTCCTCGAAGCCGCGCTTCGGGCCGGGCTCGAGGCCGTAGATGCGACACAGTTCGGCCGACCACTCGATCGTGCCCGCGGAGACGTCCCACTCCCAGCTTCCGAAGCCGCCCACCGACTGCGCCTCGACGAGCTGGCGCCGCTGGCGCTCGAGTAGCTCCTCAGACGCCTTGCGCGCCGAGATGTCGCGCACGAAGGCGTGAAACGAGCAGCCGCCCTCGCTGGCGACCGCCGCGGAGATCGTGAGCTCGACCGGGAACTCGCGCCCGTCGCGATGCACGGCCGTGAGCTCGACGAGACGACCGAGCAGCGGACCGCCGCCGGTCTCCACGAAGCGCTGCAGCGCACGCCGGTGTGACTTGCGACGAGCCGCCGGGACGATCAGGCCGGCGAGCTCCCGGCCCAGCGCCTCGTCGCGCGACCAGCCGAAGACCGCGTGCGCCTGGCCGTTCCAGTCGGTGATCTGCCCGTCGGCGTCGATCGCCAGGAAGGCGTCGTGGGCCGCCTCGAGGATCTGGCGCGTCTGGCGCTCGCTGCGCTCGAGGTCGCGCGTCATGCGCCCGGCGAGCACCAGCGCGAGCGAGCGTCCGCGTGCGAGCGTCAAGAGCAGCCAGGAGGCCAGCAGGCTGGCGAGCGTTCCACCGATCGCCACGACCCAGGGAAGGCTCGCGCCGGCCGTCGACGCGGCCGCGCCCCGGGCCTCGAAGTACACAAGCCAGCGCCGCCCGCCGACGTCGATCGGCACGAGCGCGTGCGGCGCGCCCGCCCGCCGTAGGGCGTTCAGCGAGTCGTCGCGGTCATAGATCAGCGTGGCCCGCGACGGAGGATTAGAAGTGGCCGCGGCGGTTGGCCCGACGTCGAAGATCTCCAGATCGGCCTCGCCCACGCTGTCGCCGATGATCGCGTCGAGCAGATCGTCAACCTTAAAGGCCGCTGACACGACGCCCAGCAAGCGCCCGGCCCGGGGGTTCGTGCGCGGGCCGCCGGCGTTGCGGACGGCGAGCATGAACACGAACGCCTTGCGGTTCGTCGGATCCTGGATCAGTCGAGTCGGCGCGGTCGCAACGGGTCGGTCGGTGCTGTGCGCCATCTCGACCGCGCGAGCGCGTCGTGAGTCAGTGAGCAGGTCGAAGCCCAGCGCGGGCTCGTTGCCGGCGACGGGCTCCAGGTAGTCGAGCACGACCAGGCGCGTCCGCCGGCCGGCCGGATGGACAGCGAAGGACGGATAGCCGGCGCCTTGCGCGGTTGCGTCGCGCCGCACGTCGCGTGTGAGACGCGCGACGCCGGCCGAGTCGATCGAGCGCGCAAACGACACGACGCGCACGCCGGGGTAGCGCTCGCCGAGCTGCAGGCTTCTGACGAACCGCGCGAACCGAGCCCGCGACGGGTGCGGATCGATCTGAAACAGCCCGCGCACGGCGACCAGCACCTCGCCATAGGCCTGCAGCCGCCGGTCGATCGTCTGGACCGCCAGTGAGGCGTCCCGATCGATGCGCCGGCGTGCCTCGTCGCGCTTGACCTGCGCGGTAAACAGCGTCGCGCACGCCGTCATCACGAGCAGAGCGGTGAGCGTCCACGCGGCCCAGCGGTACGGTCGAGCGCAAACGCGCGAGTGCGAGCCGCGCAGCAAGCGGCGCGCACGGCCGAACTCGCGGAAGAGGCCGTCGATCGGCTCGACCAGCTTGTTCCTGCGACTCCGTGGCGGGATCGGCCACACGATGCTCCTCCCGTTCGATTGACGCGGGCCAGAGAGATCCAGCGCGTAGTCGGCCGCCTTAGCTGTCTGCCGACAGAACATCTGTCGGCATATATGCACTTGCGCTTGAGTCGAAATAGCAGATCAGCTCTCGCCAATGCTTAGGCGACGCTCGATCCGTCTGCGCCTTCAGGTTGTTCGGCGGGGCATGGCGCCCCACGTTGCGCGGCCGCCGCGCGCGACGCAAGCATCGCGCGCAGTACCGTAAAGCCGTGCGCCGCCGCACGAAGATCGTCGCCACGATCGGTCCCGCGTCGCGTGATCGCGAGACGCTGGCGCGGATGGTCGAGGCTGGGATGGACGTCGCGCGGCTGAACTTCTCGCACGGCGACGCCGAGCAGCACGCCGATACGGCTCACCGCGTGCGCGAGGCCGCCGGCCGCGCCGGCCGCCCGGTCGCGATCCTGCAGGACCTCCCCGGACCGAAGATGCGCATCGGCCCGTTGCAGGACGACATCGCCGAGCTCAAGCCGGGCGACAGCGTCACCTTCGCCTGCGGCGACAGCGCCATCGGCACAGCGCGACGGATGTCGGTCGCGCACCCTGAGCTCGTCGCCGCGATGGCGCCCGACGATGTCATGTACCTCGCCGACGGCGCCGTTCGGTTGCGCGTGACCGCGACTCGCACCGGCGACTGCGAGATCGACGCCGAGGTCGAGGTCGGCGGCGCGGTCGCCTCGCGCCAGGGTCTGAACGTCCCGGGGCCGTTGCACCAGCTGGCGTCCGTCCCCAAGGAGGACCTCGAGCACCTGAGCGTCGGCGAGAAGATCGGCGTCGATCTCGTCGCGCTGTCGTTCGTCCGCAGCCCCGACGACATCGCGTTCGTGCGCGAGCACACGCGGCTGCCGCTGATCGCGAAGATCGAGAAGCCGCAGGCCGTCGAGCGCGCCGAGGAGATCATCCGCGCCGCCGACTGCGTCATGGTCGCGCGCGGCGATCTCGGCATCGAGCTGCCGATCGAGCGCGTGCCGATCGTCCAGAAGGAGCTGCTCGCCACCGCCGGCCGCCTCGCGCGTCCGGCGATCACCGCGACTCAGATGCTCGACTCGATGGTCGCGTCGACGCGACCGACGCGGGCCGAGGTCGCGGACGTGGCCAACGCGATCCTCGACGGGACCGACGCCGTGATGCTCTCCCAAGAGACGGCGGTGGGCCATTATCCGGTCGAGGCGATCGCGATGATGGCCGCGATCGCGCAGGAGACCGAGCCGTCGGCGCCCTACGCGCGCTGGAACGAGCTGCGCGTGCACCGCGACGCGCGCGACCCCTCCTACACCGTCGCCTACGCCGTCTGCCTGGCCGCGCGCGAGCTCGAGCTCGATGCGATCGTCGTGCCGACGCTGTCGGGCCGCTCGGCGCGACTCGTGTCCGCGCACCGGCCGACCGTCCCGATCTACGCCCTGTCGCCGGGCCGCGAGACCGTGCGCCGCTGCGGGCTGATGTGGGGCGTGCGGGCCGAGTTCCTGCGCCGCCACGAGGTCACCGAGGAGCTTCTGCTCGATGCCTGCCGGCGTGTCGTCGAGCTGGGCTGGTGCAAGCGCGGTCAGCGTGTCGCCGTCACGGCCGGGCTACCGACCGGCGAGCCGGGATCGACCTCGCTGTTTCAGGTGCAACAGCTCTGACGTGGGCATCCGCTCGGGCGACGACCGCGTGCGCGGCGCGGGTAGGACCCCGCGCGGCCTCAATGCGCGACGGTGCGGCCGTCGCGCCGTATGGCCACGAGTCCGAACAGCGCCATCGCCACGAGCGTCGCGACCGCGATCAGCGCCTCCGGTGAGTCGAGGTGCTCCAGCGAGCCGCCCAGCGCGGTGTACGCAAACGCCCGCGGTGCCACGCCGATCGCCGTCGCGGCGCCGAACGCGGCGAGCCGCACGCGCGTGAGCCCCGCGACGTAGTTCACCACCGTGTACGGGATGCCGGGTGCGATCCGCGCGTAGAGGACGGCCCAGAAGCCGCGCCGCTCGATCCACGCCTGGAGGTTGCGCAGGCGCCGGCCCGCGAGCGCGTCGACGGCGTCGTGCGCGACGAAGCGCGCGATCGAGAACGCGATGACGGCGCCGAGCGTCGCGGCGGCGATCGACACGGGCGTCCCGAGCGCGGTGCCGAACAGCAGACCGCTGGCGGCGGCGAGCAGCGGGCCGGGAAACAGCGCGCACGTCAGCAGGGCCGACACCGCGACGAAGGCGGGCACGGCGGCCGCGCCGAGCGGGTCGATCAGCGACCGCACGCGCTCGGGCGAGATCGAACCCGTTGCCGCGACGAGTATGAACAGCGTCCCGATGCCGGTGGCCAGCGCCGCGAGCCGCCAGCGCGCTGCCAGGCGGGTCACGCGTTATGCGGCGCCGCGCAGCACCGCCACCGGCGGATGCGCCGCGTAGAACTCGGCCTCCTGGCGGCCGAGCTCGGTCACCGGCGGGTCGCCGTAGATCCACTCGCGCGCGATACGGTGCCAGTTGCCGCGCGCGCGCAGCTGGCTCATGACCGCGAGCGTCAGCATCTCCAGCCGGCGCCCGAAGAGGTGGTCCGGCGGCAGCGTCTCGTGGCGCATCTTCGCGAAGTGCGACGAGCGCGGGTCTGACATCTCGATCATGACCTCGGTCGCGACCTCCGGCGTAAGCGCGACGTCCGCGTCGACGGCGTACCACCAGGTCATGTCGTGCAGCTGCTCGAGGATGCCCTCTGGCGTGTAGTACTCGGGCTTGCCGATGAAGCCGCCGCGGTGCAGGTGCGCGATCAGCTCCTCGCCGTCGCCCGCGATGCCAAGCCGCGCGATTTGCAGCTCGAACGCGGCGATCGTGGCCGGGATGCGCTTAAACAGCCCGAAGTCCAAAAAGGCCATGCGACCGTCGTCGAGCAGCAACGAGTTGCCCGGGTGCGGGTCGCCGGAGAACTGGTGGTGGCGGTACATGCAGCCGAAGTAGAAGCGGTAGACGATCTCGCCCAGGCGGTCGCGCTCCTTCTGGGGCAGCTGCTTGAGCTCTTCGAAGCCCCGGCCCGAGACGAACTCGGTGACGATCACCTTCTCGTGTGAGAGCGAGGTGACGACCTCCGGCACGAAGATGAACGGATGGCCGCGGAAGATGCGCGCCAGCGTGCGCTGGTTCTGCGCCTCGAGCTCGTAGTCCAGCTCCTCGTCGATGCGCGAGCGGATCTCGTCGCCCATCGCCTTCGGATCCAGGCCCGGCGCGACGCGCTTCATCAGCCGCAGGATCAGCCCGAGGTTCTGCATGTCGGCACGGACCGCTTGCGCGACGCCCGGATACTGGACCTTGACGGCGACGTCGCGGCCGTCGTCCAGGCGCGCCTTGTAGACCTGCCCGATCGAGGCGGCCGCGATCGGCACCGGGTCGAACGTCGCGAAGACGTCCTCGATCCGCTCGCCGTACTCGTCCTCGATGACCTTCTTCATGTCCTTGAAGGCGACCTTCGGCGCGGCGTCGCGCAGCTCGGCGAGCTTGGCCTGGAACTCCTCGCGGTACTCCTCGGGCACGAGGCCGACGTCGAGGAAGGACATGACCTGGCCGAGCTTCATCGCAGCGCCCTTCATCGTCCCCAGCGCGGCGACGATCTGCTCGGCGGTCTCGAGCTGGCGCTTGGCGAGCGCCTTCTGCTTGCCCTCGTCCGAGCGCGCGACGTTCGTCGCCCGCGTCCCCATCTGCTTGGCCGCCTGCGTCGCCGCGAGCTTGCCGACCTTCGACGAGCGGCTCAGGCGCGAGGTCGGGATCGCATCCTTCTTCGCCACTGCGGCGGTCCTAGTCCCGCTCGACCTGCGAGCCGGGAACGATGTCGTCGCGGCCGTCGGGCCAGCGGACCCAGGCCTTGTGGCCTCCGTCGTAGTCGTCGCCCCAGACGACGAGGGTCGCCGGCTCGCCCCAGACCTTGACCTGCTCGTCGCCCTCGGGATCGAGGCCGCGCCAGACGCGGACGAAGGCGTTGCTCTCCCACTCGTCGCCGATCGTCGTCGGATCGGTATGGCCGGGGTGTACCTCGGTCGCGTGGTCCAGGCTCATGAGCTTGTCCATGATCGAAGACTTGATGTCGGCGTAGGAGGTGCTGCCGGGCGCGCGGACGCCGCCGATCGAGCGCTTGAAGAGCGTGTCGCCGGTGAACACGTGGCCCTCGACGGTGAAGTTGAGCATGCCTTTGGTGTGACCGGGCGTATGGACGGCGTCGATATGCACGCCGCCGATCTCCAGTGGCTCGAACGGCTCGGCCTGAAGGGCCTCGTCGGGGTGGGCGAGCACCGTGATGTCCGGGTAGCGCTGCTTGACATCGGCCAGCGCGCAGACGTGGTCGTGGTGGTGGTGTGTCAGCAGCAGATGGGTGACGTCGATGTCGTTGCGCTCGGCGGCCTCGAACAGCGGCTCCATCGGACCGCCCGCGTCGACGAGGAATCCGGGCCCGCCCGGACCCCCTGCGACGAGGTAGGTGTTCGTCAGGAAGCCATCGGACATCGTGCGTTCGATGAGCATGGGCGTCAGGGTACTGTGTGGCTCATGGCCGTCAGCGAACTCATCCACACCTGTTACCGGATCGGCGACATCGATCGTTCAGTCGCGTTCTACGAGGCGCTGGGCTTCGAGGAACGCGCCCGCAAGCCGATTCGCGACGAGGCGATCAACGTCTTCATGGGCCTGCCGGGCGACGGTGACCGGCTCGAGCTGACCTACAACTTCGGCGTCGACGAGTACACCCACGGCACGGGCTACAACCACATCGCGATCACCGTCTCGGACATGGACGAGACCCTCGCCTCACTCGCAGAGCAGGGCATCGAGCCGGAGAAGCCGCCGTACTCCGTCCGCGAAGGCGGCTCCTTGCTGTGCTTCGTGCGCGACCCCGACGGCTACCGGGTCGAGATCATCGAGCGCCCGAGCTGAACGGCGCCGCGCCGCGGAGGCTCATGTGGCCGTGGCGATCAGCGCGAGCAGCGTGCCGGCGACGCTCGCCGGTTCGCGCTGGATCTGTCGATGGGTGAAGCGCACGACTCGGTATCCGCCAACAGTGAGTGCCGCGTCCCGGGCGCGGTCGCGTTCGAACGCCGCGCGCGTGGCGTGATAGCGACGGCTGTCGGTCTCTGCGATCAGCCGCTGCGCCGGCCAGAAGAAGTCGACCGTGTAGTCCTGGACCTGGGAGTTGACTCGCGGGCGCGGGACGCCGTGATCGGCGCAGAGCGCCAGAAACTGGTTCTCCAGCTCGCTGCGCGTCAGCTCGTCGTCTTCGTACTCGGCGAGCATCGCCGCGAGCCGCCGACTTCCCCGCCTCGTACGGTGCAGGTCGATCATCGTCTGCATCGCGACCAGGTCGAAGAGCTGCAATCCCTCCGCCCGTTCCAGCGCTCGTTGCGCCGCCGAGCGCGGCACCGTCTCTGCGAGGTCGAACAGGGTCCGCGCGACCCTCGTCACCGCGATGCCCTGATGGCGCGTGATCTCTGACGCGGGCAGGGCACCTGAGCGATGGACGCGGATCGTCGCGCGGCTGGCACGCCCCGATCGCGCGGGGACCGTGACATCGATCTTGCCGGCCGCCGATGGACGCAGCTCCCACAGCGCCGCGGCGCTGCGATGGCTGAGAACGGCGCCATCGCCGCACGCGAGCACGGCGGCCATCCAGCGGCCCTCGCGCGATACGCGCCGATGGCCGACGGCGTAGACGCCGCGGTGCATCCGATGCAGCCGGCCGATCCGGATCCGGTGCTCGATCGCGCCGCGGCCGAGGCCCAATGCGAGCAGCTGTCGCCAGCTCACGACCCCGTGTTGGCGCGCGGCAAGCTCGGCGATGAGCTGGTCGACATGCGGCTGCACTACTTCGATTAGCCGCCAGCCGTCGAAGTTCGCCCCCTTCAAGAGGCAGGGCGAGTTGTTCAGGTCATACATGAACAGATCGACCAGGCCCATCGGTGCAGCCGTGGACGATCGAAGGCGGGGCGAGTTGTTCATGCGTGACATGAATAGATCGACCCGCCCGCGTGCGCGGACGGTTGGTGGCCGTTCGCCGAGCGCGCCCGTAATCTCCCGATCCGTGCCAGACCACCGCACAGCGGTCATCGACATGGGATCGAACTCGTTCCGGCTCGTCGTCTTCACCGCCGCCGAAGGGTGGTGGAAGCGCACCGACGAGATCTACCTCCCGGTGCGCATCGGCGAAGGGCTCGAGGCGACCGGACAGCTGGGCGCGGAGCCGATGAAGCGAGCGCTCGAGGCCGCCGAGGTGTTCGCGCACTTCTGCCAGGCGCAGGGCATCGGCGCCGACGACATCCAGGCGGTCGCGACAAGCGCGGTCAGGGACGCGGCAAACCAGGCCGACTTCCTCGCGCGCGTCAAGCGGGAGACGGGTCTTGCGGTGCAGGTCCTCTCCAAGGACGAGGAGGCGTTCTTCGGCTACCTCGCCGTCGTGAACTCGACGACGCTCGCCGACGGCGCGGTCCTCGACCTCGGCGGCGGGTCGCTGCAGCTTGTCGAGGTGCAGTCGCGCCATCCGGGCCGGATGGGCTCCTGGCCGCTGGGCTCTGTCCGCATGACCGAGCACTTCCTGCCCGATGGTGACGAGGCGCCAAAGAAGGCACGCAAGGCGCTGCGCGCGCACGTCATCGGCACGCTGGAAGACGAGGCCCCGTGGCTTTCGCGCAGCGGCCGGCGACTCGTCGGCATCGGCGGCACGATGCGCAACCTCGCGTCAGCGGTGCAGGCGCAGGCCGGCATGTCGTCGATCGGCGGCGTCCAGGGCTTCGAGATCGGCCGCGACGCGCTCGACGACCTCATCGACCGCCTCGCTGACATGCCCGCCTCCGAGCGGGCGAGCATCAAGGGCATCAAGTACAACCGCGCGGACCTCATCCTGGCGGGCGCGCTTGTCGTCCAGTCCGTGCTCGAGTTCGGTGGCTTTGAGTCGATCGCGGTCACCGAGGCCGGCCTGCGTGAGGGGATCTTCTTCAACCAGTACCTCGAGGGTGACCCGCCGCTGTTCGACGACGTCCGCCGCTCGAGCGTGCTGAACCTCGCCGCGCGCTACCACGTCAGCCCGGCACACACCGAGCACGTCTCAAAGCTCGCGATCGGGCTCTTCGACGAGCTCGCCGCGGCAGGCCTGCATCCGGGCGACCGCTGGGAGCGCGAGCTGCTTCTGTCAGCCTGTGTCCTGCACGACATCGGCATGTCCGTGGATTACGACGATCACCACAAGCACTCGCGCTACCTGATCCTCAACGGCGGCCTGCCCGGCTTCAGCCCGAGAGAGGTCGCGCTCATCGCCCAGGCCGCGCGCTATCACCGCAAGGGGATGCCGGACTTCGGAGAGCTCGCTCCGCTCGCCGGAGAGGGCGACGCCGATCGCCTGGACCGCCTCTCGATCCTGCTGCGCCTGGCCGAGGACCTGGAGCGCAGCCGCGACCAGAGCGTGCGCGCCGCTCACGTCGCACCTTCCAACGGGAAGATCCTTCTCGAGCTCGAGACCGACGGCGCAGCAGCCGTCGAGCGCTGGGCTGCACAGCGCGAGGTGGACCTCTTCGATCGCGCGTTCGGCAAGCGCCTCGAAGTGGCGGTGGAGCAATGAGCCTGACGCAGGGAAATGGCCCGCTGGGTGGCCGTCCGGCTGAGTCGAACTACACGCTGCAGGCCCCCGCCCACCGGATCCTCTTCGAAGCCGACCCGCGCCGGCTCAGAGCCGTCATCGACGACCGGACGGTTCTCGACACGACCCGCGCACACCTTCTGCACGAGACCGGAATCCGGCCCGTTGCCTACGTTCCGCTGGAGGACTTCGATCAGGAGCTGCTGGAGCGCACCGAGACGCAGACGCACTGCCCGTTCAAGGGCGACGCTTCGTATTGGTCGATTCGCGTGGGCGACGACGTCAGGGCGGATGCGGTCTGGGCCTATGAGGAGCCGCTGGAGCCGGCGCCCTTCCTGCGCGGGTTCGCGGCGCTGGCCTTTGATCGCGCGGACGCGTGGATGGTCGAGGACGAGACGATCAGGGGCTGGCTGAACGATCCGTACCACCGCGTGGACGTACACGGGAGCTCACGACCGGTCCGCGTGACGGCCAATGGCGATCTGCTCGCCCAGAGCGCGCGCCCCACCCTCGTCTTCGAGACGAGCATGCCCGTGCGCGCCTACATCCCGCGCGCTGACGTCCAGACCGGGCACCTGGCGCCGAGCAGCAAGCAGTCGACCGATCCGTACATCGGCGACGCGATCTACTGGCACGTACACGCGGGCGGGGAGCTGCTCCGCGACGCCGCCCACAGCTACGAGCTACCGCGCGCCGAGGCGATGAAGATCGCCGGTCTCGTCTGCTTCGAGGGCGAAGGGATCAGCGTCCAGCTGGACGGCTGACCGCGCGCCCGCCCGCGGGGCGCGCCCGCCGCGGTCGCCGCGGCAGGTGCCGCAGCCGCGCCCGGCGCCGGCTCCTGTCGTGCGATCACGTGCTGAGGTGGGTGCGCGGCAGGCGCCGGACGAGCCCATACCACCGCGCCGCCCAGCTCGAAGACGCAAGCTCCGGTCGGCGGTCCTGAGGCGACGGCGGCGCGCCGGGCCAGCGCGGCCAGGGCTCTCCACCGTCGTCGTCCTCATCCTCATCCTCGTAGTAGCCAGGGCCCTGCGCCGGCAGCGGTGCGCGCGCCATCCACAAAGCACGGCATCACGGTGAGCCATGCCAGCGCCCCGCAGGCCGCGCTGTGCACCGGCAGGTGTGCCAGCGCCAACACCCCGGCGATGATCGCCAGCCCAGCCCCGACGAACAGCAGCGCCAAGTGCAGGCCGGCCTCATGGCGCGGTGGGCGCTCAGGTGCCGGAATGACGAGCGCGACGAGCACGACACTGAACAGAAAGCCGGCAAGCACGGCGTAGTTCTGATCGGCCACGCCACCGACGGTAGCTCGCGTCAGCGCGCAGTCAATACGCGGCTCCGCCGAGCCGCTCGCCGCGTGGGCCAGGCGTCCTGGCCGAGCGGTCATCCGGGCGTCGCCGCACACCGCTGCGGCGTCGCATGCTCTCTACTGCGACTCGCCCTCGCGCGGGACGCTGACCGGAACCATCGTCGTCTGGCTCGAGACGGCCTCGACGACCTCGGACTGCTCGGCTTCCTTCTCCTCGAGGTGATCGCCGTCGCAGAGCACGCGGAAGTTGCCCGTCACGCCGCCGTCGGCGTGAATCGTGATGCCGGGAAGGATCTCCTCGCCCTCGTCGAACCCGAGGCGCTCCATATCGAACGCCGCCAGGCCGATGCCGTAGGCGGTGTGCGTCGGGTTCTCGCGATCGTGCGAGTTGACGCCGATTTGGAAGGCGCGCAGGTTCTTGGCGATCTTCGACGTGTCGGACATCGCCTCTCGAGGGTAGCGCTTAGGAGGCGTCAACGAACACATGACGCCTCTTACGCCGAATCGATCAAGACCCCCGGGTTCAGCAACCCCGCCGGATCGATCGCCCGCTTGGCCGCTTGCAGCGCGGTGGCGAACGGCTCGGGGCGCTGGCGGTCATACCAGCGCCGGTGGTCGCGCCCGACGCCGTGGTGGTGGGTGATCGTCCCACCGGCGGCGAGCAGCGCGTTGGTCGCCGCCTGCTTGATCTGCGCCCACTGCTCGAGCTCCTGGCCGCGACGGGCTGGGACGAGCACGGTGAAATACGGCGCCGGCCCGTCGGAATAGACGTGCGAGATGCGGCACGTGATGCGCCCGCCCGGGCCGATCTCGTCCATCGCCGCGGCGGACACGGCGCTGTGCAGAGCGGAGAAGCGCTCCCACGTGATTGCGGTCTCGAAGGTCTCCGAGAGGATTCCCATCGCGACGAACGCATCGCGCAGGTACGGCGCGCGGAAGAACGCCGCGCGCCAGGCCCCGACCGCGTCGCCGGCGCTCTTGTCCTCCTCCCATCGCGGACGGCGCACGGCCCCGTCGTCCCACTCGCCGCCCGCCTGGGCACACAGCAACAGCGCCCGGTCCAGCAGCTCGCCGACGGGCGCCTGCGCCTGCAGAGGCCCCTCGAAGCCGAGCACCAGCAGCGCGTCGGTGCCGTCGGCCGCGCCCGTCATGCGCGCCTCCTCGGAGTCGATCAGCCGGCAGTTCGATGGCCGCAGCCCCGACTGCGCGATCGCCCGCAGCGCATCTATGCCATCGCTGAACTCGCCGAAGCGCACCGCCGCAAGCGAATGCGCCTGCGGGCGAGGGCGCACCCGCACCCAGGCCTCGGTGATGACGCCGAGGATCCCCTCCGAGCCGAGCAGCATCCGGTCGGGTGAGATGCCCGCGCCGGAGCCGGGAAGGCGCCGCGACTGCCATGCCCCGGAGGGCGTTACCGCGCGCAGAGATTCGACGAGATCGTCGATGTGCGTCTCCACCGTCGCGACATGGCCTCCGGCGCGAGTGGCGAGCCAGCCGCCGAGGGTCGAGAGCTCGAAGGACTGCGGATAGAAGTGCAGCGTCAGGTCCAGCGCGCGCAGCTGCTGCTCCAGGACGGGACCGATCGCGCCGGCCTGGATGCACGCCGCCCGCGAGACCTCGTCGATCTGCAGCACGCGGTCCATCGCTCCGAGGTCCAGCGAGACCGTGCCGTCGAAGCGCTGCGGTACCTCGCATTGCACGCCGCCGGTGACGCTCGTGCCGCCTCCGTAGGGGATCACGGCGACGTTCGCGCCCGCGGCCCACTCGAGCACGGCCTCGACGTCGCGCTCGCCGCGCGGGCGCGCGACGACGTCGGGCGGGAAGTCGAAGCGCCCGCGAAAGCCGCGCACGACGTCTGCGTAGGACTTTCCCCAGGCGTGCGAGGCACGCGAATGGACATCCGAGGAGCAGATCGGCTCGAGCCTCTCCGGCGGCGCGACGCGCGGGGCTGGCAGTACGACGTGGTCGAGCGCGACGGCGTGCTCGACCTCGCCGCCGGCGATCCGCAGGTGCTGCTCGAGACCCGGGGCGGCGGCGCGCAGCTGCTCCGCCGACCAGGCGTCGTCCTCATATCCCCATCCCCAGTGCTTGCGGCGCCGCATGCTCCGATGAGCGTAGTCCTCACACGCTCGGACCCACACGCCGGTGCACTCTGCGCGATAGTCCCGCGTGCGATGGCGCCCCGCGTCCTCATCTTCACGGCCTCGATCGGCGCCGGGCACGACCTGCCGGCGGAGGTGCTGGCGGCCGCCCTGACCGAGCGCGGCGCGACGACGCAGATCGTCGACGGCCTGAAGGTCGGCGGCCCGGTCGCCCGCGCCGTCGTCGCGAGCGGATCGTCGCTGGAGACGACCGCCGGCAACCTCGGCTTCGAGGTGGCGTACTTCCTCGGCACGCGCTTCGGGCCGATGCGGCGCGTCGGCTCGGGGGTCATCGACGTGGTCATGCGCCGCCGCACGAGCGCGTTCCTGGCCGGCAACCCGGCCGACGTCATCGTGTCGACGTACCCGATCACGACCGAGGTGCTCGGCGGCATACGGGCGAGCGGCGCGCTGACGACGCCTCTCGTCTCGGCGATCACCGACCTCGCCGCACTGAACTACTGGGCGCATCCGGGCGTCGACCTGCACCTCGTCACGCACCCCGAATCCGAGCCCGAGGTGCGCGGCATCGCCGGCCCGCGGACCCGCATCGAGGCCGTACACGGCCTGACCGATCCGCGCTTCCTGAACCCCCCCGACCGCGACGACGCGCGCGCGGAGCTCGGCGTTCCGCTCGGCCGTCCGCTCGTCGTGGTCTCCGGCGGTGGCTGGGGCGTCGGCGATCTGCGCGGCGCGAGCGATGCGGCCCTGCAGTCGGGCGCGGCGAAGCTGATCGTGCTCGTCGGCAACAACGACAAGGCGAAGGCGCTGCTCGAGGACGCCTACGAGTCCGAGGGTGAGCGCGTCGAGATCTGGGGCTTCACCAACCGGATGCCGACGGTGCTGGCTGCCGCCAACGCGCTCGTGCACTCGACCGCTGGCCTGACGGTGCTCGAGGCGCTGATGTGCGGCTGTCGCGTGATCTCCTACGGCTGGCACCGCGGCCACGTCCGCGTCAACAACGAGGCCTACGAGCGGCTCGGCATGGCGACCGTCGCGAAGGGTCGCCCGGCGCTGTCCAAGGCCCTGCGCCACGCGATCGCCGCCGGCCCGCTACCGCGCAACGTCCCCGACCTCCCCGCCGCCGCGGACCTCGTGCTCGCCCTCGCCGCCGGTCGCGAGGACCACCGGTGACGCCGCAAGCACTGCGCTTGAGATGACGACGGCCGCGAGCCCGGCGAGCAGCAGCCCGGCTCCCAGCGGGCTCGCGCTCCAGCGCTCGCCGAGCAGCAGCGGCGCCAGCGCGACCGGCACCGCGACCTGCCCCGCCATCACGACCGGCGCGATCCGCGCCGCGCCGCGGCGCTGGAGGGCCGCGCTCTCAGCCGCGAGCGTCACGACGCCGCCCGCCGCAGCGAGCAAGCCCCAGCCGACGGACGGCAGGGGGTCGGGCAGCGACCGTGCGGCCTGGGCCGCGGCCAGCGCGGCGATCGCGTCGGCCGCGATCGCCGAGGCGAGCAGCGTGCCGACGCCCGGGTGGCGGCGAACGAACCCCTGCGCCGCGACCAGGCCAAGGACGACGACGACGATCGTGAACGCCTTGGCGTTCGTGCTGTGGCCGCGCTCCGGGTTGGCCAGCGCGATCGCGGTGACCCCGGCGATGATCGCGACGACCGCGGCCAGCTCGCGCTTGCCGACGCGCTCGTGCAGCACGAGCACGCTGAAGCCGAGCAGGACGAGCAGCCCGCTGGCCAGCACGGGCTGGACGAGCGTCAGTGGAGCGTGGCGCAGCGCGAGCACCTGCAGCACGAAGCCCCCGAGGCCGAGGATGATCCCGAGCATCCAGCGCGGGCGCGACGCGAGCCGTCGCAGCGGGCCGAAACCCGGGCGGTGCATCGCCGGCACCGCGCGAACCTCGAGCGCCTGCAGGACGTACGAGAGCTCGAAGCACAGCGCAGCCGCCAGCGCGATCAGCAGTCCGGTCAGCACGACCGGTCCGCGGAGGCGGCGATGAGGGCCGGCAGGTTGGGCGCGGCCGCCGCGGGCCTCGGCCTCGTGGCATGGGCGGGTGCGGCGCCGGCCGCGCATGTCCCCATGCTGTGCGACGTGCTGGGCATCGCGCGGCGCCTGGACCTCGGCTCAGACGCTGTCGGGCTGACCTTCGACGACGGGCCGCACCGCCAGGGCACGCCGGCGATCCTCGAGACGCTCGCCGCCGCCGGCGCCACCGCGACGTTCTTCGTCGTCGGCGAGCAGGTGCGCCGCGAGCCGGGGATCGTCGGCGAGGTCGCGGCGGCCGGTCATCGGATCGCCGTCCACGGTGACCGCCACGTCGCGCTGACGTGCGTCACGCCCGCGGCGCTGCGCGCCGACCTCGATCGTTGTGCGGCGCTCGTCGCCGAGCACGGCGGCAGCGCGCCGGATCGCTACCGCCCGCCGTACGGCGTCTTCTCCGCGGCGGCGCTGCGCGAGGCGCGCCGCCGGGGCTGGACGCCGCTTTTGTGGTCGGCGTGGGGCTGTGACTGGCGCGCCGGCGCCACGCCTGACCTGATCGCGACCCGGGCCACGCGCGAGGTTGGCGCCGGCGACGTCGTGCTGCTGCACGACGCCGATCACTACTCGGCTTCGGGCTCGTGGCGCCGCACGGTCGCCGCGCTGCCGCGGATCCTCGACGAGCTCGGTGCTCGCGGTCTGCGCGCCGTCGCGGTCTGAGGCTGGATCCACCGAAGGCGCCGGCGGCGAGCCATCCACGAGCTTCGGTGGATCCAGGCTCAGCCGTCATCCTCGCTGTCAGGCCGGTAGTACAGCGGCACGCACGAGTGGTTGGCGGCGACCCAGTCGCTGTTGGGCAGCTCGTCGCCGGTGTTCATGATCCGGTGGCATGGCTCGTCGTAGACGCGGCCGGTCGAGCGCTCGAGCCAGTCGAAGACGATGTACTTGTACAGGCCCGAGGTCATGCCGTCGGGAAGCGTCAGGCGCGAGGGGTAGCGTGGATCGAGCTCGGCTCGGGCGACCGCGTTCTTCCACGCGACGATCTCGGGCAACCGCTCGATCTGGACGAGCCCGAGCGCGGCGGTGAACTCGCTCATGCGGAAGTTCAACCCCAGCCCCGCGTAATCGGGCTTTGCGTAGTTGCGAAACGCACGCGCGAAGTCCAGCAGCTCGGCGTGGCGCGAGACGAGCACGCCGCCCTCGCCCGTCGAGATCGTCTTGGTCGCGTAGAGCGAGTAGATGCCGGCGTCACCGTAGGAGCCGGGCCGCGCGCCGTTCCATTCCGCGCCGTGGGCGTGGGCGCAGTCCTCGATCAGCTTGACGTCGCGATCGCGGCACAGCTGTGCGATCGCCGGTGCATCGAAGGCGATGTGGCCGCCGATGTGCACGAGGAAGACGGCTGCCGGGTCGTGGCGATGCAGGACCCGCTCGACCTCCTCGACGGACAGGCACAGGTCGTCGCGCCGGCAGTCGCCGAAGACCGGCATACCGCCCGCGGCGATCACCGCGAGCGGCGTCGCCATGAACGTGTTGGACGGCACGACGACGCTGCGCCCACGCACGCCGGCCCATTCCAGTGCCGCCAGCGCGCCGCCGGTCCAACTCGACAGGGCGACCGCGCCGAGGTCGTTATGGGCCGCCCAGGCGGCTTCGAAGCCCGCCGTCAGCTCGCCTTCGCTCCAGCGGTTGGAGTCGATGACGCCGTCCCACAGCTCGTGCAACCGGGCGCGATCGCGCTGGTCGAAGCCAATCGCGAAGCGGTCGTATGTCGCCACTCTGGTCAGCTGTCGCCCTGCTCGGCGGCGAGCGAGGGCTCCAGCAGACGGCGCCGGCCGTCCATGACCGCGAGCATCGCGAAGCCGGCGCCGGCCAGTCCGAGCATGAGCAGCGGCAGGTCCAGCCGCGAGAGGTCGAGCGCACCGCTCGTCTGCGCGGGGATCAGCAGCACCGCGCCGAGCAGCGCGAAGGTCCAGACCGCGATACGGGACTTTGCCGATCCGATCGACACGGTCGACGCGAGACCGAGCGCGGCCACGACGAGCACGGTGTGCTCGTCGTCGCTCTCCAGGCCGGCGGCGTGTAGCACGTAGGCGTAGACCACGAGCGCCATGAAACCGCTGATCGCGGCGACGACGCTCGGCACCGCGAGCCAGCGCGGGCGCCGGCGCGCGAAAGCCGCCGAAGGTGGCGGCCGGTCGACGACGGCGACGCGGGCGGCGGGTTCGGCGGGCGCCGTCGCGATCGCGGGCGGCGGTGCCCCGGCCGCCCGCGCCTCGGCGGCTGCGTGCTCGCAGTGCCAGGCGACGTAGCGCCTGACGCCCTCGCTGAAGGAGGTGCGCGCGCGCCAGCCGAGCTCTCGCGCGGCGCGTTCGCCGCTGACCTTCGCTCCGGCGAAATCGCCGTTGCGGCCTTCGGTGTGGGTGATCTCGACCTTGCCGAGTACCGCCTTCACCGTCTCGGCGATCTGGACGACCGACGTGTCCTCGTCACCGACGAGGTTGTAGACGCGCCCGCAGGCTTGGGGGCGCAGCGCGTTCACGACGCCCTCGGCGAGATCCTCGACATAGACGAAGCGGCGCGTCTGCAGCCCGTCGCCGGCGATCGTCAGCGCCTCACCGGCGAGCGCCTTGTTGACGAAGATCGGCAGCACGGCGGCGGGCCGGGCGCGCGGACCGTAGGGGATCCCGAAGCGCAGGATCGTCGTCGACACCCCGTAGAGCTGCTGGTAGGAGCGGCAGTACATCTCGCCCGCGAGCTTCGTCGCGGTGTAGATGTGCGACGGCAGCGCGAGCCGGGAATCCTCGTCCACCTCCGGCTCGACGACATCCGAGTAGACCCAGATCGTCGAGGCATACACGACGCGCGCGCCGGTCGTCCGCGCGGCCTCGAGCACGTTCAGCGTGCCGCGCGCGTTGAGCGTCTCCGCGCCGGCCGGGTCCTTTGCGACAAGGCCGACGTCAGCCGCAGCCGCGCAGTGGATGATCGCGTCGCAGCCGTGCGCCGCGGCCTGCAGCGCGTCGGGATCGAGCAGATCGCCGACGACCATCTCGCAACCGTCGCTGGGATCGTAGGGCCAGGGACGCTGGTCGAAGACGCGTGCCTCGTGACCCTCGGCGATCAGCCGATCGACGACGTGGGAGCCGATGAAGCCGGAGCCGCCGGTGACGAGCGTCTTCAACGGTCGGCGCTCCGCGTCGGAGGGTTCGGCTGATGCGTGTAGATCATGGTCATTTCGGCCGGCGCTTGGCGGCCCTGCCGCCCTGCGGCCGCAGTCAACGCTCATGCGCCACGAACGCTGACCGGCTCCCACCATATCCGGGTATGCCGACATGTGTCGGAAACCTGCGCGTGCTGACCGCGCCCGGCACCGTTTCTGCGAACTATGGTTGACGCCATGAAGAAGCCCGTCATCCTCGCACGGGGCCACTGGCCCGTCGAGCGCGTGGACGCGCGCTGGCGCGACGAGCACTACCAGCCGCCCGAGCACCACGCCGAGGCGGCGGACGCTGCGATCGTCGCCCTGCGCGAGCGCGGCTCGCCGAGCCACGACGGCTTGGCGGCGCGCTTCGTCGCCCACGCCGAGGAGGGCGACCGGTTGCTGCTCGAGCTTCAGCCTGTGCGCTGGGCGCTGCGGCTGGTCGAAGGCGACGCCTCGCACTCGATGGCCGCCTTGACGATCACCCGCGCTGCCGACGGACGCTGGCTGGCGGGCCGCCGCGCGTCCTGGCTGTCGTCATGGGCCGGGCGCTGGGCGCTCGGTGCCGGCGGCGCGGTCGACATCGGCGAGAGCCCGGCGCAGACGCTCACGCGCGAGCTGCGCGAGGAATGGTCCGTCGAGCCCGACTCGCTCACAGTCGAAGCGCTCGTCCGCCTGCCCCAGCAGCTCGTCATGATCGTCGGGCTGGCCTGGCTGCCCGAGGGCGCCGATGTCTCGATGGACGACGAGCACGACGCCTACGCATGGTGGCCTGCCGAGGTCGCCGACTGGCCCGATGAGGCGGACGAGCCGCTGCGGCGGATCGCGACGCTGCTCGCGGCCGGAGCGTAGATGGCTCGCCTGCTGACGTTCGGGCGCTTGAAGTGGGCGTCGTTCACGCACTCGGCGATCTACACCGTGCTGCTCGTGGTCTGGCTCGTCCCCGGACTGCATCCCTACGAAGCCGTCTTCGGGATGGCGCACGGGCTGGGCTGGATCGCGATGTCGCTGGCCTGCATCGCCGCGCTGCGCCTGCGCGTCATCGACCTGCGGCTGGCCGTCGCGGTCGCCGTGCTCGGCGGGATCGGCCCGTTCATCGGCTCCCTGGAGTTCGTGCGGGCCGGCCGCCGCGGTTTCCGCGGCCATCAAGCGACGTCCGTGGTCACCTCGCCATCGCCGGCGCCATGATCGTCAACCGCGGCTGAGCTCGATCACCGCGACGCTGACGGCGCGCGTGATGTCGGCTGCGTAGTCGGCGTCGATCACCGCGTCGGCGCTGCGGTGCTCGTTCGGGTTCGGGTTGTCGGGCGGGGTGGCGAAGGCGTCTTCGCTGACGAGGACGGCCGGATAGCCCTGCGCGTGAAAGCTCGCATGGTCTGAGCGATTGATCGCGCGGTCGAAGCGGCCCGGGTCGCTCCCGCCGACCGGGGTCGTGCCCGTGCCGGTGTAGACCTGCGCGGGCGCGAGCACCGTCAGTCCGGCGGCGGCCCGCGCGACGACCGCCGCGAGCGGGATGCTCAGGTCGCGGACGGCCGGATCGGTAAAGCCGGCGTGCAGCTCGAAGGTCCGCAGCCCGTCGCTGTTGAACGCGATCGTGTCGCAGCAGACGACCGCTGCGACCGCCGTGCCGGCCCGCTTCAGGCTCGCGGCGTAGGCGCGGCTGCCGACGAAGCCCGCCTCGGCGGCGTTGAAGAAGCACAGTCGGACGGTGTGCAGGAGCGGTTCGGGCAGGACCCGCAGGTGGCGTGCGATCGCCAGCAGCGCCGCGATCCCGGAGGCGTCGTCGTCGGCGCCGCGGGCCGGGGCGCTCGCGGACTCGTAGCCGGGGTCGCGCGCGGCGGTGGAGTCGAGATGGCAGCCGAGGAGGACCACGCCGGAGCCGGACGCGTTCATCCCGCTGCTGCCCGGATGGTCGGCGATGACGTTGCGCAGGATCTGACCCGAGAACGCGAGCTCGTGTGTGAACGGGGCGTAGCCGATCTGCGTCAGCTCTGCGAGCAGCGCGTTGACCACGCGGGCGTTGTCGGGATGCGAGCTGTGGCGCGAGCGCAGCGGTCCGTCGGCGTCCAGCGGCGCCAGTCCGGCGTAGCGCGCGACATCCTCGGCGAAGCTCGTTGCCGTCACGGGAGCCGGGGGGGCGAGGGCGCGCGGGTTGGCGCCTACAGGGACGGCCGCGGGCGCCGCGATCCTGGCGGGCGCGAGCAGGCCGGGGTCCGGTGCGAGGAAGACGAAGTGCCCGTGCGACCCGTGCACCGGGATCGCATCGTTGGTCGTGGCGGCATCGAGCGCGAGCAGCACCCGGCTGCCGTCGGACCACAGGACCTCGTGATCCGCCAGGACCTCGCCCAGCCGCGTGCCGCGGTCGAGCTGGACGAGGAGCGGGTCCTGCACCCCCGCGTCCAGCGCGAGGCGCTCGATTGCGATGCCGTCGTCGAGGGCGCTCGCCAGCGCCTTGCGCGAGAGGACGGCGAACGCCCAGTCGTTCTCGGTCCAGTACGTCACCAGCCCGGGCCGGCGCAACGATCCCCGTTCACAGGACACGCGCGCGAACACGAATCCGCCGCCGAGCACGGCCGGCAGCGCGAGCATCGGATGCGCGACCGCCAGCCAGCCGTCGTCCGCGGCCTGCTGGCGCACGACGCGGTCGGCGGCAACCAGGATGTGAGGCTCGGGTCCGTCCGGGAGCACGAGCGTGTCGAGCATCTCGACCGCCTCGGCCAGCGCCAGCAGCGCCTCGAGCGCTGCGATCGCCGCATCGTCGAGCCTTTCGGGCACGACCAACCGCACCGGGACGTGCAGCTGGGAGGCCTCCCTGAGCAACGCTTCCGTCGCCGGGGCGAGATCGACGGTCGACCCGCCCGCGCCGCGGCCGCGCAACGTGCCGGAATGGTGATCGAGGACGATGTCGATCGATGCGGGCACTAGTGGACCACTCGCTCGCTCCTATATGACCGTGCCCGATGCCGCGCAAGGTATTTGCGGCGAGTTATCCCGGTCTTACGAGGAGGCTGCGTAACTCCGAGGGTGGTCTAGAGTTGATCTATAAGGATGGGTGTGAACACGACAGTTCAGGTAACGCTCCCAGCGATGGGTGAGTCCGTTCGCGAGGGGACCGTCCTGGAATGGCACAAGCAGGAGGGCGACACCGTCGCCGTCGACGAGGCCCTTGTCGACGTGTCGACCGACAAGGTCGACGCCGAGGTTCCGGCGCCGGTCTCCGGGACGCTCGTGACGATCCACGCCGCTGAGGGCGAGACGGTCGCCGTCGGTGGCGTGCTCGCGGAGATCGCGACGAACGGGGGCGCGCCGGCCGAGGCCGAGCCCGCCGATGAGCGGGCCCAAGTCAGCCCGCTGATCGAGATCGTGACGCCCGCCGGAGGCGAGTCGGTCACCGAGGCCACCATCATCGAGTGGGCCGTCAAGGTCGGGGACCTCGTCGAGCAGGACCAGACGGTCGTCGAGCTGTCGACGGACAAGGTCGACATGGAGCTGGCGGCTCCTGCGACAGGCACGATCGCCGAGATCCTCGCCGAAGCCGGAGAGACGGTCACCGTCGGCCAGGTCATCGCGCGGATGCGGCCTGCCCCGACCTCGATCGGCAATGGAGCTGGCGCCGAGTCGCTCCAGCCGGAGCCCAGGACTCAGACCGTGGACGGGGCGCATGTGGACGGCGGCGCCTTCGGTAACGGCGGCACCGCTTCGCCCGTCGCCCGTCGCGTCGCGGCGATCGAGGGCATCGACCTGTCGGCGCTGCGAGGCAGCGGCCCGTCGGGGCGCATCACCAAGGCCGACGTGCTCGCCGCCAAGGCTGCTCCCGCCCTCGCTCCTGCCCCGTCCGAGCCGCCGCCGCGCACCGCGCCGGCACCGGATTCCGGCTACACCGAGCTCAAGGGCGCGGCCGCGATGCTCGCTCGCCACATGGACAAATCGCGCGAGCTCCCGACGGCGACCTCGTTTCGCACGATCACCGTCACGACGATGAACGCGCGCCGCGCGGAGCTCAAGGCGATCGGCCACAGGATCTCCTTCACCCACCTGATCGCCTACGCGATCGCGCGCGCCGCGACCGAGCAGATGCCGGTGATGGCGCACCACTACGCCGAGACCGCGGGCAAGGCCTACCGCGTCGACGACGGCGCCGTCAACCTCGGCATCGCCGTCGACGTCGAGAAGAAGGACGGGACGCGGACGCTCATGGTCCCGGTCATCCGCGACGCCGGGCGCAAGAGCTTCCCCGAGTTCCTCGACTCGTTCGGCGCCCTGATCGCCCGCGCCCGCGACAACGCGCTCTCCGCCGACGACCTCGTGGGCGCGAACCTCACGCTCACGAACCCGGGCGGGATCGGAACCGTCGCCTCCGTGCCACGGCTGATGTCCGGCCAGGGAACGATCGTCGCGACGGGCGCGATCGGCTACCCCGTCGGCATCGGCGCGATCGGCGACATGATCGGTGCCGAGAAGGTCATGACGATGACGTCGACCTACGACCACCGCGTCATCCAGGGCGCGGAGTCGGGGCGCTTCCTCGCCGTCGTCGAGCAGTACCTCCAGGGCGAGCACGGCTTCTACGACCAGCTCTTCCACGAGCTCGGCAGCACGCTCGGGCCCGAGCCCGAGCCGCCGGCACCTGCCGCGGCCGCTGCGGCGGCGAGAGACGCTGCGCCCGCCACTGCGGCCGGCGAGCCCGACGAGGAGCTGCTGGCCGCCGTCCAGGCTGCGACCGCGCTGCTGAAGGCCCATCGCACCTTCGGACACCTCGCCGCGCGGCTGGATCCACTCGGCCGGCCGCCCGAGGGCGATCCCGCTCTGGACCCCGAGCCGCTCGGCCTGACGCCGGAGCTCATGGCCCGCATCCCGGCGAAGATCCTGCGCATGCACGTGCCGGGCGCGACGCTTGCCGACGCGCTGCCGCACCTGCGCGAGACCTACTGCGGCACGATCGCCTACGAGATCGAGCACATCGCCTCGCACCGCCAGCGCACCTGGCTGCGCGAGAAGATCGAGTCGGGCGCCTTCCGCGGGCCGCTCAACCCCGACGAGCAGAAGGCACTGCTCAAGCGCCTCGTCGAGGTCGACGCGCTCGAGCGCTTCATGCACAAGGCCTACCTCGGCCAGAAGCAGTTCTCGATCGAGGGCCTGGACATGACGGTGCCGATGCTCGACGAGCTCATCCAGCTGTGCGCCGGGCACGGCGCGCGCGAGGTGGTGCTCGGCATGGCCCACCGCGGACGGCTGAACGTGCTCGCGCACAACCTCGGCCGGCCCTACGACACGATCTTCGCCGAGTTCGAAGGAGCCTCGACGCTCGAGGCGGTTACGACGATCCCCCAGGGTGGCACGGGCGACGTCAAGTACCACCACGGCGCCCAAGGCTCATATCAGCTGCCCGACGGCTCCGCGATCCTCGTCAACCTCGAGTCCAACCCGTCGCATCTGGAGTACGTCGGGCCGGTCGCGACCGGCGCGACGCGCGCCGCGCAGACCACGCGTCACGGGCCACACGCCCACCGCGACGCCGCTACCGCCGTGCCGATCGTGCTGCACGGCGACGCGGCGCTACCCGCACAGGGCGTCGTCGCCGAGACGCTGAACCTCCAGGCCCTCGACGGCTATTCGGTCGGCGGCACGTTGCACCTCGTGCAGAACAATCAGGTCGGCTTCACGACCGATCCCGACGACGCCCGCTCGACGCGCTGGGCCTCGGACCTCGCCAAGGGCTTCGACGTGCCGATCATCCACGTCAACGCCGACGACGTCGCGGCCTGCCTGTCGGCGGTGCGACTGGCGTTCGTCTTTCGCCGCGAGTTCGGACACGACGTGATGATCGATCTGATCGGCTATCGCCGCTTTGGTCACAACGAGGCCGACGAGCCGGCGTACACACAGCCCGAGCAGGCCAACCGCATCCGCCACCACAAGCGCGTCGCGGACATCTGGGCAGAGCAGCTCGTCGCGCAGGGCGTCGTGACGGCGCAGGACGTCGAGCGCCAGAAGGACGAGGTCTGGGAGGAGCTCACGCGCCTGCACCAGCAGCTCAAGGCGCAGATCAGGCGCGCGGAGGAGGTCGGTGAGGTCGAGCAGCCGACCGGTGAGTACCAGCTCGATCGCACGCCGTCGCCGCAGGTCAAGACCGCGGTCAGCGCCCAGCGGCTGCGGACCCTCAACGAGGAGCTGCTGCGCGTTCCCGAAGGCTTCACCGTCCATCCCAAGCTCGTCAAGCATCTCGAGGCCAAGCGCGACGCGATCGGTCCTGAGGGCGGGATCACCTGGGCACATGCCGAACAGCTGGCCTTCGCGTCGCTGCTGACCGAGGGCACGCCGATCCGCCTGACCGGGCAGGATGTCGAGCGCGGGACGTTCTCGCAGCGCCACTTGGTGCTGCACGACGCGCGGACCGGCCAGACGTTCTGCCCGATCCAGTCGCTGCCGGGCGCGCTTGCGCCGCTGGAACTGCACAACTCGCCGCTGAGCGAGGTCGCATGCCTTGGCTTCGAGTACGGCTACAGCGCCGAGGCGCCGGAGACGCTCGTGCTCTGGGAAGCGCAGTTCGGCGACTTCGTCAACAGCGCGCAGGTCATCGTCGACCAGTTCATCGCCAGCGGCCTGGCGAAGTGGGGCCAGACGTCGCGGCTCGTGCTGCTGCTGCCGCATGGCTACGAGGGCTCCGGGCCGGAGCACTCCAGCGCGCGCCTGGAGCGCTTTTTGACACTTGCGTCGGAAGGCAACATGCGCGTCGCGAACGTCACGACCCCGGCGCAGTACTTCCACCTCATCCGCCGCCAGGCACGCGTCGCCAAGCAGCGTCCACTGATCGTCATGACCCCGAAGTCGCTGCTGCGCCTGCCGCAGGCGACCAACCGCCTCGAGCATCTCACCGACACGAAGTTCTTCCCCGTCCTCGGTGAGCCGCGAGTCCCGATCGAGAAGGTCAAGCGCCTCGCACTGTGTACCGGCAAGATCTATTACGACCTCGTCGGTCATCCGATGCGCGAGGGCAACGAGGGCGTCGCGATCGGCCGCGTGGAGCTGCTCTACCCCTTCCCGGAGACCGACCTGCTCCAGCTCATGGAGAGCTACCCCAACCTGGAGGAGGTCGTCTGGGTCCAGGAGGAGCCGCGCAACATGGGCGCCCGCGCGCACATGTTCCCGCGCCTCATGCAAATCCTGCCGGAGCGCCTGCGGTTCGGCTACATCGGGCGGCCCGAGCGCGCGAGCCCGGGCGAGGGCTACCCGGCCGCCCACGTCGCCGAGCAATCGCGCATCGTCGAGACGGCGCTGGACCTCTCGATCCCCGTCTCGCTGTATCCGCGCAAGACGCCCGGCGAGCGGTAGGGACACACAGCCGCGCCCGCGCGGCATCGGATACATTGAGCGCAGCGATGGCCGGGCGCCGACGCGCAGGAAACCTGATGCTCGTCGCGCTCGCGCTCGGCGCGCTGCTTGCCGTGGCGGTGGTTTCCGCGGGTATCGCCGCACTGCGCAGCGGCGACGGCCGCGCCAACTCGATCGTGGGCACGCCCACCAAGGACCGCATCAGAGGCGCTGCCTCGCGCGACACGTTGCGCGGCCTGGGGGGCAACGACCTGCTCAGCGGGGGCACCGCAGCCGACACGCTCTATGGCGGCGGCGGCAACGACGACCTCGATGGCGGCTCGGGCAGCGACAAGCTCGTCGGCGAGGACGGCAACGACGATCTCTACGGCTTCACCGGCAACGACCGGCTCGACGGCGGACCCGGCAACGACCGCCTGGACGGCTTCGACGGCGACGACACGTTGCGTGGCGCCGACGGCAACGACTTCCTCGGCGAATCGCGCTTCGGCAACGACCGGCTGCTGGACGGCGGCGCCGGGGAGGACGTCCTGATCGGCAATGCCGGCGCCGACAGCCAGATCCTTGGCGGAGACGGCGAAGACCTGCTGTCCGGCGGCACCGGCAACGACGGCCTCGATGGCGGCGCCGGGAACGACATCCTCCTGCCCGGTTCCGGCCAGGCGAACGGGCGCAGGTCGTTCGGCGGCGCTGGTGACGACGTCATCGTCGATACCGGCTCGGGCGACATCGACGGCGGCGACGGAAACGACACGCTGTGGACGGCGAGCGACGCCCTCGGCACCCGCATGTACGGCGCCGACGGCGACGACACGCTGTACGTGGGCGCCGCCGCGCAGATCGTCGACTGCGGGCCGGGCAAGGACCGCGTGGTCCTGTCCGGGTACGCCGACGAGACGATCAAGGCGAGGAGCTCCAAGACGCAGTTTCTGGCCTGTGAGCAGATCGACACGGGAGCGGATCTGGCCCAGGCGCCGACGCTCGTGGGGTCGTTGCAGCGCTGGCGGGATGCCGGCGTGCCGATCGACGTCGAGACCGTGGTGAAGGCGGTCGGCTACGAGCTGCTGTCGAAGTGCAGCCTCGCCCGCCGGCGCTGCCTATCCGGTGACAGGCCGCAACGCATCCTGGGAACCAAGCGCGCGGACGTCATCAGGGGCGGCGGCAGCCTCGATTTGCTCGACGGCGCCGGCGGCTCCGACCGGCTGTACGGGGACGCCGGCGACGACTCGCTGTTCGGGCGCACGGGCAACGACCGCCTGGTAGGCGGCTACGGCGACGACGAGCTGGACGGCGGCCGCGGTGATGACGACATGTGGGGCGGCCGCGGTGACGATCAGCTCAGCGGCGGCCTCGGCCGCGACCGCCTCTACGGCGGGCCGGGCGACGACACGATCCGGGCCGTCGGTGGCGGCGCCGACGTGATCGACTGCGGCCCGGGAAAAGACCGCGTCGAGAAGAACGCTCGCGACCGCGCCCGCAACTGCGAGATCGTTCTGTAGCTCAGCAGGGGCCGGCGGCGCCTCAACCGCGTCGCGCAGCGAGCTGAACGAACCAGTCAAGCGCAGCGGGGTTCGCGAGCGAGTCGCGGCTCGCCGCCTGCTCGGGCGGCGTGCCCGCCAGGATCCGTTTGACCGGCACCTCGAGCACCTTGCCCGACAGCGTTCGCGGGACCTCGGCCACAGCGAAGACGTCGTCGGGCACATGGCGCGGCGAGCAGTCCTCCCGGATACGGCGGGCGATCGAGGAACGTAGCTCGTCGTCGAGCGTCGCGCCATCGCGCAGCACGACGAAGAGCGCCATCCAGCTCTCCTCGCCGGAGCGCGGAACGTCCACGACAAGCGCGTCGACGATCTCCTCCAGCGCGAGCACCGCGCGGTAGATCTCGCTCGTGCCCATACGGATCCCGCCGCGGTTGATCGTCGAGTCGCTGCGGCCGTAGATGATCGCCGTGCCGCGATCGGTGATCTCGATCCAGTCGCCGTGGCGCCAGATGCCCGGGTACATCTCGAAGTACGCCTCGCGCAGGCGGGAGCCGTCCGGATCGTTCCAGAACGACAGCGGCATCGACGGCAGCGGCTGCGTGATGACGAGCTCGCCGACCGCCCCCGTCAGCGCGTGCCCGTCCTCGTCAAATGACTGCACGTCCGCGCCAAGCGACCGCGCTTGCAGCTCCCCCTCGTGGACGGGCAGCAGCGGCACGCCGCCGACGAAGGCCGTGCAGACGTCGGTCCCGCCGCTGGTGGAGAACAGCCAGGTGTCGGGCCCGAGCTCGTCGTAGACCCAGCGAAAGCCCTCCGGCGACAGCGGCGAGCCGGTGACGCCGACGCTGCGCAGCCGGGTCAGGTCTGCGCCCCGGATCGGGTGGACGCCTGCCTTCATGCAGGCCGCCACGAACGCCGCGCTCGTGCCGAAGCACGTGATGCCTGCCTGCGCCGCGAGCTCCCACAGGCGCTGCAGCGACGGCGCGCCCGGGCTGCCGTCGTAGAGCACGATCGAGGCGGGCGTCAGCAGCACGCCGACGAGGAAGTTCCACATCATCCAGCCCGTCGTCGTAAACCAGAACGCGCGATCGTCCGCGTGCATGTCGAGGTGCAGGTTCTGTGTCTTGAGCTGCTCGAGCAGGATCCCGCCATGGCCCTGGACGATCGCCTTGGGCAGGCCGGTCGTGCCGCTGGAGAAGAGGACCCACAGCGGGTGGTCGAACGGCACCGGCGTCAGGTCCAGCTCGGCGTCCGGGGGCCCGAGGAAGTCCGCGTCGAAGCCGTTGGCGTCGAGGTACCCGAGCCGCACCAGCGCCCCGCCGACCTGCGCCTGGATGTCCGCGACGATCTCGTCGCGATCGAAATCGCGGCCGCCGTAGCGGTAGCCGTCGACCGCCAGCAGCACCTTCGGCTCGATCTGGGCGAAGCGGTCGATCACCGAGCGTGCGCCGAAGTCCGGCGAGCAGCTGGACCACGTCGCGCCCAGCCCGGACGTCGCCAGGAACGCCGCGACCGTCTCGGGGATGTTCGGCATGTACGCGACCACGCGGTCACCGCGTCCGACGCCCAGCTCGCGCAGGCCGTGCTGGATACGGGCGGCGAGCGTACGCAGCTCGCGCCAGGTCATCGCGGTGAACGGGCGAAGCTCCGAGGCATGACGGATCGCCACGGCGTCGTCGCTGCGATCGCGCAGGATGTGCTCGGGATAGGACAGCGTGGCGCCCGGAAACCACTGCGCGCCGGGCATCGAGCGCCGGCCGAGCACCGCCCGCGGAGGCTCGTGGAAGCGGACGCCGAAGTACTCGGCGATCGACGACCAGAACGCGTCCAGGTCGGACACCGACCAGCGCCACAGCTCGTCGTATGTGGAGAACTGATCGCCGCGCCGGACGGCGAGCCACTCCATGTACGCACGCAGGCGCGTGCGCTCGGCGAACGTCTCGCCGGGCTGCCACAGCGTGCGCGGCTTGCGGCGCATGCCGCAAGCCTATGGCGCTGAGCTCAGCCGGTCGGAAGCTTTGCTTCGATGAGGATCTCGACCTGGTCCTTAACCTTCAGCGCTCCGAACATCGCCGAGAACTGCTTGATCCCGTAATCCTTCTGGCTGACCGTGAGGCTGCCGGAGACCGTGCCGTCGTCGTTGACGCTCAGCGGGATCGAGACTGAGTTGCTCTTGCCGGCGATGCTCAGGTCACCCGCGACCTTCATCTGGCCACCGTTGTTCTCGACGCTGCTTGACTTGAAGCTGATCTGGTCAGAGCCCAGGACCTTGTCCGAGATGCTCTTCTTGATGTCGGCCTTGTCCTTGTCGCTGAGCGGCTTCGCGCCGCCCGAGCCCGACTCCACTTCGACGGAGCCGGGATCGGCGGTCAGCTCGACCGATCCGTTCTCGACGTCGATGCTGCCCGACCAGCTGTTGACTCCGAGGACGAGGTCGTGCCCCGCCTTCGCCGCTGCGCCTTCCTTGCCTGTCTTGATCTTCAGTGAACCGTTATCCGGGCCCACCTCGTGCGTACCTGATTGGATTGTCATGAGCGTGACCCTACCCGGGAGACTCCAGATGAAGCCTGCCCCCTACGCTGCCCGGATCGGATGACCTGGCTCCAGCGCGAGATCACCCTCAAGGCGCGCCCGCGCGGCGTGCACCTCGTGACGTCGGAGATCGTCGACGCCGTGCCCGAGCTGCGTGAGCTGCGCGTCGGCCTTGCCCACCTCTTCATTCGTCATACGTCGGCGTCGCTGACGCTCAACGAGAACGCGTCCTCCGATGTGCGCCGCGACTTCGAGAGCTGGTTCGACGTCGCCGTGCCCGAGGACTTCGCGTGGACGCACACGATCGAGGGTCCTGACGACATGCCGGCGCACATCAAGGCCTCGTTGATGGGGCCGGCGCTGAGCCTGCCGATCGCCCGCGGCCGGCTCGCGCTGGGCACCTGGCAGGGCGTCTATCTCTGCGAGCACCGTGACCGCGCCGGACCGCGCTCCCTGCTCCTGACGCTGCACGGCGAAGGCTGACCCGACCGTACATCGGCGCTCACCGCCGCCCGGCCGCGCGGTAGCGCTCGGCGCGGAACTCGCGGATGTCCTCCGGAATCCGGCGCTCGCTCCCGCCGGGCGCGGACGGGAGCAGTTCAGGCTGCACGAGCGTTTCGACGGCCTCGCCGTCGCGAGCGGCCACGCGATACGCGCCGCCGTTCGGACGCGAGCTGACGACCCGTACGAGCTCGCGGCCCTCGTACAGCAGACCGACGCCGTCGTCCGCGCCGTACCCTGCCGGCATCCTTCCGTTGGCGACGGCGTCGAGGTAGACGGGACGGCGCGTGGGATCGCCGTCGTAGTGGACGCTCAGGCTGCCGGGCAGGAAGCCGAGGCCCCGCACCGGCGCGGGCGTACCGGTCGAGCACGTGATGCCGTACTCGAACCAGCACATCGCGCCGGCGCTCAGGCCGGCGAGCACGACGCCGGCTTCCCACGCCTCGCGCAGGATCTGGTCCAGGTCGTGCTCGCGCCAGATCGCCAGCAGGTTGCGCATCGATCCGCCGCCGACGTACAGGATGTTCTGCGCGAGGATCAGCGCGCGCAGATCGGCGGGCTCCTGTTCGAGGCGAAACAGCGACAGGTGACGCGGCCGGCAAGCGCGATCGCAGAACGTCGCCTGGAACGCGGCGATCTGCGCGTTGGGATCGCCGCTGGCGGTCGGCAGGAACAGGATCCGCGGCTCGCGGCGGCCGCTGAGCTCCAGGACGAGCTCGTCGAGCGCCGGGTCGCCCGGCGGCGACGTGAAGCCGCCGCCGCCCATGGCCAGGATCGTCGGTGGG
>JAWVGJ010000093.1:0-3201 GCA_033855115.1 Solirubrobacteraceae bacterium
TCCTGGCTGCTCGAGCGCCACGCCTACCGCACACCCATCAAAGCCCGCGAGCACCTGCGCCGTCAGGCGCTCATGGCATGATCACCACGTTCACCACAGAAGTGTCCGGTGGACCGGGGCCGGGACAACTGGAACATGCAGTGCCGCGAAGCGGATTCAGAATTGCTTGACAGCTCCGGCCGGCGGAGCTACGCCGGTTCCGGCCACGCGCACCACGCGAGGAGACACCTGTCTCCTGACGAACTCCGGCGATGGGCGGGCGACGCAGAACGCGGGATAGCCGCGGCGGAATGAGCCGTTGACAGGCGCCGGCTGTGGGGCGTGCGCGATCGGACGTCGAGCTGCGGCGGACTGGATCGTGAGTGGTTCGGGCGTCGGCTTCAGCCGTACTTCGTGTCCTCGAAGGCCAGTGCCGGTCTGCACTGCTTCTCCATTGGTCGTGGTCTTCGGGATCCGCCGGCCTGGCCGCGGCCGCCGGCCCGGAGGACGGAGTCCATAGGGTAAGGCGGGGCCGAAGGCCAGTGGCCGGGCCGGCGGCGGCGCGAAGCGCCGCCCTTGAACAAGTAGAGAAAATCCTCACCGGAGTCGTCGTATTTGCGAGTCGTCTGGTCCTCATCGGCGGGCAAGAGCGCGAACCCTGGCCCATCGACTGTCCTTCATCGGGAAGGCCGAGAAGCGGACTCGAGCGCCAGGGCGTGCCGCGACTGCGACTCGTGCCGCGACCTCTCGTCAGGAGGTCGCGGCCGTGCGGCAGCGTTTCATCTCCTGTTCGACGGCGCCTATCGCCGCATTGAGCGCGTCGCGGCGAGTTGCAACAATTATCTGAAGAGGCATTCGTGTTTCCGTCGGATCGCGTTGGGTGACGACCTCGGTGACGGCCCTATGGAACGGCCCACTGATGTCCCATGGGAGCTGGCGTACAACGGACCAGACCTCCTCAGCCCAGTTGGTGACGCGCACGTCCATAGGGGAGTGCGAGTACATGGCCTGCGCGTTGAGGTGGGCCAAGTCCCTGGCCAGCGCGTTGCCAGATGCCCGAAGGTGAGCAAGCGTTGTCGCGATGTCCATCCACTCGCGCTCCTTGTGCGCGTGGTCACGTTGGCGCGCGCTCACCTCGGCCAACGTGGCCTCGGCCGAGTCCGCGCGTTTCAACTCTCTACCCCATGCGGCGTAAGCACCCTCCATAAAGACGTACATGAAGAGTACGGGCAGGATGACCGCGATCCAGAGTGGATCCAGCGACAAAATGACGGTGACGCCGAAGATACCCAGCACGGAGATCACTGTGAGAAAAGGGGTTAGGACCCGAGTGAACCAGGTCTTGCCACGGCTTGCGGTCTCGCACCAGAAGTGTCTTCGACGGCTCAAAGCTCCGGAGGGAGGAGTGGCCCGGCCGAGGAGGTCCACCATCAGCTCATGGTAGGGGAACGGTTGCGGCTCCGGAGACCGGATGTGCTTCGTGCGGTTCACGCTTCATGGAGTGCGCGCGCCGTTGGTCGTGTGCCTTCGGCGCTTCACTGGGGGCGGTGCGGTTCGGCGCGTGCGCGTCGGCGTCGTCGGTGGAAGCCAGGACCGAATCGCGATAGGCGGGACTGGCGTCGACGACGGGCACGGCCAAGTACCTGAGCTGAGGGACTCGCTCGCGCGATCGTTGTCGTCCGGTACAGGCGACTGCCCGGTTTCGCGCTGGAGCGTTGCGGCGTGTGGCTTCTCGCTCTTCTGGACGCCCCCACGCGGCTCGGTCGCGATTCCGGGCTCGGCCCGAGTTCCTGCCGCCGGATGAGACGTCCTGTGTCAACGCTCCGTGGTGGTAGCGGATGTCGGCTTGCTGTCAAGCGCTTCGCGCTCGTCGCTTCGCGCCGCCCTTCGGGTGACAGCGGCGCCGGCCAACCGCTGTGTGGCGGTCAGGTCCAGGCGGGGCCTGGACCCGTCGGCGATCACGACGGCGATGTGGTCGTGCAGGCCGCAGTGTCGGCTGGGGTCGTAGGCGGCGCTGTCTTGCCAGCAGCGCCAGATGACGCGGATCCAGGCGCGGCCGAGGGTGCGGATCGCGCGTTGGTGGTCTTGGCCGCGGGCGCGTGCGGCGGCGTAGCGGTCGGCGGCCCAGGGGTGCCAGTGGCGGGTCGCGTCGGCGAGCGTCGCGACCGCGGCGCGCAGCCGGTGGTCACAGCCGTGGCGAAAGCACGCGACCTTGCGTTTGCCCGATTCGACAGCGACGGGACTCATACCGGCGTCCGCGGCGAGTGCTTCGGCGGAGCGGTAGCGGGTGCGGCAGTCACCGATCTCGGCGAGCAGCGCGGCGGCGCAGACGACGCTTTTGGGATCACGAAACAGCGACAGGAAGACGTGGCCGTCGGGGTGCGCGCGGACGCGGTGCGCGATCTCGCGGGTCAGCTCGCTGATTTTCGCGACGAACGGGCGCAGCGCGGCGACCAAGGCGAGCACGATCGCTCGCCGGGCCTCGATCTCGCTGTCGCCGGCGCGTGCGCGGGGCGCATCGCGCAGCCGGCCGAGCAACTCGGCGGCCGGTTTGCGTCCGCAGTAGGCGTGGCGCGCGAGGAACGCCGCGAGGCGCTGCTCACCGAGGCCGCGGGCGTCAGCTGGGCTGGGGTAGCGCTGCAGGAACGCCAGACCGATGGGGCTGTCGATCTCGGCGAAGATCACGGCTGCGCCGGGCCAGAAGCGCTCGAGCTCGGCGCGCAGCTGGTTGGCGAGCGCGACACGGGTCTGCACGAGATCCTCCCGCGCGCGACTGAGCGCGCGCAGCGCCTTCGTGTCATCGCTGTCGGCAACGAGCACGCGGAAGCGGTGACCGTCGGTCCTTGCGAGCTCGCACAGCACGAACGCGTCGAAGCGATCGGACTTCCCGCCACTGGTCCGAAAGCGCGGCCTCGCGGCCGCGACCTGATTGGGATGGATCGCGAGCACCCGCAGGCCGGCATCGAGCAGTCGCTCGACCATGAGCCCGTCGGGACGCTCGATCGCCACAAGCACCACGCCCAAGCGCACGAGCGTGCCGCACAGCGCGCCAATGCCGCGCTCGTCATGCGTGAACGTCGTCGCCAGCACATGCTCGCCGTCGGCCTCCTCGATAAGCACGTCGTGCTTGTCGCTGGCCCAGTCCACACCCGCGTACCTATCCGCCACCCTGGGCTCCCCTCTGGGGTCGATTGCGCTTCACAGCGCCCCGACCTGGAGGTA
>JAWVGJ010000094.1:0-6527 GCA_033855115.1 Solirubrobacteraceae bacterium
GCACGACCTCGCCGCCCGACCGCACGGTCACCCCGCGAAACTCGACGCGCCCGCGACCATCCACAGCCAGCCGATCAGACCCATACCGCACCGGCTCCTGATCGAAGATCTCCACGAGCCGCTGCGCGGCCCCGCGCGCGCTCGTGAGCTGTGAGACGAGCCCTGTGACCGAGCCGAGCGACGCCGCGAGGAACACGTACTGCCCCGCGGCAAGCATCTGACCCGCGCTGATCTGCCCACGCGCAAGCAGAACCCCGGCCACGCCGATCACGGCGATCTCGAGCATCGTGACGAGCAGCGCGTCCCGCGCGGTGATCCGCATGCTCACACGCCACAGGTCCATGCCGTGGCGGCGCAGTTCGGGTAGCGGAGCGAGCGAGCGGTCGACCTCGCGGTCAAGCGTCCCGGCAGACGCGATCGTCCGCGCACCGGAGATCGCCTCGACCAAACGCCCGGCGATCGTCCCCTGAACGGTGAGATAGCGCGTCGTCAACGCCGACGAGTCGCGAGCGAACGCCCGCACGATCAACAACATCAGCGGGACGCCGGCCAAGAACGTAACGCACAGGAGGGGATGGATCGTCGCAAGCGCAACAGTGCCGCCCACACCCGCGATCAAGCTCGCGCCGGCACCGACCATCGCGGGCGCCACACGGCCTGCCTCGGAGGCGTTCGCCACGACTCGTGTCGCCAATTCGCCGGGTCCCAGCGTGCTGCGCATTCCAAGCCCGAGCACGTGGCCAAGCAGGGTCTCGCGCAACCACGCGGTCGATCGCGCGATCGCGACGCCGGAGGCGAGCGTGTCCAGCGCGGAACAGGCGACGAGCACCGCCACCAGCACGGCGGACCATGCCATCCACGACCCGGCTGCGCGGTCGTTCACGACATCGTCGACCGCGTGACCGAGCACGGTCGGAAAGGCGAGTGCGACGCCGGTCGTGACGAATGCCGACAGCGCGACGACGACGACCCAAGGACCTCCCTGCCGTCCCACGCGCAAGAGCAGTCGGTCGGCGGCGCGATAGGCGCGAGGAGGCGCCGCTTCCTGTTTGGTCTGTCTCACCCTGCCTCCCTGCTCATGCCCGCTCTGGGCTCCGTGCTCGTGTATCGTCAAAGAACCTGGGGAGTCGCTCCGATCCCCTGACCGGAGCGACTCCGCAGCCGCTTGCGCTAGTGGCAGAGAAGCAGGCTGAGGTTGCTGGGGGTGTTGGAAGCGCACCCAAGCAGCGTCAGAGTGCTGCCGCCGCCGCCGCCATGGCCGCCGCCGCCGTTAGGCTCGCGGACGGACTCCATGCCCTGCAGATCGAGGACTGACATATTTTTCACCTCCTTTGTGTCATGAGAATGAGGTCAGGATCGGTTCGGCCGCTGTCCGAATGGACTTGGCCGAGGAAGGGGAGGTGGACCGGTTCGTCGTGGAGGGCGGCGCCCAGCGCGAGCAGGAGCCCGGCGGTTCCGGTGCCCATGTCCATCGACAGCCGCAGGAGGTGACCGCCGGGGAACGCCAGGTGCCCCTTGTAGCTCATGGCGTGCCACTCCAGCCGGCGCACGTGCGCCGCTACGACGCGATCCTCGCCCCCGGTGCCTGGGGCCAGGCGGCGGCTGTGGTAGAGGATCATGCCGGCGCGGCCGGAGAACAATCCCGGCAGGACGTAGAAGCCGCTCGTCGCCGCCTTGCGGATCTTCGGAGCGGCCTGCGCGAACTGCTCGTCCTCCCGTAGCGCGAGGTAGTCGTCGATGACGAACCCGATGCCGACGCTCCCGTCCTCGATATACGGCAGCGTGCGCCCGTCCTCGTCGACGTGCAGGGCGCCGTAGCGATCGGGGACGCAGCGCCGTAGGTCCTGCCGAATCGCGGTTGCGGCCAGGTCGAGCAGGGCGCTGTCGGCGCGGTGCTCGTACAGGCGCAGGAACATGAGCGCAGGTCCGGACGACCCGCGCATCAACCCGGCGTAGGGATGTTCGCCGCCGCTGATCCGCGGGACGCTGTCCTCGTCGCCCAGCCGCTCCGCGACGATGTCCGCGATCTCCCACACGCGATCCCACAGGACGGCGTCATCGTTTCGCTCGGCGAAGTGTGCGAGCGTCAGGCCGATGCCGGCCAGGCCCGCTGTCAGGTCGAGGCCGACGTGATCGCGCTGCGCGCCGAGCTCGTCGAGGCAGATCTCCAGCACCTTCAGCGCGTCGTCGCGGCGCTCGAGGCGGTCCAGCACGTAGGCCACGCCGAGCAGCCCGTCGTAGAGGCCGAGGGTCGTCCCGCGCGGAGGATTCGTGGCACGCCGCACGAGCCATTGCTCGTGCTCGGGCTGGCGTGCGACACCGGTGGCGTGCAGGGCGTAGAGCACTCCGGCGGCGCCGTAGGCGAGGCCGAGGCCGCCGCCGGGTGTGGCGAACTGCCTCGGATGGCCGGGGAACAGCCGGTCCTCTCGATCCGGTGTGGCGCTGGCAAGGATTGCCGCCGACATCGAGTCGCGTGTACGCCGCCACGCCCCTGGGTCCGGCTCCAGTCGCGGTGGACGGCTGCCGCGCGGCTTCTCGCCGACCGGCTGCTGTGCGGCCTCGATGACGCGCACCGCTTCGGCGAGGAACTCGGCTGGGACGGGGAACGTCTCGGGGATCGAGGCCGCGAGCTGGCGCGCCTTGCCGGCATCGAGCCCGAGCAGCGCCGTGAGCTGCGGGAGGAAGACGAACATCCGCAGACATGCCAGGGCGTAGCGGTCGACGGCGAGTCCGGTCTCGGTGGGCGGTGGCATGAAGGCGCTCGTGGCGAGCGTCTGGCGGCTGTTCTCGCTGGCGAGGGTGGCCACCTCCAGGTCGATCAGCACGATCGAGCCGTCGTCGCGGACCAGCATATTGGATGGAGAGAGGTCGCCGAAGACGACGTCGCGGCCGTGCAACTGGGCGACCGCGGCCTCGACGCGCGAGCACATCTCGAGCGCCCAGGCCGTGTACTCGGCGACCGCGGTCTCGTCGTCCTCGCCGATCACGCCGACCGGGTAGCGCTGGACGATCTGCGACATCAGCGTCGCGCCTTGGACGAACTCCTCGACGAGGAAGTGGTGCTCTCCGAGCGTGAAGTAGTCGCGCATGCCCGGCGCGACGTCGAGTCCCGCGAGCCGCTGGAGCATGTCGCGCTCGCGACCGAGTCGCGCCACCGCGTCCGCGCCGCCCCAAGCGAGTCCAGCGTGGGGGCGGGCCTCCTTGAGCACGACCTTCTCGCCCGTCGGCAGGTGTGTGCCGGTGTAGACGCCGCCGCCGTTGGAGAAATGCAGCGCCTGCTCGATGCGGTACGGCAGCCGCTCGACCTTCGCGCTGTTACGTGCCTCCAAGTGGGGGGTCAAGAACTCCGGCAGCGTCACCCAGTCCGGTACCGCGAAGGTCGTGCCGCGCCGGTCGGGGATCAGCTGTCCCGTCCCATCCTCGAGCGCGAGCTCGGGCTTGCCGCCGGCGCCGATGCAGTAGCGCTCGGAGAACCCGCCGTAGCGCACGAACAGTGGGCCCGCGCCCCAGCGCAGGTCACTCAGGATGTACGGCCCGGGCTGGCCGTCGAGAGCCGCACCGAGCTCGGCGAGCACGATGCCGAGCTGGGCCTCGTCGGTGGGATAGATCGTGACGAACTTGCCGCTGCCTCCGCGCGCGGCGTACTTCACGTTGCGCAGCATCAGGAGCTCCTGGCTGCGGATGAACTTGAACGGGATCTTCCTCGCGATGCAGTACTCCCAGATCACGGCGAGGATCTCCGCGGCGCTGTCCATCGAGGCGGAGGCATGGATCTTCCATCCCTGCGCCGGCAGGAGCACGGGGTCCTGAGGCGTCAACGCGAGCCAGTCGCCGACTTCGCCGCGCTGCCACCCCTCCGGGACCGGACCTTGCGCGGGCTCGAAGTCCTTCTCCTCCGCGTTCTTCAAGACGTACGTGTCATAGAACACCGGGTCGGTGAGGCAGTACATCGCGTAGTCGTCGTCCATGATTTCTCCTCCCCGCCGTGGCGATCTTCTAGTTCCCGGATCGTTGCGGTGGCGAGCCTACCCGAGGCCACGCGCGACCTAGCGCCCGGCATTGGCCTGTATTCACCCCCGATCTACCGTTATTCGGTAGGTGACGTTGGCCATTGATTGGGTGGCATCGGCCACGGGCGATGCCGGAATCGGCCAGAGCGACTCCCAGGCGCCATCTTGGACGAACGTCTGTTCCCCCGCCTACAATGGGTCGGTGGCCAAGCACGACCGCATCGTGGTCTCGGGGGCGCGTGAGCACAACCTCCGGGACATCAGCCTGGAACTGCCGCGCGATGCGCTGGTGGTCATCACCGGCCTGTCCGGATCCGGCAAATCGTCGCTGGCGTTCGACACGATCTACGCAGAGGGGCAGCGCCGCTACGTCGAGTCGCTGAGCGCCTACGCGCGCCAGTTCCTCGGACAGATGGACAAGCCCGACGTGGACTCGATCGAGGGCCTCTCGCCGGCGATCTCGATCGATCAGAAGACGACGTCTCGCAACCCGCGGTCGACCGTCGGGACGGTCACGGAGATCTACGACTACCTGCGCCTGCTGTGGGCGCGGGTCGGCCGTCCGCACTGCCACATCTGCGGGGCGCCGATCGAGGGCCAGAGCGCCGAGCAGATCGTCGACCAGGTGATGGAGCTTGACGAGGGCACGCGCTTCATCGTCATGGCGCCGATCGTCCGCGGGCGCAAGGGCGAGTACGGCAAGCTGCTCGACGAGCTGCGCGCCGACGGCTACACGCGCGCGAAGGTCGACGGCGAGCTGCGGATGCTCGAGGACCCGATCGAGCTCGACAAGAAGTTCAAACACGACATCTCGGTGGTCGTCGACCGTCTCGTGATGCGCCACGACGTGCGCAAGCGCCTGTCGGACTCGATCGAGACCGCGGTCGCGCTCGCCGACGGGATCATCGAGATCGAGCTCGTGCCACGCGATGGCGAGGGTCGCATCCTCACGTTCTCCGAGCGCTTCGCGTGCCTGAAGTGCGGCACGTCGATGCCGGAGCTCGAGCCGCGGATCTTCTCCTTCAACTCGCCGCACGGTGCCTGCGAGCGCTGTACCGGTCTGGGCTCACAGCGCGAGATCGACCCCGAGCTGATCGTGCCGGATCCGGCGCTCTCGATCGCCGAGGGAGCGTTGGCGCCTTGGGCCACGAGCTCGTCCAACTACTACGAGCAGATCACCGAGGCGATCGCCGAGCGCTACGGCGTCGACCTCGAGGCGCCGTGGCGCACGTTGTCCGACGGCGACCGCGACCTGTTCCTGTACGGCACCAACGGCGAGCCGGTGCGGGTCACGTACCGCAACCGCTACGGGCGCAAGCGCTCCTACGCGACGCGCTTCGAGGGCATCATCCCCAACCTCGAGCGTCGCTACCGCGAGACCGACTCGGAGTTCTCGCGCGAGAAGATCGAGGAGTACATGAGCGTGCGCCCGTGCCCGGCGTGCAAGGGCGCGCGGCTGCGGCCCGAGTCGCGGGCGGTGCTTGTCGGCGGGATGGCGATCAACGAGTTCGTTGCCTTGTCGGTGCGCGGCGCGCTGGCGTGGCTGGCGGAGGTGCAGCTGACGGAGACCGAGCGCCACATCGCCCGGCTGATCCTGCGCGAGATCGACGAGCGCCTGCACTTCCTGGAGAACGTCGGCATCGGCTACCTGTCGATGGACCGAGCGGCCGCGACGCTGTCGGGCGGCGAGGCGCAGCGCATCCGGTTGGCGACGCAGATCGGCTCGTCGCTGGTGGGCGTCCTGTACATCCTCGACGAGCCCTCGATCGGGCTGCACCAGCGCGACAACTCCAAGCTCATCAGGACGCTGGAGCGGCTGCGCGATCTCGGCAACACGGTGATCGTCGTCGAGCACGACGAGCAGACGATGCGTGCCGCAGACCACCTCGTCGACCTCGGGCCGGGCGCGGGCGAGCACGGCGGCGCGATCGTCGCGCAGGGGACCGCGGAGGACGTCGAGCGCGTCGCGGAATCGCTGACCGGTCAGTTCCTCGCGCGCACGCGCGTCATAGACATTCCGGCCAAGCGCCGCACGCCGTCGGGATACGTCGAGATCCGCGGCGCCGCCGAGCACAACCTCAAGCGGATCGACGTGAAGGTCCCGCTGGGCGTGCTGACGACTGTCACCGGCGTGTCCGGCTCGGGCAAGTCCACGCTCGTCAACGAGGTGCTCTTCAAGGCCGTCGGCAACCGGCTGCACCGCGCGCGGCAGCGACCGGGCCGCCACACCGCGGTGCTTGGACTCGAGCAGCTCGACAAGATCATCCAGGTCGACCAGTCGCCGATCGGGCGTACGCCGCGATCCAACCCGGCCACGTATACCGGTCTCTTCGACGTGATCCGCGACCTGTTCTCAAAGACGCAGGAAGCGCGTGTCCGCGGCTACAAGCCGGGCCGCTTCTCGTTCAACGTCAAGGGCGGGCGCTGCGAGGTCTGCCGCGGCGACGGCCAGATCAAGATCGAGATGCACTTCCTGCCCGACGTCTACGTCCCCTGCGAGCAGTGCCACGGCAAGCG
>JAWVGJ010000095.1:0-8497 GCA_033855115.1 Solirubrobacteraceae bacterium
CGTCCTGGCAGCGCTCGCCGACGCCGGCATCGACATCGACGACGTCACCGACAAGCTCCTGAGCGACGGCATCGACGCCTTCGTCACCCCGATGGAGAAACTCCTCGCCGGCATCGAAGCCAAACGCTGTCGCCTGCAAAGTCAATGAGCACCGGCAGTACCCTCTGTGTGTGCCCACGACGACCTCAGACCTGTATGCGATTCCCCCGGATCTCGCCGATCTGCGCGACACGATCCGTCAGCTCGCGCGGGAGCGCATCGCTCCCCGCGCGGCGGACATCGACCGCTCGGCCACGTATCCGCACGACATTCGCGAGCTGCTGGCCGAGCACGACATCCTCGCCCTGCCATTCGAAGAGGAATACGGGGGCACCGGCACCGGGACGCTGATGCTCCAGATCGCCGTCGAGGAGATTGCGATGGCCTGCGCGTCGTCCGCGCTCATCCTCATGATTCAGGAGCTCGGCACGCTCCCGATCCGCCTCTTCGGGACCGACGAGCAAAAGCAGCACTGGCTCCCGCGCTGTGCGTCGGGCGAATGGTCGCCCGCCTTCGCCCTGTCCGAGCCCGAGGCCGGATCGGATCCGGCAGCGCTGCGCACGAGCGCGGTTCGCGACGGCGACGAGTGGGTCATCAACGGCCAGAAGAACTGGATCACGAACGCCGGCATCGCCGACTTCTACGTCGTCTTCGCCAAGACCGACCGCGAGAGCAACCGCAGCTCGGCCTTCATCGTCGAGGCCGATCGCGAGGGGTTCGACCCCGGCAAGCTCGAGCACAAGCTTGGGATCAAGGGTTCGCCGACCGGCTCGCCGTCGTTCACCGACGTGCGCGTGCCGGCCGAGAACCTCATCGGTGCGGAGGGCAAGGGGCTGTCGGTTGCGCTCGGGACACTGGAGCGCACGCGCCTGGGTGCCGCCGCGCAGGCGGTCGGAATCGCCCAGGGCGCGACCGACTACGCGGCGCAGTACGCGCGCGAGCGGATCGCCTTCGGCCAGCCGATCAACGCGCTGCAGGGCGTCCAGTTCAAGCTCGCCGACATGGAGACGCGCACGGCCGCCGCGCGCGAGCTGCTGTACAAGGCGTGCGCGAAGGCCGATCGCAACGAGCGCGACCTCGGCAAGTACTCCTCGATGGCCAAGCTGTTCGCCTCCGACACGGCGATGGCGGTGACGATCGATGCGATCCAGGTTCTCGGCGGCTACGGCTACGTCAACGACTACCCAGTCGAGCGGATGATGCGCGACGCGAAGATCACCCAGATCTACGAAGGCACGAACGAGATCCAGCGGGTCGTCATCGCCCGCTCGATGCAGTAGCGCGCGATGCGCAAGCCGACGACGCGACGGGTACTGCTGGCGGCGCTCGTGGCGCTCGGCGTGGGGCTCGGCGCGGTCGCGCTGTTCGATGGGTTCAGCTTCTCGGCACCGATCCGTCTGCTCCAGGGCAGCGCGATCGCCGTGATCGTGATCTTCGTCCTCACCTGCGTGTTGATGACCGTCGGCCTGCGGATGGCGGGTTGGAGCGATCCCGAGGACGAGGAGGAGTTCGAGCGCCTCGTGCAGGAGTCCGAACGCCTGGCCCGCGATGGCGTAGCCGCGGATCCTGACGAGCTCGAGTTCCTGGAGCTCGATCCTTACGACGACGAGGACTTCGCAGAGCTCGTCCGCGACGCGATGGACGAGCTGCCCGACCTGCTGCAGCGCGCTCTGGAGCGTAACGTCGCCGTCGTCATCTCAGATGGTGGGCGCAAGGCCGGCGCCTACGGCCTGTACCACGGCGACGGGGTCGCCCGCGACAACACCTCCGACCGGATCGTCATCTACCGCGACACGCTGCGCCGCGACTTCGGGCACGATCCGGATCTGCTGCGCCACGAGGTCACGCGAACGGTGCGCCACGAGCTCGCGCACCATCTGGGCGCCAACGAGCTCGGCGTGCGCGACCTCGGCCTATAGGGCCGCGCTCCAGCTGACCGGACCGGACTTGCAGGTCACAAGCTCCCGCCCGCTGCGGCGGTTGCTGATGCGCACGGATGCCGACAGCGTGCCCTGCGCCCCGGTGGCGCCGATCGTGCCGGAGAAGCGCTCGTCGTAGCGGACGATCGTCGTCGCATCGCCCTCCGCACCCTGCTCGTGATCGCTGAACGAGCCGTCGGGGGCGATCGCGAGGCCGTCGCGCGGCAGGTCGAAGCCCGGCGACGTGCCGTTGGAGCAGCGCAGCGTCACGCCATACAGCGCGCGGCTGAGCTGCGTGCCGTCCTCGGAAACGCGCAGCACGATCCCTCGCCTGGCGGCGCCGAGGCGCTGGCTCGTCGTGCCGTAGAGCACGGCGGCCCCCGGCGGCGTCGCCACGACCCCGATCTCGCCGAGCGGCCGGCGCGCGTTCCACTGCACGACGCCCGAACTGCAGCGCGCCGACCGGCCGCCGCCGACGTCGCGCGTGAAGCGTGCCGAAGCCGTGCCCGAGGGTGTCGTCGACAGCGTGCCCGTGACGACGTACTCGGTGCGCACGTCGTCCTCGCGGCTGGCGCCGGCGGCGGTGAACGTGCCGTCGGCGGCGAGGTTCGCCGTAGCGCTGAAGCTGCCCGCCGCACAAGGCCCGACGATCGTGGCGCTGATCTTGAGCTTCGGACCGGGGGAGACACGCAGGCCGATCACGAAGCTGCCGGCGCCAAACGCATACACGGGCGGCGCGGCGACCGCGCCGCCACCGAAGTTGCCGGCGACCGTGCCGGGCTCCTGCGCGCCGGCATCGGCCACGCAGACGAGAACGGCAAGCACGGTCGTCGCCAGGGCGCGCCTCCTCATCGGCCGACCATACCCGGTCGTCAATACCATCCGGCCGATGATGATCGTGATGCAGCCGGGCGCCGCCGACGACGAGGTGGAGGCCGTGCGCGAGCGCCTCGCCGAGACGGGCGTTCACGTCGTCGTCCTGCCCGGCAAGCTGACGACCGCGATCGGCGCGATCGGCGATCCGGAGGGCGTCGCAGAGCTCGGCCTCGAGGGAATGGCTGGTGTCGACCGCGTCGTGCCGATCTCACGGCCCTACAAACTCGCCTCCTCCGAGCTCAGCCATCACGAGCCGTCGAGCTTCGAGATCTCGGGACGTGTCGTCGGCGGCGGCGAGACGTTCTGCCTCGTCGCCGGGCCGTGCACGGTCGAGTCGCGTGAGCAGACGCTGGCGGTGGCCGCAGCGGTGCATGACGGCGGCGCCTCGATGCTGCGCGGGGGCGCGTACAAGCCGCGCACGTCGCCGTTCGCCTTCAAGGGCATGGGCGCGGAGGCCCTGGAGATTCTCGTCGAGGCGCGCGCGGCGACCGGGCTGCCGATCGTCACCGAGTTGCTCGACGTGCAGCATGCCGACGCGATCGAGGTGACCGCCGACGTCGTGCAGATCGGCGCGCGCAACATGCAGAACTACGCGCTGCTGGAGGTCGCCGGGAAGCTCGGCAAGCCGGTCGTGCTCAAGCGCGGGCTGTCCTCGTCGCTTGACGAGTTGTTGATGGCTGCCGACTACATCCTCAAGGAGGGCACCGAGGAGGTCATCCTCTGCGAGCGCGGCATCCGCACGTTCGAGACCGCCACGCGCTTCACGCTTGATCTCGGCGCGGTGCCGTGGCTGAAGCTGCACACCCACCTGCCGGTGATCGTCGACCCCAGCCACGCGGCGGGAGACCGGCGCCTGGTCGAGCCGATGTCGTGCGCCGCGGCCGCGATCGGCGCCGACGGCCTGCTCGTAGAGGTCCACTCCGACCCCGAGCACGCCCGCTGCGACGGCCCACAGTCCCTGCACGCCGAGGATTTTGCGTCGTATGCGCGCGACGTGGCGGCACACGCCGCGCTGCTGGGGAAGCGGTTGGCGTAGTGCCCCGTGCGCGCCGTGCGCGCCTCGCTTCACGCACCGGCGGCTAGGCACCAGAAACCGGCGCATCGGCCGATTCCGTCCTAGGCCGGTGGCCGATATTGGCCATCTCGAGGCCGGTATTACCCACATAAGCACGGTAGGTCTGGCGTGGATGCAGGCCAACTCGGTGAGCTTAGGGTCTCCGTTTTCGCGGGTACCTTCACCGCCGCAGGGCAACCGGGATTCAGCAAATTAGGATTTGAGAGCGGGGAAGACAGTGGACGACGGCTACGAGATGTACTGCCTGACCGATCCGGATTTCTATGACTCGTTCATCCTGAAGAACGCCGCGGATCACGACTTCGAGCTCGCACAGGGTGCTGTGCCCGAGGGATGGCAGCGCATCGAATCCGGCGATTGGCTCGTCTACTGGCCGCAGGATCCAGTGCTTCCGGCGCAGGGTTGGAAAATTCATGTGTCGGCCTGTATGGATAACGCAGCCGAGGTTCTCGCCCCGATCTGGGATTACTGCGTTACGCGGAAGATTCCGTTTAAGTTCATTCGCAGTGAGGAGCTGTTCTTCCTGCGCAATGTGAAGTATTCGCCGCGCAGCGCCAGTGGCAAGTTCGTGACGATATATCCCGCCGACGAGGCTCAACTTGAGATCGTGCTCACCGAGCTCGGTGCGGCTCTCGCCGGTCAGCCCGGGCCGTACATCTTGAGCGATCTGCGCTGGGGCGCGGGGCCACTGTATGTGCGCTACGGAGGATTTGTCGAGCGTTACTGCATCGGCGCCGGCGGCGCGCCCGAGCTCGCGCTCGAGGACCTCAACGGAGACCTTGTTCCAGATCGGCGCGGCCCGACCTTCGCGGTCCCGCCCTGGGTGAAGCTGCCAGAGTGCCTGGTCCCCCATCTTGCGGCGCGCAACAGCGCGACGGTCGAGGGGATGCCCTATCGCATCGACCGCGCGCTGCATTTCTCTAACGGCGGCGGCGTCTACGCCGCCACGCACCTGCCGACCGGCGACAAGGTCGTGCTCAAGGAGGCACGACCGCACGCCGGGCTTGCGTGGGATAAAGCTGATGCGGTGGCGCGTCTTGGGCGCGAGCGCGACATGCTGCAGCGGCTCGCGGGGCTCGACGTCGTGCCTGCCCTGCGCGACTACTTCGCGCTGGGAGGGCACCACTTCCTCGTCGAGGACTTTGTCGAGGGCTCGACGCTGCAAGTGCAGATCGTCCAGCGTTACCCGATCGGCGAGCTCGGTGCCAGCGATCAGACGGCACTCGACGAGTACACGGCTTGGGCGCTGGAGATGTGTGCGCGTGCGGAGGCCGCGGTCGCTCAGGTGCATGACCGCGATGTCGCCATCGGCGACTTCTCGCCGGCCAACGTGCTCGTTCGCGACGACGACTCGCTCGTGCTGATCGATCTGGAGGTCGCTACGCTCAGTGGCCAGGAGGCGCGCCAGACACTCGCCACGAACGCGTTCATGCCGCCCTCGTCCCAGACCGGACTCGCGGTCGACCGTTACGCTCTGGCCTGCCTGCGGCTGTTCGTGTTCTTGCCGCAGCTCACGGCTCTGCTCAGGCTCGACCCCGGCAAGGCGCCGCAGCTGGCGGCGTCGATCGCCGAGGCGTTCCCGGTCCCGGAGGAGTTCCTCGCCGGCGCGGTGCGCGTCATCGAGGCAGCGCACGAGCCGGCCGATGAGGCGACCAACGGCCGTCCACCGCGACTTGAGACCGATCCTCGTTCGTGGTGGGGGGCCCGCGACTCGATGTCCGCCGCGATCCTCGCCAGCGCCACGCCTGAACGAGAGGATCGTCTGTTCCCGGGGCATCCGAAGCAGTTCTCGACCGCGGGCGGCGGTCTGGGACTCGCCTACGGCGCTGCAGGGGTGCTCTACGCGCTTCACGCGACCGGTGCCTCGCGCCAGCCCCAGCATGAGCAATGGCTCGTGGAACGGGCGACGAACCCGCCGTCGGGGACGCCGCTCGGACTCTATGACGGGCTGCACGGCGTCGCCTACGCCCTTGACCGCCTCGGGCGCCACGACGACGCGCTGAAGGTGCTTGAGCTGTGCGTCGCTGAGCTGAGCGTGCAGCGCGACCAGCTTGGCCTCGACCTCAGCGGCGGCTTGGCGGGCATCGGCCTCACACTCGCGCACTTCGCGAAGCGCAACGATGACGCGGCCCTATGGGACGTCGTGTGGGACATCGCCGATCGCGTCGCCGAGGAACTGGGCGACGAAGACAGCGTCGGACAGACAAGCGGCGGCGATCTGCCCTACGCGGGCCTGCTGCGCGGATCCTCCGGGCTCGCGCTGCTGTTCCTGCGGCTATACGAACAGCGCGCAGACAGCGCCCTGCTCGACCTCGCCGCGACCGCGATCCGCCAGGATCTGCGACGCTGTCTGCTGTCACGACACGGCGCCCTGCACGTCGACGAGGGATGGCGAACGCTGCCGTACATCTCCGACGGAAGTGTCGGCATCGGCTTCGTGGTCGACGACTACCTCGCCCGTCGAGCGGACGAGCGGTTCGCACAGGCCGCCGGGCAGATCCGCGCCGCGGCGAAGAGCGGCTTCTACATCGGGTCGGGGCTGTTCTCCGGCCGAGCGGGCATGATCATGTATCTCAGCCGCGGCTTGGCGCCGGGCGCCGGGGGCGAGGATCCCGTCGTGGCAGCTCACGTGCGTCGCCTGGAATGGCACGCGATGAGCTACCGCGGGAACCTGGCCTTCCCCGGCGACCAGCTTCTGCGGCTCTCGATGGACCTCGGTAGCGGCAGCGCCGGCATCCTGCTTGCGCTGGGCGCCGCACTGCACGACGCGCCCGTGCACCTGCCCTTTCTCGGCCCCGTCTACCCGGACGATGGCAGCCGAATCGATTCTGACCTCATTCTGATGACAGAGGGGAGGTGAAATACATGTCCATTCTTGATCTGCAGGGCCTGGAGCCCGAGACGGGCGGAGGCAACGGCGGCGGCAGCACGCTCACCGTGGCCCTGTGCGAGTCGAAGACGCCGAGCAACCTCAGCGTCGCCGCTTGTCACTAGCGTGAATCAATCCTGACCTCATTCTGATGACAGAAAGGTGGTGAAATACATGTCCATTCTTGATCTGCAGGGCCTGGAGCCCGAGACGGGCGGAGGCAACGGCGGCGGCAGCACGCTCACCGTGGCGCTCTGCGAGTCCAAGACGCCGAGCAACCTCAGCGTCGCCGCTTGTCACTAGCTATCAGTTCTAGTCCGGCGGCTGTCGATCGACCTCGGCAGCGGCACGGCGAGAACAACCGAATTCGATTCTGACCTCATTCTGATGACACAGAGGTGGTGAAATACATGTCCATTCTTGACCTGCAGGGCCTCGAGCCCGAGACGGGCGGAGGCAACGGCGGCGGCAGCACGCTCACCGTGGCGCTCTGCGAGTCCAAGACGCCGAGCAATCTCAGCGTCGCCGCTTGTCACTAGCGTGAACCCGCTGGAGAGTCGCTCCGGTCAGGGGATCGGAGCGACTCCCCAGGCAACTTTGAAGACTACTCGCACGAAGCCCAGAGCGGGGATAATTTTTTGGGAGGCAGGGTGAGCGACGGGATGAAGGAAGCGGCGCCTCATCGCGCCTATCGTGCGGCCGATCGATTGCTTGCGCGCTCAGGGCGCCAAGGAGGCGCCTGGGTGATCGTGGTGGCGCTGTCGGCATTCGTGACCTCCGGCGTCTCACTCGCGTTTCCTACGGTGCTCGGACACGCCGTCGACGGGGTCGTCGGCGGCGGCGCATCCGACAAGTGGTTGGTGTGGGCCGCAGTGCTGCTGGCGCTGCTTGTGGCCTGCTCTGCGCTGGATACGCTGGCGTCGGGCATGGCAATCGCGCGGTCGACGGCGTGGTTGCGTGAGAGCGTGCTCGGTCACGTGCTCGCGTTGGACATGCGGCCTGTTGCGCGGCTGGGGCCAGGCGAGATGGCGACGCGGGTGGTGGCGAACGCGTCAGAAGCGGGCCGCGTGGCACCCGCGGTTGTGGGCGCGGGCGCGAGCCTCGTCGCGGGTGTGGGCGGCACTGTTGCGCTTGCGACGATCCATCCGCTGCTGTGCGTCACGTTCTTGGCCGGCGTCCCGCTGATGTTGTTGATCGTGCGGGCGTTCGCTCGCGACTCGTCGGCGTTGACGACGCGCTATCTCACCGTTCAGGGGACGATCGCCGAGCGTTTGGTCGAGGCGATCTCCGGTGCGCGGACGATCGCGGCTGCCAGGACGCTTGACCGCGAGGTCGATCGTGCACTTGCTCCTCTTCCGGAGCTGCGCCGCCATGGGATGGATCTCTGGCGTGTGATCATGCGGATCCGGGCACGCGACGCATTGCTGTTGACGATGGTGGAGATCGCTGTGATCGGGATGGCCGGCATCTTGCTTGCGCGTGGGCAGATCAGCGCGGGTCAGATGCTTGCCGCGGGGCAGTACGTGTTCCTGGCGGCGTCGCTCGGCTCGGTGGCAGGACTGGTGTCGCGGATCACGAGCGCCCGCGCGGCTGCGCAGCGGCTCGTGGAGATCTTCGATCAGGAGCCGGTGCGGTATGGGTCTGATCGGCTGGCTGTGGATGGTCGCGGGCGCGTCGAGTTTCGCGGGGTGACCGTGCGGTCGGGCGGCGAGGTCGTGC
>JAWVGJ010000096.1:0-6565 GCA_033855115.1 Solirubrobacteraceae bacterium
GTTTGTCGGAGGAGAGCCGCTGTCGGTGGCGCGGCGGCGACGTATCAGCGAGATCTGGGGCGTGCCGGTGGTCGACGAGTACGGCTGCTCTGAGATCGGCAGCCTCGCCGGCCGCTGCCCCGCGGACTCCTTCCACCTCTGGGCCGACCGCGTCAAGCCGGAGATCTACGACGAGGCCAGCGGCACGCTGAAGGCCTCGGGCGTTGGCGAACTGGTCCTCACCCCCCTGTACCTCGAGGCGATGCCGCTGGTGCGCTACAACGTCCACGACCGCGTCGAGCTCAGCTACGAGGACTGCGACTGCGGCTGGAAGCTGCCGATCGTCACCGTGCTCAGTCGCGGACACGGCCACCCGGTAGGAGACACGGCGCGCATCACCGGGCTCGGGGTCGAAGAGCTCGTCTTCTCGCTGCCCGCCGAGCTCGGCGTGATGTTCTGGCGGGCAAAGGCCGAGCCCGACCGGCTGCGCATTCAGATCGAGGCCGCCGACTCCAGCGCCGAGGCGGCCGAGGCCACGCTCCGTGACGCGGTGCACGACGAGCTCGCGGTGCCGTGCGTGGTGGAGGTTCTGCCGCCCGGCGCACTCGTGCCCGACGACCTCCTCACGAATCCGCGTCGGGCGCTCAAGCCGCGACCGCTCTACGGACCCGACGAGAGCTGGGAGGAGGCAATCGTGTTCACCGCGTCGTGAACCAGTGACCCGGCGATCGGTGGCGTGGCACGACGACGCCGCACCTGACAAGACCGCGGCGATGCACATCGGCCGCCAGCTTGACCACCCGCGTGGCGCGTTTGGTGCCCCGAGCGAACGGCCATTCAGCGATGAGCAGTAGGCGGCAATCAGCGAGACTCATCGCACGCGTGGGGTTCGCCGACCCACGCGTGCGGAACGCCACAGTGCCGCTGGGCGATCCGCCATGACGAGTCGCGCGCGGGGAGCGATCACGTCCACGTGGTCGTCGGTCTCGTGCACGAGGGACGGCAAGTCCGCGAAGACGTGGAACGACCCGCCACGCGCCAACAGATCGTCGGGGCGATCTCGAGCCCGAGTACGGCCTGGAAGTCCTCCTGCAGTCACGCAACCTCGGCGACACCTCGGGGGGCGAAGCCGGCCGAGCGCGAGCGCGCCGCCGGTGTGCTGATCAGACCGCGCTACACGGTCGGCCCCGACGACGTCGTCGTCGGCTACTCCGCGGCGCCACAAGCCACCCCCGACCAAGCCAGCAGGCTGATGGCAGCCGGGAGAAACGCCAGCCGCCGTTGTGGTACGGCGACGGGACCTTGCGCGCGACCTGACGCTTGCGCGCCTACAAGCCGAGTGGCCGGATACGCTCGCTCACATCCCGGCAGCGACCGCCGAGTGGCGCGCCGCCAAGCGCCACCACTCGTCGTCACGCGAGGCCGCGCGACACACCATCCCGATCCCTGCTGTGAGCCAGATACGCTCGCCGAACGCGCACGGCCGCCTCGCCTCCGATGCGCCGCCGGCACCGACGGATCTTACGGAGGGCCTGCTCTGCATTAGCTGCGAATCACAGACTTGGTCCGCATCAGAAAGTCGGCCAGGTAGCCGTCGTGCGGCAGGTCCGGCTCTGTCCAGTAGGTCGGGTGGCTTCCGATGTAGAGGTTGGCGATGGTTGGCTCCGCGAGGAGGTCGTCGATGAGGCGCTCGTTGCGGGTGAGCGCCGTAAGCACGAGGGTGCCCTTCAGCGGCTCGACGCCCGCCTCGGACGTCCACGGAGCGACCCAGACGCAGGGGAACGGCAGCTCGATGCGGCCTTGCTCGGCGTCGGGTCGGTCGAGCTGGTGCACGGCGGGCCGCAACACGGCGCTGCCGTCACCCAATTCGTCGACGATCCCGTCGCCGCCCAGCCAGGGCACCGTCCCCTCGGCCTTGGCGAGCAGGTACTGCTCGAGCTTCAGGGCGCTGGAAACTGGTTGTACCGGCAAGACCGCATCGTCATCTTCCGGGGGCAGGCTGGGAATGAGCGAGAGCTGTTCGGCTATCGCTTCGGCCACCGGCGCCGGGTCCCCCTCGACGAACACCGTCGTGGCGTTGATGCAGCCCCCTCCGCCGTCATGGCTGATGGAGTCCGCGATCATGCCGATATGGTCGCGCCAGTCGACGTCGGCCGTGAGCAAAATCTTCGAGCGCCCTGGGCCCTGCGGTAGCACAGTCGCCTGCCCGGCGTACTTTTGCATAACGTCCGCGCCCCCGTAGGCCATCGAAAGGTCTGCCCCGCGCAGCATCTCGTCGGCTGCCGTGTGGCTGGTCGGCAGCAACACCACCTGGTCGTCGCCGAAGCCCGCCGAGCGCAGCGCGGAGACCAGTCTATGTGGGGTGAATGGCTCGCGCCGGGACGGCCTCACGGCCACTCGGTAGCCCAACGCCAAGGCCTCCAGCCAGCCGACATGCACGCCGGGGTGATTTCCGGCCGCGTGCACTCCGAAGACATTGCCCCGGCGGGTCCACACCGCTCGGCCATTGCGGGTGACGGGATCACGCCAGTCGTTGACGGCGCCGGAGGGCCGAGCGCACTGCGTGCTCCGGTAGGTTTCAGCGGCGCTGCGGGCGATGCGGTCACCGGCAGCGCGCACCGCCGAGATCGGTATACCCGAGACCCGGCTGACGAGGTACTGGTAGGCGGCGGGTGTCAGTCCGTTGACGGTTGTCGCGCGGTACGCCTCGCCGGCACGGGCGATCGCATCCAGGCGCTCGTCCGACGGCGGGGTATCGGCCTTGTGTAAAGCAGCCATCGCACGGGTGACAAACAGTTTGGGAACCAGGCTCAGCTCAGCCACCTGTGTCCCTGCTAGATCCGAGATCGTGAACCGGTCGCGCGCGCGGTAGACACCCGCGGGGCCCAGCGCGTCCAAGGCGACCAGTTCGGTGGTCGCGACCACTAGTACACCCCTTCGATGACGTCGCCGCCCTCGAACTGCTGCACCGGCGCGACATCTGCGACCGAGTCACCGATTTGTCCGAAGTGCCCTCCGATTCTGGTCGCGATGTCACGTTCGAGACAGTTGGGAAGCAAAAACGACTTGCTGACGTGATTCACCACAATTTGGCCGCGCTCGCCATAGTCCACGGCGCCCCCGGTTGCAGGATCGATGACGGAAAACGTGACGTAGGGCGAGGACGGATCAAAGATGCACGGATCGTCATCGGTCAGACCCGGCCGCTCCGGGGCCCCCCCGAGGGCCATCGTGCTTGCGTAGCTGCCGTAGAGCTTCGCCTCCGGAAACACCTCCGTCCGGAAGATGTGGCGGGTATCGGCGTCCATGTGTGCCCCGCCCCAGAGGATCACGTCCACCTTCCGACGGATCAGATCGACGAGGTCGTCGCGCCGCGCAAGCAACTCCAGCAGCGGCGGCGTGGGGAGCAGCACGCCGATGTCCTGGGTTTCGAGCACGAGCGCGGCCTGGTCGAGGATGTGCTCGACGTATGCCGAGACCTCCTCGGACCTGCCCTGCGCGATGAGCTTTTTCACCCACCGCGGGTCGATGTCGATCGCGAATCGAAGACCGCCGACAGCCGCCGCCTGCCGTGCCATGAGCTCACCGGCCATGTGCGGCCCATTCGGCGCGAGCGCGAGCCAGTTGCGGTTCGGTGGCACCCCCTGCGCGTCCATGTAGGCGACGTACGAGGCGACTGCGTGGTCGCACCAGTCCCGGAGCAACACGACCCGCTTTGGTGCGCCGGTGGTGCCCCCACTCTCGTACACACCGACGACGTCGGGCCGAGGCCCGTATCCCTTCGGGATGAGGTGCTCCGCGCGCACATCGCGCAACTCGTTGGCGACGTTCGGAAAGAGCGCGAGGTCGTCGAAGCTCTTGACATCCGTGAGCGGGTCGAATTCGAGCGACGCCGCCCTCTCCAGCCAGAAGGGTGAGCCGGTCTCCGGGCTGAAATGCCAGTCCATAGCGGCCCTGATGAACTCGTCTGGGTCGGGATGGACGTCGAACGGAAGCTCGAGCGGTGACCTAGCTTCTTGCAACATAACCTGTTCCACCCTCTGGTCGTTCATGTGCTGAGGCTCCGTCGGACGCCGGTCGCCCCCTGGTCGGTTCGGTTACAACGCCTTTGGTGAAGAGGGTCGGGCGCGGCGCTTTGATACGCGGAGATGCTGGGCCACGCCATCCCTGGGCACCACCCTGCGGTGTCATCTCGAACGCGCGGCCACGTTGCAGGTTGACGACCGGCGCGATGACGTGCCCGCTGAGGCATTCCCGGCGAAACGCTTGACCTCTCGGATCGGCGCACGCTCGGGGTACTCGTGTCGCCCAAGCTGCCGCCGCTGCCGGTCTCGTTCAGAGGCCTGCTCAGCGCTACCGCCGGTGAACGTGGCGTTCACTGACTCGCGGGAACGTCAGGAGACCCCGTTTTTTGGGTGGCCGAGCCCGTCAACGCGAGCTAGCGTACGTGCTGGGGGCACAGACCGCCGGTGATCCGTTCTTTCTTGGCGGGTGAGGCCGTAAGGCTCACAGTCCGCGTCACTGTCGTATCACCGATTGCGCCGCAGACCTCTTAATGCTGATGACCCTCTCTCCGCGCCGCACCCGTGATGAGCAGGAGCCCGTGATGCCCGCTGACGGACTCCGCATGCCCGCCAATCCGAACCTTCCCGCCCTGCAACAGCCCGACTGGCCGGACCTCGAAGCCCTGCGCAGTGTCTGCGACCAGCTCGCCACAGAGGTGGAGCCAGTCGACATGTGGTCGTGTCGAGCCCTGCACAAGGAACTCTCGCGAGCCGCCTCGGGCGACGGCTTCGTCGTCATCGGTGGCGACTGCGCCGAACGCTTCGCAGAGACGGCGCCGGAGCAGATAACCGCCAAGGCAGAGCAGCTGCACCGGGTCGCCGACATCATCGAGACCGCCACCGGGGTCCCTACGACGCGTATCGGTCGGTTCGGCGGCCAGTTCGCGAAGCCACGCTCGAAGCCCTACGAGGAGCTGAGCGATGGGCGACGCGTCCCAAGCTACCGCGGCGACGCCGTGAACGGCCTCGACATCGTCGAGCGGACCCACGACCCCGCCCGCCTTCTCATCGCCCACCGGTGCAGCAGCAACGCCGTCCGTGCGCTTGCCGCGTGGGACCTCGGTCGCCGGGAGACGGGGCGTCAAGAGGCTTCCAGATCCCGGCGAGGCACCTATGTCGGCCACGAGGCCCTGCTTGTCGACTACGAGCGAGCGCTCCTACGCCATGGGGGGCGCCACGCGTCCAGCGGACACTTCCTCTGGATCGGCGATCGGACGCGGGATCCAGATCACGCGCACATCGCCTTCGCTTCGAGCATCGACAACCCCGTCGGAATGAAGCTCGGTCCGTCCGTCGAACCGGCACAAGTCCGCGTCCTCGTGGAGATGCTGGACCCGGCGCGCACGCACTGCGACGGCCGGCTGTCGCTCATCCTCCGTATGGGTGCGGCCGTGTCGGCGGCGCTCCTCCCGCGGGTGATCGACGCACTGGGGTCCCGGGCCCGCGACGTGCTGTGGATCGTCGATCCCATGCACGCCAAACAGCGCACGAACGCCCACGGGCAGAAGACGAGGCTGGTGACCGACCTGCAGGAAGAGATTCGCGTCGTCTTCGCGGTCCTCGCATCGCACGGTCTGTCGCTCGCCGGCGTCCACCTCGAGATGACCCCTGACGACGTGACCGAATGCGTCGAGAACACAGACGACCTCAGCCGGCCGCTGCCCGACTACCGATCGGCCTGTGACCCCAGGCTGAACCCCGACCAGTCCGGACGGATTGCGGAGCTCGTCGCCGAGCTGCTGCGTCATCCGCCCCGATCAGGAGCAACGATCACATGACGAGTTGAAGGCGCAACCCATCGGTGCGGACAGACCGCGAGCTTTCCCGCTGGCTTCGCCGGCAGGCCGTAACGCTGGGCGCCGGGACGGACGGTCGCATCGTCCGCCACCTCTTCGCGGCCGGGCTCGAGCATCACCTCGTCGTGGAACACATCGGACAGCGCGACGAACGCGATCAGCGGCACGTCAATGGCCACGCCGCACGTGGCCGGCGTCGCCGCGATGTATCTCCAGGCAGTCCCTGCGGCAACCCCTTCGACGGTGACGAGCGCGCTGCTCAGCACAGCGACGACAGGCAAGGTCACCAGCCACGCAACGGGCTCGCCGAACCGTTGCTCTCCTCGCTGCTGGGTACGCCCTCTGCGTCTCCGACTCCGCCTCGTCCACCGCCACCACCGCGCCCGGCTACGGCCTTGCCGAGTCCGCCGGTGGTTCCCTCGCCGGCCCGAACGACTACGACGTGCAGCCCAACGACGCCGGCTATACCGCCACGCGCAGCGGCATGAACCGCGGCTGCCTGCGCGGGCCCTCGACCGCGGACTTCGACCTGGCGCTCTACAAGCGCAGCGTTCGGACTGGGCGAGCGGTGACGCGACCAGACGCCTCCGCGCGCGCGGAGGTGTTCTAGACTCACTGCGGCCGTCGCGACTGGCGTTCGGGTGGAGCACACCACCGGGGAGCGGCGGAGCATGCCGCCGCCGCACGCCTGGGCACAGACCTTCACCCCTCGACGCAGGACGTCTG
>JAWVGJ010000097.1:0-20445 GCA_033855115.1 Solirubrobacteraceae bacterium
CCCAGAGCAGGACAGTCCGCGCCTTCACCGTGCGAGCGTGAGTTTCTGGCCGGGGCGCATGCTCCGCGGATCGAGCGTGGGGTTCAGCTCGAGCAGACGGTCCACGCTCATGCCCGCGTGGCTGGCGATCGGTGTCGGAGTGTCTGCGTCGCGGATGGTCAGCAACGCGAGCAGCGCAGGCGACGCGTAGTGCTGATGATCGATGTCCTGCATCGTGAGCGAGAGCATACGCGCAGCTATGACAGCGCCCATGCGGCTGCTCGCAAACGCTCGGCTTCGGCGCGCGCCGCGGCGGCCGGTTCGCCCCCGTGCGACTCGTGCGCCGCGGCGATCGAGCGCGAGGCGCTGACGAGCCCGCCGGCGCGACCCGGGGCGAACGCCGGCGCCAGGTCCTCGACCCGCCCGCCCTGCGCGCCGATACCAGGCAGGAGCAACGGCGCGTCGGGCATCAGCTCGCGCATCCGGGCGACGTGCTCGGGAGCCGTCGCTCCGACGACGGCGCCCACGTCGGCGAGCCCGCTCCCTTCCCCGGCTTGGCCGAGCTGCGCCACGATCTGCGCGAGGCGCTCCCAGACCGTTCCGCCGCCGTCGAGCTCGAGATCCTGGACGTCGGCGGCGCCCCGGTTCGAGGTACGGACGAGCACCAAGACGCCCGCGTCGACGGCACGGGCGCCATCGACCATCGGCTCGAGCGCGTCGACGCCGAGCAGCGGGTTTGCCGTGAAGGCGTCGACCCCGAGCCCGCCGACGTCGCCGAAAGGCGTCGGGGTGCTGCCGACGAGCGCCTGCACGTAGGCCGCTGCGGAGACCGAGATGTCGCCGCGCTTGCCATCGGCGATCACGAGCAGGCCGGATGCCCTGGCGTGGTCCACGACGGCGGCGAGCACCGCCCAGCCGTCGGCGCCGAGGCGCTCGAAGCATGCGAGCTGCGGCTTCACGGCGACGCAGGCCGGGCCAGCCGCGTCGATCAGCGCGGCGCAGTGCATCGCCACGGCGCTGGCAGCCCGCCGCACCGCCGACCCCTCGGCGGGGGCCCGCTCGACGGCGTCGGGCCACAGCCGGGCAGGGTCGGGGTCGAGCCCGAGGACGATCTGCGACTCGCGCTGCGCGACGCGCTCGGCGAGCCGGTCGCCGAAGCTCACCGGGCGCGCGGTTGCGGCGTGATCACGTGCGGACGGCCTGCTTGAGACTCGAGCCGGACGTGAACTTCGGCACGCGCGTAGCCGGGATCTGCATCTGCTCGCCGGTGCGCGGGTGCACGCCCTGGCGCGCGGCGCGCTCGGCGACGGTGAACTTCCCGAAGCCGGCCAGCGAGACCTCGCCGCCGCGGCTGAGCACGCCCTCGACGGTGTCGAGCACGGCATCGAGGGCATCGCTCGCCTGCCTGCGGGTGAGGTCAGTCCGAGCGGCGACGGCGTCGACGAGTTGTGACTTCGTCACGAAAGAAGCTCCTTGGGGATACGGGGCTTGGAACGGATCGAAGCTAGCAGCACGACCGGACCGCTCCGGATCGGGCAGGATGCGAGCCGTGCCCCTGAACCGGATCGCCTGGCTCGTCACGGTCGCGGCGGCGCTGATCACAGCGCTGTTGCTGTTCCTGTCGGGCTACAACGGCTACGCCGCCCTGGCGATCGCCGTGGGCGTATCCGCGGCGATCAACCTGCGCTGAGACTGGGCTGCGGTCGGCTTCCACGCGCCCCGCGCGCTGGCTCGGTCGGCCCCTGGGTTGAACTCTCGGAAGACTTCTATTTGACGTATCGATAATCGTTGCGTATCGTTTGTCGATAGTAACGACTGTCGATAAGGAGCTTCGCCGTGAAACCGCCCAGCCCGTCCTACGCCGCGACCGTGGCACATCGCCTGACGACGTTCATGCTCGTCGCCGCGATCGCGGTTGGCGTGCTCGAGACCGTCGACGCCGTGCGCGGAGGGCCGCGGAACATCACCTTCTACGCCAGCGCGCCACTGGACTACAAGTTGCTGCCGAAGGGCGTGTACGCCAACAGCGAGCAGCGCACGGGGATGGTCATCAAGCACCCGACGGCGCGCGAAAAGCGCCTCGCGCTCGCTGCCAACCTCGTCCCGCTGGCGCTGGCGCTGCCGCTGCTGTGGCTGCTGCGCGGTATCGCTCGGTCGGTCCGCGACGGCGACCCGTTCGGACCCCAGAACGTCCGCCGGCTGCGCGCCATCGGCGTTCTGCTGATCGTCGGCAGCGTCGCCGTCGGGTATGCCGGCGGGGCGCTGCAGAGCGCGCTGGCGGATCCCTACACGCGCTCGCCGTTCTCCTCCGTGCGCACGCCCGGATTGCTACCAGCCGACAGCGATCTGCCGTGGATCCCGCTTCTCTGCGGTCTTGGGGCATTCGTTCTCGCCCAGGTCTTCGCCCACGGAGTACGGCTGCGCGAAGACGTCGAAGCGACGATCTGAGATGCCGCCCGAACCATCCGACGACAGGATCGGCGTTCATCTCGACCGCCTTCTCGAGCGGCGCGCCATGACGCTGACCGAGCTCGCCGACCGAGTTGGCGTCACCGTCGTGAACCTGTCGATCCTCAAAAACGGCCGCGCGCGCGCGATCCGCTTCTCGACGCTCGCCGCGCTGTGCGATGCCCTTGACTGCCAGCCCGGCGACCTGCTCACGTGCAAGCCGGCGGCGACCTCGGGTGCGGCCCCCGCTTCCTGACGGGACGCACCTGTGTGGGTAGCAGGAGCGTCGCAGTTGAGTACCTGATTACTCACGACGACGAGCGCCGTCGCCGCGACTATCGGCCGGCAATGACCTGCGAACGACATGCTCGGCGCGCGACAGCGGCGGTCGTCCCCTCCCCGTGCCTCGGGCCTGGATGTGGGGCCTACTACGGCAGCGACGTCCTCGAGCTGGTGTGCGCCATACAACCGACTCAAGGAGGTCTTTCTCATGCAAGGTAGATTGCGTTTCTGGACGATCACGGGGCTGGTGCTGGCGGCGCTGTCGCCGTCTGCCGCCCTGGCCGACGATGGTGCAAGCGAGCTGCCCGTCAACGTCCAGCAGGCGGCCGGCACAAGTGCCGCTGCGATCCAATCCGCGGTCGACGCGTATCGCAACGACCTCGGCACGCTCAATCCGGCCACCCCGGGCTCTGTCGGATCTGGCCGGCGCGAGATCGCATGGGATGGGGTTCCGGACGCTCTTTCGGCGCCGAATCTGCTGCCGGGCGACTTCTTCAACGTGACCTCGCCCCGCGGTGTGGTCTTCTCGACGCGCGGCACGGGCTTTCAGGTCAGCGCAAACGCCGGTGTAGCGCCGATCGAGTTCGACAATCTCAACCCCACCTACTCGGGCCAGTTCACCCCGTTCAGCCCGCAGCGTCTGTTTACGCCGCTCAACAGCAACGAGCTCGTCGTCCGGTTCTTCGTGCCGGGCTCGCAAACGCCGGCGACCTCAAGCGGATTCGGCGCCGTGTTCAGCGACGTCGACCGGCCCGGGACCAAGATCTCCTACTTCGACGCCCGCGGCCGCAGGCTGGGGACGTTCGCGGTCCCGGTCAGCCCTGGCAGGGAGACCCTGTCGTTCCTCGGCGTGCGCTTCCTCAAGGATCGCGTCGCAGCCGTGAAGATCACCAGCGGCAACACGAAGCTCGGCCGCGACGAAGGTCGGGGTCGCGATGTGGTCGTCATGGACGACTTCATCTTCGGCGAGCCGACCCCGTAGGGCCTTCTCGCCCCTGCGCACCACGCCGAGCGGCGCGGCGCCCTTCATAGCGGAGGGGCGGGGCTATGCCCCGCCCCTCTCCATTTTGGAAGGCACTGCATGGGATTTCTGGGTTACATGAGCATCTCTGGCGAGAACCTGACCCCGGTTGTTTTGGTCAAGGTCGCGGGCTCATGCACTCCCCATGGGGCCTTCGTTCGATTTTCACGCTTGGGATGAGTTCGAACCTCGCCTGTACGGCGCGACCTTCACGAGACGCCTTGCGGCACAACCTCATCACGTGGACGTTCGCGTATACGGCGGTGGCGGTCGTCACAGCAGCCGCGATGGACTGCGATGACGTCGGTCATCCCTTATGTGTCTGGGGCCTCGCGGGTGTCCAAAGGCAGACCTCCGTTAGCTCGATCGCCGGATCTCAAGTCTACGAGCGAACGGTTCGACGTCAAGCAGCTGTACTAGGTTGCAGCCATGGACTACAAGCTCGAGCTCGTCAGCGTTCCCGTCTCCGACGTCGACGCGGCAAAGGCGTTCTACACGGAGAAGGTCGGCTTCAACGCCGACCATGACCACCGCGTCAGCGACGAGATCCGCTTCGTGCAGCTGACCCCTCCGGGATCGGCGTGCTCGATCGCGATCGGCACCGGGCTCACCCGCGCTGAGCCCGGTTCGGCGCAGGGCCTCCAGCTCGTGGTCGCCGACGCCGCCGCCGCCCACGCGGAGCTGTCCGGCCGCGGCGTCGACGTCAGCGACGTTCAACAGTTCCCGTGGGGCTCATTCGTGTTCTTCAGCGACCCGGACGGCAACGGCTGGGCGATCCAGGAGCCGCCCCCGCGCGTGTAGCCGCGGGCCGACTTGGACGCGTGGACACGGGGCGAAGCCCCGTTCGAACCTGCATCCGGGATGAGCCGGGTGGGTAGCCACGCTGCGTGGCTACAAACGAGAGATTCATGCCGGTGCCCGCGAGGGCTGTATGGGAGGCACTCGCAGACCCCGGCAGCTACGGCTACTGGGTCGTGGGATCCAAGGTTATTCGCGATGCCGACCCGGCTTGGCCGGCGCCCGGGGCGAAGTTCCATCACACGATCGGCGTTGGACCGCTGACGGTCAGCGACCACACCGAGTCGCTCGAGGCCCAGCCGCCGCGACTGCTGCGGATGCGCGCGCACGGCCGTCCGCTGGGAACGGCTCAGGTCACGTTGCAGATGACGCCGAGGGACGGCGGAACGCTGGTGCGGATGACCGAGAATCTCGACGGGATATTCGCCGTCCTCAACCTCAACCCGGTTGTTCACGTGGTCACGAAGGCGCGAAACGCCGAGTCGCTGATGCGTCTCGAGGAGCTCGCGCTGCGTAGGGCACCGTGAGCTTCCGTCGCACTGGCGCGCCGAGCTCGTTCTGGATCGCCACCGGTCCGAAGCAAACTTCGTTCACGGAGCTCGATGGAGCCGTCCGCGCTGACGTGGCCGTCATCGGCGGCGGTATCGTCGGCATCACGACGGCCCTGCTGCTCGTGGAGGCGGGCGCGCGAGTGGTCCTGCTAGAGGCAGATCGGCTCGGGCACGGCGTGAGCGGCCACACGACGGCGAAGGTCTCTTCCCAGCACGGCATGATCTACTCGCGCCTACGGTCCCGCTTCGGCGCCGACGGGGCGCGCACCTACGCGCAAGCCAACGAGGCCGCGTTGCAGTGGATCGCAGACCGGGTCAGACGCGACAAGATCGAGTGCGACTTCCGCCGCCGGACGTCGTATGCCTACGTCACCTCGCCATCGAAACGCTCCTACGCCGAGGAGGAAGCGCTGGCCGCACGCGAAGCACACCTCGCGGCTGGGCTGGTGCAGTCGACGCCGCTGCCGTACCACGTCGAGGCCGCCGTACGCGTCGAGAACCAGGCCGAGTTTCATGTCAGCAAGTACCTGCTCGCGCTCGCGGACGACGCCGCGGCCCGCGGTTGCGACGTCTTCGAGCAGTCGCGCGCCGTCGAGGTCGATACAGACGAGCACTGCGTGGTCAAGACCCCCGGCGGACGCGTGGTGGCCGACCAGGTCGTCGTCGCGACGCACTATCCGTTCCTTGACCGGTCGCTGGCATTCGCCCGCGTCCATCCGCAGCGGTCCTACGCGATCGTCTGCCGGATAGCGGGAACGCCGCCGGAGGGTATGTTCATCAGCGCCGACGGGCCGACCCGCTCGGTCCGCAGCGTTCCGCTCGACGGCGAGGACCTGCTGCTCGTCGGAGGCGAAGGTCATCGCGCCGGCAAGCGCGGAGACACCGAAGAGCATTATCGACGGCTTCAGACATTCGCCCGCGAGCACTGGGACGTTCGCTCGGTCGACTACATGTGGTCCTCCCAAGACGCGACGACGCTTGACGGCGTCCCCTACGTCGGGCGCCTTACGCCACGCACGGAACGGGTGTTCATGGCGACCGGCTTTGCCAAATGGGGCATGACAGGCGGCACCGCGGCCGCGTTGCTGCTCGCCGACCTGGTGCTCGGTCGCGAGAATCCGTCCGCGGGGCTGTTTGACCCCTATCGCCTCACGTTGCGTGCTTCCGCGCCTCGGCTTCTGAAGGAGAGCGTCGCGGGCGGGCTGCACTTCATCGGTGACCGGATCCCGACGTGCAACCGGCGATCAATTACCGACCTGCAGCCCGGCGAAGGTGACATCGTGCGCGCCGACGACGAGACGGTGGCTGCCTACCGCGACGAGCACGGCGTTCTTACGGCTGTCTCACCGACGTGCACGCATCTCGGCTGCCGGGTTAACTGGAACCGCGCGGAGCGCAGCTGGGACTGTCCCTGCCACGGGTCGCGTTTCGCGCCGTCGGGTGAGGTGCTCCAAGGACCGGCGGTCCACCGGCTCGAGCGCAGGCCGGTCGACTGAGATGCCGTTCTACGGCGATTGCCAGAGCGCGCAGATCGCGGCGAGTCCCCAACGGTGCTTCGACGCCCTAACTGATTTCGAGCGTCTACCCGAATGGCAGCGCGCGGTCAAGGACGTACGCGTGCTCGAACGCGATGCGCATGGGCGCGGGACCGTCGTCGAGTACGTAGTCGACGCGCGCTTCAAGACGGTGCGCTACCGGTTGCGCCAGGTGTACGACGAGCCGCACCGGCTTGCCAGCGAGTACCTCGGGGGAGACTTTCGCGACTTCTGCGGCGAGTGGCGCTTTGATCCGTTGGGCGACTCCCACACGCGCGTGGAGCTCGATCTTCGCATCGATCCCGGGCGCTTCGTTCCGAGGCTGCTGCGCGCCGGGATCGCCGACGCCGTCATGCGCCGCGCGCTGCGCGATCTCAAGTCCTACGTGGAACCGTAGCCCAGGTTAGGGCGCCTTAACATGGCTCGAGCCGCGGCTCAAGGGGGCGGTTGGTAGCGGCGCGCAGGCGCTCGAGCGCCTGGCGCACAATTCGCGAGACCTGCATCTGGCTGACACCGAGGAGCAAGCCGATCTCGGCCTGCGTCATGTCCTGCTCAAAGCGCAGGCGCAACACCTCGCGCTCGCGCGGGGTGATCTGCCGCTGCAGCGTGGCGAGCATCGCGCGCTCTTCCGCGCGCTCGAAGCCGTACTCCTCAACGCCGATCGAGTCGCCGAGCGTCGACCCATCATCGTCGGTTCCGCGAGGCGCTTGGAACGAGAGCGTGCGGTACGCGCCGCCTGCCTGCAACGCCTCGAGGACAGATTCCTCGTTAGAGCCGACGACCGCAGCGATCTCCGCTACCGACGGCTGGCGGCCCAGTTCCTCGGCCAGACGTCCGACGGCGTGATCGACGCGTAGCGACAGTTCCTGCAGGCCGCGCGGCACACGCACCGCCCACGTGCGGTCGCGAAAGTACCGCTTGATCTCCCCGAGGATCGTCGGCACCGCATATGAGGTGAACGCGATCTCGCGTTGCGGATCGAAGCCGTCGATCGCCTTGACGAGCCCGAGTGACGCGACCTGCAAGAGATCGTCAAAGGGCTCGGCCGAGCGCCGGTAGCGCAGCGCCAACGAACGCGCCAGCGGCATGAAGCGCGTTACCAGTTGCTCACGCGCGAGTTGGTCACCGCTGGCGGCGCGCCGCAAGAGCTCGGATTCCGTGCGCCTTGTGAACCTCCCGGGGACACCAGCGCAGCCTGCAATTCGTTGGGGAATGTCAGCTCTTTCGCGTGTGACCACGCTGTACCTCCAGGTATGTGTTGGCACGCGCTCGGAAGCACGCTGCGGACGATCGGCAATGGCACGGGAGCAGCAGCCACGCGTTCAGGCGGCCGGGTGCGCACCGAGTGCGCACCCGGCTACCACTACGGCGTTGGGCGCCGCGAAGATCACCGACTAACGGTCGCGCCGGCCGTCCGTGTCCGCGGTGTAGGCGTCGCGGCTTCCGCTTTTGGCCAGCCCGCGGCTGACGATGTACGCCGCCGTGACGATGGAGACATACAGCCAGGCGTCCCTGGCGATGAACTCGTCGGTCCCGCTCGTGTCGCCGCCCTTGATGATGGCAGCGGCGAGCAAGATGCCGATCACCACGACGATGAAGGCGGCGAACTCGGTGGTCTTGCTCGAGTGCTTCGTCTCGGTCGTAAGACGCTGTGGTGTTTCCGATGAAGCCACGCGTGCGGGTGCTGGAGATGTTGCGGCCATGATGTGCTCCTTCGTGGTATTGGGGTGCTTCTACGTCGCACTGTCACGAGAGACAGTGCGTCTGACGGGTACCGAACATCGCGCCGCCTACGGCAGCGCCATCGGCAACACTCGGTCCGGTCATGGAGCTGCGACATCGTGCTGCGCTGTGCTTTGGGTGCTGCTCTACGCGAATAGGCAGCTGGTCCGATCTGCAGCGCAGTCGTCTTCAGCTAAGAAACAGGCGCCCGGCTCGCGAGGTCGTCGCGGCCACGTCCGTCTGCGCACGTAGTCACCGTTTCGCGCCGACGGTAAACCACCAGCATTTGGACTTGGCGCGGCGGCAGCCAAGATCGCCTCGCGCTGGTGTCGACCATCTCCAAGGGTTCTCCTGGGAGCCGGCGAACCCGCGGCTCAGATACATCGAGGTGACGTCTTGACTGACGCGCACTCCGGCGCTGGATCCCGGACGTGACCAAGTCGAGCGTGCATCGTCCACGCATGCTGCTCTCGTGCCGTAGAGAGCGAGCGGCGGGTCCGCGCGGCGGCACATGTCCGCCGGTTGGCCCCGGCTCAAGAAACAGGCATAGCTCGCGGGATCGCCGCGCACACGCCCATTTACTGCCCTGCCAGCCTAGCGACCTCAGCGCCCACCATCAACGACTATTCCGCTTGGTCGTCGAGGAACTCCATATCGATGTCGACGACGATCTTCATCCCCGCCGGCTCAAGCAGGAACATCTCGACCGCGATCGCGGGATCGGTACTGATCTGGCTCATGTAGCAGATGACCTTGCGTCGCAGATTGGTCTCCACGACCGCGGTGAACTTGTCGCGCATCGCCGCCTGAAATTCGAGACGTAACTCCTTGACGATCGCGTCCCGTCCGACATCGATCAGCGTGCGCTCCACGATGGTGAAGCCGCCCTCGAGTAGGCACACGACCATGTTGTCGATGAGGAAGCTCTTGGCGCGGATCGGGCCTTTGCCATAGGAGCGCTTGTGCAGCCCGACCAGCTCGGTCGAGATATCGGCCAAGGCCGCACCCAAGCCCTCAGACGTGCGCTCGTCGCTCATTGGTAGTTCCTTTTGACGCTCGTATGCCCGCGGCCACTCAGACGGTGGGCGGACCCGTCAACCCTAGCGGCACTCGGCGATTCTTCCGGGCGCGCCAAGCGATCGCGGTACCAGTTAGACCGGGCGCCGTGACGATCGGGAGGATGGCCGGTCCTGCCTCACGGCCACCGGCGTCCGCTGGGAAACCCCCGCAGCCTGCGGACGGAAGTGCTAGTCGTGATCCGGTAGCCGCGAATGAGCGGAGCCCCGCGCGATCTCCGTTCCCGGGTGGACGCTGCCCTCGGGCTCGAGGTGGATGAGCACGTCGGCCCCGCGCACGCGCTCGCGGATTGCGTCCTGCAGGCGGTGAGCGGTGGCATGGGCGTCCTCGAGCGTCGTGCCCGCGACGAACTGGACGTGCAGGTCGACGTAGCGCCGCGACCCCGCGCGGCGGGCGCGAAGCTTGTGGTAGCCGGCGACGCCCTGGGGCCCGAACTCCGCGACGGCGGCGCGGACGGCGTCGAGCTCCTCCGGCGGCAACGCCTCGTCGACGAGCACGCGCGAGGCGCGCATGAGCAGCCGCACGCCGGCGTAGACGATCGCCGCCGCCACGGTCAGCGCGACGACCGGATCGAGCCAGGTCGCGCCGGTCAACTCGACGACGACAAGCCCTGCGAGGACCGCGGCCGAGGTTGCCGCGTCGGTGCGCAGGTGCGCCGCATCGCCCTCGAGCGCCGGCGAGTCGGTCTCGCGCGCGCGTCGCGCCAGCACACTCGAGACGCCGACGTTGGCGAGCACGGAGAACGCGATCACCCCGATGCCGACGCCGAGCGAGTGCACCTCCGCCCCGGTCGACAGGCGCCGCACGGACTCGAAGACGATGATCCCCGAGCCGACGAGGATCAGCATCGCCTCGATCGCCGCAGCCAGGTTCTCGATCTTGTCGTGGCCGTAGGGATGGTCGGCATCGGCCGGCTTGTCGGCCTTGCGCACCGAGACGTAGGCAACGATCGACGCGATCAGGTCGATCGACGAGTGCATCGCCTCGGTGATGATCGCCACCGACCCGGTGATCGCTCCCGCGGCGAGCTTGAGCGCGATGAGCAGCGCGTTCGAGGCGATCGAGAGCGAGGCAGCGCGGGTCTTCACCGTCGGTGGATCCGGGAATGAGTGGCGAGGGGACCTGCCATATCGTAGATCGATCAGCCGTTCAGGCGCGCGAGGAGTGCGCGCGCGGCGCGCCCGCGGTGGCTGATCGCGTCCTTCTGCTCAGGTTCGAGCTCGGCCATCGTACGCCCGTCGGCGAGGTCGTCGGGCAGAAACGCCGGGTCGTACCCGAATCCGCCCTCGCCACGGGGCTGCGCGGCGAGCGTTCCGGTGCAGCGACCTTCGACGACGTGCTCGGCGCCGTCCTGGTCTGCGTAGGCAAGCGCACAGACGTAGGCCAGCGGCGAACCGGCCGGCGCCTCGCGCAGGAGCTTGTCGAGATTCTGCTCGTCGGTGGCGTCCTCGCCGGCGTAGCGGGCCGAACGCACCCCCGGCGCGCCGCCGAGCGCGGCGGACTCGATGCCGGAATCGTCGGCGATCGCCGCCAGACCGGTCTTCGCGGCGGCGCAGCGAGCCTTGCCGAGCGCGTTCTCGGCGAACGTCTGCGCGTCTTCGGGCGGCAGCTCGATGTCATCGGGCAGCGCCACGATCTCGTGCGGCGCAAGCAGCGTGGCGAACTCGCGCGCCTTGTGCGCGTTGCGGGTCGCGAGGACGAGCTTCACGCCACGGCCTGCGCCTGCACGGCACGCAGCTGTTCGATGCCATCGGCGGCCAGCGCGAGCAGGTCGTCGAGATGCGCGCGCGAGAGCGGCGTGCGTTCGGCCGTCGCCTGGACCTCGATCAGGCCGCCCTCGCCCGTCATGACGACGTTCGCGTCGACCTCGGCCGTCGAGTCCTCGGAGTAGTCGAGATCCAGTAGCGCGACGCCGTCGACGATCCCGCAGGAGATCGCGGCGACCGTCCCCGTCAGGGGCGAGCGCTCGAGCTTGCCCTCCTCGACGAGCCGGCGCGCGGCGAGGTCAAGCGCGACGAAGGCGCCGGTGATCGACGCGCAGCGCGTCCCGCCGTCCGCCGTGAGCACGTCGCAGTCGAGGTAGATCGTGCGCTCGCCGAGCGCGTCGAAGTCGATTACCCCGCGCAGGGAGCGGCCGATGAGCCGCTGGATCTCGACGGTCCGCCCGTCCGGCCGCCCCTTGGTCACGTCGCGCTGCTTGCGCTCACCCGTGGACGCGGGGAGCATCCCGTACTCCGCCGTCACCCAACCGCGCCCCTTGCCGGCCATCCACCGCGGCACGCTCTCCTGGACTGACGCCGTGCAGATCACGCGCGTCTCGCCCTGCGTTATGAGCGCCGATCCGGTCGCCGGCTTGACGAAGTGCGGCTGGATCGTCGTCGGGCGCAGGTCGGCTGCCGCGCGGTCGTAGGAGCGTTGGAGTTCTGGGTTCATGCAGATCCCTTGACTGGGAGATGGTCGCGGTCGGCTGCGCCCGCCGGCAGCACGGTGAGGCCGCGGACGGCAGAGTCGATGACCCCGTTCGGAGCGGTTCGCGGGGCGAAGACCACGCCGGCCATGTTCCCAGACGCGCCCGGCGTGGCCTGCTGCGCCGTTACGCCGCCTATTTCTTGGCCTCGCCCACGGACGAGATCGTGTCCTTGAGCTTGGCCGCGATCTCCTGGGCGATGCCGCCGCCCTTTATGCCACCGGCAGCAGCGACGACGCCCGTCAGCAGCGTCGCCAGCAACAGCATCAGCCCGACGTACTCGACGGTTCCCTGTCCTGCGGCTTCGCGCCACAGGCGGGCGACGGTTGCGTGGATCCAGCCCATCGTGCGATACGGCATGTACGGCCTCCCAGCGGTGAGTTTCCGATGCGGCACCGATGCTGGGCGCAACCGCGTAACGGATCTACGCGCGAATGTAAGAACTTGACCGCGAATCAGTGCCGACTCTGTGAATCTGCGCAACCTCGGATGCGCGCGCTCGTCGTCACAAACATGTACCCCTCGCCCGCCCGCCCCGCTCTGGGCAGCTTCGTGCGCGACCAGGTGCGCGCGCTGCGGCGTATCGACGGCCTCGACGTCCAGGTCCACGCGTTCGCCCCCGGCGGCCCGCGCAGCTACCTGCGCGCCGGCCGCGACCTGCGCCGGCGCTACGGCGGCCAGAGCTTCGACATCGTCCACGCGCATTTCGGGCTCACGGCCTGGCCGGCACTGACCGTGAAGGCGCGCCATCGCGTCGTGACGCTGCACGGCAACGACCTCTACCACCCGCGCTCGCGGCGCCTCACGACGGCGGTGCTCGGACGCATGGACCTGATCGGCGCCCCGACAGCCGGGTTCGCCGCCGCGGTTCCCGGCGCGGGGACGCCGGGCCGCCCGGTCGCGATCCTCCCCTGCGGGATCGACGTCGAGCGCTTCCGGCCGATGGACCGCCGCGCCGCGCGCGATCGGCTCGGTCTGGATCGGGCCGGGCGCTACCTGCTGTTTCCGTACGACCCGTCGCGCAAGACCAAGCGCGCCGACCGCGCGCGCCAGCTCGCGCGCGCCTGCGATGCCCGGCTGCTGACGCTCGGCAGCGTCGCGCCCGAGGAGGTCCCGACCTGGGTGAACGCGGCAAACGCCGTGATCTGTCCCTCGGAGTGGGAAACGTTCGGGCTGGCGTGCATCGAGGCGCTTGCGTGCGACGTTCCGGTGCTGGCGCGCCCGACCGGCGCGCATGCCGAGGCGCTGCGCGGAATTGCAGGCGCCCACTGCGCTGAATGGGACCTCGACGGCTGGCGCGAGGCCCTCGCTCCGCACCTCGCAACAGCCGATCCACGCGTGCGCGGACGTGCCCGGGCGTTCGAGTTCTCCGCCGACGCAATGGCCCAGCGGGTCGCCGACGCGTGGCGCTGGCTTGCGTCGGGAGGCCAAGCGCCGCCGCTATACTCGCCCGCCGAGGCGCCGACCGAGGCATTGCGCGGCGCCCTTCCGTCATGACCGGACCGATGCAGCGCATCTTCCGCCGTCGCGACTCCGGCTCACCTCGCCGAAGCGTTGCCGGCCTCCTACGCCGCCCTGCCGGCCTCTTTCGGCGACGCTCCGGCGCTGCCGAGCGGCTGCCCCGGGGCGGGCAGTCCTCCCCGCCGTCGCCCGCAGCGAACCAGAGCGACGGCGTTGTCGCAGCGCCGGCCGGCAAGGCGAGCTTCCGCGACCGCGGCCGGCTGCGCCGCCGGTTGCGCTTTCTGCGCCGCGCGCGTGAGCTCGCGTTCCGTGACATCGGCGGCCTGCTCTTCGACATGCGCCGTTTTGACCGCGACCGCCCCGACCTGCTCGAGTCCAAGCTGGGCGCGCTGACGGCCGTCGACCAGGAGGTTCGTGCGCTGGAACGCATCCTCGACGACCGCCGGCCGATTCACGAGCTACGCGAGCCCGGGATCTCCTCGTGCGCGCGCTGCGGCGCGCTGCATTCCAGCGAGGCGAACTTCTGCCCACACTGCGGCCTGCAGCTCGGCGGCCCGCGCGCGATGGGCGAGGTCGGCGGCGCGATCGCCGCGCCGCCACAAGCGCCGCCCCCACCAGCGGCGCAGGCGGCGGCCCCCGCCGAGCAGCCGACGGCGGCGACGATGACCAAGCGGCCGCGTGCGGAGTCACCTAAGACATCGCCGCCGACAGAACGACCCCTGCCGCCCGACGAAGCCGCGTGATCCCCCGATGAGCGACGGGGGGCGGGCGTGAGCGCCCAGCCGCGGGAGCCCACTCCACCCAGCGAGTTCCCGCCCCCCGGGTCGATGCGCTGTCCGCGCTGCTCGGCGAACCTCGACCCCGAACAGGACTGGTGCCTGGAGTGCGGCGCGCCAGCTCGGACGCGACTGGCCCCGACGCCGAACTGGCAGCTGCCGACCGTCGCAATCGGCGCGATCGTCGCGATCGCCGGGGCGATGCTCGCGTTCGCCTTCGTCAGGCTCACCGGCGACAACGGCGCCGCTCCGGCGGCGTCGGCCCCCGCGACGGCCGTGCAGCCGATCGCACCCGCGACGACAGCGCCGCCCGCTGCTACGACCACCCTGCCGACGACGACCAGCACCGTCTCGACCGGGACGACCGCGCCCGCGGCGCCCGTGCCCGGCCAGACGGCGACGACCACGCAGACGACGCCGGCACAAACGCAGACGACCGGCACGACGACTCCATCACGGACACAAACCACGGGGACCACGACCGCCCCGTCGCCAACCACGGGGACGAGCACACGAACGCAACCGGCGCGGACCACGACGACCCCAACGCGCACGCAAACCACGCGGACGACGACCACAACGTCGACGCAGCCGTCGCGCTACACGCCCTGAGCGACACCACGGCGGCCTCCGAGCACGCTCGGGCCCATGCGCGCGCTCAAGCCAGCGCCGGCCAGTACCTCCGGGCGAGCCGCTCGGTCGCCCGGGCAGCGAGCGGATGCACCGGCACCTCCGGCACCTGCGGCGGCTCCTCCGCGCCCGCGACGGCCAGTGTCGCAACGAGGCTGCGCGACAGCGCACCGAGGTCATAGCCGCCTTCCAGGACGATCCCGAGACCCACGCCGAGCTCGTCGGACATCGCGCGCACGGAGGCCGCCATCGCCGCGTAGCCGGCGTCGGTCACGACACAGCTCGCGAGCGGGTCGTCGACGTGCGCGTCGTAGCCGGCGCACAGGAGCACGAGATCGGGCCGGTAGGCACGCGCCAGCGGCCGCACCACGTGCTCGACATGTGACAGGAACACCGCGTCGCCCGAGCCGCCGGGCACCGGCATGTTGACCGTGTACCCCTCCCCTGGACCACTGCCGACGTCCGACGCCGCGCCCGTCCCGGGATACAGCGGCGACTGATGGATCGAGCAGAACAGAACGTCGTCGCGCTCGTGGAAGATGTCGTTGGTGCCGTTGCCGTGATGGACGTCCCAGTCGAAGATCAGCACGCGCTCGACCCCGTGCGCGTCCAGCGCGTGCTGGGCCCCGATCGCGACGTTGTTGAACAGGCAGAAGCCCATCGCGCGCGTAGCGTCGGCGTGATGACCTGGCGGGCGGTGCAGCGACGCGCCGGCCGGCGCGCCGTCATCCCCCAGCAGTGCGTCGACCAGTGTCATCGCCCCGCCCGCGGAGTGCAGCGCCGCATCGAACGAGCCCGGCGACACGATCGTGTCCATATCGATCAGGCCGCCGCCGCGATCGCACAACGCCTTGATCCGATCGACGTGCGCAGCGGAATGGATCGCCTCGATCTTCGAGCGGGCGGCGGCCGGAGAGAGCCGCACGTCCCAGCCCAGCCAGCCGCGCTCGCTCAGCGCGTGCTCGATCGCCACGATCCGCCGCGGCGACTCCGGATGCGCGCCCGTCTCGTGTTCCAGCGACGAGGGATGGCGCAGCAGGACCGGCGAGGCCATCCGGGTACGGTACCCGGCGTTGACGGATGTACCGGTGCTCCTCAGTGATCTCGCGGTCGTCGGAGCAGGCGCGGCCGGGTTGTACGCCGCGCTGACCGCCGCCGCGGGGGGAGCGAGCGTCGTGCTCGTCTCGGCGACGCCGCTCGCGCAGACCGCGAGCTACTGGGCGCAGGGTGGGATCGCGGCGGCGCTCGCGCTCGAGGATTCCCCCGAGCGCCATCTGGCCGACACCGCGGCCGCCGGTCGCGACGCCGTCCGCCGCTCTGCCGCCGAGGTGCTCGTGCGGGAGGCTCCCACGCGCGTGCGTGACCTGGAGCGCCTCGGCGTCCGCTTCGACGCCGACCGCCATGGCGTCCTGGCGCTGGGGCTGGAGGGCGGGCATTCGCTGCGGCGCGTCGTGCACGCCGGCGGCAGCTCGACCGGTCGGCGGATCGTGCGCCAGCTCTCGGCCCTCGCCGTCGACGAGCCGCGCATCAGCGTGCTGGAAGGCGCGCGGGCGATCGCGGCCTGGATGCGCGATGGCCGTTGCGAAGGCATCGCGCTCGAGGACGGCCGGGCCGTCCACGCCCGCGCCACGGTGCTCGCGACCGGCGGCGCCGCCGCGCTGTGGTCACGTACGACCAACCCGCCGGGCTCGCTTGGGATCGGGATGTCGCTCGCCCATGCCGCCGGCGCAGAGCTCGCGGACCTCGAGTTCCTCCAGTTCCACCCCACCGCTGTCGCGGGCCTGCCCGGCCGCGAGGGCTTTCTCGTCACCGAGGCAATTCGCGGCGAGGGCGCGACGCTGCACGGGCCGGACGGCGAGCGCTTCGTCGACGAGCTCGCTCCGCGCGACGAGGTCGCGCGTGCGATCGCGGCGCTGCTGACGGACACCGGCGCCGCGGCCGTCGGACTGGACATGCGACACGTCGACCCATCGCTCTTTCCGAACGTCGTCGCGGCGCTGCGCGAGGCGGGTCTCGATCCGTCCCGCGAGCGGATTCCGGTCTCGCCGGCCTCGCATTACATGATGGGTGGCATCGTCGCCGACCTGCATGGGCGCACGACGGTGCCGGGCCTCTACGCGATCGGCGAGACTGCCTGCACCGGGCTGCACGGAGCCAACCGCCTGGCCTCCAACTCCTTGAGCGAGTGCTTCGTCTACGGCGCGCGCGCCGCCGCGGCCGGACTGGAAGAGCCGGCGCCGGCGAGCGGCACCCCGCCGCCACCGCCACCACCAATCGTGCGTCCCGAGCGCAGCACCCAGGAGGCGCTGTGGCGCGACGCGGGCATCACGCGCACACGCGAGGGTCTCGAGCGGCTGCTGGCCGATCCGCACCCGCTGGCGCGGCTCATCGCGGCCTGCGCGCTGCGGCGAGAGGAGAGCCGCGGCGCGCACCAGCGCACCGACTTCCCCGCGCTCGATCCCAACCTGCACCACCATCACACGGTCGTCGGCGCAGACGAGCGCCCGCACCTGGTGCAATGGACCTGACCATGGAGGATCCCGTCCGCATCCTGCTCGTCTCTGGAAGCCTGCGCGCCGGATCGACCAACACCGCGTTGCTGCAGACCGCCCATGCGGTCGCGCCCGCGGGCGTGGTCACGACGATCTACGAGGAGCTGAACAGCCTGCCGCACTTCAACCCCGACGACGACGTCGAAGGGCAGCCGCTGCCTGAAGCGGCTGCCGACCTTCGCGCCCAGCTCGACGCCGTGGACGCCATCCTCTTCTCCACGCCCGAGTACGCCGGCGCGCTGCCTGGCTCGTTCAAGAACTTCCTGGACTGGACGGTCGGCGGCGGCACCTACGAGAAGCCCGTCGCCTGGGTCAACGCCTCGTCATCGCCGACCGGCGCCGCGAGCGCGCACGAATCGCTACGCACCGTGCTGCGCTATACGGGCACCGACATCGTCGAGTCAGCCTGCGCTCGCATCCCGGTGCCACGCGGGACGATCGGGCTCGACGGACTCGTCGCCGACGCGGCCGTTCGCGAGCAGATCGGCGCCGTCCTGGCGGCGCTCGCAGGCCACGTCGAGGGCCGTCGTCGCACTGCTTAATACGAAATCAACATCGATTTCGTTCTTATCTTTATACGCGCGCGGCAGACTGGCCGCCTGCTCGCAGCCCAAGGAAAGGAGATCCTGCCCATGTACCAGTTCAGCCGCGCGATCTATCGCGAGCTGTCGCCGCTCATCGACGGATCGCCCGCGCGGGATGGTCATGCGGAGGTGCTGCGTGCCTGCGAGGCGACCATCGAACGGCTCGCGACCGATCGCCACTACTTCGCCAAGCCGGCGCGGACGCTGTTCAACGACGTCCGTCCGCATTTCCCGATCACGGCACAGCCGCGCGTCTGGCAGATCGTGGACGCCTACGTCGAGTTCGCGCAGGACTGGCTGGCCAAGCAGCCGCAGCACGGCTTCGACATCCACGGCAACCCGCTGGAATGCCGGGCCACGACACGCCGCGGAACTCCCTGCCAGCGAATGCCGCTCGCCCGCAACGGCTACTGCCCGTCACACCAGCACCTCGCCGAGACCGAACAGCTCGAGCGCACGCTGGCGGCGTAGCCCAGATCGCGGCGTCTCGCCGCGGCATCAGCCAAGACCCATCGTCGCCACGGGCGACAGCCCGTTGCCCCGCCCACGTGATGGGCGGGGGCTATGTGACACCAGCCAACCGCGTCGCGGCCGGCGGGCCGGGTGCTCAGGCGCCGACGGCCGTCAGGGCCGGCGCGCGCTCGCGCTCGCGGTGACGGTCGGCGCCAACGGGCAGGCCGAAGACCTCAGAAAACGCGGTTGAACGTCGCCGCGTGCTCATCCCCCGTGACGAAGATCTCGCGCGTCATATAGTACAGCGAGCGACGGGAGCGAGGCATGTGCTGCTGCAGCGCATCGGCGTACGTCTTGGACTGGGTATGCGTGAAGGCCACGCCGTCCGCGTCGCGCAGGCGCTCGGCGAACGCGCCGGCCGGCGCCGCGACGTCCAAGCCGATCGTTTGCGCCTTCGGCGCGTCAGGCACGGCGCTCATCGCTCGTTGCGAGACGACCAGGCAGCCGCGCACGCGCATGATCGTGTGCGAAACGTACTGCCCAGCGACCGACGGCTCGGTGCCGCGATCGCCCGCGACGTCGCCGTAGCGCCGTGCGAGCAAAGCGATGAACGCCGCGCGCTCTTGCCTCGTGTTGACCTGAGTGCTGAACATGAGAAGGACCTCCTTGGTCTTCGAATCGCCGGCGGGCGGACGCCCGCAGGTCGTCGCTTCAGTGGGCCAGCGCCCGTCGCAGTGAGCACTGACGGTGCTGGGTGTTGGTGCCGAAGATCACGGGGCCGTCCGCGGCGGGGTGGCTGAAGGGCTGCTGGGGCGTCTTGTGGACGAACGCCGCGCGGGCCTCCTCGAAGGCGGCTCCCGACAAGTCGCGCTGCATGCGCGTCAGCTCGACGAATCGATAGCTGCTGAGGGGGCGTATCGACTCGTCGCGGTGGCGTGCCGCGAGCTTGGCTTGCAGCCGCGCGTGAACGTCGGGCCCGTGGGCGAGATCCTGCGCCATCTGCCGGACCTGCGCGCGAAAGCCGGCGACGTCACGGCCGAACACGTGATCGACGAGGCCGATCTCCTTCGCGCGCCGAGCGCTGATCGGCAGGCATGCCTCCGTCAGCTCCAGCGTCCTGTCCACGCCGACGCGCCGCGGCAGCAGGTAGGTCCAGTACTCCGAGCCGAACAGCGCCATGCCCTTGTAGTGGGGATTGAGGACCACCCCGGGCCGCGTGCACACCTCGTCGGCGGCGAGCGCGAGCGGCACGCCGCCGGCGCCCGCGTTGCCTGCGAGAGCCGAGATCACGAGATGGGAGGCGGTGTCGATGATCTCGCCCACGAGATCGTCGATGGCGTTGATGTTCGCCCAGGCCTCGTGATGCGGATGGAGCGCCGTCTCGATGAGGTTGAGGTCCAGGCCGTTGGACCAAAGGTCGCTGCCACCCATGAGCACGATCACCTTCGTCGGGCGCCCGCGGGCGAGCCGGTACGCGTCGAGCAGGCGTTTGCACTGCTGCGTGCTCATCGCGCCGTTGTAGAGGTCGAAATGGACGTAGCCGACGTCGGCGACCTCCTCGTACCAGATCTCGCGATAGGTCTTGGTGTCGGCCACCGCGTCGAGCGCGAGCACACGGTCCGGGACATCGCCGAGCTGTCCGGCGAGGACGGCGGTCGCCGGGAGCTTGACGAACGTCCGGGCGCCGCGTCGTGCCTTCCTGAGATGCGAGATCCAGACCGCGCCGTCGCTACGCCTGAGCACCGTGAGGCGTTCGCCGACGGCCGAGACCGAAGAGCTCGAGCGGATCCCCCTGCCAGCATGGCGACCGGTCGCTCGGATCCCGGCATCTCGCCGCGGCACGTCCAACCGATAGTCGCCGCCCGCAGCCACTGTGACATGGGTCACCAAGGGGATCCCGGGTGTCGAGCGGGGCTCTATGCTGGCGTGACGGCTGGGGAAGCCTCTGACGTGAGCGGCTTGGTGCGCCGGCGGGTTCTTCAAGAGAGGACGGCGTGATGCGAACGACCATGCAGAAACGTGCCGGCCACAAATTCTCGCTGTTGAGCGCGATCGCTGGCGGGTCGGCTCTGAGTCGGGCGGACGACTGGCGGCGCGCCGGCCGACGCC
>JAWVGJ010000098.1:0-125113 GCA_033855115.1 Solirubrobacteraceae bacterium
TGCGACGTCAGCGTCTCGCATCACCTCGCTGTCGAGCACGGAGTCACCGGCCACCAGCAGCGTCTCGACGCCCAGACGCTCACAGAGGTAACTGACCGCAGGCCCCTTGCCGATGCCGGCCGGCATCGCGTAGAGCTTTCGGCCGTGACGCACGGCCTTCCAGCGCAGCGGCGCAAAGGCCAGCTGCGCGCGCTCCTCAAGCCCGTCGGGCTTTTCGGCATCGACGATCGTCGCATACAAAAAGCGCCGGTCACAGTCATACAGCGTCGCCACCCAGCTCGCCGTGCCCGGCGAGCCGACCTCGCGCTTGAAGACCTCCAAGCCCTCTTCGAGCGGGGCAGATGCGGCGCAGATGTCGTCGACCTGCGCGCACCAATCGGGGTCCACCGATCCCTGATGCAGGAGCGTCGCGCCGTCCGAGCAGATCGCCCAACCCTGGACTGCCAGCTGCCAGACAGGCGAGATGCGCTCCAGCTGCATGCGCGAACGAGTGGTGACAGGAACAAACGCATCGCGCGCGGCGAGCTCACGCAGCGCGCGCAACGCCTCATCCGTCGCGACGGTGACACCGCGGCCATGGTGGTGCTCGATGACCGTGGCGTTCTGACCCATCGGCAGCGACCGCAGCGGATAGATGAGCGTGCGATCGAGATCGCTTGCGAAGAGAACGCGTGTCATGGTTCGATCAGGCCAAAGCAAGCGTAGACGTCTCCGGCGCGTTCCTTCACCGGAACGCCGCGCTCCTGCGCGAGCAGCAGCACGTGATCGAGGCGATCCCCGGCGTGGCGCGGGTTGACGAGCACGCAGCGCGGCACGCGGCGCAGCAGCACGCGCGTGGTCTCGCCGATGCCCGGCTTGACGTGGTGGACGCTGTCGATTCCCCACTCCTCCTGCACGGCTTGAACCTCGCGCATCCCGCGCCCGTCGGCGGGCGCGAGCGATGCCACGCGGGCCAGCGCGCCGTCGACCTCGCCGCTGACCGCATCGAAGCGGGCGGCGATCGTGTCGACGTACGCCCGCGACACGTCGCGGTCGGCGAACTCGCGGTACACGCGTACGCCGTGGAACGCCTCCGGACCCAGGAGGTCGGGACGGATGACCGTGCGGCTGATCAGTCCGCTGACCGTCGAGTTCAGGCACGCCGACGGGATCAGCTCGTCCTCGCGCGAGGCGCACAGCTCGGCCACATGGGCGGGATCGGTCAGGACGGCCAGCCGCGCGGGGATCTGCACGCCATGCTCCTGCGCGTGTGCCGCGAGCGCCTGCTCGAGCTCGCTCTGGATCGCCCCCTTGCCCGTCCAGCCATCGACGAATACCAAGCGCTCGGGCGCGAACCGCTCCGTGAGGTAAAGCAGGGCGCGCGGATCGAGGCCTCGCCCGCGGACGATCGAGACGGTGGCATGTGGCGCGTCCACTCCCTCGAGCGCGAGCGCCCGCCGCAGGAGCACCCCGATCGGCGTCCCGGCACGCGCCAGCGAGACGAGCACCGGCTCGTCGCCGTGCTCGGCCAGCACGCGCCGCGCAAGCACCCGCGTCTGCAGCGCGATGCGCTGCGCGTACTGCTCCAGCAGCTCCTCGAACAGCCGCTCGTAGCGCTGGGTCGGGCGGTACTCGATCGGCAGCGTCTCGGCGTAGTGGCCGCCGTCGCGCAAGAGCTGGCGTCGCGTCTGCGCCGGCAGCTCCAGGCCGTCGGCCTTCAGCTTGGTCAGCAGGAACGTCACGTCGGCGGGCTCGTAGGAACCGAGGTGCGGCGGCGCGGGAATGCGCGACTCAGTCCGCAAGCGTCACCGCCACGAGCTCGCGGGCGCCGGCGCGCTGGAGGGCGGCGAGCAGCTCCTGGCCGCGCGTGCGGTGGGCGCGATCCTGAAAGTGCACGACGATCGACGGGCGTTGCGACGCGCAGACGTTGTAGGCGAAACCGGGGACGTCCAGATCATCGGGGTTGGCGAATGCCAGCCCGTCACGAATCGGATACCGCTCGCGGTCGCTCACCAGCACCGGGCTGCGCGTGGTCGAACTGGTCAGCGCGCCCCCGCAAAGCGCGGCGCAGCGCTGGGCGAACGCCAGATGCTCGCCTGTGCCCAGCACGAGCGCGTCCTCGGCGAGCGGCCCCACCTCGGCGGCCGCGACGGCCGCCGCCTCGGCCAGCGACCGGCGCGCCGCGCAGTCCTGTCCCTCGTGCTGAAGCGGTCCGCCGAAGCCGACGCGGACGTCGCGCACCTCTGAGGATGCCGGCCGGCCGTTCGAGGATCGCGCGGGCAGCGTCCCACCGCTCCAGCCAGGCTGCGTGCGCGCCTCCGCGCCGCGCCGTTGCAGCGCAACGACATCGATTCGAACGCCGAGCCGGGCCGCACACTGCGCCAGCGGACCGTCGCTGCCGGCGCGTCCGTCGACGAGCGCCGCGACGACGTAGCGCTCGCGCGGCGCCTGTGTTTGGAGCACCTCGATCAGCCGCGCGGCCGTCGCGCCGGTCGTCAGCTCGTCATCGACGATCGCCACGACCCCGTCCGGCCAACCGCCGTGCGGAGCGACGATCCACTGTGCCGGGGCGTGCGAATGCAGCTCGTCGAAGCGCACTCCGCGCTGCATGCCGGCCGCCTGGCGCGTCGTCGTCGCAAACAACGACGCGTCGAGCGCGCTGGCGACCTGCTCGCCCAAGGCGGTCGCCGTCTCCGCCATGCCGATGACGACGAACGGCTGCTCCGTCCGTGCGGGCAGAGACTCGATCTCGTCCACGAGCGCCGCGGCCTCGTCGCCGAACAGCGCACCCTCGGCGCGCGCCGCCCGCGCGTCGCCGGCGACGCGCAGCCCGAGCGCGAGTCCCGCCAGCCGGCAGCGGGCAGCCGGCACCGGCAGGTGCTTGCCGAGCACGGTGGAGACCAGCAGGAACGATCGCCGACGGTTGGCGCGCTCAGCCAGCGCCACCAGCACCGGCGGGCTCCTGCAGCAGCGCGAGGAACGTGTGCTCCGGGCGCAGCACCCCGAACGTCCCGGCCCGCGCGAGCGTGCGCTGCGCCCACTGCGCGTGCGGCTTGGGCTCGTTCATCCGCGGGGCGCCGCGGCCTGCGCTGACGCCGTCCCCGGCGTCGAAGGCAGCGCGGACCGCCAGCGCGCTCGTCCATTCCTCGTGGGAGACGACGTGCGCCGCATCGACCACCGGCGCGTGCGCCGGATGGATCACGCTCTTGCCGTGCAGGCCATTGGCGCGGTCGAGCATCGTCTCGCGCAGCAGGCCGTCGATCGCGGCCGACACCAGCCGGCGGCGGACCTTCGGGCCGTCTTGCGCCCCGAACTCCTCCAGAAACGGCGTCTCACGCAGGCGCGGCTTGAAGACCGGTTCGTCGCGAACGTACTCCCAGACCGGGCCGCTGATCGACGGGCTGTCCGGATCGCGGCCGAGCAGGTTGACCACGTCGGCGATGATGTCGCGTACGACCGCGACGTCGTAGATCGTGAAGTCGCGCGGGCGTCGCAGGCCCCACAGGCCCGACAGGTCGGTTGCACCGATCCGCACGCAGGGCACGAGCGCGCGGTGCTCGGCGATCGTCTCGCGCACGGCCAGCAGCGCCTCGAGTCGCGATTCGCGCAGCGCGATGTCCGTCCCCTCCAGGATCGGTAGTGCCCACAGCGGGCGGTCGCGCCCTGTCTGGGCGCCCGCCATGAGCGCCATGTAGCGCGCGGCCTGCAGCGCGCCGAGCTTCGGCAGGACGACGCCGTCGAGCTCGTCGGCCAGCGACCCCCAGCAGCGCAGCAGATGCTCGAAATGCTCTGGGCTTCGCACGCGCACGAAGAGGTAGGGCACGGCGCTGCGACTTCCGGCGCCGTCGACCATCGCGCGCGCCGTCTCGAGCAGCCGCTGCACGCGGCGCTCGCCCTCCTCGAGGTCGCGGTCGGCGATCGCGTCCTCGAGGCAGAACACCATCGCGGTCACGCCCGGCCACGAGCCGCGGAACAGGCGCTCGGCGGCGTGCTCGAGCGTCGCCGGGCTGTAGAGCACGGCCCCCAGCGCCGCACCGACGCCCTCGGCGCCGGACGGGCCGCGCAACGGGGTCGGCGCCAGTTCGAAGAACGAGTCGACCGCCTCGGCGCCAAGGTGCGCGAAGCGGCGCAGTCCCGTCGCGGTCAGATCACTTACTGCCACGCGTCCACGACATTCCCCAGTCATACAGTTTGTCGAGCTCGCGATGATCGCTGACGTACTGCACCTCGCGCTGAACCGTAAAGCCATTCGGTCCGCCGCGTATCAGGCAGATGCTGCACATGCCCACGCCGTCGCGCGCCTCGTCGAGCGCGATCGTGACCGGGGCCCCCGAGGGCGGGTGGATTGTGACCCGCCCGCCGGCCTGCGACCAGTTCTTCGCGCCCTGGTAGATGAACGCGAAGACGGCCAGCCGCTTGATGTCGGCCGAATGCTTCTCCGATACAAACAGGTTCTCGCCGTCGGTCGAGCTGCCTGAGCGGTCGTCCTTGTCCAGCTTCACCCACGGCGGCTGATCCAGCGAGCCGAAGCTGTTGCCCAGAGCCTGAACGGCGCCCTTGGTGCCGTCGGCCATCTCGACGAGGCAGCCGAGGTCGAGGTCGATTCCGCCTCCGCCGGCCCCGGCGGCGGCCTTCGCGAGGGCACGCTTGAGCATCCCGCCACCGCCACCACCGCTGCTCGGTGGCGGCTGCTGGTTCCAGTTGAGGTTGATGCGCACCGGGCCGCCACCGCCACCCTTGGTCAGGTTAACCTGCTGGCCGCGCTTGGTCAGCGAGATGGGCCCGCTCGAGGTCGGCGCTGCGGGAGCCGGCGCGGCGCTCTTGGAGGGCCGCTTGGTGTAGTCGATCGGCATCAGGTACTTCCTTCCGGCGCGATGGTGGTGCTGGGGTCCGCTCGCCTTTCGTCCTTGCGGTTGGCGTACAGCGAGGACAGGAACGCGGCGATGATGAGGCCGGCGCCGAGCAGGCCGGTGACGAGCTCGGGAACGTGGTGCTCGATCCCGATGAACAGCAGCACCGCCAGTACGCCGATGGCCCAATGGGCGCCATGCTCGAGGTAGCGATAGGTATCGAGGGTCCCCTGGCGCACGAGATAGACGGTCAACGTCCTGATGTACAGCGCACCGAGACCGAGACCGATCGCGATGATGATGATGTTCTTGGAGATCGCGAACGCCCCGATGACACCGTCGAAGCTGAACGACGCGTCGAGCAGCTCGAGGTAGAGGAACGTCGCGAGACCGCCCTTGGCCGCTGCGCCGACTGCTGCGGATCCGGCGCCCTTGCTATGCACCGGTGCGCTCTCCTCGCGGCCCTCCTCCTCGACGGCCTCGGGCTCCAGACGCTCGGCGACGCCGCTGGCGACGAGATAGCAGATGAGCCCGGCCAGCCCGGCGACGAGAACCTCGGCCTGCTTTGCCGGGTTCACGATCTGGGAGACGATCAGCAGCGTGATGGCGCCGATCGCCGGTCCGATGGAGGCGAGCGTGGCCAGACCGGTCAGCGGGCGCTCGACGCCCAGCCAGTGCTCGTCCTTCTCCTCGTCGACGAAGAACGAGAGGAACACCATCAGCAGGAACATGCCACCGAACGCGGCGATGACCGCGTTGGCCTCCCTGAGGTTCGTGGCGTAGAGCTCGTGGTTGGTCAGGGCCTGGTTGACGACCTCGGGAATACCGAGGCCGGCGGCTGCGGCGACGATGACGATCGGGAAGATCAGCCGCATCCCGAAGACGGCGATGAGGATGCCCCAGGTCAGGAACACCTGCTGCCATTTCGGAGTCATCGTCTTCAGCACGGTCGCGTTGACGATCGCGTTGTCGAAGGAGATCGAGATCTCCAGGACGCACAGCAACGCAAGGATCAGGGCGACTTCGACGCTATCCAATACTCCCGCCGCGATGACGGCGATGACCGTCGCGGCGACGGGGATACGGAACGTTTTCAGCGATGGCAAGTGTGACTCCTACATGGATGCGGGCCGGGCACGTGGCGCGCCCGGCCCGCGGTCAGCAAAGGGTGGTTGTCGGGATCGGCCGGGAGCGCGTTAGACGCTCACGCCGTAGTCGCGGGCGATACCGGCGAGGCCCGTGGCCCAGCCCTGCCCGACGGCGCGGAACTTCCACTCGTTTCCGTTGCGGTAGACCTGCCCGAAGACCATCGCGGTCTCGGTCGACGCGTCCTCGGATAGATCGTAGCGGGCGATCTCGGAGTTGTTTGCGTCGTTGACGACCCGGATGAACGCGTTGCGCACCTGGCCGAAGTTCTGGCTACGGGAGTCGGCATCGTAGATCGACACGGGAAAGACGATCGACTGCACTTCGGTCGGAACCGTCGACAGGTTGACCTTCAGCGCCTCGTCGTCGCCTTCGCCCTCGCCGGTCAGGTTGTCGCCGGTGTGCTCGACTGAGCCGTCGGGGGACTTGAGGTTGTTGAAGAAGATGAAGTGCTTGTCGGAGATCGACTTGTCGGCGTCGTTGAGCATGATCGCGCTGGCATCGAGGTCGAAGTCAGCGCCATCGGTGGTGCGCACGTCCCACCCGAGGCCAACCAGGATGTTGGTCAGGCCGGGCGCCTCCTTGCTCAGCGAGACGTTGCCGCCCTTGGTCAGCGAAACACTCATGGTTCTCCTTGTTTTGGGGTTCATGGAAAGCTTGGCGATCTTGACTTTCTGGCTCATAAAGCACAGCTGACGGCCAGCTCAGCGTAGTTCGCTGTCCTCCTGTACTACGGCAACGACCGCCAGCAGGCTCAGCACGCCAACGCCGACAAGCTGCTCGATGAGGTCGTCGAAGCGTACGCCGTAGCGGCGCGCGTGGTCCTCGTGCTCGGCGGCCTCGACCGCCGCTGACGAGAGCGCCAGCGAGCGCGCGGCGCGCCCGAGCAGATCGTGGCCGTCGCCCGGCAGCTGCGCCGAGCGAGCAAGCGTCCGCAGCCCCATCCGCAGCGGCTCGGATGCGCGACGCGAATGCGCACCGGTGAAGCGCGCGCGCAGGCGGACGGCCAGCCCCCAGAACGCGAGCGCGGCCTCCATCACCGCGTAGCTCGCGCCGCTCGTGCGCAGGCGCTCGTCGGACTGCTCGAACGGGCTCGCCGGCTCGTCGAGCCGCGCCAGCGTCATCTCGGCCTCCGCCAAGCGGCGCGCGACGAGCAGAAAGTGGCGCGCCATGTCCATGCCCTCGGGAGCGAGGCGCTCCTCGGCGGACGCGAGCAGGCCGTCGGCGAGGTCGACGAGAGATGTGTTCACGGGGCAACCATCCGTGAGCGCTCGGTTGCCACGTCCCATCGCAGGATGCCGGCAGCGTCACGGCGGCCCGCAAAGACTGCCACATGAGCGCCCGCCGGCACAGCGTCCAGCAGGGCGCCGTTGTCGAGCTCGTAGCGCATGTTCGTCACCTTGCGCCCCTGGCCGCCGGGTTGCGTTGGCGGCCGGGCGTCGAATGCGACATACGCCTCGGTCACTCCCGAGGGCCAGTGCCACGTCACCCGCAGGCGCCCGTCGGCGTCGCGAACCGCTCCGACGCCGTCGATGGCGCCCGAAGGGATCTCGCTCGCCCGGGCCACGCCCGGCGTCGCATGGACCGTCGCTCCGCTCCCGGCCTCGAGCTCCAGCACCGCCGCAGGCTCCGAGGAGCCGGCGATCGACACGCGGTACTCGTAGCGCCGGCCGCGCCCGACCTGGCGGTCGCGGTACCCCGCCGGGTCGACGGAGAGCCGGCGCTGGATGTCGCCTTCGGAACGTCGCTCGATACGGACGAGCACGACCTGCGCGCCCGCCGGCGCACGCCACGACAGCTCCACGGGCAACCCTGCGACCGCCTTCACATCGGCAAGCGCGCCGCCCCGCTGTGGCGGCGCCGCAGCGGGGCGCGCAACCGCGGACGGCGTGGACGGCGCGGATGCCGACTCCCCGCGCAGCGCGCGCACCGTCCACGTCGTGTCGGGCGCGGGCGGCTGGGCGTCCGACCACGTCGTCACCGCGGTGCGCCCGAGCACGCGAGTGCAACCGCCCTCGACGCGCTCGACGAGGTACGCGTCGACCCCCGGCTCGTCGCTTCGCGGCCACGACAGGCGCGCCTCCCCGCCGGTCATGGCGACCGCCACGTGGGCGGGCGGTCGTGGCGGCATCGAGGACACGCGCCGCCGCACCTCCTCCCAGTCGGGGTGCTCGCCGGCGAGGCGGGCCAGCAGCGCCTGGCGCTCGGCCTCCGGTGCAGCCTCGACTTGGGCCAGCGCGGACTGCTGGGCGCGCGCCTGGATGCGTCGCGCAAGCAGCGGAGCCCGCGCGTCGTCCAGCGATGCGCCGCACGACGGGCAGCGCGCGAGATCGGCCGCGGCCGGCGCGCGGCAGCTCGTGCAAACGATGCTCAGCGCTGCGCCGCAGCCGCCGCACACGGGCGCGCCGACGGCGTTGACGTGCGTGCACGACGGGCACCAGATGCCCAGCCCGATCGCGCTCAGCGGCAGCGCATCGCCGGCGTAACCGGCGACCGCCGCGGCTGCGGCCAGCGCCGCCGCGTCGCCGATCCCGTGTGTGTGCGCGCGCGCCAGCGCCCGCTGGGCGCCCTGCTCGTCGGCGGCCAGCAGCGCGTCGAGGACGCTGTCGAGCGCGGAGTCGGTCGAGCCGGCGAGGTAGACCTGTGGGTCGCCGTTGACGAGCAGCTCGCGGGCATGCTCGAGAAGCTCGTCGACGAGCGTGCGCTCGCGGTCGGGCCGCCGGCGCCGGTTGACCTCGCCGACGCGCACGAGCCGCTCCTCGATCATCGGCTTGGTTGCTGTGACCGGCAGGCCGAGGAAGGCGAAGAGGTCCTCGGCGAGCTCGGGCTCCTGGCGCAGGCGTGCGAGCTCGTCGAGGCTCGATGTGGCCTGGCGGCGTCGTCGCGCGGCGGGGTCCGACGCCGCCGCGCCCGCGGACGGGCGCCGGACACGGCCCACCCGTCCGGACCCCGGTCTCCCTGGCCCCATCTCCTGCCCCCGCGCACTGGCCAGCCGCTCGCGCAGCGCGCTGCGCGCCGCGGGGTCCACGAGCACGCCCTCCACGCGCGGCCACTGCTTCAGCACCGCCAGGGCCACCGCCGCCTGCCGCGCGCGGCTTCGTTCCTTGTTGAGAAAGCCCTTGGTCTCGCGTAGCCGCGCCGCGATTGCCGCCGCGTCATCGACCTCGCGCGGCACGTGAGCGAGCCAAAACAAATCCTCGATCTCGGACGGGTTGCGCTCCCGCAACCGGCTGAGCACCGTGCGGCGGTACTCCGAGCCGTCGAACGCCGGCAGCGTCATCGCGAGAAACCGCTGTGCGGCTCGACGCGGGCGCGGGCGACGGTCGAGCAATGGCGGGCGGTCACAACTTGTTTTTGAGCAGCGAGACCGCGTCCTTCTCGGCGTCGATCTCCTTCGAGCTCATCGCGGACCCCGTGTCGACCTGCAGCGTCAGCGGTTGCAGCTGGGCGGCGTGGTGTGCGGTCACCGTCAAGATGCCGTCGCCGCCCATCGCCATCCGCACCGTCACCTCGGTCCCGCGCGGGTAGCCCGGCGGCAGGTCGGCGATCTCGCCGCGGACGAGGATCGTGTTGTCGGACGGGTTCGCGGACTCGTCGGCACCGCCCTGCTCGAAGACCTGCACGCTGATCGTCGACTGGTCGTCGGCCATCGTGTAGAAGGTCTCCTCGACGCGCAGCGGCACCGCGTCGTTGCGATGGACGAGGAAGACGGCGGTGTCGACGTTGTCGTGCAGCGCGATGACGCCGAACCCCTGCGAGCAGACGTTGACGATCTGCGTCTTGACGACCGACTCGACGGCCTCGGACGTCATCCCGTGCTCGGCGGCGACGTCGGCCATCGCCTTGGTCAGGTCGACCCCGGCGTCGGTCGCCTGCTGCACGGTGCGTTCGAGCAGCTTCTTCTGGCCGTAGAGCGCGGCGCCCTTGGCGACCGCGAGGTCTGGATCGGCGAGCTGGCCGGCGAAGCCGAACTCCTCCTGCAGGCGCCGGGCGACGGCGGGCATCTTCGAGGAGCCGCCGACGAGCAGGCAGCGGTCGATCTGGCTCGTGCCGAGCTCGCTCGCCGCATCGAGCGCGCGGCGCGTGAGCTCCAGCGTGCGGTTCAGCAGCGACTTCGTCGCCTCCTCGAAGTCCTCCCGGGTGACCTTCACGCTCGCTCGCTCGGCACCGCTTGAGACCATGACGTCGGCGCGGTCGCGCTGCGTGAGCGACTGCTTGACCTCCTCGGCCTGCGTCATGAGGTCGGCCTCGGCGTAGACGTCGTCGAACGGATCGGGCGCTTCGGGGCGCTCGGCGAGGAAGCGCTCGGCGAGCAGGCCGGCGAGCTCGGAGTCCCAGTTCGCGCCGCCGAGCTCGTGGTCGCCGTCGGTTGCGACGACGCGGATGTCGCGGCCCTCCAGGCGGATGATCGTGATGTCGAACGTGCCGCCGCCGAGGTCGTAGACGAGCACGGTCTCGTCCGCCGCGCCCTCCTGGCCGAACCCGTAGGAGTAGGCGGCCGCGGTCGGCTCGTTGATCAGGTCGAGCACGTTCAGGCCCGCCAGCTCACCGGCGAGCTTGGTCTGCTTGCGCTCCTCGTTGCCGAAGTACGCCGGCACCGTGATGATGACGTCCTGCACCTTCTCGCCTGTCGCCCGTTCGGCATCCCTCGCCAGAGCGCCGACGACGAGCGACGAGACCCCGGCGGCCGACCACTCGCGCCCGCCCGCGTCGAAGCGCCAGTCCGGCTCACCCATGTGGCGCTTGACGAGCTGCGCGACGTTGTCGGGATCGATCCGCGCCGAGCGCTTGGCGAGCTTGCCGACGACGACGTCGTCGCCCTGGAACTGCACGACGCTCGGGGTCGTCTGATCGCCGTCCATGTTGCTCAGCACCTCCGGACGCCCGAACCTGTCGACCTGGGCGATGCAGGAGTACGTCGTGCCCAGATCGATGCCAAAGACCTTGCCTGCGCTCATGTGACCTCTTCGGTTGCTGGTTGCGCTGCGGGCGGCGCCGGCGCGACGTAGCGAAACACGACGACGTCAACGGGGCGCAGCATCCGCCCGTCGTCGCGGCGCAACCCCGCGCGGCGAACCTCGGCGATCGTGCGGTTCAGGGCACTGTCGGCGGTCGTCGCAGAGCCGGTCGCCTGGTGGCACTGCGGATCGAACGGCTCACCGATCTGGGCCCGCACCTTCAGCACGCCGGCATCGTGCAGGAGCTCCGCGACCTGACCGTCGAGGTAGGCGAGATCCTCGGCCGCCGTGGTCGCGGTGGCGCGCATGCGGCTGAGGTCGTCGGCCAACCGCGCGAGGCCGCGCACGAGCGGCGCCACCGCCTCGCGGATCTCGCCGCCGCGCAGGCGGCGGTTGTCGGCGTGCAGCTCGTCGGCCATCTCGGTCTGCTTGCGAGCGACGGTCGCCAGCTCGTCGGCACGGCGCTGGGTGGCGGCGAGCGACCGGGTGAGCTCGGCGACCTGGGTGCGAAGCTCGAGGACGGCGGGGTCCTCGGGAGGAGCCGGCGCGGGCGCCTGAAGCGCAACGCCTTGCGTCTCCGCCGCCTCCAGTCCGACCGCCTCGCCGTCGAGGTCCTGCGCGACGACTTCCTCGCCGGCCGAGGAGTCCTCCGCGGCCTCCAGTTCTGTGTCCTCGCCGCTCGAGGTCGCTGCGACCGGGTTCTGCGGCTCGGCCGATCCGTTCTCGTCGTGCCCGGAATCCGCCCCGGCCTCGACGTCTCCGGGCGGCGCATCGGGGGTGTCGATCATGTTCAGGACACTAATCCGTAACGCTGATCGGGACAACCGCGAACACACTGAAATGCCCTGCTAGCGTCGGTTGCCGTGAGCGCGATCGTCTCCCTGAGCCCCGGTGCAAACCAGTCGCTGGACGGCCGCCAGATCTCCGTCGAGCTGTCTGCCGGCAACCTCGGCGGGGTGCTGCTCGCGGTCGAGGAGCGCGGTGTCACCCGCCCGCTCACGCCGGCCGATGGCGTGGCGCCACCGACCGTCGACGGCGCCAACCGCGCACAGGTGCGGCTGGCGCTGGCGTCGATCCCGGAGTCGATCACGCGGCTGCGCCTGCTCGTCTGGTCGGAGAGCCGCACGCGCGTGCTCGTGCCCGCCCAGGCGCACGTCAGCGTCGACGGCACGCACCGCTTTACGGTGGCCGTGTCGCAGCAGGCCGGGCTGCTGCGCGCCGTGGAGATCCTCGAGATCTACCGGCGCCACGGCAGCTGGAAGGTGCGCGCGGTCGCCTCGGGCTGGGAGGACGGCATCCCCGCGATGGCGCGCGCGATCGGGCTCCCTGAGGCGGCGTTCAACGCCCCCGCCGGCGCCGCGCCGAGCCGCCCGGCGCCGCCGCCGGCGCGCAGCCACACGGGGCCTTCGCCGCAGGTCGGCCCGCGGCCACTGCGCGATCTGCTCGACAGCGTCGTCGGGCCCGGACCCCGAGGCGGTGACAGCCGCTTCGTCGACTTCGAGATCAGGGGCGTGCACCTGCGCCTGCGCTACGAAGCGATCGACGGAGCCGTCCAGATCGTCGCGATCGTGCCGCTGGGCCGTGGGCAGTTCACCGACGCGAGCGCCGAGGCGGCGCTGCGTGTGACCGGCGAGGCGCCCCTGGCGCGGGTGATCGTCGACGAGCAGGGAAACGCGACCGCGTCCGCTGTGGCCCACGCCGCCGAACGCAACCTCGACAGCGCGCTCGTCAAGGCGCTGCTCAGCGAGGTCTGGGTCGCGGCGTACTCGTTCTCGTCGCGTGTGCAGGCGATCGGCTGGCCCTTCCCGCGCCACATCACCGCCGAGATCCCGCGCGAGCTGCGGCTCGGTGTGGCCGAGGAGCTGCAGGAGACGCAGGCGTGGGCGGACGTCCGCGAGCGCCTGCTGGCCAACCAATGCCTGCCGCTCGTCGACGAGCCCGCGGCGCTGCTCGCGCTGGTGGAGCACGGACAGCTGTCGATCGGACCCAGCCTGCTCGCGGGCACGTCGCGTGCCTGGGCGATCATCGTCGAGCGCATCCTGCGCGCCAACGTCACGCCGCGCGCCGGCCTGTGGCGCGCACTCGCGCAGGGCAACACGCTGCTCAGCCCGGTCCGCTTCGGGCTCGTCGACGAGGTCGGGCTTCACGGCCCGCCGGCGGTCACCGTGAACTTCGCCGCGCTGCAGCTGCCGCGCACGCAGGTTATGGAGGATCTCCAGAGCGGGCTGGAGTACGTCGAACAGGCGGCGACAGAGGCCGAGACGATGATGCGATCGATGACGCCGGATGCCACGAGCCACCGCAACAACCTGCCCTGGATTCCCACTCGGCGCTGGACCGGACCCGGCACCGAGGTGCGCAACGAGCTGCTCGTGCGAGAGCTGAACGGACTGCCGGACGGCGCCCGCGTTCCCGAAGGCTTCGCCGACCGCGTGCGCTCACAGCAGGCGTCGCTGGGCCGCGCCGGCCTGGGATACATCGCGCACCTGGCGCTGGTCAGAGCCGAGCGGGTGGACGGCGCGTCGCCCGGATGGCTCGAGGTCGCGCGCGATCTCGTCGCCCTGGTGCCCGTGGAGGCAGGCGCCGCGGACGAGCCGTGCGCCGCAGCGTCGATCCACGTGCGCCTGAACAGGTGCGACAACCCGGCGCCGCCGCGGCGTGGCACGGCCACGTCATCACCACCAACCCCTCAGCCGTCACCACCAGACGATGGTGCGTCGCCGGCCACACGGCGGCGCTGGCGCCTGTTTGGGTGAGTGACGTTGCCGCGGCCGTTCGGCGCGCGGTGGGCGCGCCGTTAGAGGTCGAAGTCTGAGGGCGGGATGCCGAGCGCGTTGCAGGCTTCCTTCAGCGCGCGCTGCTCGTCGGCGTCGAAGTTGCCGTCGGCGCCGCCGATGATGATGCCGACCTGCACGACGGCGCGGGCCTGGTCGGGCTTCTTCTTGAGCTTGGCGATCGCCTGGATCACCTCGACCTTGCCGAAGTCATAGTCGGCCTCGAGCTTGGAGGCGTAGCCGTCGAAGTAGCCCTTCAGATCGCTCGGATCGAAGATCGAGAGCGTGTCGTTCGACGTGATGAAGCCCGTCATCTTCTGCTTCTCCGACGCGTCGATCGAGCCGTCGGCGGCGGCGATGAGCGCGACCATCGCCATCGAGGCCTTGGCGAAGTCCTGATTCTTGAACTGGCCGGCCTTCGTCTTGAGCTGGTCGGCGTACGTCTGGCTCTGTGACTTGAGGTTGTCGAGGAATCCCATGGGTCTGTCCTTCGCTTCGGGGCCGTGGCGTCCTGCGTAGCGTCGCATAGTCCGTTTGCGCGCGGTGATGCCCCAGGGCGCAGGATCGTGTGAAGATGCGGCGATGAGCAGCGATCTCGCCATGGGCGCGAACACGACCCTCCCCGCCCCCGCCGGCGAGGTGACGGTCCGCCATCGTGCCGACAGCGCCGTCGACGTCAACCTCACGGCGTTCCTCGTCGGTGCAGACAACAAGGTCCGCGGTGACGCGGACATGGTGTTCTTCAACCAGCCGCAGGCGGAGGGAGCAAGCGCCCGCTACGAGCAGCCGGCGACGTCTGGCGGAGTGGTGACCCACCGGCTCGCGTTCGATCTGGCACGCCTGCCGGCAGGCGTGGAGAAGATCGTCGTGACGCTCACCGAGGACGCGGGCCGGGGCTTCGCGGCCGTCGCCGATCTCGTCGGCACCGTCGTCGTCGGCGGGCAGGAGCAGGTGCGCCTGTTTCCGGCTCCGGAGTTCAAGACCGAGAAGGGGATCGTCGTTGCCGAGGTGTACGTGCGCGGTGGCGCGAACAAGGTCCGTGCGGTCTGGCAGGGCTACAGCTCGGGCCTGCATGGGCTGGCGACGGCGCATGGCGTGGACGTCGAGGCGCCCGCTCCGAGCGCGCCGGCGCCCACTTCGCCGCCGCCGGCCGCGGCCGCCCCCGCCGCGGCCCCGAAGGTGGACTTCAAGAAGGTCAGCGGCAACATCAACCTGCGCAAGGGCGATGCTCCGGTGATCATGGAGAAGACGGCCAAGATCACCGCATCGGTCTCCTGGCGCAGCGGCACCGACTACGACGTCTACGCCCTCGTGATGACCAAGGACGGCACGCAGGTCGACGTGGCCACGTTCGGCGCCAAGGGCGTCAAGAAGCTCATAAACTACGGCAACGGAGCGGTCAAGCACCTCGGCGACGTGCAGCGCGCGACCGGCAAGAAGCTCTGGGGCGCGAAGGACGAGCAGAAGGAGATCGTCGAGATCCGCCTGACGCCCGACATCGTCGCGGTCGTGCCCGTCGCCTACTCGGCGCAGTCAAACGGCAGCGGCTCCTTTCACCGCTACAAGGTGTCGCTCAGCATCGACAACGGAAGCGGCACGAACGTCAGCATCTCCGCCGATAGCGCCAACAACGACGACAGGGTCTACAGCTGCGTGCCGGGCATCATCCGCAACATGCCCGACGGCGTCGTCATCGAGCCGCTCGAGCTGTACAGCAAGCCCGGGTCCGAGAACCGCCCGCGGTTGCGCGGGCGGGGCACGGACGTCAGCGTCGAGATGGACGTGGGGCCGAAGAACGACTACAAGTAAGGGCCGTCAGATCGAGGCGTGTGCGAAGCTCGGCACCTTGTCGGTCGCAAAGCTCGTGCGCAGGTAGAAGAACCACGTCATCCCCGCGAAGACGACGTACGCGCCGAGGAAGACGTACAGGGCGGGGATCGACCAGTCGGCCATCGACTGCGCGACCGAGAGCTTCTCGGCCGGCGTCGTGGCGGCCTTGACCGCGGCGGAGACGCCGAGGCTCGCCTCGCGGAAGACGACCTGGATGAGGAAGCCGCCAAAGGCGCCGATCGCGCCGGCGATTCCGATCACCGCCGCCGCCTGGCGCTTGAAGCTCAGCGCCGTCTGCTTGGGCTCCAGACCGTTCTCCGCGGCCTCCTTGCGCCCGAGCTCGGCGAAGATCGACGGGATCATCCGGTAGGTCGAGCCGTTACCCATGCCGGCGAGCAGGAAGATCGCCATGAACGAGCCGAAGAAGATCGGGAAGCTGTGCTCGTTCACGCCGATGATCGCGGTCACGGTGAACAGCGCCTCGCCCAGAAACACGGCCAGCGTCACCCTCGCGCCGCCGAGCTTGTCGGACATCCAGCCGCCAAACGGCCGCGCAATCGAGCCGATCAGTGCGCCCACGAAGCCCAGTCCCGCGAGATACGTCGCGATGAACGGGTGCGCGCCGAGAAACTCCGGAAACGTGTTCTTGATAACGAGCGGCAGCGCGAACGCGTAGCCGATGAACGAGCCGAATGTGCCGATGTAGAGCAGCGACATGACCCAGGTCTGAGGGTGCTTCAAGGACTTCGTGTACGAGCGCCCGTCGGACTTCGCATCGGTGATGCTGTCCATGAACAGCCACGCGCCGAGCGCTGCCAGCACGATGAACGGCAGCCAGATGAGGCCGGCGTAGGCCAGGTGCACCTCGTGGACGGGCAGCTTCACCGCCGCTGCCGGCACGCCGATGATGATCACCAGCGGAATAAGCAACTGGGCGACGGCGACGCCGAGGTTGCCGCCCGCCGCGTTCAGGCCGAGCGCAAAGCCCTTGTGGCGGTCGGGATAGAAGAAGGAGATGTTCGCCATCGAGGAGGAGAAGTTGCCGCCGCCGAAGCCGGCCGTCGCGGCGCACAGGGCGAGCACCCACATCTGCGTGCTGTGGCTCTGCTCCGCGAGCCAGCCACTCGGGACGAGGATCGCCAGCAGCAGGACCGGTATCAGCAGCAGCGATGCGCTGATGCCCGTCCATTTGCGGCCGCCGAACCGCGGCACGGCGAACGTATAAGGGATGCGCAGGGTCGAGCCGACGAGGTTCGGGAGCGCGATCAACAGGAACTGCTCGGACAGCGACAGGGTGAAGCCGGCGTTCGCGAGGTTGATGACGATGATCGTCCACAGCACCCAGACGCTGAAGCCGAGGTTCTCGGCGAAGATCGACAGCGCCAGGTTCTTTTTGGCGATCTTCTTGCCGCGGGTCTCCCAGAACGTCTCGTCCTCGGGATCCCAATCGTCGATCCATCCGCCTCTTCGGCTGGATGTGGGCGCTGCCGCCTCGGTCGGTTCCGGGGCTTGCACGGTCGTGCTCATATCTCCTCCGAAGGCGGCGGCAGTGGGTACATCGCCAACCTCCCAGAGGGTGATTTCCGTGCTGTGTGCGAAGTGTGTCGAGTACGTGAACTGCGCGTTGCCGTCGCGTGGCCGGTGCGCCGGGGACCGAGCCGGGTCAGCGCCGGGATCGCACCGCGCGCAGATACACGTCGCCCGATCGCCCGGGGATGTTGTGCGCGTCTGCCACCGACGCGACGCGCAGGCGGTGCAGTGCCGGCCGCCGGAGGCGCACCTTGATCCTGAAGCGCCCCTCTCGGACCTTCACCGCAACGCGCGCGACGGTGTGCATCTGCTCGTCGGTCCCCTCGCGGGCGATCGCGAGCACGAGACGCGCCCGCCGCGGGCGCATGCTGCCGCTGACCGTGAACGTCCGCCGGGCGGTCACGCGGCGGGCGGCGCGCAGCCGGATCCGCGGCGCGACCTGCACGTCGATCGTCGGCGATGCGATCCAGGTTCCGTCCGCTAGCTGCGTCACGGCCCGCAGCGTTCGCGTGAACTGCGTCGGCAGCTGCGCCGACCAGGTCCCGAAATCGCCGGTCGTCGTCCGCAGGAGCGTCTGAAAGCCGGCGCCCGTAGCCATCTGCACCGAGACCGGCGCACCCGCCAGCGGCGTTCCGCCGGCGGCGTTCGCGCGACCCGACAGCTGTGCGGCCTGCGGGAACTCGAGCGCCCGGTCCAGCGCATCCATCGTCAGCGCGGCCGGCGTCGCCGGGACGAGCGCGGCGACGAGCGCGGCCGCCCGCGTCCGAATCTCCGGCAGCTGGGCGAAGAGGGCTTCGCCCGGGCAGGCGGTCTTGTCGGCGTCGCGGTGGCCGGAGATGCGTTCGAAGGTCGCCGGCGTCCCTGCCGCGTAGCGGCTGGAGGGGCCGCCGGCGGAGTTGAGCCTCACCTGGCCGCTCACGGGCGCCCCGTGCAGGTTGAGCTTCCAGGCCAGCAGCGCGGCGGTCGCGGCGATGCCCTCGGGGGTCTGCGACTCGCCCGAGAACGTGCCGATGTTCGCGACGCCGGTCGAGACGCCGTTAAAGCCCTGCGCCTGCGCTCCGATCACCGCTTGGTCGACGCCGCCTGCGCGCCCCTCGAAGATTTGACCGTAGCGGTCGACGAGGAAGTTGTAGCCCACGTCACGCCATTTGTTGGTGTTGCGGTGAAAGCGGCAGATCGCCAGGACGATCGCCGCGCTGTCTTGCGGCGCGGGGTCATTGGCGCTGACGGTGTGATGGACGAAGCCCATCTGCACCTGGCCGTAGGCGGGCGCTGCGCGCGGCGGGCACTGGTCGCCGGCCCAGGACTCGCGCGGGATGATCGCCGGCGCGCCGCCGCCACCCTGGGCGACCGCCGGCGTGCCCGCGACTGCCGTGACAGCGCCGTGGACGGCCTGGCGCAAGGCCGTTCTTACGCGGTCTGCGGCGGTCGCCGTCCCAGTCGAGTTGACGAAGTGCGCGCGCAGGTCGCGCGGACGGCGGTCCAGGCGCAGCTCGTAGGCGTCGGCGCCGCCGGTCCAGACCGGCTCGGCGCCCGACCCGCCCTCCCGGGCGGCGTGGTTTGCGGCCATCAGCGTCCAGCGACTCCAGCGCCCGGCGGCGTCAAGCACGCGAATCCGGGCGCGCACCGAACGCGGCGCCCTCCAGGTCAGGCCGACGAGATCGAAGCGCTTGGGCGCCCGGACGACACCCGAGCGCCACGGCCGAGCGGCGCCGGTTGCCGGCGCGAGCGCCTGCGAGAACTCCACGACCCGCGGGTGCAGCGGGCGCACCGACAGGCCCGGGGCCGCGAACCAGAGGAGCAGGCCTGCGGCCACGAATGCTGCGGCGAGACGGCGCATCGATCTTCACAACACCCTGCCACTCGACGGGGTGCGGTTCTGCACGTTGGCTTGCGCCAGCGCCCTACGGGACTGCCTCGGGACCCTTGTCCACGTACGTGTCGCGGAACGCGCGCAATGCGTCCCAGGTCTTGTCGTTGACCTCGTTGCAGCCGATGTAGGCGCGCCAGGCGACGGCGGCGACCTGGTAGGGCATCTTCGTGTTGTTCTGCAGCAGCACCATGTGGTAGCCCGCGGGCCCGCCCTTCACCTTCTCGTTGAAGAGTGTCTGCAGCTGACCGATGACCCGCTTGGGGGTGCCCGGCTTGTATTGCAAGATGATCCGGCCGTGCTCGAGCGTGTGCACCCAGCTCTCCTTGGCGGGCTCGGTGCCGGCGGTGTAGATCCCGTCCTGCGCGGGCGTCTGGTGATGCGTGCCTGACGTCGGCGGATTGGTCTTGTAACCGTTGAACGACTGGTTGTCGGGAATGTGTTCGCGACCCTCCTCCGGGAACTCGCGCACCGCACAGCCGGCGGCCTTGGCGGCCTCCTGCAGGTTCGTGATCTTGCGTGCCGGGATCGCCACCGACGGCACGCCGTTAACGTCGGACGGCCCGCCGGATGTGTCGTTCTTGCCGGACGAAACCGCGAGCACGATGGCCACCACCGCCACAACGGCGACGAGGGCGCCGGCCGCGGTCATGAGCAGGCGCTTGCGCTTCGCGGCTGCCGCCTCGGCGCGCTCGCGCTCGATGCGCTCGAGCTTGCGGCGCTCCTTCTCCTCCTGGCGGCGGGACATCGGCGGGAAGCCTAGATGGTTGCCTGGACCAGCGCGCCCAAGCGGCGGGTTATCCTGGATCGCACGTGTCCGATCGCCAGGAGGAGAAGGAGCCCCGCGAGGCGCCCGCCGGGTCAGAACCACGGCGCCGGCTCGTACAGATCGGCGGCGGGGTCGTCGTCGCATGCGCGATCGTCATTGCCATCGTGCTCGCCGCCGCCAGCCCGAACGGCGGCGACGCTTCGCCGAAGCCCGCGCGCGACGTCATCACGAGCGGCGGGCGCCCGGTCGACTTCCCGGCGCAGACTGCCGCGATCCCGGCCCGCAAGACGACGAAGCTTGCCGCGGCCGCCAGGGCTGCGGGCTGCCGCCTTGCGCACCCCAAGGTCGAGGGCAGCTCTACGCCCCCCGCGCACGTCTTGGGGCGCGTCGCCTACAAGACCAACCCGCCGACCTCCGGCGACCACAACCCGGTCTGGTCCAGCGACGGCAACTACGCCGGAGTTCGCACTCCGGCGCCCGAGCACTACGTGCACTCGCTCGAGCACGGGCGCATCGAGCTGCAGTACAAGCCGGGAACGCCGGCACGGACCATCAGCCAGCTTCAGAGCGTTCTGAAGGAGCCGACGAAGACCGACTTCGGCGTCAACGCTGGCAACGGCCGGTTCGCGCTGCTCTTTCAGAACAACACGAAGATGCCCTATGCCGTCGCGGCCACCGCCTGGGGACAGCTGCTCGGCTGCCGCTCCGCCAGCCCCCGGATGTTCGACGCGATTCGCGCGTTCCGCGCGAGGTACACGCTCCAGGCGCCGGAGAAGATCACGCAGGCCGAGTAGCGCCGACCGCGCGCGGGCGCCGTGTCTGGCGCTGGTCGGCCTTCCAGCAGGCGTCGAGAAACGCGCCGATCTCACCGGTCAGCCGCTGCGGCGAGACGACGCGCTCCAGGATCGAGCGGGCCTCGACCAGCCGCGCGTTGGGCAGCTCATCGACGATCATGCCGGCATCGGTCAGCGGGTGGACGGGATCGCGCCGGTGGCCGATCACGAGCGTCGGCGCCTTCAGTTCCCGCCGCTGCAGCGAGTTCGGGGCGATACGACCCGAGAACAGGCCCTGCATGACGGCGCTGCTCGGCTTGGGCTCCTGGCGCGCGGTATCCAGCAGGACATCGCCCCAGAACGGCAGCGCGCCCTGCGGCACCGCGCGAGCGGCCGCGACCGCAAGCCGCGCTACCGGGCCGCCGAACGTCAGCATGAGCGCGAGCGGCGTGAACGCGATCACGGATGCGATCAGCGCGTGATCGAGCACCGGCATCTCGATGACCATGCCGCGTACGCGCTCGGGGGCGATCCGGCAGACCTCGAGCGTGATGTTCGCCCCCAGCGAGGTGCCGAGGATCGCCGCCTCGTCGAGCGCGAGGCGGTCGAGCAGTCCCACGACCTGCCCGGCGAAGATCGGCACCGAATAGCACCACGGCTCGGTCGGGCGCTCTGAGCGGCCGTGGCCCAGCAGATCGATCGTCACGACACGGTGACCGCGTGCCGCCAGCGCCGCTGCGAGCGGCTCGTGCATGCGCTGGGAGAGCAGCAGTCCGTGGATGAGCACGACCGCCTGCGAACCCGAGCCGAACTCGCTGTAGGCGATCCGCCGGCCCTCGAACCGAAAGGTGGGCACCGGCACACGATAACCCGCAATTCTGCGCATCTCGCTAGCCTCGACGGGCCATGGCCCGCGAAGCACGTCAACTCGAAGGACGCGTCATCGCGATCACCGGTGCCGCGCGTGGCATCGGGCGCGCGACCGCACAGGCCTGCGTGCGCGCCGGAATGCGCGTCTCGATCGGCGACCTCGACCTGGACGCCGCCGAGCGGACGGCGTCCGAGCTTGGCTCCGAAACCATCGCCGTACAGCTCAACGTCGTAGATCGCGCCTCGGTCGGGCGCTTCCTCGACATCACCGAGGCGCGGCTCGGTCCGATCGACGTGCTCGTCAACAACGCCGGGATCATGCAGCTCGGCTCGTTCCTCCAAGAGGACGACGCGACGGCGCGCCGGCAGGTCGACATCAACGTCCACGGCGTGCTGCACGGCATGAAGGAGGGGCTGCCGCGCCTGCTCGCGCGCCCCCAGGGTCATCTCGTCAACATGGCGTCGACGGCCGGCAAGGTCGGTTTTGCGGGCGGAGCGACGTACTCCGCCACGAAGCATTTCGTCGTCGGTATCAGCGAGGCAGCGCGCAACGAGCTGCGCGGCAGCCGCGTCGAGATCTCGTGCGTCATGCCGGTGATCGTCAAGACGGAGCTCGCCGCCGGGCTTGCCGAGGGCCGCTTCATCAAGCAGATCCAGCCCGAGGACGTGGCCGACGCCATCGTGCAGGCGCTGCGCTATCCGCGCTTCGAGGTGTTCGTCCCGCGCAACGTCGGCCCGCTGACGAAGCTCGGCGGAGCGATGCCCCAGCGCGTCCGCGAGGGCTTCGGCCGCGCCTTGCGCATCGACCGCTCGCTCGCGGCGCCCGACTCGGAGGCGAGACGTGCCTACGAGCTGCGCGCGGCGGCGTCCGAGCGCTCGCTGGGCACCGGAGTGCCGCCGCCGGAGTGAGTCGCTTGGCGGTCTCGGGCCGGGCTACGCCCAGCTGATCTCGGGCTCGTCGGTGCCGAGGAACGCCGCCAATCGCTGGGTCTGCACCAGCGCTGCCGCCGCAACCGCGCCGTCGATGGCTTGGAAGGGCTCGATCGTGACCGACAGCCGGCTGCCCTTGCGCTCATGTCGCCAGACGCCCTCGATGCGCCCGTCGACGAGCAGCACCGGCGACAGCCAGCCCTGAGGCCGGTACACACGTCCCCTGAACGCGGCTGGCAGCACGGGGCTGTCCTCGCGCGGGGCGGCGACGACGTACTGATCGAATCCCGGCAGGAGCGCGACGGCGCCGGCAGGCTTCGCCGTCACGGCATCGGCGACGTCGGTGCGCAGCATCCAACACGCCTGCCCGCCGGGCAGGCGTAGCGGCGCGACCTCGTCACCGAGCGACGCGATGATCCGCCCGGCGTGTGCAGCGGAGGGCATGCCGAACCAGCGCGCGAAGCTCTCGCGCGTGACCGGGCCGTACGCCGCGAGGTGGCGGCGCAGCACCCAGGCCATCGCCTCCTTCGCCGGGGCTGGCTTCCAGTCCTCGCCGAGCCAGCGATCCGGCCGCGTGAAGCGCACTCTCTGGCCCTTCGAAGGCGCGAAGACGACGTCGCCGCGGAAGGCCGCGAGCTTGGGCATGGTGCCGAAGCTTCCGCGCACGGACTCGCCTAGGTGGACGTCTCCGAGCAGCTCTGTGACCGCATCGGCGAGCTCGTCGCGCGTGAGCGGCGGACCGTCCAGGGCGGTGTGGATCGCATCGATGACCGCGACCGCGTCGGCGCTCGTCATGCCGAACGCCTTGCGCCAGCTCGCCTGTTCGTAGCGCGGCTTCAGCACGCCCTGGGCCCCGACGTACAGCGCCAACTCGTCGGCTGGCAGGAGGTGCAGCGTGCCGCGCATCGCCCAGGTCTTCACGAGCACACGCTCCTCCCACAGCGCGCGCGAGACGACATCGCGTCCAAGGCCGTCGACGCGCGCGGACAGCGTCAACTCGGCGGAGCTCTGAACCTGGGCGTGCAGCCCGCAGATCCGTCGCACGACATCCAGCCACTCCTGCGCCGGCGCGCGCTGTGCGAGCCTCTGGCGCGCGACGCGCCAAGCCAGCAGGGATTCCCAGCTCAGCTCGTCCGTCACCGCGCGATCCGCCCCGGCCATGCGAGGGAGCGATCCTACGCCGCGAGGCTAGGACGCCGATGTGCTGCGGGTATCGACCGCGACGCAGGACGGTACGCTTTGCGCGTCGACAGGGTGTCTAGACACGACGACATGCGGGCTATGCACAGTCACCACGAGTGAGCAGTCGGGCGGTCCGATTCGGTTTCCGCGCGGCGGTCTTGACGTTCGCGCTGATCGCGGCGTTTGCCGTTGTGGAGGCTCAGGCAGCCGTCGTTGCGCTGCCGAGACTCAGCGCCGAGACCCACGAGAGCCGCTTCGGCGGTCGCCCGGTGCTCGTCGTGCGATCGATGCTGGTGCGACGCGTCCACGGCAGTCTGAGCGTTCGCTGCAACCGCTGCCGGCGCCTGGTCGGACGGATCCGCGTCAGTCGCCCAAGCGCCACGAGCAAGCGCTTCTCGGGCGTCAACTGGATTCTGCGCGGAAGCCGTGCGGTCAAGGTCACCGTCGTGCGCCGGGACCAGATCGGTCGCTACCTGCTGCTCACCGCACAACGCCGCAAAGGTCGCCTGGGCCTCGCGTACAAGGAGAGCGGGTGCCTGGACGGCCGCCGCGACCGCCTCCTGTGCCCCCGCGGCACTCCGCAGCCGCGGATGAACGAGGCCGTCGTACCGTTGACCCCGCAGCCCCAGCCGCAGACCGGTCAGCCCGTGCCGTCGACTCCGCCGCCGCCGCCGCCGCCGCCGACGACGCCCGTCGCGCCTGCACCCAAAGCCGGGACAAGCCCGAGCATCTCGTCCGCCGGAACGGTCGCGTTTCAGGCCAACACGTCGAACCTCTGGACGGTCGGGCCGGGCGGCAGGAACGACTGGCGGCTGGGCATGATGAGCGGCACATGCCCGAGCATCGCCGCCTTGAAGGGCGGCGGCTACCAAGTGGCGTTCCAGGCGAACACCGGCAACCTCTGGACGGTCGGCTCCGCCGGCAACAAGGACTGGGGTCTGGGGATGCGGGCGGGCACGAGCCCGAGCATCGCGGCGACGCCGGACGGCCAGTTTGTGGTCGCGTTTCAGGCCAACACGTCGAATCTGTGGACGGTCGGATCGGGCGGCAAGGGCGACTGGCACCTGGGCATGATGAGTGGCACGAGCCCGAGCGTCTCGTCTGCCGGAACGGTCGCGTTTCAGGCCAACACGTCAAATCTCTGGACGGTGGGGCCGGGCGGTAAGAGCGACTGGCACTTGGGCATGATGAGTGGCACGAGCCCCAGCGTCTCGTCTGCCGGAACGGTTGCGTTTCAGGCCAACACGTCGAATTTGTGGACGGTCGGTCCGGGCGGCAAGGGCGACTGGCACTTGGGCATGATGAGTGGCACGAATCCGAGCGTCTCGTCGGCGGGGACGGTTGCGTTTCAGGCCAACACGTCGAGTCTGTGGACGGTCGGTCCGGGCGGCAGGAACGACTGGCACTTGGGCATGATGAGTGGCACGAGTCCGAGCGTCTCGTCGGCGGGGACGGTTGCGTTTCAGGCCAACACGTCGAGCCTGTGGACGGTCGGTCCGGGCGGCAGGGACGACTGGCACCTCGGCATGATGTAACAGCGCAAGCAGCAGCATCGCGGCGCGCTGAGAAGCACGCGAGCGGTGCAGCATCACGTGCCGAAGCCCGGACGCGACTGGCACGCGGATGAGTACTGCGGGTGATCTCGAATCAGAAGGCGGGCAGTTCCAGGACGCCGCCGTGGCGATCGCTCGAGCCGGGCAGTCCGCCCACGTAGCTGACCCAGATCGTGGATCCATCTGGTGAGGTCGCGATGCCGTTCAGCCGGGCGTCACCGAGGGACCGGTGATGGGCTCGTACGCGGCGTGCTGCCACGGCCTCGCCGTCCTGGCGCAGGCGGAGGATCGTGTTGCTGCCGCGGTTAGAGACGTAGATGTCTGTCCCTTCCTCGATCGTCGTGTTGCTCGCCCAGTTGGGATCCTTGGTCTCGATCCGCACGGGAGCCAGGTCGACCGGTTCGTCCAGGGCGCGGGATCGGATCACGCGGGTCGTCGTGGGCACGAAGACCTCGTTCCCCGCCGGGCCGCCGATGGCGAGGTTGATTGCTTTGATCGAGTCCTCGAACGGCTCGCTCACGTACAGCACGAGGTCCGGCTCGTAGTTGACGACCACGCCGAGCCTCGGCGTCGGGTGGCGATCGTCGTCGTCGCGGTTGTTCTGGCTCGAGGAGTGATCGGCGAGTGGCTGGACCGTTCCGGGCGGGGCGAGCCCGTCGAGCGCATGGGCGCTGTGTTCCTGCACGATGCTGCCGTCCGCCGCGACCACGGCGAACACAGCGCGCCCGCTGCCGTCCGGCGATCGGCCGAGGAACGCGGTTCCTACCGCGGCCTTGTTGAGCGCGCCGCGGATGACTTGTGTGGGCCGGCGCCCGGTGAGATCGCCAAAGTACACGCCGCCGCTCAGCGGGTTTGGCGCACCTTTCAACGGGCGGCCGTCGGGGTCGGTGATCGACGACGAACCGGGCCCGTTGAGCCCGTACGGGGCGTTGGCCGGCCACAGGCGGCCGAAGGCGTTGTTGAGGGACAAGCCGAGCGGGTTTGCGATGCCCGTCTGGTCCGCCGTCACGGCGGCGGGATTGTAGAAGCCGTTGCGCCACGTCGAGCTTTGGGCGCTGTACATCTGGATGGCCCCTCCGAGCGCGGACGCTTGGTCGCCCGCGCCGGCGAACGTGGCTGGCACAGCGAGGTCCGCGCCCCTTGGGTCGATGGACAGCAACGAGCCCGGCAGCTGATCGGCGTTCGCCTTGGGCGCTCCGAAGTTCGAACTGCTTCCGACCATGATCCGCGTCGGATCGAGGACGCGCCCCGGCTGTGTGAACGCCGCCAGTGCCGGATTGTCATGAATCGGGCCGCCGGGCAGAAAGGTGCCGACCGGGGAGACGGCCGACGCACCCGGAATGCCGCTAGCGATCACGCGCCCGTCGATGCGCGGCACGTTGTCTCCTTCATAAGCGAAGGAGACTCCCGTGCCGCCGACCACCGTTAGACCGACCGCAACGGTCACCCCGGCAAGCATCGCAACCGCAGGGCGTCGAGCGATCGCGTTCATGCTTTGGTCAGTATTGGGACGTGACATGTCAGCTCTCGCTCTCCCGCAGATGAGTGGATGGTGCGCTACGTCGTGCGACGTGAGGCGGTGGCCGTCGAACTGCCGACATGGGTGATGCGGTCTATCCACCGGTCATCGCCGTCGTAGGGGTTGTGCTGACACGCTCGTCCGCGAGAGCGCGGCTAACGCTATTTCAGCCCCCTGCGACCCGGAACGGCAGCACCAGGACGCCTGAGTTCGTCGAGCCACGCGGGTCGGCGCAGTCGGCGCGCATGTTCAGCTTGTGCGTCCCAGCCAGCAAGGATCCGGCCGGGACGTTCAGCGCCGCGGGCCCGAACGGCCCGGAGCCGACGTTCAGTACGGTGCCGGCAATGGCGGCGTGGTTGTCGGCGTCAAAGCGGTTGTCGAAGCCGCTGACTGGCAGGTCGGCGGACGTTCCGTGCCAGACCTGGGCAACCGTCGCACTCCAGATCGCTGGCACCGGCCCGTCGGGCAGCGCAGAGCGAAAGCTCGCCTCGCAGTACCCGGCGCCGCTGTACCAGCCCTTTGCGCGCAGATACGGCTGACGGGTGACGTCGCCCTCCGCTTTGCCGTTGTTGATGTACGTCTGCCAGTTGGCCGACGCGATCATCCGGCTGCCGTCGGGCTCGTCGACGAAGAAGCGGAAGCGGATCTCCTGCAGGCCGGAGTCATCAAACGCCGACTGCGGCAGGTCGTAGTGAAACCACTTCGTGCACGTCCCAACCGGACAGGTCCAGCCCGGGTAGTTCTGCTTTGCGATCGTCGTCTCCTGCGACTTGCCCTTCACGACGATCGACAGACCCGGGTACTGATTGGTCTTCTTGGCAGGGTTGTCATGCAGGACGAGCCTGACGTCCAGCGGGATCGTCGCGCCTACCATCTGCTCGCGCTCTGGAATGCACGCGCCGACGTGCACATGACCGAAGTCGGTGCCGGCCTTGCCCGGCGTGGTCTTCCACCATGACTGGAAGTCCACGAACTGGCGCGTCTCGTTATACGAACCCGCGGGCTGATCGATCGGCGCGCCAACGCACGCCTGTTGCCCGGAGGACGCCATGGCAGGAGTGGCAACGACGGCCGCGAGCAGGACGCCGGCAATGAGGATCCATCGCACCGTCACCCGTGTCACGTCGACGCCGCGCCCAGCGACAACCATATTGGCGTGTCGGTTCACCAGCTCGCGGATCCGCGCGCCAACATCAAAGACGATCTGCGCCGTCGCTTCGCTCAGCGCCGGTTCACTTCTGATCTCGGCCGACGGCGGGTCACGATGCGGCCCGGCGCCAGTCGTGCGGGCCAGATACGACTCGAGCATACGACGGTCCTCCCGGTCAGCGATCTCTTTGTGTCGCCTACGGGGTTAGCTGACGGGCTCGCGCGCAAAGACCGCGCTATGCCGCAAAGCGGCAATTCGCCCCCGCGACCGTATGGTCACACTGGGTCCCCCGCTCCGGCGGCGCGGCGCGCTACCAGACTCGGCTCGTCGATATGAAACCCCAACGAGTGCAAGGATGCGCCGGTCAAGCAGAAGTCGTAGGTCCGCCGCCCGGATGCCTCGCCGCCTCGGTTCTCAGACATCCCTCTGTTTCGGTGCAGAGTGTCGTGTCGAAGCGCCCTGTCGAGCTGGCAACGTTCGACGGCGATCAGGGCGCCGGGTGCGCCGACCAGCGGCTCAGCTTTCGAGCCAGTGCCCGCCGCGTCCAACGTCGGTTGGACCCGGTGTGGTCCCTACACGGCTTGCGTCAACGCATCGGCGACCGCTGGCACCATCATCGGTTCGGTAGCACGGCGCGGCGCGTTCGCTGGCTACGCTGGGCGCCGTGAGCACGTCTTGGGACGCCAGGACCTATGACCGCGCGAGCGGGCCCCAGCAGGAGTGGGCGTTGGCGGTCCTCAAGCGAGTCGCCGGCCGTATTCCCACGGGCGCGAAGGTGCTCGACGTTGGATGCGCAACAGGCCGCGTGACCGAAGCGCTGCTCGAGCTCGTCTCGGACGGGCGCGTACTGGCCATCGACGCCTCCCAGGAGATGGTCGACCTGGCCTGCGAGCGTCTGGGAGATCGCGCTCGGGTCTGGCGTCAGGACGTGCTGGACCTGGTCCTTGAGGAGCCGGTAGACGCGGTCGTCTCTACGGCGACGCTGCACTGGGTCCCCGACCACGATCGGCTGTGGCAGCGACTCGCCGCCGCGCTGCGCTGCGGTGGCATCCTCGAGATCCAGTGCGGCGGCCAGGGCAACATCGATCGCGTCCGCGAGGTGATCGACGCGGTCGCGGCACAGTCCTTCCCCGAGCTTGAGGGCTGGTCGCCGTGGGTGTTCGCCGGGCCCCGGGAGACGCAGGCGCGCCTGCAGGCGGCCGGGTTTACGAGCGTGCGCTGCTGGCTGGAGGAGCGCCCGACGCGGCCGGAGAACCTCGCCGACTTCGTCCGCTCGTCGATCCTCCCCGCGCACATGGCGCGTCTTCCCAAGCAACGCCGCGAGCCGTTCGCCGCCGCCGTCCTCGAGCGTGTAAGCGAACCGCTGGACTACGTCCGCCTCAACGTCTCGGCCGTCAAGGCTTAGCGAGCGAGCTTCATGTCGTCGAGCGGTACGGACTGGCACCCGAGCAGTTCGAGATCTCGAACAGCACCCCGTCGAGCTGCACCGGATGCCCGAGGTAGCCGAGGACCAGACACATGGCCGCGATTGTGCGCCGGAGCCCATTGCCAGCCCGTTTCCGTCTCCACATCCAGGTTTGGCGACGCATGCCGTTTGCCCAAGCCGCAGCGCGGGGAGCGGATGTTGATACTTCCCGCCATGATCACCCAGACCGACGAGCTCGCCATCAACTCCATCCGCGCCCTCTCGATGGACGCGATCCAGAAGGCCAACTCCGGCCACCCCGGACTGCCGATGGCGATGGCGCCTCTTGCCTACGTCTTGTTCACGCGCGTCATGCGCCACGATCCCGCTGACCCCCAGTGGCCGGACCGCGACCGGTTCATCCTCAGCGCCGGCCACGGATCGATGCTCCTGTACTCGGTCCTGCACCTGAGCGGTTACGACCTGTCGCTGGACGAGCTGAAGAACTTTCGCCAGTGGGGCTCGCTGACGCCCGGCCATCCGGAGCGCGACCGCGTACACGTCACGCCGGGCGTCGAGGTCACGACGGGGCCGCTCGGCCAGGGCTTCGCCAACGGCGTCGGCATGGCGATCGCCGAGCGCTACCTGCGCGAGCACTACGGCGCCGAGGTCCAGAACCATCACATCTACGCGATCGTCTCCGACGGAGATCTCATGGAGGGCATTTCCGCCGAGGCCGCGTCGCTCGCCGGCCAGCTGGGCCTGGGGCGGATCGTCTACCTCTACGACGACAACGACATCTCGCTCGACGGCCCGACGTCGCTGAGCTTCGACCGCGAGAACGTCGTGCAGCGTTTCGAGTCATACGGCTGGCACGTGCTCTCCGTGCACGACGCGAACGACACCGTCGCGCTGGAGGCCGCGATCCGCGACGCCCAGAAGGTCGAGGATCGGCCGTCGCTCATCCGCGTGAAGTCGATCATCGGCTATCCGTCGCCGAACAAGGCCGGGACGAGCAAGGTCCACGGCGCGGCGCTCGGCGAGGACGAGGTCGCGGCGACGAAGGAGGTCATGGGCTGGGATCCGTCCAAGCACTTCGACGTGCCCGACGAGGCGTACGAGGCGTTTGACATGCGCCAGCGCGGCGCCGAGGCGCACGCGGAGTGGGAGGAGCGCTTCCAGGCCTGGTGCGAGGCCAATCCCGAGCTCGCCGAGGAGTGGGATCTCGCCTGGGAGGGACGCCCGCTGCCGGGCTTCGCCGATGCTCTGCCCAAGGAGTGGGAGAAGGACAAGGTCGCCACCCGCAGCGCCGGCCAGATCGTCATGAAGGCGTTCGAGCCGTTCGCCCCGACGATGGTCGGCGGCGCCGCCGACCTCAGCGAATCGACCAAGACCGAGTTCCCGGGGTCCGATCAGTTCACCGCCGAGCATGCCGGGCGCAACGTCTTCTTCGGCGTGCGCGAACACGGCATGGGCGGCGCGGTCAACGGCATGGCCGCGCACGGCGGCATCCTGCGGCCGTACGGCTCGACCTTCCTGCAGTTCGCCGACTACATGCGCGGGGCGATCCGCCTCTCGGCGCTCACCGGGCTGAAGGTCGCCTGGGTGTTCACGCACGACTCCGTCGCGCTGGGCGAGGACGGGCCGACCCACCAGCCCGTCGAGCACTTTGCGGCGCTGCGCGCGATCCCCGGCCTCGTCTTCTTGCGACCGGCGGACGCGCACGAGACCGCGGAGGCCTGGCGCGTGATCCTCGAGGATCTCGAGGGCCCGGCCGCGATGGCGCTCTCGCGCCAGGACCTGCCGGTGCTGGACCGCTCCGTCTACGCGCCCGCGTCGGGCCTGGCTCGCGGCGCCTACGTGCTCGCCGACGCCGAGAACGCGCAGGCGACGATCGTGGCGACCGGCAGCGAGGTGTGGGTCGCGCTCGCGGCTCGCGACGAGCTCGACGTGCCTGTGCGCGTCGTCTCGATGCCCTCGTGGGAGCTCTTCGAGCAGCAGGACGACGACTACCAGGACTCCGTCTTCCCGATCGACATGCCCGTCGTATCCGTCGAGGCCGGCGTCCGCATGGGCTGGGAGCGCTACGCCGATTCGATCGTCTCGATCGACCGCTTCGGAGCGTCCGCACCGGGCGCGATCGTGCTCGAGAAGCTCGGCATCACGCCGGCGAACGTTGCCCGCCACGTGCGCGACCTGCTTGCCTGAGAGGGCCTGAGCTGGGCGCCGCTACGGCGCCACCGGTCCACCGATTGGTGGACACCGTCCACCGCGCGCCCGTATGGTGCGCGGGATGTTGGAGAAAAGTGGCAAGGCGCCACTTGTCGAATTCCGCGACGTGCGCAAGAGCTTCGGCGACAACCTCGTCCTGGACGGCATCAACCTCGCGATCGCGCCGGGAGAGGCTATCGTCATCGCGGGCCCCTCGGGCTCGGGCAAGTCGACGATGCTGCGCTGCATCAACGGCTTGGAGTCGATCGACTCGGGCAGCGTGCGCTTCGCTGGCCAGCCGATCGAGTCGGTGGGCAAGGCGATCCAGCGCATCCGCGCCGAGATCGGCATGGTCTTTCAGCAATTCAACCTATTCGCGCACATGAGCGTGCTGGAGAACATCACGCTCGCGCCGGTCAAGGTGAAGGGCGTGGCTTCGGCCGATGCCGAGCGGCGGGCGCGTGAGCTGCTGGAGACGGTCGGAATCCCCGAAAAGGCGGATGCCGCTCCGGCCGACCTCTCCGGCGGCCAGCAGCAGCGTGTGGCGATCGCGCGCGCGCTGGCGATGGATCCGAAGCTCATGCTGTTCGACGAGCCGACGTCGGCGCTCGACCCGGAGATGATCCGGGAGGTGCTCGACGTCATGCGCGATCTCGCGCGCGGCGGCATGACGATGGCCGTCGTGACGCACGAGATGGGCTTCGCGCGGGAGGTGTGCGACCGCATCGTCTTCATCGACGGCGGTCGCATCGTCGAGGAGGGTCCGCCGGCCGAGTTCTTCGCGGCGGCCAAGAGCCCGCGGGCGCGCGAGTTCGTCGACAAGATCATCCATCACTGACGAGAGGGAAGCAGATGAAGACGATGAGATGGCGCTGGCTGACCGTACTCGTGGCGGCCCTTGCGCTCGGAGCGTGCGGCGAGGAGAAGAAGAGCGCCACGGCCACCGCGACGACCGCCGCGCCCGCTGCGGCGGCGCGCCAGTTCGCCGCCGGCACGACGATGGCCAAGCTCCAGAAGGAGAAGAAGATCACGATCGGCGTCAAGTTCGACGTGCCGCCGTTCGGCTTCAAGAATCCGAACACCGGTGACGTCGAGGGCTTCGACATCGACATCGCAAAGGCGATCGCCGACGAGCTCGGCGTCACGCCGAAGTACATCGAGGCGCTGTCGGACAACCGCATCCAGTTCCTCAAGGACGGAACGGCCGACCTGATCCTCTCCACGATGACGATCAACGCCGAGCGCGATCAGGAGATCGACTTCTCCGAGCCGTACTTCATCGCGAAGGGCCGGATCCTCGTCAAGAACGATTCGGGCATCAAGGGCGTCGCCGACCTGGCCGGCAAGAAGGTCTGCACGGCCCTCGGATCGACCTATGAGGAGACGCTGAAGAAGCAGGCTCCGAAGGCCAAGCTCACGCTCGTGGACTCCTACTCGGAGTGCCTGGAATCGATCCAGAACGGCTCGGTCGACGCCGTCTCGACGGACGACGTGATCCTCACGGGCATGATCATCCAGGACGACACGCTCAAGCTCGTCGGCGACGTGTTGACGACCGAGCCCTACGGCGCCGGCATCAAGCAGGGCGACAAGGAGTTCAAGGCGTTCGTCGACGAGGTCATCGCGAAGTTCAAGAGCGACGGGCGCTGGGCCGCCTCCTACAAGAAGTGGATCGGGCAGTACACCAAGGAGGACCAGAAGCCACCGACGATGACGCTCAAGGAGGCGCTCGCCCTCAGCAAGTGAGCAAGCTGCTCGACCTCCTGACGCAGAACGCCGACGAGCTGGCGGGTGGCCTCTGGGTCACGTGCCGGCTCGTCGCAGGGGCGTTTGCGATCGCGCTCGTCGTCGGCACGTTCGTCGCGGCGTTGCGGATCGCGCCGTCGAAGTGGTTGCGGCGTCTCGGCGGCATCTACGTCGAGACGCTGCGCAACCTCCCGCTGCTCGTGCTGCTGTTCATCTCCTTCGCGGGGCTGCGCCGCGCGGGCGTGCCGATCGGCCCCTGGACTGCCGGGATCGCGTCGCTCGGGCTCTACACGGCCGCGTACGTCGCAGAGGTGCTGCGCTCCGGCGTGTTCTCCGTAAGCAAGGGCCAGGTCGAGGCATCGCTCTCGCTCGGCTTCAGCTACGCGCAGACCTTGCGCCGGATCGTCCTCCCGCAGGCCTTCCGCACGGTGCTCTCGCCACTGGGCTCGGTCACGATCGCGATGATCAAGAACTCGGCGATCGTGGGCGTCTCGCTGCTCGCGCTGCCCGACCTGCTCAAGGAGGTGCGGATCATCGCGGCGAGGACCTTCGAGACCACCGAGGCGTTCTTCTGGGCGGCGGTCGGCTACCTGCTGCTGACGGGCGCGGCGACCGTGGTCTTCCGGTTGCTCGAGCGCAAGTTCGCGATCCGCCGGTAGTTATGGGCTATCTCTTCGATCCCGACAACTGGGAATGGCTGGTCACCGGCAACAGAGCCCGCTTCCTGTTCGAGGGCTTCCTCGTGAACGTGCAGATCGCGCTGATCGCGATGGTGTTCGCGCTCGTCGTCGGGCTCGGTCTCTCGCTCGCCCGTTTGTCGCGCAACCGCGTGGTACGCACGGTGACCGGCGTCTGGATCGACGTCTGGCGCAACCTGCCGCTGATCTTCGTGATCCTCTACCTGGCGCTCGCACTCCCGGAAACGTGGCGCGACGCCTACGAGAACGCCGCCCCCGAGTTCCTGCCCGACGCGCTTCGGACGGGCCGCGTGTTCGCCGCTCTGCTCGCGCTCGTGCTCTACAACTCAGCCGTCCTCGCCGAGATCATGCGGGCCGGCATCCTGTCGCTGGACCGTGGTCAGGGCGAGGCGGCGACAGCGCTCGGCATGAGCTACTGGCAGCGGATGCGCCTCGTGATCCTGCCGCAGGGCCTGCGGCGGATGGTGCCCGCCACCGTGTCTCAGCTCATCACGCTGAACAAGGACACGACGCTCGTGAGCATCATCGCGATCGAGGAGGTCATGCGCCACGGCCGGGTCGTCACCGGCGTGAACTTCTTCGGCGGCGTGCAGGCGCCCGTGCTGCAGGTGTTCATCTTCATCGGTCTGATGTTCCTCGCCACGAACCTGGCGCTGTCGCGCCTGTCGCGACGGCTGGAAGTCCGCGAGCGGCGCCGCAGCGGGACGACGGTGAAGCCGATCAGCGGAGCCGAGGACCAGCTCGCGGTCGCGCAGGTCGACCCGGGCCGTTCAAGCTAATCCGCGAGCACTCCGAGCAACCCGCGTGCTCGCGTCGACACGGTCACGTGGATCGCTCCGGGCTCGCGAACCCACGCGATCAGGTCCAGCGATTGCAGCCGCCCGAGCATGAACTCGAACGCGAGTGCCTGCGAGCGCGAGCGGTAGCTGCGCAGGATGTCGAAGGCGTAGCCGGTCGTGTGCAGCGAGTAGTTCGGCGTCGCCTCGCGGTTGCGGGCCAGCAGCACGCGCTGGTAGCGCTGGTCGCGCACGGTGCTCGTCAGCACGAGCGGCGACTGCCCGGAGATGTCCTTCGTTCCCTCCGCCAGCACGGCGAGCAGCGCGAGCGCCTCCGGCCGCAGACCGCGATAGAGCAGGCTCGAGCGCCCCAGCCGGCGCGCGAGCTCGCCCATCTGCCCATCGATTCGCACGCCGTGACCCTTCAGCAGCGGGCTCGGCAGCGGGACGATCTTGCGCTCGAGATAGGCGGCCCGCAGCTGCGTGGGGGTTTCGAAGCGCTCCGTCTCGGCCTGCGGGTGCAGCACCTCCTCGGCGGAGTTCTTCGCGTTCTGCAGCTCCGAGATCCGATCCAGCTGCTCCGGATCGGAGCGGTACAGGCGCATGATCTCTCGCGCCGCCAGGACGCGCCACAGGTACGTCGACGAGTCGTCGCCGAGCGAGGCGAGCTTCTGCCACGCCTGCCCGTGGCGCAGCGGAGTCGAGTCGAAGTACAGCTGCGCGTAGGGAATGTCGTTCTCCCCGTATAGGCGCATCGCGGTCTGCAGGTTGCCGATGCCCATGTGGTAGCTCACGACCGCGAGGTCCTCGCGCCTGAGCGCCTTGCGCGCGATCAGCAGGTAGCGCGCCGACGCGGCCAGAGCCTTGGCCGGGTCGAAGCGCTCGTCCACCCGCGCGCGGCGTACCAGCAACCGCTGCACCAGAGCGCCGTCTCCGCGACGAAGCGCCCGCCGCAGCGAGCGCCCGATCCGCCTCGCGGCGGCTGGGTCGACCTTCATGCCCAGCAGGCTGCGACCGGTCTCGGCGAGGATCTGGGTCAGACCGACGGCCCCTTCCAACCGCGGGTCCGCGACCGCATCCGGACGCCCGGCGCTCTCCAGCAGGACGATCGCCTCGAGCATGTCGGGCTCGATCCCGGCGGGCTTTGCGACGGACTCGACGAGGGGGCGGTAGCGCGCCGTTCGCTCAGCGCTGGCGCGTGCGCCGCCGGGGCTCTTGGCGTAGATCACATGCGCGTTGCCCTGCATCGCGGCGTCCTCGAGATCGCTCTGGCGCGACGGCGAGTAGGAGAGCGGGTCGGCGCCGTCGCCGCCGGACGCCGGTGCGAGGTCCGCGCGCCGTCCCGCCTGATCCCCGAACAGGGCGACGACGGCGACAACGGCAAGAACGACGACGGCGAGCAGCGCCAGCGCGCGGCGAACGAGAGACGACACCCCTTCTAGGCTTGCAAACGCAGCCGACGCTGCGCCGCGCCCCCGACCGGCGCGGGCCGTACGCTCACCCGCGATGCGCATCCAGACTGCCGGCGACCCGGTCGCGCTCGACGACGACCTGCTGATCTCAGGCGACAACCTCGAGGCGATGAAGGCGCTCCCGGACGCGTGCTTCGACATGGCCTACCTCGACCCGCCGTTCAACACCGGCGTCGAGCGCCGCCGCGGCGCGCTCGGCTACGCGGACGCGTTTGAGGACTACGTCGCGTTCCTTGCCCCACGCCTGCAGCGCACGCGCGAGCTGCTCGCCCCGCACGGCACGCTGTACCTGCATCTCGACTACCGCGAGGCGCATCGGGCAAAGCTTGCGCTCGACGAGCTGTTCGGTCCCGAATGCTTCCTCAACGAGCTCATCTGGATCTACGACTACGGCGGGCGCCCGAAGCGCCGCTGGCCCGCCAAGCACGACACGATCCTCGTCTATGTCCGCGATCGCGACCGCTACCACTTCGACGACGACGAGGTCGATCGCGAGCCGTACATGGCGCCGGGGCTCGTAGGTCCGGAGAAGGCGGCTCGCGGCAAGCGTCCGAGCGACTGCTGGTGGCACACGATCGTGCCGACGAACTCGCGCGAGAAGACCGGCTACCCGACGCAGAAGCCGGAGGGCATCGTGCGGCGGATGGTCGCCGCGTCGTCGCGGCCCGGCGGCTGGTGCCTGGATCCGTTCGCCGGCTCGGGCACCCTGGGCGTGGTCTGTCGCGCTACCGGCCGGCGCTTCGTGCTGATCGACGTCAACCCTGCCGCGATCTGTGTGAGCGGCGAGCGGCTCGGGTCCGGGTCAATCCCACGCCTCGACCTCGACGTGGCGGGCGATCAGCCCGTCGCGTAGGTGCGCGATGACGTGCTCGATGATGCGATCGCCGTTGTCGAACGTCACCATGCACGCGAACGCGATTCGTTGCTCGCCGATCACCTCGTCGGACAGCTCGAGCGTCAGCGGTAGCGCGGCGACGCGCTCGAGGAAGGCGCCGATCTCAGCGCGGCCGGACATGACGTTCGGAGCGCGCGGCGGATCGGTGTGGCGATACTCGACCCACTCGGCGTCGTCGGTGTAGTACTCCAGCCAGCGCGCGACGTCCTTGGCCTCGAACGCGGCGCGGTAGTCAGCGAAGTCAAAGCTGCCCATCCCAGGCTGGTACCTTAACGGGATGAGCAAGCAGATCGCAATCCGGCTGCCCGACGACATCATCGAGTTCGTCGACGCGCTGATCAGCGAAGGGACGGCCAAGAGCCGAGCCGTCGTGGTGACACGTGCTCTGGAACGCGAGCGGCGGCGCGCGGTTGCAGAGCGGGACGTAGCCATCCTGGCGCGGGCAGGCGACGACAGCGATATGGACGCCCTTGCCGGACACGCCGCTCGCACTCCGCTCGATCTCGAGTAGTGCGCCCCATCCACACCGCCCAGCTGGACAAGCCCCGGCCTGTTCTCGTGCTGACCCGTGAGCTCGTGCGGCCGTACATGACGCGCGTGACAGTGGCACCGATCACGACAACCGCCCGTGGCCTGTCCACCGAGCTTCCCGTCGGCCCGGCCAACGGCCTGGACGCTCAGTGCGTGGTCAGCTGCGACAACATCGTGACCGTCCCCGCACGCGCGCTCGGGCGCCAGCTCGGTGTGCTTCTTCCGGGGCAAGAGGACGCACTCACCGCTGCTCTACACGCTGCGTTCGACCTTGAGTGAGCCTGGATCGCGGTCGGCACCGATTCGCATCACCCACAAATGCCGCGGCCCGCACCGTCTGAGAGGCTATGGCGACTGTTGCGGCAGTCATGGGCCTGCCGCACGTCCGCTGGCCCAGAGGAGGGACGAGTACGTTGCGTCCGACGGGATGCCGTTCTCCAACCTGCCGCGGGTGCCACGTAGGATCTCGCCGGGATGGCGAAGGACCGTATCCCGATCCCCCCACCGCAACCGCCGCGTCTGCGGCCGGCAGGGTGATTGCCATGAGCGCCGGAGACATGCGCATATACCTCGGCCAGTTGATGGCCGAGCGCCTCGAAGCCACCGAGGCGGGACTCGGCGAGAACGTCCTCTACATGAGCGAGCTCGAGGACGACCTCGCCGCCGCGCGGGACGCTTACGTCGGGCTCGCGGTAACGGAGATCGCGACGCTGTGGGGGGAGCTGTCGGGTCGGCAAGTCGGTTGGGTCGCACGTCGTTGTCAAGGCGGCGTCGTCGTTCGGGACGGATAACCTGACCTCATCTATCGGCTCATCTTCAGGCTGATCCTGCGTCGCATCGATCCGGAGACGGCCCACACGCTGGCGACAGTCACGCTCGGTGTCCCGAGTCGGGTCCGGCTGGTCCGGGTCGTCCTTCGGCAGCTTCTTGGTCCACGCGACCCGGTTCTGTGCGTTCAAGCTCTTGGCATGTCGTTCCCCAGCCCGCTGGGTGTGGCTGCGGGGATGGACAAGAACGCCACATGGTTCGAGGGCCTCGGCGCGATCGGCTTCGGCTTCGTCGAGATCGGCACCGTGACCGCTCACGCACAGAACGGCAATGACAGGCCGCGCATCGAGCGGTTCATTGCAGACCGCGCCCTCCTCAACTGGATGGGGTTCCCCAACAAGGGGGCTGATGCGGCCGCTCGGCAGCTGACGGCTCGTTCAGGCGAGACAATCGTCGGCGTCAACATCGGAAAATCCAAACGCACACCGATCGAGCAGGCCGCCGAGGATTACCGCTATTCGATCGGCCGCCTCGCACGGCTGTCGGACTACGTCGTGTTGAACGTCAGCTCGCCCAACACCCCGGGGCTGCGGGATATGCAGACTGCCGAGCGCCTGCGCCAGCTCGTCGCTGATGTCAGAGCAGAGCTCCGCGCCGCAAACGTCGATATTCCGCTGCTGGTGAAGATCGCCCCCGACCTGTCCGACGAAGAGCTGGACGAGATCGCCGATGTCTCAATGGCCCTCGAACTCGACGGCCTGATCGCCGTCAACACCACGGTCGACCGCGGCACCATGGTCTCCAAGCACCTGGATCCGGCGCAGCCGGCGGGTGTCTCTGGACCACCTCTGAGGCCTCGGGCGCTTGAAGTCCTTCGGCGACTGCGGGCGCGCGTCGGAGACAGCCTGGTGCTCGTGGCCGTTGGAGGCATCGAGACCGCGGATGACGCCTGGGAGCGCATTCTCGCTGGGGCCACGCTCGTCCAGGCCTACGCGGGCTTTGTGTACGGCGGGCCGCTGTGGCCGCACCGGGTTAATCGGGAGCTTGCCCGTCTTGTGTGCGCCAGCGGCGGTTCGTCCGTCCAGGAGATGGTCGGAGCGACCGCCGGGGGACACGTTGGACCCACGAAAAAGCTCAACGCGGCGGCGCCTGTGTCTGAGCTCCCTCGACGTTACCTCGAGTCGCGGAGTTGCGATCAAGCCAGCAGCCGGAATAGCACAACAGCTCGATGATCAGGCAGCGCTGCTCTCCCCTTACGGGAGCGGGCAGGAGTGCATCGCCAGCATCATCCGCTCAACGTTGAACACACAGGTTTCTGCGTAACACGCAGCTGGCGACGCACCAGCTTTATGTAAGCCGCAGCCTCCTCAGGTTCTCGCGCCATGGGATTAGCGGCCGGCGAAATACGCACCTAGACAGCGTCATGTTAACCATCACGTAGCAAATGGCACCAAGTGCCGGCGTCCCCGAGCGCTGGAGGACAAGTAGTCGGGGTGCTTGCCAACGGGGCGTTGCCCGCCTCTTGACATGAGCCGCTACGCTCATGTAATCCAATTGGATGGGCGCGAGGCTCGTCGAGATTCGCTGCTTAGCCGGTGTGGAGGCCCGTTGTGGCCGATAGAACGTCAGGCGATCGTCCCGCCGATTTCACGAACGGGGTGGTCGAGGGACAGCAGAGCAGGATCATCGGCGCTTCAAATCAAGCGCTGTCGGACGCCGATCAAACGGCCTCTGACAGTGATCAGGCAAGCACCGTCACAGAGGAGCTGGCTGCCGATCGCGATCGGGCGGCCCGCGACGGCGATCTCGCAATTGATGTCAACTCAGCTGCGCACCCGTTCAGCCGAGACATCCGTCGGCGTACCGCGCGCCAGCGCCAGTACGCCGCGCGCGCGCGTCTGGACGCTGCCGCCCAGCGTGACGAGATCGCGGATGCCCGCGACATCGCGGCGCTGGCGCGAGACCAAGCGGCCGCCGCGCGTGATCTGTCGGTGACCCAACGCGACATTGCCGACGAGCACGACGCTGGCGCCCGCGCGCTCACCGGCGCCGAGACCGTGACTCGCGCTGCCGCGGAACGCAAACGCGCGGAAAGGCGCCGAGCACAAGCCACCGAGCAACTCGCGCGGGCGGCTCAAGATCGTCATGCGGCGGCACAAGACCGCGAACAGGGTGCCTGTGAGCGCCAGCAAGCTCTAGCAGACCGCGAGGCGCTCGCTCGGCAGGCTGCGATCATCGAGACCGACGAGCTGACGGGAGCACGTCCGCGGGCGGCGGGCCTGGTCGATCTTGACCACGAACTCCAACGCTGCAGCCGCGCCGGAGGCCGGCTCGTGATCGCGTACGTCGACGTCATCGGATCAAAGACGCTCGATGAGAGCCAGGATCACAGCACGAGGGACGAACTGCTCAGATGCGTCGCGGCGCGCATGCACGAACATCTGCGCGCCTATGACCTGATCGTGCGACTCGGCGCCAACGAGTTTCTATGCGCGATGTCGAGCATGACCTTGTCCGCTGCGCGCGAGCGCTTCGGGGAGATCGCGACCGTGATCGACGCGGCGCCCGGTGCCGGCGCGATCGCGATCGGCTTCGCTGTGCTCACCTCCCACGAGACCGCCTCAGAGCTGATCGCGCGCGCGGGCAGCGACCTCATCGTGACCCGCGGCGGCGTCTCGACGACCGACAACAGTCCGTCCGCGACATGAGTACGTCCCACCATGACATCGCGTGTGCGCGAAATCGGTCGAGCAGCCGCCGTGCGCAGTGCCTTTCACCGCGCAAGCAGCGGGTGGGCTATTGCTCGCTCGGTGCGAGGACGAAGACTGCGATCGCGATGTCGGGATCGATGTGGTTGTCGCTTAGATACGCGATCACGGACCGCTCCAGGATCTGCTCGATGCCGGCGATCAGCTCTTCGGTCATCACCTCCTGAAAGACCTTCCGCGTCGCGAGCACGATCTCGGCCCGGTCGTTGTCGATGAGTGTGCGCTCTGCCGCGGTAAGCATGTCCTGCAGCACGACGACCACCACGTCGTCGTCGATGAACGTGCGAGCCTTGCTCGGCCCGCGGCCGGTGTACTGGCCGAACAGACCGACCGTCAATGTGGAGATCGCGGCCAACTTCGGACCTTGATCAGATGGGTGTGCGGCGTTGGTCGCGGTCATCGAAAATAGCCCCGCAGCGTGGGTGCGCGGCCGTAGAACGCGCCGTGCACCGCCTGCTCGATACGCTGGCGTCGGTGTGCCCAACCCCGCTCACGGTGTGTAGTCAGTGTCGGTAACATTGCCAGCCAATCGGCGCAGGCCGCAAAGAACTTGAGCGCGTGCCTCTGAAGCCGGACGAGCCCACGATGGCGGAGCGCATGGGCCGGCCAGGCCGCGGCGGCTCGGCCAGGATTCGCGTATCGGTCTCAGGACTGACAACGCCATGGCATTACGACGCTGCTCAGCGGCACCGTCCAGCGTCCCGGGGTCGAGGGTGACTCGGATTAGGATCCGCGAAACTGGACTCCCGGAAAGATCTCCGCCGACAGGTAATCGAGCGTATCCAGGTCCATGTGCGCTCCGGTCCAGATCACGAGGCGCACTTTCTCGGCGATCAGGGCGCAGACCGAACTGCGCTCGACCATGCGTGCCAAGAGCGGCGGTGTCGTGACGAGGAACGCGATGTCCTGCGACCAAAGAACAAGCTCGGCCTGATCTACGACATGATCGACGTAGGCGCGCGTACCCTCCGTGTCGCCCATCCCCGCCAGGCGCTTGACCCACCGCGGATCAAGGTCGACGCTGAAGCGGACGCAGGTCCGGCCGATACGTTTGGAGTAATCGCCGATCATGTGCGGTCCACTGGGGCAGACGGCGAGCGCGTTGCCCTCGCCATCGGAGGCGTAGTGCGCGCTCTCTCACTGCATATGTTGGTCAAACCACTGCTCGAACATGACAAAGCGCTTGGGGGCGCCGGTCGTGACACCACTCTCGTAGACGGCGAAGATCTGCTCAGATGACGCCAACCCCCTCGGGATCAGGTCCTCGATCGGCACATCGCGGAACTCGTCGACCAGGTTCGGAAAGCGCATCACGTCACAGGTAAGACCCGCGAAGCAGCGACGCGGCGTGGGTCAGTCGCAGACCGACCACACCGCAGGCCACCGTGGGAATCCTGATCGAGCCCACCGAGTCGGTCCCAACGGAAACGTCGCAGATATTGGCGGCGACCGCCACGGCGGTGCTGGTGCTGGAGGCGCCCGGCGAGTCCCCCGCAGAGAGCGGGTTCTGACAGCCCGCGTCTCGCCCGAGCGTGACCTCCGTCAGCTGCGTCTTGCAGGTCACGTTCGCCGGCGGGACACCGGTCAGCACCGCAGCGTTCTCGCGCGGGTAATGGCGGACATTGCGACAGCCGAGGCGGGTCGCGACCTCCCTGCAGTGAATGTTGTCCTTGACCTCGACACGCAACAGCGGCCGCCGGGTCGGGATGCATCTCGGTGACGGCCCTGAAATGGCGATCGGCATCACGCGCCCATTCCCAGGCTGCGTCTGCGCATGCCGCGCCCCACTCAGGGTCGGCCTTCGCGCGCTGCGATCTCGCACTCAGCGAGCCTGACAGGATCTCGGGCATCGCATCGAGGTCGGACGCCGATCGGCTGGAGTGAAACTCATCCATACGAGCTGGCCATAGTTAAGAGGTACGGCGAGGGCGCCAGCGTCACACCGGCCGGTCGGGGCCTACGCGGCGTCACGAGCGAAGCCCTTGGATCGCAGTCGGTGAGCATCGCCACCACGAGAGAGTCGCTCAGGCTCTCGATCGCGTCGCGGTGAAACGGGGCGACCCACACGCACGGAAACGGCAGTTCACGCGACAGCAGAGGATCGCTCGGCGAGCGCAACTCGATGACGGCCGGCGTCACCGCCGACATCGAGCCTGCCGAGCCGACGCGCCGGACGGTCGGCGCCAGTCGCACGGCGCCAGGGTCGACCGACGTCAGGACGCCGTCGACGAGCGTCTGCGCGTCCTGCTCGGCATGCACGGCAGACGGGCTCGATCGTCCCAAGGGCACGCGGGCTCGATGTCCTGCATGCCCTGCACAAGCGCGTCGGCGAACGCACTGGGGTCAACCTCGACACAGACGGCGGTGGTAGAGGTGCACGCGGTCCCGGCGTGTTAGAGAACCCTTCCGTCGCCAGGTCAAACGCTGCTCCCGGTCGGCGCCGGCGGCGACCACGAGCTTAGAGCGGCCTGGGCCCTGCGTCAGGATGTCGCTCCGGTTGCGGTAGCGGTCGACGACATCCTGGCCTCCGTACAGCAGGGTGACGTCCGCCCGACCGATGACGGCGTCGTCGCGGCGTGGTCCGTCGGGACCGTGATCGCCTGGTGGCCCGGCATTCCCGCGCGCCTCAGGGCGCTGATCAGACGACCCGGGGGTGAGGGGCTCTCGTGTCGACGGCCGGACGGCGACGCGATACCCCCAGCGCCCAGCGCCTCGATCCACATGGAATGCACGCGCGGGCTGTTTCCGGCGGCGTTCACGGCGAATACGTCGCCGACCCGACACCACGCCGCGCCTTCGCGCTGCTGCTCGTGTCGAGGCAGGTCCGGGGCCTGAGATCCTGCGGGTCTGGCCAACCGTGCCCCTCTCTGGGCGATGGCTGTCATCGAGCAGGAGTTCGCCGACGAGATCGTCCGGCGCAGGCGCGGCGACGCCGGATCGGCAGTCGCTGACGTACCGGCGCACGGCCGCCAGCTTCCGCTCGCTGGTGCGCGGCTCGATGACGGCAAGATCGATCGCTGGGGGGACGATCGCGACTGTGTCGTCGAGCTCGCGAGCGGCCAGCGCCGCGACGCGTGCGCTGCCCTCGCCCGCCAGGACGGGGTCGATCATCCCAGATGCACACGGCGCAGGTGGTGCGCGGCAGAGACGGCATCCTTGAGATCGAGCCCCTCGTGTGCGGTCGCGCACATTTGGTCTCCGTCGCATGCGGCGATTCCAGCACCATCCATATGAAGTCGATCGACTGTGTGGATATCAGACCGTGCGCCGTGATTCCCACCGGCGTAGAACTGTCGAGGAGCAGAATCGCGCGCCGGGACCAGGACTACCGCCAGGCATGGGAGGAGCGGAAGCGCCGTAACACGTCTGGTCAAGACGTAGCCATGCGTCGGCGGCGACGGTCGCGTCGATCACGGCCGCGTAAAGTCGGTTGATGCGAACCATCGTCCTTGGAGGGACACGGTTCATCGGTCGGGCGGTCGTCGCTGAACTCGTCGCAGCAGGACACGACGCCCTGATCGTTCATCGCGGTGAACACGAGCCGGTCGGGCTCCCGGACGTCCCGCACCTTCACGCGCACCGCCGGGACTTGGCGAGCTGCGCTGAGGAGCTGCGCCGGTTTCGGCCCGACGGCGTCATCGACGTGTCCGCCATGACCCGATCGGATGCCGCTGGCGCGCTGGCGGCACTGCCCCAAGGCCCGCGGCTTGTCGCGGTGTCCAGCATCGACGTCTACCGCGCGTTTTGCTCGGTGTGGGCCGGCACCGTGACCGACGCGGTACCGCTCACTGAACAAAGCGCCGTCCGCGATGGTCCCCCTCCCGATCGCAGCTACGTGATGGAGGGCTATGACTACGACCCTTCCGAGTACGACAACCTCGATGTCGAAGCGGCCTATCTCGCGCGCGGAGGCACCGTCTGCCGGCTGCCGATGGTCTACGGGGCGCACGACTTCAAGTGCCGAGAGGGCTTTGTTTTGCGTCGCGTGCGCGCGCAGCGACGGCAGCTGCCGATCGGCGCCGCCGGGTTCCTATGGTCGCGCGGCTACGCGCCAGAACTGGCGCGTGGCATACGAGCCGCCCTCGAACATCCCGCCGCGGCTGGTGAAGTGTTCAATCTCTGCGAGGCACAGTGCGCGCCGCTGCGCCTCTGGATTAGACAGATCATGGCCTTCGCCGGCGTCCAGTTGGACCTCGTTCGAGTGCCCGACCAAGCCCTTCCCGAGGACCTCTTCATCACCGGGGACATCGCGCAACACTGCCTTGCAAGTCCCGCGAAGGCGAACGATGTTCTGGAGTGGGTGCACCGCAACCCCGCCGAGTGCGTACGCGAGTCCGTCGAATGGCACATGCGGCACCCGCCGACCACCAACGCTGACTTCGACGCCGACGACCACGCTCTCGCACTCGCCACCACGCGATGACCGCCGAAACCGATGGCTACCTCTTCGATCGCACGCTACCGTTCACACGCGTGAGCGATACGTTGACGCTAACCGCCGTCTTTACCCCCGATGAAGACGGCTGGACGATGGCCCAGCTGGCCGAATGGCCAGCGGTCGTGACCTGCGGACGCACCGTGGAGGAGGCGCGCGCGATGCTGCTCGACGCCGCACGCGAGATGGTCGCCTCCTACCGCGACGAGGGCCGCGACCCGCCGATCGGCGGCGGACACGTCGAGCAGGTCACGATCGACGTCGCCGCCGCTTAGAGCGCTGCGAGCTGGAGCGTCACCTCACGGCTCACGGCTGTGATGTGCTGCGCGAGGGCTCAAACCACACGATCTGGCGAAACCAACCCGCCGACCTGCGCGCGCCCGTCCCCCGGCACCGCGAAATCCCGCCGACTACTGCCCGCGCGCGATCTGTCGCCAACTCGCGATCCCTCCGCCAGCGCGAGCACGCTGAACAGCCGAGCCGTCTCGCGCGAGGATCCTCCTGGCGAGACAGCCTCCCCCCCGCACGGGCCGCTTGCTGCGATCGGGCGTGCCGCAACCTGAGGTGGCGGTCGCGCGCCCACCTCAACAAGCATCACTCGGGCGGCGACCGCGCCGCGAGTGCCGTCTGGCATACCGGGCGCGGTTGGCGCAGCTTGCGGCGGGGACGCTCGCGTGCCCGCGTTGCGACGCGCCGGTCGCGCCCGCGGGCCCGCTGTCGCCGGCCCAGCGGATCGCGTGTCCGTGTGCACGCACGCCGAGGCCGTGCGCGCGAGTTGCGCTGCTTGAGCCGCTCACAGGCCCGGCGCGCGTGGTGGTGCGCGTCTACGCCGCCCAGCGAAAGCCGGTGGCCTCGGGGCGCGGTGCCAGCGGGCTGGCCGGCAGGCCGCCCGCCGGGTCGTCCTTGTTGTAGGCGCTCGGCGCCACGTCGTTGGGAGCGTCGGCGTGAAACAGCGCGGCGAGCAGCTCGATCTGCCCGCGGCCCACGCCCAGCTCGCCCATGCCACCGCCATACGTCGGCCGCCGCTCCCGCGTGCAGCGCGCGTAGACCTCCAACAGCGCGCGCAGGCTACCGATCCGCGACGGCTTGACGTTCACCACGCGCGCAGCCAGCGGCGTCTCGCCGATGTCCTCGGCGCTGCGGATCGGCGAGTCGTAGGACACGCGTTCGAGGTGATCGCCGAGCCGCTGCGAGATCTCGGGCAGGTCGTGCGGGTCCTCCAGGTACGCGTGTGGGAACGCGGCGAGCACGTGGTCATACAGCGCGACCAGCGCCTCCGGATCCTTGACCTCCAAGCCGTACTGGCCCTTGAAGTCGATCGTGTCGACCGCGCCGGTCGCAGCGACGTCGTCGACGAGCGTCGGCGCCCAGGTCGCCTCCGCGTCAAGCTTGAAGCGCACACCGGGCGAGCGGGCGAGCCGCCGGCGCAGCGGCTCGATCGAAGGCTCCTTGCCGAGGCCAAGCGAGTTGACGAAGCGCACCGGCTGCGGCTTTATCCCGAGCACGTCGTGCAACGAGCGGCCGGCCTGGCGGAGCGCGAGGTCGAGCGCCGACGACTCGAACGCCCAGTTGCGACAGCGCGGCGCCCCATCCCACTCCGGCGGCTGCGGCCACAGCTCCAGCGTGGCGACATGGTCGCAGAAGCCGGCCAGCGTCCACTCGCCCTCAAGCGGCAGCGAGGGCCGCGTCTCGTGCAGCGCGGTGCCGTCCTCGCGGGATACCGAGACGTCCTCGCCCAGCCCGTCGGCGCCGGCGCCGACGAGCCGCACGTGCGTCGTGATGCGCTCGAACCCGTAGGCGAGGACGGCGTGCAGGCGGTCGTACTCGCACGCCTCGATGACGAGCGACAGCTCCGCGAGCCGCGGCCACAGCGACTCGCCGTTCATCGTTGCGCTCGCGAGTTCACCGCCATCATTGTTTCATGAGGCCTCGCCGTTGATCGCCGACCTCGACGCCGTCGCGGCCCAACTCAACGACCGGCCCCGCAAACACCTGACCTTCAGCAAGCCAATCGAGGAACTCGGACCACTACTGTTGCGCTGACGCAAGAATCCGCCGATCCCTTACGCGACGTCCGGCGGTCGCAACTGAAGCTCGCTGACGGACATCGCGGCATCGGCGCTCGTGCAGGGTTGCGGTCGGCGCCCGCCGTCAGGCAGGCTGGCGTGATGCGGCAGGAGTCGGAGCTCGTGGCGTCGTGGACGCTGCGTGACGCCGTCTGGCGCTGGTGGCCAACAAGGGCGGGCACGACCCGGCTTGGGTTCGCGTCTAAGGTCGTGCGTGACGCGTGACTCCCGCTTGACCCCGGACCGCCGCGCCGAAGCCCCGTTCACCAAGCTAAGAGCTAACAACGGCTCAACTGCTCGGGTTTTCGTCGATGGAGCTAGGGGGACTCGAACCCCCGACCTCCTGGGTGCGATCCAGGCGCTCTCCCAACTGAGCTATAGCCCCGAGGCGGGACAGTGTACCGGGGCTTTTATTGGGCCGCAGCCCTACGGAGTTGGCCCGAACGCGCCGATACGCTCATCACACGTGAGCTTTCGCAATCGCCTAGGACTGTTCTTCATCGTCATTGTCATCGTGCCGATGCTGGCAGTGGCGTTCCAGTTGTTCGGCCTTATCGGCGAGAGCGTGAAGGGACAGGCGGACGCTGGGGTCGTTGCGCGCCACGAGGTCGCGACACAGCTGTACGTGCGCAATCGCCAGGCCGCGGCGGTCGCGCTCAAGGAGGTCGTGACAGACGCGCGCATGCGGGAACTGCTGCTCGCCGGCAAGAAGAAGGCGGCCGCCGAACGTGCCCGCGAGCTCGTAAAGGGCCGCGCGATCGCGCGGATCGTGCTCGTCAAGGGCTCGAGCGTTCGCTTCAGTCGCGGCAAACCGACGGCGATCGCTCCCGCCGTCCGCGACGTGGACCTCAAGCGGGGGACGACGTCCACGAACATCGGAAAGCTGCAGGTGTCCGTCGTCGATGCGGCAAGCTACGCGCGCGACACCCAGAACCTCACGCGCCAGGAAGGGCAGCGGGCCAAAAACGGCCGTCTACGTCGCGGCGAGAAGGATCTCCCCGGCCTGGACGTCGTCGTGCGCGACGGAGACAACGTGCTGGCGAGCACGGTGCCCACAGACATCGCCAGGTCGCTACCCACCAAGGCCGCAGAGGTATCGATCAACGGACAGACGTTCCTCGCGCTCACGTTCAAGGACACCCAGGGCTTCGCGCGCCAGAACGTGAGCGTCACCACGCTCGGCTCCTTCGAGTCCGTCGGCGGCAGGATCACGAGGAAGCGCGTCGAGGCCGGCGTGATCCTGCTCGGCTTCTTCCTCCTGGCGATCATCTGCGCGGTGCTTGTCTCCAGGGCGCTGGGGGAGCAGATCGCCGGCTTCCTCACGGCCGCCCGCAGGCTCGCCTCCGGCGACTTCTCGGCAAAGGTCCCAACCGGAGGCAGGGACGAGTTCGCCGCCCTGGGCGACGAGTTCAACAAGATGTCGCGCGAGCTCGAACAGCGGTTGGCCCAGCTCGCCCAGGAGCGCGTGCGCGTCCAGGACTCGATGCGCCGCCTCGGCGAGGCCGTCGCGTCAAACCTCGACCGCGACACCCTGCTCGAGCTCGTGGTGAGCACCGCGGTCGACGGTGTCGGCGCTGACGCGGGCCGCGCCTGTGTCCGCGGGGCCGATCGCACGACGCTGCAGGAGCGCTCGCGCGTGGGAAACATGAACGGGCTCGAGCCCGCGGTCGAGTCCGTCGAGGCCGACGCGCTGCGCACCGGCAGCCCGCGCGAGGTGGCGGTCGGCGACGCCTATGCGATCGCGCACCCGCTGCGCGGCGCCGACGGCAACGAAGAGGTCGTCGGAGTCGTTTCCGTGGGCCGCTCAGGCCGTCCGTTCGCGCCCAGCGACCGCGACCTCTTCAGCTACCTCGCCGGTCAGGCCGCGCGCTCGATGGAGAACGTCCAGCTACACGAGACCGCCGCGCGCGAGTCGGTCACCGACGACCTCACCGGCCTCTCCAACCGCCGCGCCTTCGACGACGCGCTCTCCGGCGAGATCGAGCGCTCGAAGCGCTTCGGGACCGAGCTCGGCCTCGTCCTCATCGACCTCGATAACTTCAAGCACGTCAACGACACCTATGGTCATCAGCAGGGCGACATCGTCCTGCGCGAGGTGGCGCGCGTCCTGCGCGAGAGCTCGCGGGAGATCGACCACCCCGCCCGCTACGGTGGCGAGGAGCTCGCGCTCGTGCTGCCGGGCACCGATCTGGAGGGCGCTTACAACCTCGCCGAGCGTGTCCGCGAGCGCATCGCCGGGCTGCGAATTCCGCGCACCGACGGCGCCGGCGCGATGGGCATCACGACGAGCTGTGGCGTCGCCGCGGTGCCGTATACGGCGGCCGACGAGCGCGCGCTGCTGGCCGCCGCCGACGCCGCACTGTACGAGGCCAAACGCAAAGGCAAGAACATGTCCGTACGGGGGAGGTAGGCTTGTGCCTCGATGGGACTGCTGGACGATGCCATTCGGGAGCATCTAGAGCTCAAGCGACGTCGAGGCGCCGACGCCGTCGAGATCTCGCGGCTTGAAAGCGAAGCCCTGGGCCCGGTTCGCCGCTCAGCGACGGGCGTTCCCGACCTGTCCGAGGGAACCACTGCCGAGCCAACCGCCGCGGAGCCTGCCGTTGCCGAGCCCGCCACCGCCGAGCCGCCCGCGGAGAGCGCCAGAACGGACCGGCGGCCGTGGGAGGAGTCCACCAGCGCGGCGGCCGGACACGACCCGTCGCCGGCGCCGTCCGCCTATCAGCCGCCGCCGGTCTCCACGCCTCCCGCGGCGCCCGCCCATCCCGCCGCCACGCCCACTCCGCCGCCAACGGCGTACGAGCCGCCTGTGTTTCCGGCCGCCCCACCGGAGCCGCCGTCGACCTCGATCCTGCGGCCGGCGCCGATCGAGCCAGAGACCAGGCAGCCCGCCGAGCCCGAGGAATCACCCGCTGCGGCAGAGCCCGACGAGCCCGCGCCGTCGCTGCTGTCTCGCTTTAAGCCCGCGCGCCGGCGCCACGCGCGCGAATCCGCGCGAGACGAGCCGCCCGCCGCCTTCGCGCCGCCTGCCGAGCCCGCACCCGCAGACCACGACCCGTCGCCAGACGCCACGCCTCCGCCCCCGGCCCACGAGCCCGAGGTCGTGCCGGCCAAAGACGAGCCAGACCCCGAGGAACTGCTCGAAGAGACACCGGAGTTCCTCGAGGAGACGCCCGAGCACGACCGCCTCTGGTTTGAGCAGCGCCCGCCGCGCGACTTCGACTTCGACGGCTGAGCAGCCGGGGTGCGCCGGCCGGTCACCTGGCTCGACGTCTTCACATCCGTGCCCCTGACGGGCAACCAGCTCGCGGTCGTCCACGACGCCGACGGGATCGACGACGAGACGATGCTCGCGTTCGCGCGCGAGACACGGCTGTCGGAGACGACCTTCGTGCAGAGCGCGACGCAGCCCGGCGCCGACTACCGCAACCGCATCTTCGCGGCACCGCACGAGTTGCCCTTCGCCGGTCATCCCTCGCTCGGCACCGCGGTGGCGGTCGCGCGGGCGCGCGGGGAACGCACCGCGGCGTATGTCCAGCAGACGCAGGCGGGCCTGCAGCCGATCGAGGTCGAGGTCGATGGCGACGGCGACGCCGCCCGCGCGTCGATGCTGCAGGAGCCCGCCAGCTTCGGGCCACAGGCCGACCCGGCGACAACCATGGCCGCCGCCGGGCTCACCGCCGCCGACGCGCACCCCGATCTGCCGCCGCAGCTCGTCTCCACTGGTCAACCTCACCTCATGGCTCCGGTCCGCGACGCCGCCGCGCTGCGCCGCGCCGACCCCGACCGCGCCGCCATGCGGGCTCTGCTCGAGCCGCTAACCGCGCTGGTGCTCTACCTCGTCGCGGTCGACCCGCCGGCGCAACGCGCTAGCGCCCGCGGCTTCTTCCTCGACCGCGGCGCGATCACGGAGGATCCCGCGACCGGCTCGGCCGCCGGACCGCTGCTCGCCTACCTGCGCGAGCGCACCGGGACGACCGCGCTCACGATCGACCAGGGCGTGGAGATGGGGCGCCCGAGCCGGATCGACTGCGCATGGGAGGACGACCGCCCGCGCGTGTCAGGCGACGTCGTCGTCGTGGCCGACGGCCACGTGCGCCTCTAAGGGCCCTCCGTTCTCGCGCGGCAGCACTTCGACGGGCCCGTCGATCCACACGTGTACGTGGTCGCCGGGATGCCACGCCGGATAGCCCAGCCGCCGCGAGCTGACGACCTGCCCCGAGGCGAGCCGCAGGCCGACAAGTTGGTCGTGTCCGAAGAAGCGCCGCGTGATCACCTGCGCCGACGCCGCGTTCGCCGGGCCGCTCACACCGATCGCCACCGACTCGGGCCGGACGAGCACGTCGACGTCCCCGGCGACGTCGTTGCCGGTCGGCAGGCTGCCGAGCTCGCAGCGGCAGCGCCCGTCGCGCGCCTTGCCGGGGAGCACCTCCATGTCGCCGAGGAACGTCGCCATCCAGCGCGTCCTGGGCCGCAGGTAGACCGCCTCCGGCGTGCCCGCCTGCTCGACGCGCCCGTCGCGCATCACCGCGACCGTCTCGGCGATGCTCATCGCCTCCTCCTGATCGTGCGTCACGAACAGCGCCGTGACGCCCGCCGTGCGCAGGATCTGCGAGACCTCCTGGCGCAGGCGATCGCGCAGGCTGGCATCGAGGTTGGAGAACGGCTCGTCGAGCAGGACGAGGTCCGGCGTCGGCGCCAGTGCGCGGGCCAGGGCGACGCGCTGCTGCTGTCCGCCGGAGAGCTCGTGTACCGGGCGCTTCTCCGAGCCCGCGAGGCCGACGAGCTCCAGCGTTTCGCGCACGCGCCCCGGATCGGGCTTGCGTCCCAGGCCGTAGCCGACGTTGCCGGCCACGTCCATGTGCGGGAACAGGGCGTAATCTTGAAAGACCATCCCGATGCGGCGCTCCTCGGCGGGCACGAATCGACCGTTGCCGCTGACGGCGCGGCCGCCGACGATGATCTCGCCCGCGTCCGGACGCTCCAGGCCGGCGATCAGCCGAAGCGTCGTCGTCTTACCGCAGCCGCTGGGGCCGAGCAGCGCGCAGGTCCCGCCGGCGCGCAGCTCGAGGTCGACCCCGTCGACCGCGCGCACGGCGCCGAAGGACTTCTCCAGGCCGCGCAGCCGCAGTCCCACGCATGGAGGGCTGAACCCGTTGCCGTTGTTACTCATGAGCCGACACTGCCTCGTGCGTTAAGAAGGTACAACGGCGGCGCCGCGATCAGCAGAAGCAGCAGCGCCGGGATCGCGCTCTGCTCGAACGCGCCCTCCGTCGTCCGGTGCCAGACGTCGGTCGCGAGCGTGTCGAACGCGATCGGGGCGAGCATCAGCGTGGCGGGCAGCTCCTTGAGGGCATGCAGGAACACGAGCGCCGCGCCGCCCAGCACCCCGCTGGCCACGAGCGGCGTCGTGATCGTCCGCAGGACCGCGATCGGCGAGCGACCCAGGCCGCGGGCGGCCTCCTCCAGCCGCGGAGGAACCTGGACGAGCGACGAGCCGATCGGGCTCACCGCGAGCGGCAGGTAGTGGATCGCCAGCGCGAAGACGAGGATCGCAAAGGACTGGTACAGCGGCAGCGCGAAGCGCGTCGTGAAGAACGCCAGCGCGAGTGCGATGACGATCCCGGGCAGCGCGTAGCCCGCGTATCCGGTGCGCTCGATCACGTGCGTCATCGGACTCGGGAAGCGCACCGCGAGCAGCGCGATGACGATCGCTGCGATCGCTGCGAACCCCGCGGCCACGGCCGCCGCGATCAGCGAGTGGCCGGCGTCCTTCATGAGCGTGCTGATCGCCATGCCGGTCGAAACCTGTTTCGTCGCCCAGTACAGGAGCACGCCCACGGGCAGCACGAGCGCCAGGCCGACCACCGAGCCGCAGAACGCGATCGCCGGCCAGCGCCAGCGCCCGAGCTTGACCGGCGCCGTCGGGCGCTGTGTGCCGGGGCTCGTGCGGTGCAGCGCACGCGCACCGCGCACGCGCCCGTAGACGGCGAACAGCGCGAGCATGATCAGCACGAGCACCATCCCCAGGGCAGCGGCCTCCGTGCGCCCGAAGCCGGAGGTGTAGGCGATGTAGATGTCGCGCGTGAAGGAGTCGAAGCGCATCAGCGAGACGGCGCCGAAGTCGCTCAGCGCGTAGAGCGCGACGAGCACCGCGCCGGCCCCGATCGCGGGCAAGAGCTGCGGCAACACGATGCTGCGAAAGACCTCGGCCGGGCTGCGCCCCATGACGCGCGCCGCCTCCTCCAGAGCGGGGTCCATCCGGCGCAGCGTCGCTCGCAACGGGATCAGCACGAGCGGATAGGTGAACAGCGTCAGCACGAGCCAGGAGCCGAAGAAGCCGTAGATCGACGGTAGCCGGTCGACGCCGAGCGGTGCGAGCAGCTCCTGCAACAACCCCTTCGGCCCGAGCGTCGACACGAACAGATAGGCCCCGATGTAGCTCGGGATGACAAGCGGCAGGGTCGCGAGCGTCGCCCACGCGCGCCGCCCGGGGAGGTCTGAGCGGACGGTCAGCCACGCGATCGGCACCGCGATCGCGATGGCGGCGCCCGTCACCGCGGCGGCAAGCCCGGCGCTGCGCACGATCAGACCGAACGTGCGCTGCGTCAGGACCGCGTCGAGCGCGGCGCGCGCGTCGCCGAGCACCGCGACGACGAGGTAGAGCGCCGGCAGCGCCGCGGCGAGGCCGGCCACGAGCCCGAGCCCGAGCAGGACGAGCGGCGGCCGGCGCACGCCGAACAGCCGGCTGGCCGCCGACAGCCGCCGTCCGGTGCCGCGCGCCACGCTCGTCGCAGCCATCGCTCTACAGGGCCCCCGTCTCGCGCATGAGCTTCAGCGTGCCCTGCAGGTCGCCGACCTTGGCGAGATCGATCTTCGGTGACGGGATCCTGTCGATCGGCGTCAGCTCCTTCGCCGGCTGCACGCCGGCCGACAGCGGATACTCCTTGGAGCTGTCGGCAAAGTACTCCTGCGCCTGCTTGGAGAGCATCGTGCGGACGAACGCGATCGCTTCCTTCTTGTGCTTGCTGGAGGCGAGCACGCCGACGCCAGCGGTGTTGATCATCGAGCCGAGATCCTTGGGCGGGAAGTGCACCTTGACGGGGTAGTTCTTGTCCTTCGCCTGCGCCTCGGCGACGTAGTAGTGGTTGATCAGGCCGAGGTCGATCTCGCCCTTGGCGATCGCGTCGCGGACCGGGATGTTGCTGTCGAACGCCTGCGTCTTGTTGGCGACCATACCCTTGAGCCACGTGCGTGCGACCTCCTCGCCCTCGACGAGCCGCAGCGCGGTGATGTAGCCCTGCAGCGAGGCGTTCGTCGGCGCCCAGCCGACGCGCCCGCGCCACTTCGGCTCTGTCAGGTCAAGCGGCGAGTCCGGCACGTCGGACTCCTTGAGCGTCGGCCCGTAGGCGATGATCCGCGCGCGCCCGGTGACGCCCACCCACCTGCCCTCCTTGGACTCGTAGTGCTTGGGCACCTTCGCGAGGATGTCCGCGGGCAGACGAAGCAGCAGGCCCTGCTTCTCGACGGCGTCCAGCGAGCCCGCGTCCTGGGCGAAGAAGAGGTCGGCGGGGGAGTTCTTGCCCTCCTCGGTGATCGTGGCCGCGAGCGACGGGCTATCGCCGAAGCGCGTCTTGACGTCGGTGCCGGAGCTCTTCTCGTAGATCTTGATCGCCGGATCGAGGATCGGCGCGATGCGCCCGGAGTACATGGTGAGTTCATCGCCGCCGGACGAGCCGCACGCTGTGAACACAACCGCGAGCGTTGCGAGCGCGACGGTGGGTGCGGTGGCACGGCGACCTATCATTCGTTGCTCCTCGGCTGGGGTAGGAATCGACCGGCTGGCGTTGCGCCAGAACTTAGGGCAGCCTAATGCCTTGGCGATGACGACGCGACCATTCGTTCTCGCCGCCGCGATCTGCTTCGCGCTCGCGGCGGCCTCACTCGCACTCGGATACGAGCCGGTCTACGACGCCTGGGCGTGGCTCGTCTGGGGGCGCGAGCTGGCGACGTTTGGGCTTGACACCTCTTCAGGGCCGTCGTGGAAGCCGTTGACCGTCGCGCTCGCGGTGCCTCTCTCGCTGGCGGGCGAGCTCGCGCCTGAGCTGTGGCTGGTCCTCGTCCGCGCAGCCTGGCTGTTCTCGCTCGTTCTCGCCGCGGAGCTCGCCTGGCGGCTGGCGGCGCAGCGCGCCCCGCGCAACGCGCGCGCGGCTGCTGCGGCGTTTGCGGCGAGCTCGCTCGCGCTGCTCGCCGACCCGGTGACGATGTGGGCACGCCAGGGTGCCGGCGGAATGTCCGAGCCGCTGCTCGTCGCGCTGGTGCTGGGGGCCGTGCGCGCCGACCTCGGCGGGCGCACGCGTCGTGCGCTCGTTCTCGGCGGCCTGGCAGCGCTCGTGCGCCCGGAGGTGTGGCCGCTGCTGGCGATCTATGGCGCGTGGCGCTGGCGGGTGCAACCGGGCGGCCGGCCGCTGATCGTGGCGCTCGCCGTGGCGGTACCCGTGCTCTGGATCGCGCCCGACCTGCTTGCCAGCGGCGACGCCTTGCGCGCCGCCGAGCGCGCGCAGCGTGGGAGCGGCGGCGCACTGCACGTCCTCGCCCGCGCGGTTGCGTTGCCGCTGTTCGCCGCCTGGCCGCTGGCGCTCGTCGCGCTCGCGGGGCGCGATCGCCGGCTGCTGGTCCTCGGCGCCGGTGTGGTCGCGTGGATCTTGACGGTGGCCGCGTCGGGCGAGCTCGGGTTCCCCGGCCTTCCGCGCTTTATGGCGCCGGCGGCCGCAGTCGCCGGCGTCCTCGGCGGCGTCGGCCTCGCGCGGCTGCTCGCCTGGCCGTCAGTGCCGCGAACGGCGCGGGGGCTCGCGCTCGCGGGGCTGGCCCTGTCACTGCCGGGCCTTGCCGATCGCGTGGCGGAGCTTCCGTACGCGCTGCGCTCGACCGCGCAGATCGGGCACTCGCACGCTCGCCTGCGCGCGCTCGCGCAGAACATCGGACGGGACGCGCTGCTGCGATGCGGGCGGCTGGCGACGAGTGACGTCCTCGTTCGTACCGCCATCGCGTGGAGGCTCGAGATCCCGCTCGCCGACGTGGTCAGCTTCGGCCGCCCGCCGCACCTCTCGGGCGCGTTCGTGCTCGGGCCGCAGGCCTCGCAGAGCCTCGACCTCGCCACACGGGCACGCGCCGCTCCGGTCGCCAGTCACGGCGAGTGGCACGTCTACTCGATCGACTGTCCGCCGAGCGCCGGTGCGAGCTCGTCGCAGAAAACAAGCGGCGTCTCCGGCGCACTGAGGTAGGGCTGCTCCGGCGCGCGGCACTCCTCGTGGTAGGCGCTGTCGCAGTTCACCGCCCAGAGGTCGTGAGCAGTCCCGTCGCGGATGTTCTCCACTGCCCGCAGCGCGGTCAGCATCGAATGGTCGGAGTTGTTGTAGCGGTGCAGCCCGTTGCGGCCGATCTGCTGGAGGTTGGCGATCCCATCCAGCCAGTTGCGGATCGTGCGCACGCGCGCCTCGTAGTCGATGTCGTAGATCGGGTACGCCTTCGGGACGCGGACGACGTGGCCGACCTCGACGCGGTCGGCGCGGCCGAGTCCGATGCGGTCAAGCTCCCGCGTCGCGAGCGCCACGAGCTCGCTGTCGGTCGCGGTCCACCGGTCGTCGCCTTCGAAGCAGAAGTACTCCAGGCCCACGCACGTGCATTCGGCGTCGGGAACCATGTACGGGCTCCATGCACGGAAGTTCTGAATGCGGCCGACGCGCACCTCGGGATCGTGGACGTAGACCCAGTTGTCCGGGAACAAGTCGTCGCCGCGGACCACGAGGGCGACCGTGATGAAGTCGCGGTAGCGCAGCCCGCGGGCGGCGTCGAGGACTGCGCCGGGCGCTGATGGGTCCGTCAGCGCGACGACGTCGCGCAGCGGCAGCGACGAGATCGCGTGCGCAGTCTCGACGCGCGCCCCGCCTGCGTGTACCGCGGCGACCTGGCCGCCGTCCAGCTCGATGCACTCGACGCGCGCGCCGAGGCGAAGCTGTCCGCCCGCGCCGACGATCTCCGCAGCCATCGCCTCCCACATCTGCCCGGGCCCCAGTCGCGGGTACTGGAACTCCTCGATGAGGCTGTGCACGCCGTCGCCGTCGTTGAGCAGCGCGGCGCGCAGGACGCGCCCGAACGAGAGCGTGCGGATGCGCTGCGCCGCCCACTCGGCGCGGATCTCGGAGGTCGGCACGCCCCACACCTTCTCGGTGTAGGACTTGAAGAAGAGCTCGAACAGGCGACGACCGAAGCGCGCGCAGACCCATTCCTCGAAGGTCTCGTGCGCGCGTGGATCGCGGCGGGCGATCGCGGCGGCGTAGGAGCCCGAGCAGCGCGCAAGCTCGACCGGGCCGACCTTGCGCACGACATCCTTGAGCCGCAGCGGATAGTCGATGAACCGCCCGCGCCAGAAGATCCGCGACAGCCGCGGCCGGACGAGCAGCTGGTCGCCGAGCACCTCCTCCCAGAGGCGCTGCACCTCGTAAGACTTCGTGAAGAAGCGGTGCCCGCCGAGATCGAAGCGGTAGCCGTCGCGCATGACGGTGCGAGCGAGCCCACCGACTTGGTGGTCGGCCTCGAACAGCACGACCGGTCGGCCGCTCCCCCGCGCGAGGACGTAGCCTGCGGTGAGTCCGGCCGGTCCCGCACCAAGAACCACGATCGGTCTTTCACGTCCTCCACCCATAGTTAGGGCACCCTACATTAGGCCAACCTAAATTGCTGACCGTCGTCATCCCCGCCACCGACAACCCCCCGACGCTGCCCCTCTGCCTGGCTGCGCTGGCACGCTCATGCGAGCCGCATGCGGTCGAGGTCGTCCGTGTGCCTGTTGGTTCAGGCCCGGCCGCCGCGCGCAACCTCGGCGTCGCCAGGACGGAAGGCGAGCTCGTCGTGTTCGTCGACTCGGATGTCGAGGTCCATCCCGACGCGCTGCGGCGCCTGCGGGAGGCGCTGGAGCGCGATCCGGACCTCGACGCGGTCTTCGGCGCCTACGACGAGCAGCCGCTCGCGCGCAGCACCGTCTCGCGCTTTCGCAACCTCCTGCACCATCACGTCCACGTCAGCTCGCCCGGACCGGCGAGGACGTTCTGGGCCGGCCTCGGCGCGATCCGCAGGTCGGCGTTGCAAGCCGTCGGCGGCTTTGACGAACTGCGCTTTCCGCGGGCCTCGATCGAGGACATCGAGCTCGGCATGCGCTTGTGCGCGGCGGGCCGCCGGGTCGTGCTCGATCCGGCTGCACGCGCAACCCATCTCAAGCGCTGGACGCTGCGATCGATGCTGCGCACGGATCTCGTGGCTCGCGGGGCGCCGTGGGTCGCGCTCCAGCTTGAATGCGGGCATGCCGGGGGTTCGCTGAACCTGTCTTGGCGACACCGGATCGCGGCGGCGGCCGCCGTCCTCGCGACGGGCGCTGCCGCAACCCGCAACCCGCGGCTCGCCGCGCTCGCCCTGCTCGTCATGACCGCCGCGAACCTGCGCTTCTACGCGCTTCTGGCACGACATGGCGGTGTTCGACTCGCGCTCGCGGGCGTGCCGCTGCACCTGGTCCATCACCTGACCGCCGCCGCTTCGCTTCCGGCCGGCTGGCTGCTGTGGATGAAGCGCCGTGGCTGACCGGGCGGTCCTGCGGCTGGGCCTCATCGGCTGCGGGCGCCTTGCCGAGCTCGGCTACGCGCCGGCTGCGCGCGCGGCCGCCGGCGTGGAGATCGTCGCGGTGACCGACCCCGACCGCGCCCGACGCCAGCTCGTCGCCGCCCGGATCGGCGCCAGCTCGCATGCGCGCGTGAGCGAGCTGCTGGCCGCGGGACCGCTCGACGGCATGATCGTCTGCTCCGCGCCCGAGCACCATGAGGCCGGAGCCGCGGCCGCCGCCGCCGCCGGCCTTGCGGCGCTCGTCGAGAAGCCGCCGACGCCCGACGCGGAAGGCGCGTTGCGGCTCGCAGCGCTGACGCCGGCGCCATGGATCGGCTTCAACCGCCGCTTCGACCAGGGCATGCGGCTGGCCCAGAGCATTCCCGCGACCGGAGATCTGCAGCTGAAGATGGTGCTGCACTACCGCCGCAAGGCCTGGAACCCGGTTCAGCAGGGCGACGACGACGCACTGCTCGATCTCGGCCCGCATGTCGTCGACCTCGCGCTGTACCTGACCGGCGCGCTGCCGCTCGCGGTGCGCGCGACCGCGACGCCGGACCGTGCCGGGCTCGTGATCGCGACCACGCGCGGACAGGCGACGATCGAGTGTGCGACCAACCGGCCGCACCGCGAGCTGATCGAGGTTCGCGACGCCCGCGGTCGGCGCGTCTGGCGCGCGCGGCACGGAGGCAGCATCCGCAACGTCGTCGGGCGCCTTGTGCCCGGTCGCCATCCGCTCGTGCGCTCGCTCACGCGCCAGCTCGAGGCCTACGCCTGCGCCCTGCGCGGGGAGGACCCGGGCCCGCTGGCAACGGCGGGCGAGGGGGCGGCGACGATGTGCGTGCTCGAGGCGGCTCGCCGGTCAGACTCGATCGGCGGCGAGACCGTGGAGGTGCAGGGCGTCACGGTGCAGGTCGAGGGCGCGTCTTGATCTGCGTCCTGCAGTTCGACGCGGCGAGCGTCGCGGTCGTCGACCGCATGCTCGCGCAGGGCCGGCTGCCGGCCCTCGCCGGGCTTATCGCGCGGGGGCGCCGGATAGCGCTGCAAACGCCGGCGGCGCACTTCGCCGCCGGTGCGTTCCACACGCTCTACAGCGGAGTGGAGCTGGCCGACCACGGGCTCTTCTATCCCTTCCAATGGGATGCGGGCTCGCAGCGCGCGCGCTACATGACCGCCTTCCCGGCGCCGCCCGCGATCTGGGAGCGGCTCGCGCGCGCCGGGCGGCGCACGCTTGCGATCGACCCGTACGAGAGCCGGCCACCTCGCGACTGGGTCGGGACGTACATCTGCGGATGGCAGTTCGTCGACCGCGTCGTGCTGCCGCGGTGGTCGCTACCGCGTTCTGCGGCGGCTGCGCTCGCCGGCCGCCACGGCCGTGGACCGCATGCGACGGAGATCTTCGGGCGGCCGGCGGTGCGTGAGCTGCTCGCGCTGCGGGGCAAGCTCATCGCGGCGCCCGCCCGCGTCGCCACGGCGGCCATCGAGCTTCTCGCGCGCGACCGCTACGACCTCGTCTGGCTGACGTTCAGCGCCGCGCATCTCGCCGGACACCAGTTCTGGGATCTCTCGCAACTCGCCGAGGAGCCCTCGTCGGACGATCGCGGCCTGCTCGTCGGCGCGCTCGTCGACGTCTACGAAGCCGTCGACGCGGCGTTCGACCGCGTGCTGAAGGCGTTGCCGGCCGATGCCGACGTCGTCGTCGCGTCCGCGGTCGGGATGGATGTCAACAGCTCGCGCGCAGACCTCCTGCCGGAGATGCTCTCGGCCGTGCTGCGCGGCGGCCCGGCGGTGTCCAATGGTGACGGTGGCGCCGCGGGCGCGATCTGGCGACTGCGCGCCGCGATCCCGCCTGGGGCTCGCGGCGCGATCGCGCGCGCGCTGCCGGCCGCAGCGGCGCTGGAGCTCACCTCGCGGCTGGAGCTGCGCGGGATCGACTGGGCGCACACCGCCGCGTTCGCGCATCCGGCCGACAACCAGGGTTACATTCGCCTGAACCTGCGCGGACGCGAGCGCGACGGGATCGTCGACCCTGCTGAGGCGGACGCGCTGCTGGACGCGATCGCCGAGGGGTTGACGACGTTCTGCGACCCCGACGGCGCGCCCGCGGTCGCTTCGGTCGACCGCGTGAGCGAGCACCACGACGGCGCCCGCGCCGGCCAGCTTCCGGACCTCGTCGTGCAGTGGAGCGAGCGACCGGCGACGACGCTTCAGGGCGTCCATTCGCCGCGCTTCGGCGACGTGCTTCGCCGCGGCAGCGGCAGCGGGCGCTCGGGCAACCATACGCCGGGCGACGCCTGGGCGGTGATCGCGCCGGGCGCCTCGGCGCCGCGCGTGCCGGCGCACCCAGCACGCCTCGCCGACATCGCGAGCACGGTCGCCGCCGTCTGCGGCGCCGACGGCGACGGGCTCGCCGGCGAGCCGCTGCTCACGAGCTCGTAGCGGCGCCCGCGGCTCGTCGAGCTGACGCGGCCTTCTCGCCGCGCGCAAGGCGCAGCGCGAGCTCCTGCAGCGCTCCAGCCGCGATGCCCACCTGTGCGAGGACCGTCAGCGCAGCAATCCCGGCGCCTGCCCGGGTGGCTTCGCGCGCGAGGCGACGGTAGAACAGCGCGCCGGCGAGCCGCCGCTCGTCGCCGCCGGTCCGGTACAGCACCGCGCCGCGTCCGTAGCGCCGCTGCTGGCGTAGCAGCGAGCGCAACCCAAGCTGCGGCCGGTGCAGGACGACGGCGTCGGGCACGAATCGCAGCGTCGCGCCGGCGTGCCCGAGCCGCGCGCACCAGTCGCGATCCTCGCCGGCGGCGCTCGGGAACGAGGGATCAAACGGCAGCCGCCGGGCCAGCGGCGCGGCGCAGCCGAGGTTGCACGACGGGGCAAAGCCGAGGCCGCCGTGCGCGCCATCGAGCGACGTGACCGTGAGCAGATGCGTGATGAGCTGCGACGCCGCGGCCGCGGAGCCCGCCGCCTCGTCGGCCCGCGTCGTCCCGGCCGCCGCGCCGTTGGTGGCACATGCCGCGGCGAGCCGCTGTGCCCAGTCCGGTTGCGGCATGCAGTCGTCGTCGGTGAAGCACACGACGGCGCCGGTCGCCGCGCGCACGCCGATGTTGCGGGCGGCTGCCGGGCCCTCGCCTGTCCCGCGGATCAAGCGCGCCGCAGGCGCCGTGCGGGCGACGACCGTACGGACGGCGGCCGGATCGCGGGAGCCGTCGTCGACGACGATGATCTCCAGGCCCGGCGCCGTCTGCCGCGCGAGCGCCGCCAGGCAGCGTTCCAGCGCCGCCGGACGGTCGCGCGTTGGGACTACCACCGACACCGCGATCGCGTTCACGCGGTCTCCGTGCGCCTGGTCTGTCACGAGCGGCAGCGTAGCGGCGGGTGGCCTCGGCCCGGTCCCGCCAAGCGCTGTTTGCGACCGGTGCGGCGTTTGAACGGTGTTCACCCGTCTGTCACGCCCAGAGAACAGCCATGACGACCGCGACGACCACAAACGCCGTCGAGATCCAGGAGACGCTGCGCCTGCTGTACGTCGAGCGCGCGCTCGCGCGGACTCGCGGCCTGCACCTCAACCAGATGTACATGGCCGAGCTCGAGCGTGACATCGCCACCCACCGCGCCGCCTACACCGGCGCGGCGCTGACGGAGATCGCGACGTTCCGCGGCCAGCTGTCGGGCCAGCTCCTCGGCTGACCCCGGCCGGCGGCGATCATCCCGCGCGCCTTGGCGCCGAAGCACCGTGAGCCATCACGGGCCGGTATCGTCGCCGTGGCGCACGTCCGTCGTCCGGGCATGCCACATGTTCCGGCCACGATGACCCGACACATCACCGGCTTCATCCACGACCTGGACGTCGCCGACGTTCCGCCCGGCGTGCTCGCCCAGGCAAGGCAATGCCTGCTCGACCTGATCGGCGTCGCCGCGGCCGGCAGCACCACCGCGCTGTCGCGCATCATGCGCGACCACGCGGCGCGCCACCTGCGCGGAGAGGAGAGCACGGCGCCGTTGCTGTTCGACGGCCGCATGGTCAGTCCGCCCGGCGCGGCGCTCGCCAACGCCGCCACGATCGACGCGATCGACGGCCACGACGGCCACCGGCTCACCAAGGGACATGCCGGCGCGGCGATCCTGCCGGCGGCGGTATCGGTTCTGGCTGACAACGTCGACGCCACGACCGACGATCTGCTGATCGCCCTCGTGGTCGGCTACGAGATCGCGAACAGGGCCGGCATCGCGCTACACGGCGCGGGGCTTGACTACCACAGCTCCGGCGCTTGGAACGCGCTTGGCGCCGCAGCTGTCGGCGCGCGCGCACTCAGCCTCGACGAGACCGCAACGCGCCATGCGCTCGGCATCGCCGAGTACCACGGCCCGCGCGCCCCGATGATGCGCTGCGTCGATCACCCGACCATGGTCAAGGACAGCTCCGCCTGGGGCGCGCACGCAGGTGTGTCGGCGGCGTTGCTCGCCGCGGCTGGATTCACCGGCGCGCCGGCCGAGCTGCTGACCCTCGACCCACCCCTGTGGGAAGACCTCGGCGAGCGCTGGACGCTTGTGGAGCAGTATTTCAAGCAGCATCCGGTATGTCGCTGGGCGCATCCCGCGGTGGAGGGCGCGCTGCAGCTCATGACGCTGCATGACCTCGTCCCGACGAGCATCCGGCAGATCGAGGTCGTCACGTTTGCCGCCGCCGCGAGGCTGGCCACGGGCATTCCGATGACCACCGAGGTGGCGCAATACAGCCTGCCCTTTCCGGTCGCGATCGCGGCGGTACACGGCGTCGTCGAGCCGGAGATCATCGCCCACCCCGAACAGGCCGACGAGCAGGTGCGCAGGTTGACGGAGAGCATGCGCGTGCACGAGTCGCCGGAGATGACCGCGCAGTTCCCGGCGAGCCGTGCCGCCGAGGTGACGGTCGTCCTGGACGACGGTCGGCAGCTGTGTTCGGGCTCGGTCACAGCGCTTGGCGACCCGGAACAGCCGCTGTCCACCGAGGCGGTGGCGACGAAGTTCCTCACCTTTGCCACTCCGGTGCTCGGCTCGGCAGCGGCCGAGCAGCTCCTCGCGCAGCTCGGGTCCGCGCAGAACGGCTCTCTCGGCGCGCTGCTCGATCAGCTCCAAGTCCCGGTGTAGGCGCGCACCGGCAGTCTGTGTATTAGCAAGGAGCCCGAGGCGCACGTCGTCCCCGACGATGCGCCGGGCGCGAAAGAACTCGCAACCAAGCTGGGGTTCCAGCTCGCCCACAAGCCCCCGCAGGGGACGCCGTTTGACTACCTGCTGCCGGACCTGAAGCACAAGGCGGATGCTCACATCCCCGGCGCCCCCGCGACGGTCACCGCCAACCTCAAGGCGCTCGGCGCGGCGATGATCGACGACTCCCCTGGGGGCCAGACCGACCCCGCGGTCGAGGTCAACTCCAACATCCCGGCGGTGTACACCTACGGGGGTCAGTTCATCGATCACGACATGACGGCGAACACCGATCGTGACTCCACGACGAGCGACATCACCAAGACGCCGCTCGTGCCGGTGAACCCCGACAAGGTCGCGAGCGATCTGCGCAACCTGCGGCGGCCAACGTTTGACCTCGACACCGTGTACGGAAACGGCCCCGGTCTCGACGACGACGACGACGACGATGACCACGATGACGATGACGACGACAAGCGAGATTCCGGCAGAGCCGACAAGGGGTTCTACGACGGTATCCGCCTGCGCGTAGGCGACAACGCCGTCGGGCCGAACATCAAGGGCGTGCGGATTCCCCCGGTGGACGACCTCAAACGCGATCTTCCGCGTATCGGCCCGCTCCTCGACGCCCACGTGATCACGGAAGCGGACATTCCCGAGACCATCAGGAACGATGCGAACAAGCGCAATCGGCCGTTCATCGGCGACCTGCGCAATGACGAGAACCTGATCGTCGCGCAGTTCCACCTCGCGTTCCTGCGCTTTCACAACAACGTGGTGAAGGCGATCGAAACCAACCCGAGGGCGTTCGGACTGCAGCACGCCGGCCCCGACAAGCGCTTCCGCGTCGCGCGGCGCCTGGTGCGCCACCACTACCAGTGGCTTGTTGTCAACGACTACCTGCCGACGGTGACGCTACCCGGTGTCGTAGGCAAGATCCTCGTCGGCGGCAACAAGTTCTACAAGCCGCTGAAGGGCGGGACGCTGTTCGCGCCGCTTGAGTACTCCGTCGCGGCGTTCCGCTTCGGCCACACGATGGTCCGCGGCGCCTATGACCACAACCGCAACTTCGGCCGAGCAGTTCCGCCGGACGCCAATCAGGCCAATGTCGCGTCCTTCGCGCAGCTGTTCCTGTTCACCGGCAATGGCCACAAGATCGACCCGGTCGACCCCAGCAAGAGCCAACTGAAGCCGTTCGACGGCGAGCCAACGCTGCCGTTCAACTGGGTCATCGAGTGGGACCGGTTCTCGAACAAAGCCGATCCCAACGAAGCGCACATGGCCCGCAAGCTCGACACGCGGCTGGTCAACGCGATCCACAACATGCCCAACGAGGGCCTCAGGGTCCAGGACGACAGCGATCCGAGCAACAAGATCATCCGACTGATGCTGCGCGACCTCGCTCAGCGCAACCTGCTGCGCGGCTACCTGCTGAGCATCCCGACCGGGCAGGCCGTCGCCAAGGCGATGGGAGTTCCGGCGCTGTCCGAAGAAGAACTGCGCCGGGGCAACACGCCCGCCGTCAACGCGGCCCTGGAGACCGGCGGGTTCTTGCAGAACACGCCGCTGTGGTACTACGTCCTCAAGGAGGCGGAGGTCCGGGCCAACGGCAACTCGCTCGGCGAGCTGGGCAGCCGCATCGTCGTCGAGACGCAGATCGGGCTGCTGCGCAACGACCCGCGGTCCTTTTTGAACGTCAACGGCGGGTGGGATCCCTCCAAGGGCGTCAAGCTCGCAAACGCCCGACCCGATCGTCACGATCCGCGACTTCTTCGCGTTCGCCGATCTCGCCGCCTGACCGCTGGCACCCCGGGCCGGGCTGGCCGGCCCGGGGGCCGCTTTGAAGACCACCAGATCACGCCGCATCCGTGACCGCGACCTATTCGCACGGGACCTCATCTTGGGCGATTGACGAACGATCAGGCGGGTATGCAATGAGCCCTCATGAACGAGCTCATCCTCTTGGGTGGCACGGGGTGCCTGGATCCAGCCTTGTACGACGACAACCTCGCCGGTTACGGGGCCAGCATCTATGACCTGATCGAGGAGGAGCCACAACCGCGCGGTTGGCGCGCGGGACAGCCGCCGAGCTGGTGTGAGATTTGGCTCGGGGTCGAGTGACGCGGCCACCGCCGGCGGCGGCGGCGGGCTGACGGCCTACCGCAGCTCGTGCGCCCCGGCCTTCCGGCGCCGGACGCTGCCGCGGATCGACGGCGTGCCCGCCGATGTCACCGGATTCGCCACTTTGTGCTCGAACACGATCGAGCACCCTCGCGGCACCGGCTTGCCCTCGGGCCAGGCATAGGTGGGCGGGTACGTGTAGACCGAGTCCTTGTGGCCGACGAGGTACTTGTTCAGAAACGACTCGTCCCACCACTTGGCCGTGACGCCGTGCCGGAGGTCGTCCGCGGTTCGGGCCTCGAGCTCCCGGCTGAGTGCCAGGAACGGCTCCGCTCGGCCTCCCCAGAAGCAGGCTTGCCAGTACGTCGACAGGTCGTCTCCCGCCGCGACCGCCGCCCGCGAGCTCGGCCGGCGCTCGAACGCGCCCGCCGGTACGCGCCGCAGGCAGTTGTAGTGGCGCACGGCGAACAGCGGCTCGTCGTGGCAGAAGAACATCGACTCGGTCACGGGGCTGACCGCCACCATGTCGGCGTCGATGTAGATCACATGAGAGAACGCATCCAGCTCGTCCGCGACGCTGTTGATGATCTGGTACTTGAGCAGGTTGACCCGTGGGAACGGATGGTGGGCCGCCGCCACGACCCGCACGTCTGGCGCCTGCAGTGTGGGTTCTTCGCCCCGGTCGGTGAAGGCGAAGTAGGTCCGCGCGGTCGCCGGCAGGAAGAACTCCCGCAACGACGCATGCCACGACGCGAAGAACTCGACGTACCGGCCCGTGCCGATGAACAGCAACGCCACGCGCCGCGGGAACTGCCGCTGCGGCTCTGCGTGCACGTCGCGCAGGGCGTTCAGTTCGCGACGGTCACAGAGAGAGCGCCACCAGTGATAGGGGCGCCCTCCGCCCACAGCACGCCACCGGCTGGCGATGCCGTAGGCGTCGAACACCATGGACGCTCACCATAGTGACAATCGACGCCGAGGTCGCGGGCCGGCGCCCGGCGTCGTGCTGAGCGGCCACGACGACGTGGCGACGACATACATTTGAGCTGTGCCCCCGCCCCTCCAGCCAGGCGAAACCCGGATTGCGGACCCGCCCGCGATCGAAGGACCGGAGGGCCCGCGGGTGCGGATCGGCGGATCGACCTATGACTGGTTTCGCGGCAGTGGATACCTCGGGCTCCAGCGCCACCCGGATGTACTCGCCGCGGCATGCGAGGCGACGCTCCGCTACGGGCTGCGCTTACGCGACCGGCGCGCGGCGGGCTGCCACCCCTGCCTGCTGGAGTGGGAGCGGGCAGCGAACGCCTTCTTCGAATGCGACGGCGCCGTGCTGCTGGGCTCGGGCTACGCCGGCGGCGCCGTCGTGGCAACGGCGCTCGCCGGCGACGTCGACGTGGCGTTCGTCGACGAGCAGTCGCACGCCAACGTCTGGGACGGCCTCGCCGTCGCCGGGCTGCCGGCGATTGCGTTTCGCCACCGCGACCCGCCGTCGCTCGCGGCGGCGCTCGCCGAGCACCTCGCGCCGGACCAGCGGCCGCTCGTCATGTCAGACGGTGTGTTCCCGATCACCGGCGCGATCGCCCCGGCGGATGCCTATTGGGATGTGCTGGCGGCACACGAGGGAGCGATCCTCTGCCTCGACGACGCACATGGTTACGGCGTGCTCGGCCGGCACGGTCGTGGAACGCTGGAGCACCTCGGCCTCGCGGGCGCAGGGTTCCTGTCCTACGGGACGATGAGCAAGGGGCTCGGCGCGTCCGGGGGCGTGATCCCCTGCTCCTTGCGGCTGCGCGATCGCATCGAGCGTCTCTCCGCCGCCTACCGCTCGACGAGCAAGCCGCCGCCGGGAATCGTCGCAGCAGGCGCCCGGGCGTTGGAGATCGCACGCACGCAGCCGCAGTTACGCGCGCGGCTGGCGGAGCATGTGGCCCGCGTGCGATCGACGCTGCGCTCATTCGGCATCGCGATCGAAGAGACGCCGGCCGCGATCGTCTGCATCGCCCAAGCGCCAGACCTGGACTGCGCCGCGATCGCCCGCCACCTGCACGATCGCGAGCGCATCGCCGTGCTCTACACCGAGGGCGGCTATTCGAACGTTCCAGTTGGCGGCTGCCTTGCCTTCACGCTTTCCGCGCTGCACGAAGACGAGCAGATCGACCGCCTGCTGGCGGCGCTGCGAGCGGCGCTGTAAGCCCGCCGCGATGCGACTTGCGCAGGCCGTATCTCCGCTGGAGGCCGAATTGCTCGCCGCCGCCGGAGCACACGAACGGCTCGCGGCATTCGCCGGCGCCATCGAACGCCTACCCGCGACGCCGATCGCGCCAGCGCTGTCGCGGGAGATCGACGGGCTCGCGGCCGACCTGGAGTACCGGGCCGGCACCGCAGTTGCTCCCCGCGCCACGAGCGAGATCCGAGCGGCGCTGGTGATCGCCGGTCAGCAGGCGTACATCGACTACAGGCTCGGGATGCTGGCGAAGCTCGACGCGCTCGAGCGCTGCCCGCCAGCGGCGCTCGCCGCGCTCGTCGAGTACGACGGCTTCGCATCGGATCGGCTGCTGACGCGGACCGACCTCGCCGGGGTGGCGCCGGGAGGCCCTGCGCGACTGACGTTGGTGTTTCACCGCGGGCGGCGCTCGAACGGTCGTAAGGATCTGCGTTTCGTGGCGCCGCCGGACGACGCGACGCTGCTGCGCATCCGCGCCGATCTACGGGGGGCGATCACGCTGACCGCCCGCGCGGTCGCCGGATTCGACGCTGCCGCGGCTCGCGACCAGCTCGATCTGCTGTCGGACGACCACGCGATCGCCCGCGAGCGGTCCCGCAGTGCCGGCGAGTTCAATCTGCTGTGGACGGCGCGGGTGCTGCGGCGGCTGGGCTATCGCGTGCCGCTGGTCGCGCTTGGCGAGCTGTGGAACGCCCCTTCGATGAGGGCGAGCGTCGCTCGGACGCTCGTTCCCTTCTTCCATGACAACGCGGACTTCGTCGAGGTCGCAAACGAGGCCATACGCGCGTCGCCGTCCGAACCGGCCGCGATGTCGCCGCGCCCACCGGGTCATCTGCCGCTCATGCTCACGGATCCGGTGACAGGAGTGCGCGCCGGCCTGCGGGTATTCCGGCGAGGTGAAGATTTTGTTATCAAGAGCGATTCGCCCGTATCATTCTCCGCAAATGTCGGGGGCGCCGGGGAAGACGAGCTGCTCGCTTTTCTGCAAGCGCTGGACGGTCGCTGCACGCCCAACGTCTTCGCACCGATTTTTCTGTTCAACGCGGGATTCCAAGGAATTGTCAACGGTCGCGGCGCGATCCGCTACGCGCTCGTCATCGCTGCGGTGCTGCGGCGACTCTTCGGCCGCACCCATCCGCCCAACCTGCTGTGTGCCGGCGAGCTGCACGCCGACGATCCGTTCGCGGCCGCGCGAGCCGCGATTGGATCGCCGCCGGCAGACATCGAGCCGACGCTCGTCGCGCGCCTGCTCGCCGCCGGGCCGGAGGCGGTCCGTCGGGAGGTCGCGCGCGTGTGGCGCTAGCGGGTCGGGCGGGGATGGCTGATCGCGGCTACGGCGAGGGCGGACGGCCGCCGACGCGACTCGTCATCACGGTCGACACCGAGCCCGACGACCAGTGGGCGCCGCCGGTGCGCGGACGACTGCCTCGGCTGACCTTCGAGAACACCCGCGGCCTGCACCGCCTGAGCGACCACGCGCGCCGCCTGGGCATCGCGATGACGTGGATGACCTCCTACGCCACCGCCCGCGACCCGCTCAGCGCAGCACTGCTGCGCGAGTGCGCCGCACGCGGCGACGAGATCGCGGGCCACCTGCACGGCTGGGAGACGCCTCCGTTCGCGGACTTCGACTCGGCCGCGCGGCCGTTCATCGGCGAGTACCCGGCGGCGATGCGACTGGCGAAGCACGAGACGCTCGTGCGCGCACACGAGGACGCGTTTGGACGCCGGCCACTGAGCTATCGCGCCGGGCGCTGGGGCGTCGACGCGCTCGAGCTCGAGCACATCGCGGCGCTGGGATATGAGATCGACAGCAGCATCGCGCCGGGGATCGACTTCCGCGACCGCTGCGGCCTGCGAACGCTGGGCCCGGACTTCCGGCGTCACCTGCGCGCCGGACCGCCACGTCCCGCGCGCGCCGGCACGCTGTGGCAGGTCCCGGTGTCGGTCACGCCGATCGGGCCACTCGGTCGCGGACCGGCCGGCGCGGCGGTGGCGCGCTTCGCGGCGCGACGCGGGGCGAGATGGCAAGCCGGCGTCCTGGCTCATCGCGCACTGGATCGCAGTGGTTTGCAGCGGCTCGTCTGGGTGCGGCCGCTACGCCATCCGCGCGACCTGCTGGTAGCGGCAACGCGCGAGCTCGTGCGGCAGGGCGCGCCGATCCTCAACGTCATGTTCCACTCCTCCGAGGCGTTTGTCGGCACGAGCCCGCTGAGCCGCACCCAGACGGACACCGACCGGCTCTACGGTGACCTGGCGGCGATCGTGCGAGCCGCCGTGGAGGCCGGTGCGGAGCCCTGCACGCTGCGCGATGCGGTCGCCGCCGTCGCCGGCACGCAGTCGGCTCCCGGGCGTGCGGCCGCGCATGCCAGCCCCGGTACCCCCGACCTGCGGGCGCCATCCCGATGAGCGGCGAAGGCGCGCGCCGCCTGCGCGAGCTGCTGGCCGGTCCGGAGATCGTGCGGCTGATGGGTGCACACAACCCCCTTGGCGCACTCGTCGCTCAGCGCGCCGGCTTTCACGGCATCTGGTCGAGTGGGCTCGAGCTTGCGGTCTCGCGCGGCCTACCCGACGCCGGCGTCATCACGATGGGCGATCAGCTCGCGGCGGCGGCCTCGATGACGCGTGCCGTCCCGGTCCCGATCCTCGCCGACTGCGACACCGGCTTCGGCGACTTTTCGGGAACCATGCGGGCGTTCGAGGCCGCCGGCGTCGCCGGCATCTGCATCGAGGACAAGCGCGGCCCGAAGCTCAACAGCTTCGCCGCCGGCCCGCAGGAGCTCGTATCGATCGAGGAGTTCGCGCACGCGATCGCTCGTGCCAAGGCGACGCAACGAACGGCCGACTTCGTGCTCGTCGCGCGCGTCGAGGCGCTCGTCGCCGGCCACCGTCCCGAGGACGCGCTCGCGCGCGCCGAGGCGTATGCCGACGCCGGCGCCGACGCGATCCTCCTGCACAGCAAGGAGCGGCGCCCGCACAAGCTCTTCGACGTCATCCGCCACTGGGACGGGCGCGCGGAGCTGGCGGTCGTGCCGACGACGTACTACACGACGAGCGCCTCGGAGCTGCAGCGGCTCGGCGTGAGAGTCGTGATCTACGCCAACCAAGGCCTGCGCAGCGCGCTGCGCGCGATGGAGCGAACGTGTGCGGAGATCCTGCGCACGGGATCGTCAAGCTCGGTCGAGCCGCAGATCGCGTCCGTCGCGTCGGTGCTCGACATGTCGGGGACGTCGGCCGTCGCTCGGATACGTTCGGCGCAGGCGGGAGGCCACGACGGACTGCGCGCTGGGCCATGACCGGCGAACGGTTCTGCGCGCTGCTGTTCGAGTCCGGCTACACCTGCTTCAGCGGCGTCCCGGATTCGACCTTCGCCGGCGCGTTCGCGCAGCTTGAGCGCGTTCCGCAGCGCTACGTGCCCGCCCCGCGCGAGGACCTCGCCGTCGGCGTGGCCGTGGGCGCGTGGCTCGGCGGAGAGCGCAGCGCCGTCCTGATGCAGAACTCGGGGCTGGGCACCTCGCTGAACGCGCTGCTGTCGCTCGCCGTGCTGTACCGCGTGCCGATGCTCGTCGTCGTCGGTTGGCGGGGCCACGGCCCCGACGCGCCCGAGCACGAGCAGACCGGCCGCACGATGCTCGACATGCTGCGCGCGGTGCAGTTGCCGTTCGTCGTCGCCGAACCTGAAACGGCGCAGGACGACGTCGCCCGAGCCGCAGCCACCCCCCAGGCGCTGCGCTCGCCGGTCGTGCTGGCGCTGCGAGCCGGAATCGTCACGTGCTGACGAGCGCCACAGCCGCCGTCACCGTGCTCTCGCAGCTCGACGGCGAACTCGTGGTGTCAGCCAACGGCTTTCTCAGTCGCGCAGCCTGCGCGGCCGGCGACCGGCCCGAGAACTTCTACATGATCGGGTCGATGGGACTCGCGGGAGCGATCGGGCTTGGTCTCGCGCTCGCCCAGCCTGGACGGGGCGTCGTGGTCATCGACGGCGACGGCAACCTGCTGATGGGCCTGGGCTGCCTCCCGCTGATCGCCGAGCGAGCACCTCGGCGTTTCCTGCACGTCGTGTTCGACAACGGGCTGTACGCATCGACCGGCGGCCAGCGCTCGATCGCCGATGCGGTCGACCTCGCCGCGATCGCAGCCGCCGCCGGCTATCAGCATGTCCGTACGGTCGACGACGAAGCGCAGCTGGGGCGCGCGGTGCCGCAGCTGCTGCGGGTCGTCGGTCCCGCGTTCCTGCGCGTCAAGGTCGCTGACCGTGATGCGCAGCCCGGTCCCCGCGTACCGCACGAGCCGGAGCGCATCGCGGAGCGTTTTCGCCAGGCGATCGCAGACCGTGTGGTGGCCGGCGCATGAGCGTCGCGAGCGTCGCAGCGCAGCCGCCGTCGCCCTACGTGTGGATCGGCGGTCGGCGCGTCGCCGCGCCGGCCGGTGGCGACGTCCGCAGCCCGTTCGACGGTGCCGTCGCCGGACGGCTCGGGCGAGCAACCGCACAGCACGTCCGGACGGCCCTCGACGGGTCAGCCGGAAGCCGCGCACCGGCTCCCGCCGAGCGTGCCGCGATCCTCGATCGCGCCGCGCTGCACTACGAGGCGCAGGCAGATCAGGCAGCCGCGCTGATCACCGCCGAGGCCGGAATCTGCCTCAAGCACGCGCGGCACGAGGTGCGGCGGGCAACCGAGACGCTGCGCGCGTCCGCCCGCGAGGCACGGCGAATTGGCGCGACCGACTGGGAGGCGCCCTACCTCCTGCAGGGGCACGTGCCCGCCGCCGAGCTGCGCGTCATCCCGGAGCCGGTCACGCTGGCGATCGCGATCACGCCGTTCAACCATCCGCTCAACCAGGTGGTCCACAAGGTCGCGCCCGCGATCGCGGCGGGAGCGCCGCTCGTCCTCAAGCCGTCGGAGAAAGCGCCCCTGTCGGCGTTGCGGCTGGCAGAGGTACTGGCCGAGGCGGGACTGCCGCCCGATCAGCTCAACGTCCTCACCGGTCCCGCGGCGGCGCTTGTCAAGACGCTCGTGACCGACTCCCGCGTCGAGCTGGTGAGCTTCACCGGCAGCGCCGGCGTCGGCCGCGCGATCGCGCGCACGATGGCTGGCGGCGGCAACGAGCTCGTGCGCTTCGTGCCCGAACTCGGAGGAAACGCCGCGCTCGCCGTACTCGCCGACTGCGATCTCGAGCGCGCGGCACGAATCGCCCTGGCTGCGTTCGACAACGCCGGCCAGCGCTGTACGGCGATCAACCGCATCCTTGTCGAGCAGCCGATCGCCGACCGCTTCGTCGCCGCGCTCGCGGAGCTCGCGGCGGAGCTGCGCTATGGCGACCCGCTCGATCCCCAAACAGACGTCGGACCGGTCATCGACGAGCTCTCGGCGCGCCGCATCGAGCGTGCGATCCGCGTCGCCACGCAGGACGGCGCGCGCCTGTGCCTCGGCGGCGTGCGCAGCGGTGCCGTCGTCGCGCCGACGGTGCTCGATCACGCAACGCCGCAGATGGAGGTCACCAAGCGCGAGCTGTTCGGCCCCGTCGCGCCGGTCATCCGCGTGCGCTGCGTGGAGGACTGCGTGCGGATCGTGCGTGCCGATCGCCAGCGGCTGGCCGGAGCGATCGCGACCTCCTCAGAGCGCACCGCGATCGAGTACGCGCAGGCGATCCGCGTCGGACAGTTCTCGTGGAACGGACCGCCTGGCTACCGCACCGAGTCCGCGCCGTTCGGCGGCTTCGGCGACTCGGGCAACGGCGAGAAGGAGGGCGTCGTGCACGCCGCACGCTCGATGTTGCAGCTACGCACCTTCTACCGGCACTGACCCGATGCCCTCGCTGCAATGGAACCGCAAGTGGGGCCGGATGCTGAGCGATTTCGAGCACAGCGGCGACGAGCGCTACTGGGGCGACCGCTGGGGCGATCCCGAGACGTTCGAGCCGTACCTGGAGGTGCGCCGCCGCTTCGTCGAGCCGTACGTGCGCCGCGGCCAAGCGGTGGTGGAGATCGGCGGCGGCGGCGGTCGCTGGACGCAGTACCTGCTGCCGGCCGCCGCGCGACTCGTGGTCGTGGAGCTCAACCCGGAGGCGTTCGAGCACCTGCGCCGCCGCTTCCCAGAAGCGTCCCAACGGATGGAGTTTCAGTGTACGAGCGGCTACGACATGACCGGCGTGGCGGACGCCAGCATCGACCTCGTCTTCACGTTCGACGTCTTCGTCCACCTCGAGCCGGACGGCATCGCCAGCTACCTCGCCGAGATCGAGCGCGTCCTGCGCTCGGGCGGGCGGGCGGTCGTCCACTACGCCGACAAGCGCAAGCCGATCGCCGCCGAGAACCCGGGCTTCTCCGACATGGATCGCGAACGCATGGAGGCGATGCTCGCGGACGGCGGCCTGACGGTGCTCGATCACGACGACGAGGTCATGTTCCACTCCAACATCGTGGTGCTCGAGAAGTAGATGGCGCGGGTGCTGCACATCCTGTCGCAGCGCCCCGGCCGCTCCGGCAGCGGAGTGTTCTTGCAGGCGATCGTCCGTGAGGCCGGCCGGCGCGGCCATCGTCAGCACGTGATCGCGGCGGGCCCCCCCGGCACGAGCTTCGCGGAGCTGCCCGGCATCGCGCGCGGCGAGTTCACGCTGATCGCGTTTCCGGCCGCCGGTGCACCGTTCCCGGTGCCCGGCAACAGCGACGTGATGCCCTACGCGAGCACGGTTTTCTCGCGGATGACGGAGCTGCAGGTCGAGCAATACCTCGACGTGTCGCGCGAGGCCATGGTGCGCGTGCGCGAGCGCTTCCGGCCCGAGATCGTGCACGCGCACCACCTCTGGCTGATGACCGCTCTGGCACGCGAGGTCTTCTCCGACGTTCCGCTCGTCGCCACGAGCCACAACGCCGAGCTGCGCCAGATGGTCAAGGCGCCGTGGCTCGCGCCGCACGTCCTCCCAGGGGTCCGCGCGATCGATCGAATCTGCGTCCTGACGCCGCAGTCCGTGCGCGACACGATCGACGCCTACGGGGCAGAGAGAGCGCGGATCGTGGTCGCCGGAGCCGGATATGACCGCGAGCTTTTCCACCTCGCGACCGTCACACGGTCGGCGACCCGCACCCGGCTGTGGCGCGAGCACGGCGTCCGCCTGCCCGAGGCTCCGCTCGTGACCTTCGTCGGGCGACTGTCGACGCCCAAGGGCGTCCCGTTTCTGCTCGACGCGGCCGCGCAGCTCGCGTGTACCACCAGCGCGGGCGTTGGGATGCGGCTCGTGCTCGTCGGCGCCACCGGATCGGGGAAGGACGGGGAGCGCGTCGAAGCGCTTGTCCGGCTTACGGGCGCAGATGTCGTTCACGTCGGCGCGCAGCCGCCGCAGGCCGTCGCGCTGATCCTGCAGTGCTCCGACCTGTTCGTCCTGCCGTCGCTGTTCGAGGGGCTGCCGCTGACGATGCTCGAGGCCGCCGGCTGCGGCTGCCCGTGCCTGTCAAGCGGCTTGCCGACGATCCGCAGCTGGGTCCCTGCGCAGTGGATCGCCGACCGCCAGTTCGGTCTCGTCGCGCCGCTGCGCACGACGGATGCCGATGTGCCGGTCGCCGCGGACGTGCCGCGCTTCGTCGCCGCCATCGCGGATGCAATTGCAACGATGCTCGCGTCCGCGGCGAGCGCTGGCGAGGGCGCACGATCGGCGCTTGCGGCGCGCGTGGAGCCGCACTCGTGGAGTGCCGTGTTCGACCGCTACGAGAGCGTCTATGCCGGGCTGCTGGGCGATCCGGTCTGCGCCGCGCCGGCTCGCCGGGGTCCGTGACTCCAGCGCACCGCGCCGACCGTGAAGTCGTGGCGCAGGTAGTCAGCGCGCAGCTGCACGCGAAACCGCGCGCGGTCGATCACGGCGAGCGCCTGCTCGGGCTCCATCAGGATCATGCCCTCGCCGTAGTCCGCGATGGTGGGGCTGCGGGCGAGGAAGTTGCCGACGACACCGACGCGCGCCTCCTCCAAGAGACGCCGGTACAGCCACAGGCGGCGTTCCATGCTCGTGGTGGCGAATGCGCCGCTGAAGACGATCACGTCGAACGGCTCGGGCGCCAGCGGACCCTCCCCGTCCCAGCGCGCGATCCGGAACTCGTGCCCGAGCAGGCGCGCGTCCTCGACGTTCTCCTCGATCGCGTCGATCCCGGTATAGCGCAGCATGTCCAGCCGCCCGCGCCGCGCGAGGTAGCTCGCAAGATCGCCCTTGCCGCATCCGAAGTCCAGCAGCGAGAGTGCGCCCGGAGCCCGACCGAGCAGCGAATCGAGAACGTCGATCATCACGTCGAACCGGATCGTCTGGCTCTGGCACGAGCCCGCTCCGACCTGTCGTGACGTCCCGCGGTGCTCCCGCACGAGGCGCTTGTAGAACAGAACCTCGTGCTCCTCCATGGGGATCGGAGAATAGGTCAGATCACCGATGTCGGCCGGCGCCGGCGCGGCGTGCCCGACACGAACATCCGGACGCCGGGGCACGTCAGCTAAGGAGGAGCCGCCTGGTCAACCGCGGCGGGCGGCGTACTCTCCGCGCATGGACACAGGCATCGGCTTCTTCTCTACGCACGACGCGATCGGCCCGGCGGCGCTTGCCGGGCTGGTCGAGGAGCACGGACACGCGGCGCTGTACTTCCCCGAGCACTCGCACATCCCTGCTAGTCGCGAGACCCCGTATCCCGCCGGCGGCGAGCTGCCGCGCAAGTACGCCCACACCTATGACCTGTTCGTGACGATGGCGACGGCTGCGGCGGCGACCTCGCAGCTGCGGATCGGCAGCGGGATCTGCCTCGTCATCGAGCGCGATCCGATCCATACCGCGAAGGAGGTCGCGAGCGTCGATCATCTCTCCGGCGGGCGGGTGGAGTTCGGGATCGGAGCGGGCTGGAACCGCGAGGAGATGGCTAATCACGGCACCGACGCGCGCGTGCGAATGGCGATTATGCGCGAGCGCGTCGAGGCGATGAAGGAGATCTGGACCTCCGAGGAGGCGAGCTACCACGGCGAACACGTGTCCTTCGACCGCATCTGGTCCTGGCCCAAGCCCGCCCAGTGGCCGCACCCGCCGGTGCTGGTCGGCGGCAACGGGCCGACCGTCCTGGACCGCGTGCTGGCGTTCGGCGACGCGTGGTTTCCCAACTGGATGCCCGAGGGCGTGCTCGAGCGCATCCCCGAGCTGCGCTCGCGAGCGGCCGACGCCGGGCGCGAGATCCGCGTGCTGATGATGGGCGTCCCTGCTGACCCGCAGGTGCTGGGGCGTTGCCGGGAGGCCGGCGTGGTGCGCGTCGTGCACTGGTTGCCGTCGGCCAACCGCGGACGCGTCGAGCGCGCGCTGGAGCGCTTCGAGGACGCATTCGCCGAGATCAACGGGGAATGACGTCCGGACCCGGCGCGAGCGCTGTGATGGCGCTCGGCCACGCGCGGCATCGGCGATGACCGCCGACGAGGCCCGCGAGCGTTTCGCGTCGGCGCGCGTCGCGCGATTGGGGACGGTCGACGAGCACGCCAGGCCGCACCTCGTCCCGATCGTGTTCGCGCTCGACGGCGACCGCGTCTACCACGCGGTCGATCACAAGCCTAAGCGCACGACGGCGCTGCGCCGGCTGCACAACATCGCCGTCAACCCGTGCGTCTGCCTGCTCGCCGACGCGTACGACGACGCCGATTGGACCCGGCTGTGGTGGGTCCGCGCCGATGGCGTCGCACGCGTGCTCCAGGCGGGATCTGCCGAGTCGCAACCGGCGCTGGCGCTGCTGCGCCGGCGCTACGCGCAATACCGCGAGACGCCGCCGGCCGGGCCCGTCGTCGCGATCGACGTCGAGCGTTGGACGGGCTGGCAAGCGGCGCCGTGAGCGCGCCGCTCGACACGCCCTTACTCTCCGTATTCGCTGTGGACTCCCGGCGGCGTCAACGCAGCGATGTAGTGGTGTGGGAGATGGTCGTAGACCGAGGCGTGGAAGGTGACGTTACGGGTAATTTGAAATTGGCGGGCCAGGAACGAGAGGGGATTGCCGACGACCTCCAGAAGAGACTTGATCTGTCCCCTCGGTGTCTTGTTGTGGTGCCACTGACCTTCGCCTCCATTTGTGCGGTACTGGTACTCCTGGCCGAAATGCTCGAACGGTCCTGACTGTGTCGGAGGAAGCTGGGGAGCAATATCGTTGGCGTAGACGTACCGGATGACGTTGTCGCGTAGAAACGGTACGTCGTTACACGCTTCGGCGAGCAGCGGAGTGCCGATCATGAACTGTCCGAACGTATACACGGCCTTGAGCCTGGCGGCGATTGGGGCGTACGAGCGCTCGGTCGTCAGCATGACGCCCATCATCGCGGCCATCGATGCGCCGAGGCTGTGGCCCGTGACGTACAGCGATTCGAGCGGGTGATCCGGCTTCGTACCGCCCTCTTCGAGGACCGACTCCCCGTCCAAGGCGCGCTGCAATGCGGCCACTATCGCGTAGCGCGTCGACCGCACGTTGCGGTAGACGCCGCCGTGCACGTCGAACGTGCCTGGCGAGTGCGGAAACGAGATGGGGATCTTCTCCGGATTGACGTCAGTGTCGGTGAGCCAGGTGATGAGGCTCGTCGGTGGGGTCCCTCTGTAGCAGAGAATCACGACCCGACCATCGTGGCTCTGTATGAGAAACGCGGTCGAGGAAATAAGCATGACGTCGACGACCTGAGCCACCATGCGACAGCGATTATCGACCATGCCCATCCTGGCCATGATCATCGCGACCGTCGCCGCGTCTGAGTAACCGTACCCTGCGCATGTTGCCATGACGTGTGCGACCGTGGCATCCGGATGTGCGTCGGTCGCCGCGAGGGTTTCCACGAGCTCATGGTAAACCGGGAACGTCGGCGTGCTGGTCGGCTTCATAGGTCTGAGCTCGGCGAGGCTCGGGGCCGTGCAATCCTGGGTCTGCATGCCAACCTCTCGGGGTGGGAGTGACTGTGACAGAGCGGCGGCGCAGATCAGCCGCTGGCCGCCGGCTGACGCAGCGCGAAGTAGCCGACGTTCGTGAAGCGCTCGCCCCGCAGCGCCGGCAGCCGCAAGAGGATCCGACCGAGGTGCGTGTTGGGCACGAGCTCGACCAGCTCGTCGCGAATCGCGAACAGCGGCCACAGGAGCATCGCCGGCAGGGCCGAGTCCGCCGTCAAGCGGTCGACCCCGGTCTTGTGCCGGGCGTCCAATACCTTGCCGCGCCACGGCATCCACAAGCTCGTCACGAGGCGGACCGGCAGGTCGATCAGCGGGTTGACGACGGTCGTCACCAGGATCCGATCGGTCGGCCCGTCAAGACCGCGCGGCGGTGTGCCGACCTCGAACAGCTGCTCGAGCGCCTTGGTATCGCGCTCGGCGCCGAGCTGCTTGATCCAGTCCCACATCTCCTCCTGGACGCCGACGGGATCGTGCGGCGCGTCCGCGCGCAACTCAGCCACGCGATCGGCGATCGAGCCATTGCCTGTCGTGGGCTTGACTGGCGTTCGCGCGCTCGCGCCTGCGCCGCTGAGGGTCGCGGTCACGACCGTCTCCTCGTCGTTTGCGGGTATGCCCGCGCCACCGCGCCGCCCGTTGGCAGGCGTCGGCGCTCGGTCGTCGCCCTCCAGAACTCCGTCGTAGGCAGGCAGGCGCAGCTCGCGGCGCAGGTGGTCGGCCGCGCGCTCTGTGAACATCGAGATCGTGAGAAGCGGGTTGACCGCCAGCGCGCGCGGCATGACCGAACCGTCGATGACGTAGAGCCCCTTGTGCACGCCGCCGTCAGGGTTGAACACGCGGCCCCGGTGGTCGACGACCCCGTACTCGACGCTGTCGGCCGTGGCGCAGCCGCCGAGCGGGTGCGCCGTAAGGAGGTTGTTGCCAAGCAGAGGGCTGCTCCAGACCGGATTGGTGATGTAACTCCCGTCGATCTGCTTGGCGGCAGCCGTGAGCAGCTCGTCGATCTCGCCGTAGATCCGCTCGTCCGGCGCGCCCGGCCATTCGATGCCAAGGGACCCGTCGTCGTTGAGCACGATCCGGCCGTCGGAGCTGTCGTGGGCCATGATGAGGAAGGCAAGCGAGTGGTTCAGCGCCCCATCCGTGTTCCACTCGAGATCCTTGCGCCAGCGATTGACTCGATCCACGTGCCAGTCGGGATGCTCGATCGCGGCGAGGCCCATGAGCGCGATCCGCAACGAATCGATCAGCGCCGACGGCGCCGTCAGGTCCTCCACCGTGAAGCGCTTGCCCAGATCGGGCTGATCGGCACCGAAGCGCATGATCGACGTGATGCTCGGGCCGGCCTTGATCGAAGAGCGCGGACCAGTGTCCATCCCAAAGCCCTGGGAGTCGGTGACGCGGTCGGTGTTGTACGCAACGGCGAAGTTGTCGCCGTTGCCGCTGAAGTCTTCGCCGAGCCGGGGCGAGAGCGCGAGGCCGAGTGCGCGCGAGCGCAGCAGGATGCCGGTCGTGCCGAGCGAGCCCGCGCTGAGCACGACGCGCTTGGCGGTGATGACGCGATCGGAGACCTTGCGCCCGCGCGCGCCGCTGCGGCGGCGGCAGTGGAGGCGGTAGCCCTCGTCGCCGGCGCTCGCGACGCGGTCGACTTCGATGCGAGTGAAGAGCCGCGCGCCGAAGTGCTGCGCCATCGGCAGGTAGTTCGTCATGAGCGTGTTCTTGGCGCCGACGTTGCAGATCATCGAGCAGTCGCCGCAGTTCGTGCACGCCCGGCGGCGCACGCCGTAGCGCGTGATGCGGTCTTCCGCGCTGACCACGATCTCGAGCGGCTCGCCGATCATGCCGGCGTGGCCGGCGATCTCGTCGAAGACGCGCGCCTTGGCAAGGTCCTGCCCCGTGCGCCACCGGATGGCGCCGAGCATCCGGCGTGCGCGCCCGTAGTACTCCTCCAGACCGCCAAGGCCGTCCGGCGAGCGCTCGACCTCGCGCCGAAATGCCCGCGGCCAGTACTGCAGGAACACCTCGCGGTCGGGCGCGATCGCGACGTTCAAGTTGTTCAGCGAGGTGCCGCCGAGACCGCAGCCACAGATCACGTCGATCGTGTCGAAATTCGAGATCTCGTAGAAGCCGAGCGGGTTGACCGGCGAGCGCACCTGCTTGATGAACTCGACCTCGGACTTCGGGCCGGTCCCAGTCGGGTGCTCCTCGCCGCGCTCGAGCACGGCGATCCTCAGCTTCCGTCCGGCTTGGTGGGCGGCGAACGCCAGCCTGGCAGCCGTGATCGCGCCGCCATACCCCGACCCGACGATCGCGACGTCGTAGTGATCTTCCAACAGCGCTGGATCCGCGGCGAGTCTCGCCGCCGTCTCAGGCACCGGGATCCTTTGTGCCATTGCCTCTGATTAACGTGGGATTACCTCGATTAACGCGCGGTGGGTCCGTCAGACGCTGGCGTTCACCTAGGTGCGGTGCTAACCAGGTCAGCCGGTGCGCCTGACAATGCTAACAGCCATCACTTCGTCCTGGTAGCTTAAGTGTTGACATGACGGCAACTCGCCCTCGCTGCGCGCATCGCGCGGGTTCCGCGTACGAGCGTGCGCGGAGGGGTGCCGTTGACGACGACAAGCCGGCTGATGAGGTGCGAGTAGCGCTACATCGAACGTGATGCCATTCGCGTGACGCGGGTGTGCGTGTCGCGTGGTGCCATGTCAATTGGCTCCCTGCCGCGATCGGTGCGAGGGTATTGGTGATGTTAAGTCGACGAAGCCCCCGAGCTGCGACCAGGCATCGCGGCGCATGCCGCAGTTGGCTCCCATCGGATAGAGCAGGAAGCCGAACGTGCCGTCCAGCAGCTGGTCGCCCTTGGGCGGACGCACCACAACCGCTGTCTGGTCGTTGCGTCGCCATCGCTCGATCCGACCACCCACGGCGGGGTAGCGTCGCAGACCGTCGACCATGCGCTCGATCCAGGCCTCGCCGACGATGTCGTCCGCGTCACAGAACAGCAGCAGCTCGCCACCCGAGCTTGCATGGAGGCTCAACGTGAGCTCGGTCGAGGTCCTGCTCGCCGCGCTCGAGCGGTCGGGCGCGAAGCTCGTGTTCCTCTCCTGCCCACTCGTGAGATGGTGGATCGGCCACAGCACCCATGATTCTCGAGCACACGATGGTCGCGGCGCGGCGCGGCGCGCTGGCGATCCTGCGCGGCTGTGGAGCCGTCCGGCCGGCTGGCGACAAGCCCGCCGCTCCAGAATTCGTCAAACTGCGGGTTTCATTGCTCGCGACACGCGTCCATTGTGCTGTTCGACGAGGGGGCGAGGCGCGCACCCGATCTCGTCGACGATGACGACCCGTTGATCGACCCACGCACAGGCGGCGCTGCAAGCTTTCCCGCCGGCCGGGGGAGCGTCGATGCCAGAGGTGCGTGATCATCCCGCCCTACGGACCCCACCGCGGACGCAGCGTGCTGCCGACGGTCGCACGCGCCTGGCTTATGCAGGATGTGTCCTGCGGGTCATCGTTGCCACTCCGGGCAACACCGTGGACATGATGCTCGACGACGTCGGTGCTGAGCCCAACGTCAGGGTGCTTGCTGGCGATGTCGCGGTCACGGCGCCCGGGCTGTTGTGCAACCTGGCGGCCGCGCATGCCACCGCGCCGAGGCTGTACCTCTCAGCCACGGACATCGTCCCGCTCGGGCACCGACGTCCTGCGGCGCGCGATCGCGCTGGCGGGCGCCGATGTCGTCCCCCAGCCGTGGACGCACCGGCTGGCCCCGACCGCCGGGCGGATCGAGCAACCGCAGTCCCTGAAGGCTCCCGACCGTCGATGCTGCTTTGTCCGTGCTGCGTCGGACGGGTCGCTGCACCCGGCTGGCGACGAGCGGTTCAGGACGAAGCGCTCGGCGGTCGGCCCTCTGCACGACACCGAGGTGCTCGCCGTCCTTCCGCGGCCACACGAGGCCGTCGCCCAAGTCCCACAGCGACGGCACTCGCACGTGTTTCGCTGGGGAGTGTGCTGCTCGAGCGTCAGCGGTTCATGGATAACCAAGCCCGCGCCCACGCGGGTGTCTGTCTCCGACGCACCAGGACATGGTGCGGCCGTGGGTCAGATCAGAGTCCGAGGAAGAAGCTTCGGATGCCGGCGCCGGCCCAGCTAGGCCAGATGTGCCCACCAGTATGTTCACACCACACTACGCGGTTAAGCGTACCCGGGTAAGAGACGCAGGGTGGCGGGTTGACTGCCACAGCAGCTGCGTTGGCGTACTGATTGGCGGCAAGCCAGTAGTCGCGACTCTGCTTGCCGCTGCTGATCGGGACTGCGGCATCGGCGGTTCCGTGGACGCCCATGAACGCCCGCGGCTGGCCGCAGTTGTATTGCGGCCCGCCGCCTGCCACCGATGCCGCTGCCTTGAATGAAGCGCCGCGCTGACACAGCAGCGAGTTGACGAAGAAGGCGCCGTTTGATTTCCCGGTCGCGAACACCCGTGCCGAGTCCACACAATGCTTAGCCTTCAGGTCAGCGAGCACGGCATCCACATAGGGGAAGTCCGCTCCGGCAGGATCGACATTCCAACCCGCCCACGCATCCGCGAAGGGGCCCGCCTGAGGATAGATGTACAAGACGGGATCGGCACTGGTCAGACCCATGTACGCGTTTGCGTTCTCAGCGGTGTCGTTGCCACCATGGAAGCCCATGATGATCGGTGCGGGAACGCTCGCGTTGACGCTCGCGGGAATAACCTGCAGGTACGTTCGCTGTACGCCGTTGACGACAATGGCCTGTGTCGTCGTACCCGCCGTTACGGGCAAACCACATCCGGAAGTACCTCCCCCAGGAGGCGGCGCCGGAGGCGGTGGAGGGGGAGGAGGCGGAGAGGCAGCACCTGACGTGTACGTCATATACATCGAGTACTGTCTTGCTTCGATAGGTCGGCTTGGCGCACCGTAGGAAGCAAGCCACGTCCCGTAGGTTTGCGGGTACTTCCATGTGCTACGACCACCGCTTACGCTGCTAATACGAACCTGTGTAGCGCTGCCATCGACGTTGAACACCAACCAATACTTCGTGTTGGCAGCAATGGCCGTATTGCCCAGCGCGAAGACATTCCACGCATTGGCCTGCAACACGTTGGCGCTACTTCGCGCCACTTGCGCGCCAGGCGCGTTGGCCCCATCGTCCGCATATAGAGCGACCTGCATGTGATTGAGCGGCGCCGCATGGATGGCTCCGACAGCGACGCTGATACTCGTGAGCGCTCCGCCCACAGAGCCCGTCGTTACCTGTGTAGCGGAGAGCACATTCTGCTGCCCTGTATACAGTGTCGGCGCGAGCGTAGTGCGCCCTGCCGTGTACGTCGTTTCGGCCATCGCGTTCTGGACAAAGAACGGTGAGTAGGCGAAAGCAACGACAAACGCCACTGACAAGGCCAGCAGCGAAGGAAGCGGTCGCTTGGGTGACCGCGGTTGCGAATCCCGCCCCGATGTAGCCGTCACGACAATCGCCGCGCGATGCATCCATCCTGCGGTCAGCGTTCCCGGTCGCGCGTGGTGCGAGGAACTCTCTTTGAGCTTCATGCGGTCGCCTTCGCATCGGGAAGAAATAGGGGCATGCCGAGCCCGTGCCGCGCCTGGCCGGCCGGTCACTCCAAGCGACCCATCGGCTTTCAGACCAGGTACTGAAGTCGCGTCACGATCGATGGACGCATACGCCGTGCATCGCGTGCGTGACTCCGAGCGCGCGGGCCGTTGCGCCCGCTACGCCCCTTTTCGGTTTGCTGGCGAGAGCCGCGGGTACGAAAATGGCGTACGGCCAGCGCGGCGCTGGCGATCGCCCCGGCGCAAGTCTGAGCCGGGGTGGGGGGCCGCAGGTCGACTGTCTGTCCCCGCTGGTCGTGCGTGGATGCCTAGGGGGGAGTCCTTCATGTTGTCCGGGCGCCCGCTACGGGTCGCGGGAGTAACCGTCGGTTCGCGCGAGAAAGCGGTCGCGCGGCGTTCTCAGGGTGTCGTGAACCCCAGGATCAGCTGCGCCGTCTCGAGCGGGATGTCGAGCTGGGGGCAGTGACCGATGCCGTCGAGCTCGACCCAGTCGGCGTGTGGGAGCCAGTCGCTGCGGAAACGCGCGGCGGTGGACGGCCACGGCAGGAGCCTGTCCTCCGTCCCCCACACGATCCGTACCGGACAGGTGACCTTCTCCGCTTCGAGGCTGTAGCCATTGCCGATCGCGTGCTCGATCATCGGGAGAGCCCCCTTGCAGCTCGCAACGCCGCAAATGTGGTGGGCGATCAGCTCGGCGGGAATGTGCTCGTAGTTCGTGGCCATGAAGTGCATTGCGCTGCGCCGACCTTCCGGTGAGGCCACGATCGCGTCCACGTGCGGCGCGGCAGCTTTCAGCTGCTCCTGCATCGTCGCGAAGAAGCGCGCCGTCTCCTTGTAGGAGTCGTCGCCCCTGGCCCAGCCGCCGGCCGGGGCGAGCGCTACGACCGACTCTGCCCGGCCCCGTGCAGCCAGCCGCAATGCGATGTAGCCGCCGAGCGAGTTGCCGACGATATGCGCGGTCTCAAAGCCGGCATCGTCCATCGCGCCCTCGGTCGCATCGAGGATGACGGTATCGCTGACCTCAGCTTCGAGCGGCGGCCCGCCCGCGTGGCCGAGCAACGTCGGGGCGAGCACGTCGTGATGGCGCTCGAGCACCGGCAGCACCAATTCCCACGTTCGCCAGGTGCCGGTGAAGCCATGCAGGCACACGAGCGGCGGTCCGGAGCCACCCCGATGCGATCGGGTAAAGGTGCAGTACACCTGCCGACGGCTAATGTCGGCGCGTGGCCGCTCGATGTAGCGTGATCGTCGTTGATCTGATCTGCGAAGCGGGAGCTCGAATATGACAAAGCCGGACGTTGTACGGAAGGTCGCCTCCTACCAGGCCGCCGGGCGCGCCCAAGACGCGATCGCGACCCTCGAGCCGCTGCTCGCCGACCATCAGCGGACCCTCGGCGCCGAGCATCCCGACACGCTGGCGAGCCGCTACAACCTCGCCAACGCCTACCAGGCCGCCGGGCGCGCGCAAGACGCGATCGCGGTCCTCGAGCCGCTGCTCGCCGACCTCGAGCGAATCCTCGGCGCCGAGCACCCCAACACACTTCGCACCCGCAACAACCTCGCCAACGGCTACCAGGCCGCGGGGCGCACACAGGACGCGATCGCGATCCTTGAGCCGCTGCTCGCTGACCGTGACTGGATCCTCGGCGCCGAGCATCCCGACACGCTGGCCAGCCGCGGCAACCTCGCCAATGCATACCAGGCCGCGGGGCGCACACAGGACGCGATCGCGATCCTCGAGCCGCTGCTCGCCGACCTCGAGCGGATCCTCGGCGCCCAGCACCCCAACGCGCTCAGCGCCCGCGGCAACCTCGCCAACGCGTACCAGGCCGCCGGGCGTACACATGATGCGATCACGATCTACGAGCCGCTGCTCCAAGAGCACCAGCGCACGGTCGGCGCCGAGCACGCCAACACGCTGCGCACCCGCAACAACCTCGCCAACGCCTATCAGGACGCGGGGCGCACACAGGACGCGATCGCGATCCTCGAGCCGCTGCTCGCTGATCGCGATCGGATCCTCGGTGCCGAGCATCCCGACACGCTGCGCACCCGCGGCAACCTCGCCAATGCCTACGAAGCCGCGGGGCGTACACATGATGCGATCGCGATCTTCGAGCCGCTGCTCGCCGACCTCGAGCGGATCCTCGGTCCTCAGCATCCCGACACGCTCAGCACCCGCGGCAACCTCGCCAACGCCTACCAGGACGGCGGGCGTACCGAGGACGCGATCGCGATCTTCGAGCCGCTGCTCGCCGAGCGCGAGCGGATCCTCGGCGGCGAGCATCCCGACACGCTTGCCAGTCGCGGCAACCTCGCCAACGCCTACGAGGCCGCGGGGCGTACCGAGGACGCGATCGCGATCTTCGAGCCGCTGCTCGCCGAGCGCGAGCGGATCCTCGGCGCCGAGCATCCCGACACGCTTGCCAGTCGCGGCAACCTCGCCAACGCCTACCACGCCGGCGGGCGTACCCAGGACGCGATCGCGATCTACGAGCCGCTGCTCGCCGACCTCGAGCGCATCGTCGGCGGCGAGCCTCCCGACACGCTTGCCAGTCGCGGCAACCTCGCCAAGGCCTACCACGCCGCCGGCCGTACCCAGGACGCGATCGCGATCTTCGAGCCGCTGCTCGCCGACCGCGAGCGACTCCTCGGCGCCCAGCACCCCAACGCGCTCAACACGCGCAACAACCTCGCCAACGCCTACCAGGACGCCGGGCGCGCCCAGGACGCGATCGCGGTCCTCGAGCCGCTGCTCGTCGACCTCGAGCAGACCCTCGGCGCCGAGCACCCCAATACGCTGCGCACCCGCAACAACCTGGCCAACTTCTACCAAGACGCGGGGCGCACCCAGGATGCGATCGCGATCTATGAGCCGCTGCTCGATGACCTCGAGCGGATCCTTGGCGCGGAGCATCCCGACACGCTCGGCAGCCGCGGCAACCTCGCCAACGCCTACGAGGCCGTAGGGCGCACCGCGGACGCTGACCGCGTCCGGAATCGCTTCGATGACGGAAACTCGTTCACCGTCTAGACCTGGCGTCCAAGCTTCAGGACATGCGCGTCAATGCGCGCTGTAGCCATGCATCTGATCGCCCTCGGACCCGTGGATGCTGGCGTTGAAGGAAATGATGATCCGCTCCTTTTCGCCGTCGTAGGGCAGCGCCTGATGGGCGAGCCAGGACGGAAACAGCAGCAGTTGGCCAGGCACCGGCTCGACGTCCTGGTGCGGCGGCTGCAGGTACGCGTTGCCGACGTCGACGAAGGCGCCGCCCAGGGCGGTGAAATGCGGACCGTAGAGCCGCGTCACACCGTTCGCCGCGCCATAGACCGGATGTGACACGCGCCGCGCCGGTTCGTCGATCTGCACGATGTACACGGCCGACCACGAGCAGTTGCCGTGCGTGTGCACGTCGTGGAACGCTCCGGCGCGGCTGCACTGAAACCACATCCCCTCGATGCCGACCCTCAGCTCGAGCCCCTGCTCGGGCCAGGCTTCCCGGTTGGCCTGCTTCGCGGTCTCGCCGAGACTGGCCACGATGAAACGGACGAAGTCCTGCCATTCGTCGAGCTTCACGCGGTGCAGCAGATCGTCGTCGCTCGCGAAAAACGGCCCGGGCTCCTCGCCCCTCTGACGCTGCTGCGTCGCCCGCCCTTCCCCGAACACGCGGACCAGCAGGGGATTGAGAGTGTCGGCGTCGGCGTAGCGGTGCAGCCCGATTGGGGTCGGCCACAGCCAGTGAAAACCGGCACCCATTGCCATGCCTGCGCTCCTTGTCGTCGCTTGGGCGGGCGATCGTAGCGAAGCGCCGCTCGAGCCCGACGCGGCCGCGACCGCCGGTCTCGCGCGACCAGCGATCGGGCCACGGGGGTGACGGCGCCGGATCCAGGCGGCAGTACGTCCGTCTGCGCGGTGTGCCGATCTTGCAGTCATGCGAGGCCGACCTCCGCGATCGCGCGGACGGCCGCGCCTCGGGGGTCGGCGTCGCCGTTGCAAGACGCCGGCCGAGTCGGGCGTTCGTGGCCGGCGAATCGACCTCGTTGGGCTCGCCGGCGTGGACGTCGCAGACGAACCGCACGGAGCTCTTGTGTGCGCCCGCGGGCGGGGAGCGCCGGCGACGCTCCTCCCCCCCCGCCGGGGTTCAGAACGTCGCCAGCGCGTCGCGTCCGTACTTCGGATCGATGTGGGCGTTGCCGTTGCCGGGTGCGGCGCGCCGGCGTCCCTGGTCGATCTCGAGCCTCAACGCTCGCCCCGCAGTTGCGCGGATGTCCGCAAAGTGGGCACCCACCAATGACGGACGGCAGACGAGGAACGGCTGTAGGCGAGCGCGCAAGGAGCGAAACGCCGCTCGCCCGCGCTAACAACCCACGTGATGCTTGACTTCTGCTTGACCTGCGGCCCTTCCAACCGACGCATGCGGCGAAACCCGAAAACAATTTATGGCCAATTTGCTGGGGTTTCTCCGATGGAGCCAGGCGGGATCGAACCGCCGACCTCCTGCTTGCAAAGCAGGCGCTCTCCCATCTGAGCTATGGCCCCGTGGCGCTCAGTGTAGTTCGCGCTTACGCCGCGTCGAGCAACTCGCCAGCGACCCGATCGGTCGCGTCCCCGAGGCCGCCGAGCAACCGCCGCGATAGCTGCGCGCGCCGGAAGAACAGCGGAGCGTCGTGCTCCCAGGTCGCCCCGATCCCGCCGTGGACGGAGATCATCGCTCGGCTCGCGTAGTCCAGGGCATGGCCTCCCGCCACCCGCGCGGCGCTTGCGGCGAGTGCGAACTCCTCGCGCGAGTCCTCGTATGCCCAGCCGGCGTACAGCAGCAGCGAGTACGCGTTCTCGCGCAGACGCAGGACTTCGACGAGGCTGTGCTTGACGGCCTGGTAGGAGCCGATCGCGCGCCCGAACGTGAAGCGCTCCTTCGCGTACGCGACCGACAGCGCGAGCGCGGTCTCCACGGAGCCGAGTGCCTCGGCGGCGAGCAGCGCCTGGGCAAGGTGCCACGCACGCTCGAGCTCACCGGCGCCGACCTCGTCGAGCACGGTGCCGGTTGTGCCATCGAACGTGACGTGCCCGAGCGAGCGGGTCGCGTCGTAGCGCATCACGGGCTCGAGGCCGACGCCGGCGCTCTCGCCATCGACGGCGACCGCGACCGGCTCGCCGTCCCTGGTCGCCACGAGGACATAGATCCCGGCACCGACCGCATCGGGCACCCACGCGATCGATCCGGTCAGCGTGCCGTCCGCGGCGAGCACCGGAGCATCCAGTCGCACCGAACCAGACAGTGGCTCCACCGTCCAGCCGCCCACGACGTCGCTGGGCGGGCGGGCAGGCACGATGCACGCTCGCAGTTCACCCTCGGCCACCGCTTCGGTGCTGCCGTGCGCAGCGCTGTCGAGCAGCATCGACGCTGGAAGGTGACCGAGCAACTGCACACCGGCCAGGACCCGCCCCGCCTCGGTCATCACGAGCATCGCGTCGAACGCGCTCAAGCCCGCCCCACCGCGTTGCTCACTCACGAGCAGGCCGGGCCAGCCTGCCTCGCAGGCGGTCGGCCACAGGTCTGGCAGCGCGGACGGATCCTCCAGAGCATCGCGCGCGGCAGCGACCGTCTTCACCCGCGACAGCGCGTCGCGCGCGGCCTCGCGTAGAAAGGCCTGCTCGTCGGTCAGCTCCAGGTTCATCTCGCCGATCTCCCATCCAGCAGTTCAAGCAGCCCCACGCCGGCGGCGGTCGATCGTCGACCCGCGCGAATCACGAGGCCGCAGCGCGCTCCTTCGCGCGCAGCTCGGAGAACGGGATGCCCTTGTCCAGTCGCGGCTCGGGCGGCAGCCCGAGGACGCGCTCGCCGATCGTGTTGCGCAGGATCTCCTCCGTGCCGCCGGCGGACTTCAATCCAGGTAGGAACGAGATCATGTACGCCCACTCGCTGTTCTCGTCGAGCGCATCCGGGCCGATGACGTCGGCGATGAGATCGCCGCCCTCGATCCCTGCCTTCACGGTCGTGACCTTCGCCAAGCCCGACTCCGGCCCCGGGATCTGGCCCTGCTGGAGCATGCTCAAGGTCCGGTAGCCGGTGAACTTCACGGCCAGCAGCTCGACGGCCAGCTCGCCAAGCCGGCGGCGCACCTCGGGATCGGCGCGGGCATGTTCGTCCGCCGCGATCGCGGCCGCGAAGCGCTCGGGCCGGTAGCCGAGGAAGTCCGAGCCCAGCCCGATCGTGAGGCGCTCGAACATCAGCGTCGTCATCGCCGTGCCCCAGCCGCCGCCGAGCGGCCCGACGACCGCGTCGGCGTCGAGCTTGCAGTCATCGAAGAAGACCTCGTTGAACTCCGCGTCACCAGAGATCTGACGCAGCCCGCGGATCGTCACGCCCTCGCCGTCCATAGGCACGATGAACATCGTCAGACCCTTGTGCTTGGGTACGTCGGGATCGGTGCGCGCCAGCAGCAACCCGTATGAGGCGAAGTGCGCGTTCGTCGTCCACACCTTCTGGCCCGACAGGCTCCAACTGCCGTCCTGCAACTGGGTGGCGCGCGCCTGGACCGCAGCCAGGTCTGAGCCGGCGCCAGGCTCTGAGAAGAGCTGGCACCAGACCTCGTCTCCGTGCAGCATCGGTCCGAGGTAGCGGTTCTTCTGCTCCTCCGTGCCGTGGGCGATGATCGTCGGGCCGAGCATCCCCACGCCGATGACGTCGAGGATCCCGGGTACACCTGCGCGCGCGATCTCCTGGCTGACGATGACGCTTTCGATCGGGCCCAAGCCCTGCCCGCCGAGCTCGATGGGCCACGTCACGCCAGCCAAGCCAGCGCGAGCCAGCTTGCCCTGCCACGTTCGCCGTCCGCGGATGACCTCGTCCTCATCATTGCCGGTCAGCGCGGGCGCCTCGGCCTTGTGCTCCTCGAGCCATGCGCGAACCTTCTCGCGGTATTGCGCCTGTTGCGGGCTGTCGTTGAGGTCCACGTCGCTCCTCCTTGGCTGGCTGGCCAGTCGGAGATCGTAGCGTGGACCAGACACCTTCTTCACCGCGGGCGCGGGCGCCGGCGCGGTCGCGGCGAAGCGAGAACGCGCAGTCGTGCACGATACGACGCATGAGGCCGTCGGCCTTCGTGTTCGCACAAGCCTGCGCGGCCGCCACGGTGCTCGCGCGGTTGGCCCGCGGGCGCCGGCGCCGGCAGCCGCTGCGCGCCGGGACGTCGCCGCCGCCGCGCGGGCTGATCAGCGTCGTCATCCCCGCGCGCGACGAGGCACTGCGGATTGGCCCCTGCCTCGACGGTCTGCGCGCGGATCCCGATGTCGGCGAGGTGATCGTCGTCGACGATTGCTCCACCGACGCGACGGCCGACGTGGCGCGCGCCCGCGGGGCGCGCGTCGTGCCCGGCCAGGGTCTGCCCGCGGGTTGGCGCGGCAAGGCCTGGGCATTGCACCAAGGACTGCAGGCCGCGCGCGGCGACATCGTCGTCTTCCTCGACGCAGACACGCGCCCCCGCCCGGGCCTCATGCGCGAGCTCGCGGCGCTGCTCGACGAGGTCGACCTCGTCACCGCCGGCCCGAGCTTTCGCTGCGACAGCACGGGCGAACGCCTGGTGCATCCCGCGATGGCGGCCACGATCCCCTACCGCACCGGTCCCGGCGACGCCTTGGGCTGGCAGCCCGCGCCGAGCCGCGCGATCGCCAACGGCCAGTGCATCGCAATACGCCGCCAGCGGCTCCTCGACGCCGGCGGCTGGGCGCGCGTGCGCGAGAACATGACCGACGACGTCGCGCTCGCCCGCGCGCTGCGCGACGACGGAGCGACGATGGCCTTCGTCGATGCCGCCGACCTGCTCGAGGTCCACATGTACGAATCCACGCGCGAGACCTGGGACGGCTGGAGCCGCTCGCTGATGGCGTCCGACGCGAGCACGCCGCCGCGGCTGGCCGAGGATCTCGCCGTCCTGTGGCTGGCGATGGCACTGCCGCTGCCGCGCCTGCTCGCCCGTCGCGGCACACCACTGGACGCGCTCTTGCTCGCCGTGCGATTGGCGCTGCACGGGGCGCTTAAGCGCAACTATCGCCCGAGCGGAGCGGCCTTCTGGTTCGCCCCGCTGCTCGACGTCGCGGTGCTCGCCCGCCTCACGTGGTCGGTGGTCCGTCCGACACGCTCATGGCGTGGCCGGACCTACGAGTGAACACGAAGCGCGCGCCGATCAGGCACATGAGCGCGCCGGTCGCGATGACGTGCCCGACCGGCGCGGTCGCAAGCTGGAGCACCGGGAAGGCGAACACGCCCACCCGCGCGCCCAGCGCAAAGCCCCCGCGCGTGAACGACAGCAGCGCCAGCAGCGCGAGTGCCATCGCGCCCGCCGCCGGGGCCAGAATCACCGCGCCGCCGACGAAGGTCATGACCGACTTGCCGCCGCGCAGATGCGCGAAGGCGGGGAACGCGTGGCCGACCATCGCTGCTGCGACCGCCGCATACCCGACCCAGATCCCGCCGAGCGCGAGGCCGAGGGCACCCGCCAGCGAGCCTTTGAGCGCGTCGCCGACGAACGCCGGCCAGGCGCGGCCCCAGCCGAGTTGCTCGAGCGCATTCCAGGCACCCGGGTTGCCGTCCGCGGTGCGATAGAGATCGACGCCGTGACGGCGCGCCACCAATAGCGAGACGGGGATCGATCCGAGCACGTAGCCGACAATGCAGGCCACCGCGTACTCCATGTCCCAGCTCGCCTCCTTCCATCTCATCCGCTACCCGCGCGCGACCGCGCCGGAGGGATTGTCGCGGATCGGCCTTGACCGCCCAGAGCTGCGTCGCACGAGCGGGTTGGAATTCTGGAGGCTTCTCGGGACCGGCCGCGGTGCGACGATGACGATCGGCGCGGACCTCCGCCGCTGGGCGCTGTTCGCCGTCTGGGAGAACGAGGCGGCGCTCGAGGCGTTTCTCGAGCACAGCGACATCGCGGCTCGCTGGGCGCAGCTCGCGCGTGAAACGTGGCACGTTCGCCTCCAGCCGGTCCGTGCGCACGGCGCCTGGGGCGGCGCGAACCCGCTGACGTCCGTCGCCGTCGAGGCGCCCGGTCCCGTCGCCATCCTCACGCGCGCGACGATCCGTCCCTCGCGGCTGCTGCGCTTCTACCGCGCGATCGAGGCTCCGGCGTCCGCGCTTCAGAAAAGCCCCGGCCTGCTGGCATCCGTTGGCATCGGCGAGTGGCCGGTCGCGCGGCAGGCGACGTTCTCTCTCTGGCGCTCGCTCGCCGACGCGCGCGCGTTCGCCTACGGCGCCACGCCACACAGCGAGGTCGTGCGTCGGACGCGCGCGGAGGATTGGTACGCGGAGGAGCTGTTCGCGCGCTTTCGCGCCTACGGCTCGTGCGGCGCGTGGAACGGCGTCGACCCGCTCAAGGCGCTGCCTCGATGAGCCGGTCCAGTGGCGACCAGAACGTCCGCCGCGCCACGGCGTCGTGGCGCTCCGGCGCGCCGTGGTCGTCGACCATGTCGTCGCGCACGGTCCGCAGCGTTACTCGCGCGCGCGAAGCGGTCCGCGCGATCTGCCGTGCCACCCGCGTGCCGACGACGCGATCGCGCTCACCTGCGAGGACAACGAGGCGCGTCCCGGCGGGGATGTTGCGCGCGCTTACCCTCGGGATCCTCAGCGGGATCCCGGGCAAGGATCGTCCAGGGTAGATGCTGTACACGGCGGCCGGCACAGGCAGCCCGGCTGCGCGCGCAGACGCGGCAACGTCGGCAGCGAGCGCGCCGCCGGCCGAGTAGCCCGCCACGACGAGCCGCCCGTGCGCGACCGAGACCTTCCGCAATGCGACGGTCATCGCTGCCAGGGTGTTGGCCAGCGGCGACACGGTGTCGAGGTACGGCGCCGCTTGGTAGGCCGGGAAGACCACCGTTGCTCCGCGCGCCACGAGATGGCTGATCCAGGGCGCGTAGATGCGTGGGTCGGTTCGCCCCCACCCGTGCAGCAGCACGACGACCGCTCCCGCAGCGGTGCCGGGACGGCGGAAGATCGCCGCCCCGGTGGCTCCACGTCCGACGTCGGTCCGCACCGTGCCCGCTGCCGCGAACCCTGGCGTCGACACCGCGGGCGCTCGCGGGCGCTCCGCGCCACGCCCGTGCAGCGCCGCGACGGCGAGCAGGCCAAGCACGACCAGCAGCGGGACGAGCGTGAGCAACAGCAGCACGCGGACGGGACGCCCTCTCATGGATCTCCGATCAGCTTCGCGACGATGGCGCCGCTGAGCGCCACGAGCGGCAGCCCGCCGCCGGGGTGAGCCGTGCCCCCGACGCGGTACAGCCCGCGAACGCCCCGCACGACGGGCCCCGGGCGGCGCATCGTCCCCAGCCGTCCATGCGGTGCCGCACCGTAGATTGCGCCGCCGACGGCGCCCGTGTCGCGCTCGAGCTCGCTCGGCGCGCGTCGCGCCGACACGACCACCCGCTCGCGCACGCCGAGCCGCTCGATGAGCTGCGCCTCGTATGCATCCTCCTGTGCCGGGGAGAGTCGAGCTCCGGCCGGGGCGTTGACGAGCACGAACCAGTTCTCCGCATCGGCGGGCGCCTGCGCCGGATCGGTCGCGCACGAGGCGCTGACGTACAGCGTCGGGTCGCGCACGAGGCGGCGCTGCTCGAAGACGTCGTCGAACTCCGCGTCGTAGTCGGCCGGGAACGTGATCGCGTGGTGGACAAGATCCTGGCGGCGCCCGCGCAGCCCGAGCATGAGCGCGAACCCCGACAGTGAGCGCTCCCGCGGAGGCTTGCGGGAGCCCGAAGCGCCCCCGCGCAGCATCTCTTCCAGCGTCAACGCGTCGCCGTTCCACACCACGACGTCCGCGGCCAGCATCTCGCCTGCCTCGGTGACAACGCCGCTTACCCGCCGACCGGATCGCATGATCCCCGTCACGCGCTCGCCGAAGCGCAGCTCCACATCGAGCGCCGCCAGGCGCTGCACCAGCGCCTCGACCAGGCGGTACAGCCCGCCGCGAACGTGCCAGGCCCCGAAGGCATGCTCCACGTATCCCGCCACGGCCAGCGCGGCAGGCGCTCGTCGCGGGTCCGCCCCGGCGTAGGTCGCGAAGCGCTCGATGACGAGTCGCAGCCGCGCGTCGCGCGCGTGTACGCGAGCGAGCGAGCGCAACGTGTGCCACGGGCGCACCCCCAACAACGCGCGCGCGTCCGGCGCGGCCTCGCCTCGCCGCGGTCGCCGTGGCGGCCAGGGCGGCGGCCCGGACAAGAACGGCGTCGCCGCCCGCCACATCGCCGCGCACGTCCCGAGAAAGCGCGTCCAGTCGCTGCCGGCACCCGGCGACCACGCCTCCAAGGCCTCGATCGCCACCGGCAGGTCCGCGCTGAGGTCAAACCCGCTGCCGTCGGCGAAGCGGTAGCGCGTGACGGGCTCCACGCGCATGAGCTCGACGTGCGCGTCCAGCGGCGCGCCGGTGTCCGCGAACAGCTCCTGGAAGACCCATGGCATCGTCAGCAGCGAAGGGCCGGTGTCGAACGTGTAACCGCCGCGCTCCCAGCGCCCCGCCTTGCCACCCGCGCGGGGCCCCTGCTCGAGCACCGTCACCAGATGGCCAGCGGCGGCCAGCCGTGCGGCGGCGGCGAGCCCGCCGACGCCGGCGCCCACCACGACGATCCTCATCGATCGGGCGCTGACGCGAAGCCCACAGCCGGCGCGCGAAGCCGCACGAGCAGCGCCGGAACGGCGACTGCCCCCATCGCCACGCCGCCGGCGAGCGCCACGCGCGGCCGGCGCCAGATGAAGAGGTTCGCGACGAGCTCGCCCATCCACGTCCACGTATACAGCGCGAGCGCCCCGTCACCGTCCACCGCCGGCTCGTCGTCGCCGTCGATCAGCGCCCACAGGGCGAACACCCCGGCGCCCGTGACGAGCCAGCCGAGGAAGTTCGAGACGGGGACGCCCTCGTAGCGCCCCCCGCTCGGCCAGACCCAGTAGCCCTCTCGCACCATCCGCGGATCGAGGAAGACGTCCCACGCCGTCAGCGCCCACGACGCAAGGGCGACCCGCACGACGCGTCGCCGCGCGAGCAGCCCGGCGACGACCCACGCCGGCCGCGCCATCATCGCCCAGGCCGCGGCGGCGGCGACGGGCACGCCGCCGATCTTGCGCCCGAGCATGTCCGTGTACGTGTAGTGGCCGAACGGCTTGCCGGTCGCGACCCCGGCGAGCTCGCTGGCGAAGCCGACCGCAGCCGCGCTGCCCACGAGCGCGCCGCCGCGCAGCGAACCGCGCGCCGCCAGCGCCTCCGCGCTCGACGCTCCCAGCAAGAGCCCCACGATCGCCTTCGTCCCGGCCGGCGTGCGCAGCCGTGCAAGCTTCCCGTAGAGCAGCTGCGCCACGACGAGCGCACCGAACAGCGCGCCGGCCAGGCGCTTCATGCGCGGCGGACGGCCGTGACCTGTGCCCGTGCTGCGACTACCAGCTTGCGCGTCGACGGCACCACGGCCCGCCCCGGCGCGACGCCGTAGCCGTCGCGCTCGATCTGGCGCAGGATCTCGCGGTACATCGCAGCCGCCGCCGAGATCGCGCATCGCCCATGGGGCAGCATGACGATCCCGGCCAGGCCCTCCTGGTACAGCGCGTCAGCGCGCTCGATCTGGTCGCGCAGCACGGTGGCCCGTTGCGTGGGAGGCGGAACGGTGCCCCATCCAAACGCGTGGAGCGTCTCGCGCGCGAGGTACACGCGCCCATTCTCCAAGTCCTCGTCGATGTCGCGCAGGATGTTCGTGCGCTGCATCGCCTGGCCGAGCGCCGAGGCGTGGCGCGGCGCGGCCGGATCGGTCGCACCCAGGACGGCCGACATAACGACCCCGACGGTCCCGGCGACGCGGTGGCAGTAGACGTCGAGCTCGGCCTCGCTGTCGATCTGCGGCCCCAGCACGTCGTCGCGCATGCCCTGGCAGAAGTCCTCGATCGCCCCCCGCGGCAGCGCGTGCCGGCGCGCAAGATCGCTGAGCGCGAGCGTCTCGCGCGATGGCATGTGCGGACGGCCTTCAGACCAGGCCTCGACCGACGCGATCCGCTCCAGCGCGCACGGATCGGCGTCGTCGACGAGGTCGTCCAGGGTGCGGAAGACGAGGTACAGGCGGTAGACGTCGTCGCGCAGCGCGCGTGGCAGCAGCCGACAGGCGATCGCGAATGTGCGCGCGACTCGCTTGGTCGTGGCCCGCGCCTGCTCGAGCTCCAAATCCTCAGACCGGTGCAGGAGCATTCTTGCCGCGCTTCGCCGGCGCAGGGTAGTCGCGCGCGATGAGCCCGGCCGTCACCTCGGCGCCGAGCAGAACGCCGGGAATGCCGGAGCCGGGGTGCGTGCCGCCGCCGACGAAGTACAGGCCGCGCAGCTGCTTGTCGCGGTTGGGCGGACGCAGCCACGCTGACTGCTGGAGGGTGGGCTCGACGGCGAACGCGTTGCCCCATGCGGCGCCGAGATCGCGCGCGAAGTCATCGGGGGTCATACGGTGCTCTACGACGGTGGACGCATCGAGGGTCACAAGGCCGAAGGTCTCTTCCATGTCGGCCACGAGCGCGTCGCGGAGCCGGTCAGACTCGCGCTCCCAGTCGATCCGCTGGCGGCGTTGGTTGGGCACCGGCAGCAGCACGCACAGCGAGTCGCCGCCGGGCGCCGCCATTCCCGGCTCGGTGCGGGCGGGCGCGTGCACATAGGTCGAGAACGTCGGCGCGATCCGGCCCTCGCGTGTCACGTCGCGGATGAAGCGCCTGTAGTCGTGTCCGACGAGCAGCGTGTGATGCAGCAGATCCTCGAACACGCGATCGGTCCCGAGGTACAGCAGAAAGCAGGACATGGTCGGCGTCAGGCGCCGTGCCGGCCTGCTCCTGCCGGTCAGCTCATGCGTGCGCAGCACGTCGGCGTTGGACACGACGACGTCGGCCGAAATCCGCTCGCCCCCCGCGAGCGCGACGCCCGTGACCCGCCCGCCGCGATGCTCGATGCGCGTCACCCGCGCGCCGCAGCGCACGTCGAGGCCCCGGGCCATCGCGTCGACGATCGCATACATGCCGCCGCGCGCGTACCAGACCTCGTCGAGGAACTGCAGGTACACGAGCGCGCCATAGATCGACGGCACGCGAAACGGGTCGCCGCCGATGAACAGCGAGTGAAACGAGAACGCCTCGCGCACGCGAGGGTGCTCGAAATGGCGGCAGACGGTGCGCCAGAGCGGCAGTGCAGCGCCGAGGCGCAGCATCGCCGGCGTGAACGCGAGCAGATCGCGCGCGCGCTCGAACGGTCGTCGCCCGGCGCCCAGGATGCCCTCCTCGTAGATCGGCTTCATCGCGGCCATGAACCCGTCGAAGGCGGCTGCGTCGCGGGCCGAGAACTTCGCGAGCTCGGCACGCATACCCTCGCGGTCGGCAACGAAGTCCATGTGCTCGTCGCACCCCGCCCAGCGGATCCGGTAAAACGGATCGAGCCGCTCGAGCGTCACGTGCTGGCGCAGGTCTCTTCCGGCCGCAGCGAACGTCTCCTCCAGCACCCAGGGCATCGTCACGAGCGACGGGCCCATGTCCCAGGTGTAGCCGCGGTCGCGCAGCTGATACGCGCGGCCGCCCGGACGTTCGCGGGCCTCCACCACCGTCACGTCATACCCCGCGCCCTGCAGGCGCATCGCGGCGCCGAGCCCTCCCAGTCCTGCGCCGACGACGACGACCTTCATCGCTGCTCAGTTGCCGCGGCGCAGGGAGGTCAGCCGGGCCGCTGCGCGGCATCGAGCGCGGAGCTCTCGCGGCAGCGAGACAGGAACGCGTCGAGGATCTCGTGCATCGCCTGCAGTTCGCCGGCCGCCTGGCGCAGCCGTTCCTCGCCGGCGCTCGTGAGCTCGTAGGTGCGCCGGTCGGGCCCGCCAGTCGACGACTGCCACGCCGAGCGCACGAGATCGGCCGCCTCGAGTGCCCGCAGCGCACGGTACAGGCGACCGGGATCGTCGCGGTTGAAGCCCAGCGGACGCAGCCGCTCGCGCAGCTCGTAGCCGTGCGCTGGACTTTCGTGCAGCAGCAGCAGCAGACACGGCCGCAGGAAGTTCTTTGGCAAGACCACACGGGCCAGCTCGACATCGACGACGGCCATCTCCGGCACGGTACTCGACGCGCGCGTACGGGCGCTAGCAGGCTCGGCGAAGCCGCTCGGGCGGATCGCGCTGAACATACTTAACACAAGCTAAAACCACCTGCACAGCAGCGTCTTTATGGGCCTCTACTCGCGCGTGGGCGCCCCCGCGGGACCCGAGCACTGGACATTGCTGGCCGCTGTGTACTAGTGTCGCGCCCAGAACCGGCTGGGTCGGGGCAGAGGGAGACGTACCGGGACCCAGAACCGGCCAATTAGGGAGCGAGCAACTGACCGTTCGCGGCGCCCTCGTCGCGACCGTTCAGGGGCTAAAGAACACAGAGGGGAGCCACAGTGCTTATACGGCCAGGCGCATCGGCGCCATATCGGTGGAGCGTTCCGTGCCGGCGCTAAAGAGGAAGCCCAAGAGCCCGCAGGCCCAGGCGCAGGCAGGTCGGTCAAGCTCGAGCCCGAGTTCGGCCCGAGGACGCTCTACTGGCGCCACGGGCGGCGTTCAGGGCGTCAACATCATCATCCTGGTCCTGGTCGCGGCGTCAGTCGTCATCGCGGCAGGTCTGCTCGCGGAGACGGTCAACACCGCGCGCTCGATCGACAAGAAGGCCAAGAGCATCCGGGACACTGGTGTAGGCATCAACGCATCGACCGACGCGATTCGCCAACTCGTCGAGACCAACAAGACCGCCGAGTCGATTCTCAAGACCGCCACGCCGATCAACCCGATCTTGCTGAAGATCGAGTCGCGCGCCAAGTCGATCAACCGTTCCGCGAGCTCGATCGACAGCCTCGCGAGCACGATCCTGTCGACCGCGGGCACGATCAACACGAGCGCCACGACGATCGGTGGCACCGCCGGTGAGATCAACAGCACGGCGGGCGCGATCAACAGCACCGCCAAGTCCATCGACGACGTCGCCGGCGGCATCAACAGCATTGCCGGGACGATCAACCGCACCGCGAAGACGATCAACACTACCGCTGCTCCCGGCCCCGGCATCCTCGGGATCGCCCGGATCATCGACAACGACGCCGCGCAGATCGTTGGCCGTCTGAACACGACGGTCGACACCGCACGGTCGATCAAGGTCGACTCGGGCAACATCCTCGGCCAGGCCGAGGCGGCGCTCGACAACGCGGCGTGCATCGACGTCAAGCTGCCGGGTCCGAACGCAAACAGCGCCAACTGCCAGGGCAAGCCATGAGCCCCGCGACGAGCAACAACGAAGTCTCGAGGAGGTCCCCGTGCAGCGCGGTATAGCAACAGATGTCCGGTGGACATGGATCTTCGGCACGATCCTGATCCTGGTCGTCGTGGTGGTCATCGGATTCTTGTCCGGCATCACGAGCGCCCTGAACTCGATCGACAGCGCCCTCGGCAAGACCGACACCACACTCGTGGAGGTTGGCGGCGACGCTCAGCCGCTGCCTTCCTACGTCAAGACCATCAACGGCAACCTGACGGACATCGACAAGGCCCTGAAGCCCATCCCGGGCACGGGCGTTTCGATCCTCAACTCGCTGACCTCGATCGACGGGTCCGCCGGCCGCATCAACTCGGCCCTCGGCACCACGTCCAGCTCGCTGCTGAGCACCTCGAGTTCCCTTGTGGATACCTCGGGCACGCTGAGCACGATCTCTGGATCCCTCGTCGACACGTCCAACTCGTTGAAGGGCACCACGGGAGTCCTCGTGACGATTCGCGGCTCGCTCCGCAACACGTCGGGCGTGCTCGTCACCGTCAACACCCGCGCGCGTCAGATCAACGCTGCGCTGCGTGCGGCTGAGAGCCCAAGCAGCCAGGGTCTGCGTCTCATCCCGAATCAGGCCGACAACATCAACGGCTCGCTGGGCGGGACGAACAAGGACACCACCTCGATCAACAGCGGCCTCGTCGAGGTCAACAGGCATCTGACGAGCATCTGCAAGTCGGCGGTGTTGACCATCCTGGGCGCCCTATCGACGCAGAAGTGCTGAGGATGTCAGCTTATGTTGCGTGACATTCTCAGCGGAGCGCGAGGCATGTCGCCGGTCGTACTGGTTGTGTTGATCGCGTGGGCGCTGCTCTCGGTGCTGTTCCTCACCGGAACGCTCCTGGCCGCCCGCTCGATCGACCGATCGGTCAAGGTGATCGGGCCGAACGTGGAGGAGATCGGGACGGAGGGCGGCTTCATCAAGGAAGCCAAGTCCATCGCCGACAAGACCGTGGTCATCCGCAAGGCGGCGCTGCCACTCAACGCGTCGGCCGAGCGGATCGACCAGATCGCCAGGAAGGGAATCGACCCGAAGCTGAAGTCGATCCTGGGGAAGGTCGGTGACATCAACAAGGTCGCCGGTGAGATCAACACCACGGTGCTTTCGATCGGCGGGACCGTCGACGGGATCTTCGGTAACGCGAGCTCGATCAACTCGAGCGTCCATTCGATCGGCAGCAAGGCGCGGAACATCCTCAACTCGGCACAGGAGATCAACGGCAGCTCTCGGACCATCCTGGGCAGCCTGAGCTCAATTCTGAGCCGAGTGAACAGCATCGACCGCGCCGTGGCGACGATCGTGGGTCAGGCGAACACGATCCTCGACGTGGCACCGAAGATCGGAACCGACCTCCACACGGTTCTCGGGCTCGTAGGTAACCAGCACGGGTCCAACATCCATGGCCACGCGAACGCGATTGACTGCAGCCCGCTGCTCGTCACCCCGCTCGTGTCGGCGACGCAGGGTCTGCCAGCACCGCTCAACGACCTCTTGAGGCCCGTGATCGGTCAGTTGGCTAAGGGCGGCCCTCCCAGCATCTACTGTGGTAAGTGAGCTGATATGGGACTACTAGGAGCTTCATCCCCATACACGGACTGGTACATCGGCCTCACGCTCTCGTTCATCGTCATCGTGGTGGTGGTCATCATCGTGGCCATCATCCTGACGCTGGCGGCGCGAATCGCCGACCAGGCAGCGCAGGCAGCAGCCGGCGTCGACACCGTCCGGGCTCAGACGACGAGCCTGGCCAACGGTGTCGACCAGGTCAACGACTGCGCGGTACGGATTTTGCACATGGCGCGGTCCCTGCGGAAGGTGGCGGTGGGCAAATGAGTAGCAGCTACACAACCATCGCGGCGTTCGACACGCACGCGCTCTGGCAGATCACGCTCGGAATGGGCGCGGTCGTTCTTGCCGTCGTGATCATCCTGATGATGCTGCTGCTCAGCCTCGTCAAGGACATCCAGGCCAGCGTTGCGACGTTGCTGGACACGGCGGGCATGATCGCGGCCGTTACGGCCAACGTTCCGAAGCTGGCGGCAACGCCGGCTGTCCTGAACCTCATCATCGAGGAGGCGATCATTCAAGACGGATACATGAACGCACTCACCGACGGCTACATCGGGGCAGGTGAGACGCTGTGAGCACCGATCTCATGATCCTCGCGAGCATCGTCGAACCGGCGCTGCTCGTGGTGATTCTCGCGGTGGCGCTCACGATGGTTCGTAAGCGCCTGACGATCATCTCAGACGGCCTCGGGACGCTCGGTGGTGCTTTGGCGACGGTCGAGTCTCAGCACCTGCGCCCGCTGCCGACGCTGGTGGCGAACGTCAACGGGCCACTCAACACGATCGCGGTCACGCTGCCCGGCATTGCTGCCAAGGCCGCGCTGGTCGTGCGCAAGGCGACGGGAGGCTAGGGCGATGGATCCCGATATCCCTCTGTGGCTCATGGTCATCGTCCTGGCGGTGGTGATCCCGGTCCTCGCAGGTCTCCTGAAGGGAGTCCTCAAGGCCGCGACCAGCATTCCGCCTAAGATCGATGCCATCGCCGGCGTCGCTGCCGCCGCGTCGAAGGATCTCGACGCGGTCGTGATCCTGCTGACGACGCAGAACTACATCAGCCAGATCACCGGCAGCGTCCTCAACTACGGCGGCTCGCTCAACGTCGCCCTCCCGGACTACTAGGAGGCTCGGCATGAAGATTCAAGTAGCCATCATCCTGCTCGAGGTCGTCCTGATCGTCCTCGCGCTCGCGGTGTATCTCATCGCGACGATCATCCAGCTGTTCAAGATCAACGCCGGGCTGGACGTCGTGCTGCCGGCGGTCGGTGAGATCGTCGCGAAGACCGCTCCGATCAACGGAGTGCTCGACGCGATCGTCAAGAACCTGGTGACGGCCCGCGACGCGCTCGAGGGTCTGCACCTCAAGAAGGCCGGTGCAGACGCGGCCGGGTTGGTCGAGTCAGTGTTCCCCGGTGAGGGCGCCAACTTCCTGCGCCGTGTGGGCAGGTCGGGCAAGGTGGTCAACGTGGGCACCGTCTACACGCGCGGCGTGGGCATCCTCGCATCCCTCGGTCGCGGCGCGCCGATCGGCGCCGCGCACACCAAGGGCCCGGCGGTCCGTGACCCGAAGTACTCGACCACCGCGGCGAGCATGCTCTATCCGCGGCCAGGTGGAGCGCGGTCCCGGCCGAAGTCGCCTGTGGTCGGCAGGGAGGTAGCGCACTCTCCGTACGAGGAGGCGCTGACACCCGGAGAGCGTCCGCGCGACGCAACTGGACGTCACGTGGAGGCGGCCCCACCAGCAGCACCGGGGGGCCAGGCCGACGGCGGCGACAGGCCGCCTGCGGCTGGGCCGGCACCGCCGCCCCCACCAACCGCGAACAGGATCACCTCCGCAAAGGGCACGCGCCCTTGGGAGCGCTGAGCTAGTACTCCTTGCTACGAGAGTCCGGCTTCGGCCGGACTCTCGGGGTACTGGCTCGAGATCACCGTGAATCGCAAGTGGATGGTCGTCGGCGCGCTGGCGGCCATCCTCGCGCTTGCCGGCGGCGTGTTCCTCGGCCGAAAGGTCATCGAGGGCAGAGCGCCGAAGCAGTCCCCTCGCGCGGCGCAGAACAGCCGGTTCCACGAACCGTTGACGGACGTGTCGATCGCCGTTCCCGCGAACTGGACGCGCCTGCGTTCGCGCGACACCGAGGTCCGGCTGCTCGTCGCCGCCGACCCCTCGACGTCGCTGTTGCTGCGCGTGACCAAGACCGGGCTGGACGCAGTGACGAACAGGTCGCTGCCCGTCGTCAAGCAGTACACGGACTCGCTGCTCAGGCAGGACACCCGAGCCAAGCAGCTGACGGCCCCGGCTGCGATCGATCTCGGGGGGCTGCCAGGCTGGCGCTACCGTTACACGTACTCGGCCGCGGACGGATCGAGCGGCGCCCACGTGCACTACTTCTTGTTCAAGAACGGACGCATGATCCAGCTCGTCTTCCAGGCCTCCCCAGCGGATCGCCTGGATGCCTCGGAACCCACCTTCGACCGGATCGCGGGCACGTTCCGAGGCGTGGGGTGAGCGCTGCCGCGCGCACGCCGCCGGACGTACTCGCAGAGCAGCGCGGCTCGCCGTCGCAGGGAGCGCCTCCGGAGCGGGCACAGGTCCGCCGCTCACCGGCTCCTACGGCACAGAGCGAGACCTATGGCGTGCTCGGCGCGCTGTCGATCATGACCGGCGTGCTGCACGCGAAGGCGATGGTCGACCATGCGTCACATTACTGGCCGTTCGGCGTCTTCTTCGGGCTGCTGACGTGCTGGCAGACGGCTTGGGGGGTACGTGCCTATCGCGCGCAGCTGAGCCGCCGGGCGCTCGTGGCGGGCGCGTGGGTGAACGTCGCCGTCGTCCTCGTGTGGCTCACCTCGCGCACGGTTGGCTTGCCGATCGGTCCCTGGGCAGGTGAGCCAGAAGCGCTCGGGATGATCGACATCATGGCCTCGCTCGACGAGATCGTGATCGTCGCGATGGTGGCCTCGCTCGTGAGCGCGGCCGCGCGGCCCGGCCTCGCGTGGCTGCGTGGCGGCTATGCCGTCAGGCTGGGGATCATGCTCAGCACGGCGAGCCTGTTCGCGACGACGATCGGCGGGCACACGCACTAAGGAGCTCGCCGCTCCGGTACACCCGTCCAGCGCCGGCCCAGTCGCCGCGATTCGCCACCTGGGCCACCGGAGGAATGGTGCGCTTAACCACTTGGGCCAACAGCACCTGCCACGCGGGAGTGTTCCCGGCGTCGGTTCATGTTCCGTTCACATCAGTGACCAGAACAGGAAACGATCGGCATCTAGCGTCGTGCACGTTGCAACCTCCTCGAACCAAGAAGGGATGGATGCGGGCGAATGTCGACAACGACACACGATGCGATGTACCAGACGATTGGGGGTGCCGCCGGTCTCACGAAGGTCGTCGACAACTTCTACGAACGCCTGTGGGCCGACCCGGAGCTGCGGCACTACTTCGACAACATCGACAAGACGAAGCTCAAGGAGCACCAGCGTGCATTTCTGACGTTTGCGCTCGGTGGCGGCACGGACGCCTACAACGGCAAGCCGCTGAACCAGGCGCATATCGATCTGCACATCACCAATGCGGCGTTCGACAAGGTGGCCTGGCACCTGAAGCTGACGCTCGAAGAGCTTGACGTCGACCGTCCGCTGATCTCGATCATCCTGGGGTTCGTCGAGGGTGCGCGATCGCAGGTCATCTCACAACCATTCTGAGTCTCGCAACGCAGCCACCTCGCGCCAGAGCAAGGCGCGGCGCAGTGGTCGGGGAGGAGAAGGCACGCGAGGCCGATCGATCGCCTCGCGTGCCGCACATTCGGTCGGGCGGCGGGGCTACGCCGCACCCACCGGTCGGGTGGAGGCTAGCCGCCGATCTGCGACATCGTCCGCTCGGGCTGACGGAAGCCCGGCTCGTTGACGCCGTGCTTGAGCTCCTTGCGCCAGACCGCGTCGCGGATGATGGTGCGCATATCCCCGTCGGACGCGCCCTCGCGCAGCGGTGAGCGCAGATCGGTCTCGTGGAGGCTGAACAGGCATGTGCGCAGCTTCCCCTCGGCCGTCACGCGGATGCGATCGCAGTCGCCGCAGAACGGCTCGGAGACGGGGTTGATGAACCCGATCTTGCCCTGACCGTCGGCGAAGCGGTACACGCGCGCCGTCGCGCTCGGCTCGCGCGGCTCCGCCTCGAGCGGATAGACCGCGTGGATCGCGGCGCGGATCTCGTCGCCGGTGAGCACGAGGCTGCGGTCCCACGTGTGGTCGGCGTCCAGTGGCATGAACTCGATGAAGCGCACCTCGTAGGGATGCGTCCGCGCGAACTCTGCCATCGGCAGAATCTCCGTCTCGGTGAAGTCGCGCATCCCGACCGCGTTGATCTTGATCGGATGCGCTTCCGGGAACTGGGCGAGCACTTCGAGTCCCTTCAAGACACGCGGAAGCGCATCGCGGCGGGTCATCTCGAAGAAGCGGTCGCGCTGCAGCGAATCGATCGACACATTGAACCGGTTGATGCCGGCCTCGACGAGCGCGGCAGCATCGCGTTCGAGCAAGAAGCCGTTCGTCGTGACGCTGAGGTCGCGCACCCCGGGCACGGCGGCGAGCATCGCCGCGAGCCGAGGGAACTCGCGGCGCACGAGTGGCTCTCCACCCGTCAGGCGGACGTCGTGTACGCCCATCGACGCCAGCAACGACACGAGCCGCTCGAGCTCCTCGAAGGTCAAGACATCGTTGCGATCCAGCCACGGCAGGCCCTCGGCCGGCATGCAGTACTGGCAGCGAAAGTTGCAGCGGTCGGTCACGGACACCCGCACGTCGCGGATCAGCCGGGCGTGGCCGTCGCGAAGCGGCTCAATCGAGCTCATTACGCCTCCAAGTTCCAGATCGTCCCCCGCTCTTCTCAAGCAACTCGACACGCTCGATCGTGACACCGCGCTCGATGCCCTTGACCATGTCGTACACGCACAATGCTCCCGCGGCGCAGCCCACCATAGCCTCCATCTCGACTCCCGTACGTGCCCGTACGCGTGCGGTGGTCGTAACGATCACCGTTCCCGCGCCAGAATCGACGTCGATGTCGACATCGACCGAGTTCAGCGGCAGCGTGTGAGCGAGTGGGATCCATTCGTCAGTCCGCTTGGCGGCTTGGATTGCAGCGATCCGCGCCGTGCCGATGACATCGCCCTTCGGAGCGTCTCCGGCGGCGACGGCCTGCGCGGTCTGCGGACTCATGCGCACCACGGCGCGCGCGACTGCCACGCGGTCGGTCTCCGGCTTCTCGCCCACATCGACCATCCGGGCACGACCGTGCTCGTCGAGATGGGTCAGGAGGTTGCCGTTGGTCATCGTAGATTGTCTCCCCGCAGCGCCACCGTAGCGAAACATGCGCAGCGCGCCGGTCGGAAATCTCCTGCTTCCACCCCCGGCGACGGGGCGGCACGCCCGCTGTAGCAACGCCGTTGCGCCAACATTGCGTCGAACGTCGCGATTGCTACGTTAGGGAATCGGCCATACCAAAGGGATCGACGCAGGAGGAGAAACGCGCCATGAGCGACACCGACACCAAGACCAAGAGCGAGCCGATCCCCGGGGAGAAGGTCATCTGCCTGTACCCGGGCTGCGAGCGCGAAGCCGTGCCGCCGCCGAAGACTGCGGTCGAGGGCCGCACCGGACCGCCGCCGCGCTATTGCGACATAGAGGAGCACAACGCGAGCACCACCTACCAGGAGCTCCAGCGACTGGAGAACGAAGCGTCCTAGGACGCTCGCGCCGCTGGAGCGGTCAGCTCCAGCGGCCCATGTGCACGAAGCGCTCGGCCGGCACGCCACCGACGCGGTTGAGCATCGCGCGCGTCGCTTCGGGCATCGTCACGAAGCGTTGCAGTGCATTGGCAGACGCCGTGCGCAGTTCGGGCGCCAGCGTATTGGCGTACCACAGGCCGCTGATCGGCGTGCCGCGCACATCGAGCTCGACGAGCGCCCCACGCTCGAGCTCGTCGCGCACCGTGTGGGCGATCGCGAGCGTGACTCCACGGCCGGACGCCGCCTGCGCGAGCGCTGCCGCGAAGTTCGGATAGGAGCGTGTGCGCCGCGGTGCGATCGACTGGCGCGCGAGGAAGGCCCCCGTGTCCGTCGCGGAGTCGGACTCCCCCGGGCCGAGCAGCCAAGGCGTGCTGACGAGCGCCGCCGGCGCGAGAGCCTTCGAACCCGCCAGGGTGTGATTTGGCGCGGCAACGACGATCAGCCCGTAGCGGAGGAACGGCTCGGCGCCAATTTCCGGCCCGTCGTCGGTCCCGGTGATCGCAGGACCGAGGGCGATGTCGACCGTCCGGTCGGCGAGCAATCCGGCGAACTCGCGCCGAGGTGCGACCTGAACCACGACCTCGATGTTGGGATGACGGCGCCCGAAGGCGTACAGCAGCGGGCCCGCCGCGAACTCGGCGACCGTCGGGGTCGCCGCCACGCGCAGAGCCGGTTTCTCGCTGGCCGCCGCGCCTACGGCGCGCCGTGTCTCCGCGACGAGGCCGAGGATCTCGCCGGCGGCGCTTGCGAGTCGCCGTCCCCCGGGCGTCAGCTCGATGACGCCACCGGCGCGCACGTAGAGGTCGTCGCCGAGTTCCTTGCGCAGGACTCCGACCGCGCCAGACACCGCGGGTTCGCTGACTTCGAGTGCCCGCGCGGCGGCCTTTACGGACCCCAGCCGTGCGACCGTCACGAAGGACCGGAGCTGCGAGAGGGTCAAGTTAAGCGATCACTTCATAAGGTTTGAACCATCGATCCTACCGTGCATAGGATCGGGAGGAGGACCATTCTGTCTCGGAGGAGAGGAGCGTCACACCTTGGCAATGCAGACCCCCGCGCCTTGCGACTACTCGAGGGCGACCAGCGTCGACGACGCCATAGGGCAGCTTCAAGCCCTCGGTGGCAACGCGCGCATCCTGGCGGGCGGGCACAGCCTGATCCCCATGATGAAGCTGCGACTGTCCAATCCAGGTCACCTGATCGATATCAATCCCCTGGAGCCTGAGCTCAACTACATCCGCCAGCAGGGCAACGAGATCCACATCGGCGCGATGACGCGCCACCGAAACATCCTGGAGTCCGATCTGCTCGCCCGGACCTTCCCTCACATCTTCGCCGAGGCCGAGGCCGTCCTGGCCGACCCGGTCGTCCGCAACCGCGGAACGATCGGCGGTTCTCTCTGTCAGTCCGACCCGGCGGAGGACTTGTCCGGCGTCGTCGTGGCGCTGAAGGGCATCGCGGTCGTCCGCGGTCCCGATGGCGAGCGAACGATCGAGATGGACGAGTTCCACGTCGGCCCGTACATGACCGCGGTCCAGAGCACGGAGATGCTCACCGAGGTGCGCTTCCCGATCCAGGCCGGCCACGGCAGCGCCCATGAGAAGGTCGAGCGGCGTGCCGGTGACTTCGCCATCGTGGCGGCGTCGGCCGCCCTCAGCATCCAGGGCGGCACGATCCGCTCGGCGGGTGTCGCGTGCAGCGCGGTGGGACCGACGACCATGCACATCAAGCGCGCCGAGGAGATGCTCATCGGCAAGGCGCCGTCGGAGCAGCTCTTCGCCCAGGCGGGGGAGATGGCCAAGGCCGACGTCGAGCCGAGCAACGACGGCCGCGGACCCGCCGACTACAAGCGCCACGTCGCGGGCGTCCTGACCACACGCGCCCTCAGCCGCGCCGCGGCGACGGCTCTGCGCTAGGAGGTTTGAATGCTGGTTTCCATGTCGATCAACGGGCAGGCGTACTCGCACGATGTCGAGCCGCGCCTGCTGCTCGTGCACTACATCCGCGAGAACGCGGAGCTGCACGGCACCCACTGGGGCTGCGACACATCCAACTGCGGCATCTGCGTCGTGCTGATGGATGGCGAGCCGATCAAGTCCTGCACGACGCTCGCGGCGATGGCCGACGGGCACGAGATCACGACGGTCGAGGGCCTGCCCGCCGCCGACGGAACGCTGGACCCGATCCAGCAAGGCTTTCACGAAATGCATGCCCTGCAGTGCGGTTTCTGCACTCCGGGCATGATGGTCACGGGACGCTGGTTGATCGATAAGCATCCCAACCCGACCCAGATGACCGAACACGAGATCCGCGAGGCGATCTCTGGTGGCCTGTGCCGCTGCACCGGCTACAACAACATCATCAAGGCAATCCGCTGGGCGGCCGCCTATGAGGCCAACGCAGCCGGAAGGAGATAAGCATGGCAACGACTGAGACCGCGCCCGGGCGCCATCCCGATTGGGTAGGACACGCGACGGGTGCAACCTTCGGCCAGGTGACCGAGGCGCCGATCGGCCATGGCCACATGAAGCGCAAGGAGGACGCGCGCTTCATCCGCGGCTTGGGCAACTACCTGGACGACGTGCGCCTGCCGGGCATGGTCCATGGCGCGCTGCTGCGCAGCCCGTACGCTCACGCGCGGATTGTGTCGATCGACACGTCCGCCGCGCTGGCGCACCCGAAGGTCGCCGCGGTCGTCATCGCCAAGGATCTCGAGACGCTGGGCCTGGCCTGGATGCCGACCATCTCCTACGACACGCAGGCCGTGCTCGCGGGCGACAAGGTTCGCTTCCATCTGCAGGAGGTCGCGTTCGTCATCGCGCTGGACGCGTACTCCGCGCAGGACGCGCTACAGCTCATCGACGTCGAGTACGAGGTGTTGCCGGCGATCGTCAACTGCCGCAAGGCGCTTGATCCCGACGCGCCGCTGATCCGCGACGACAAGGTCGGGCAGACCGACAACCTCGCTTCTCCGGAGTGGGAGGCGGGCGACAAGATCCAGTGCGATCGCGTCTTCGCCGAGGCTGACACGGTCGCGATCCGCGACATCCTGATGCCGCGCGTACACCCGTCTCCGATGGAGACGTGTGGCATGGTCGCCGACATGAACCCGGCGACGGGACAGCTGAACATCTACAACGGCAACCAGGCGCCGCACGCGCACCGCACGGTGTACGCGCAGGTGGCGGGTCTGCCCGAGCAGAACATCCGGATCCTCTGCAACGACATCGGCGGCGGCTTCGGCAACAAGGTTCCGGTCTACCCCGGGTACGTCTGCGCGATCGCCGGTTCGATCGTCGCCGGTGCGCCGGTCAAGTGGATCGAGGATCGCTCGGAGAACCTCGTCACGACCGGGTTCGCCCGCGACTACTGCATGCACAGCGAGATGTGCGCGAAGGGCGGTCGCATCACCGGCCTGCGCGTGCACACGATCGCCGACCACGGCGCGTTTGACTCGACAGCCCAGCCGACGAAGTTCCCGGCCGGGTTCTTCCACATCGTCACCGGTTCGTACGATCTGGATGGCGCGCACTGCACCGTCAAGGCCGTCTACACCAACAAGGCGCCCGGCGGGGTGGCGTATCGCTGCTCCTTCCGCATCACCGAGGCCGTGTACCTCGTCGAGCGGATGGTCGATGCGCTGGCGATGGAGATGAACGTCGACCCGATCGAGCTGCGCATGCGCAGCTTCATCAGGCCCGAGCAGTTCCCGTACGAGACCCAGACCGGCTGGGTGTACGACTCGGGCGACTACCACAAGACGATGAAGCTCGCCATGGAGATGGCCGACTACGAGGGCCTGCGCCGCGAGCAGCAGGAGAAGCTCGCCAACGGCGAGATCATGGGCATCGGCGTCTCCTTCTTCACCGAGGGCGTCGGCGCGGGTCCGCGCCGGCACATGGACATCCTCGGCCTGGCGATGAACGACGGTGCCGAGTTGCGGGTGCACCCGTCCGGCAAGGCCGTGCTGAGCATCAGCGCGCAGACCCAGGGTCAGGGCCATGAGACGACGTTCGCGCAGATTGTCGCCGAGGAGATCGGCATCTCGCCCAACGACATCATGGTCCGCCACGGCGACACCGACAAGACGCCCTACGGCCTCGGTACGTACGGCAGCCGTTCGACGCCGGTCTCCGGCGGTGCGACCGCGGTCGTCGCGCGCAAGGTGCGCGACAAGGCCCGGGCGTTCGCGGCGGTCATGCTCGAGACGCGCCCCGAGGACCTCGCGTGGGAGAAGGGCCGCTGGTATGTCAAGGGTGACCCCGAGCGCGGCGCGACGATCGAGTCGATCGCCGAGTACGCCTATGGGCCCAACCCGCTGCCCGAGGGGCTGGAGGGTGGCCTGGACGCCAACGCGGTCTATGACCCGCCGAACCTGACGTACCCCTACGGGGCGTATATCGCGGTCGTCGACATCGACCCCGGTACGGGCAAGGTGCACATGCGCCGCTTCATCGCAGTCGACGACTGCGGCGTGCGGATCAACCCGATGATCGTCGAGGGCCAGATCCATGGCGGTCTGGCGGAGGGCGTCGGCATCGCGCTGATGGAGCTGATCTCGTTCGACGAGCAGGGCAACTGCCTGAACTCGTCGTTCATGGACTACCTGCTCCCGACGGCGCTGGAGTGCCCGTGGTGGGAGCTCGGTGAGACCATCACGCCGTGCCCGCACCACCCGATCGGTGCGAAGGGCGTCGGGGAGTCTCCGTGCGTCGGGTCGCCGCCGTGCATCGCCAACGCGGTGGTCGACGGCCTCCACAAGGCCAAGGGCATCAAGCACATGGACATCCCATGCAACCCCGCGCGCGTGTGGGCCGCGATGAACGGAAACGCGCAGCCCGCGCAGTGAGAGACGACGCGCTTGCGCGGCGAGCTGAAGAGCTCGCCGCGCAGGGCGCGGCCTTCGTGACCGCGACCGTCGTGCGCGCGCAGCGCCCGACGAGCGCTCGCGCCGGGAACGTCGCGCTCGTACTCAGTGACGGTTCTATCGACGGCTTCGTGGGCGGCGTCTGTGCCGAGCACAGCGTGCGCCTGTACGCACTGAAGTCGATGAAGAGCGGCGAGCCGCTGCTCCTGCGCATCCTGCCGACCGTCGACGACGAGGTCGTCGGCGATCAGGAGGTCAAAGAGGACGGAGCCGTCACGGTGCAGAACACCTGCCTCTCCGGCGGCGCGATCGAGGTGTTCCTCGAGCCCGTGCTGCCCGCCCCGCGCGTCCACATCGTCGGCGCGACACCGATCGCGGCGGCGCTTGAGCGCGCGGGACCGGAGCTCGGTCTCGACATCGTCGCCGCTCAGGACGCACCGCCGACCTTGCGCGAAGGCGACCTCGCGATCGTGGTTGCCGCACACGGCAAGGGCGAGCTGGAAGCGCTTCGCGCCGGCCTTGAGTCCGAGCTGCCCTACGTCGGGCTCGTGGCCAGTCCGCGGCGCGGCGCCGGGCTCGTCGAGGAGCTGCGCGCCGACGGCGTCTCGGACGAGCACCTGCAGCGCCTGGAGTGCCCGGCCGGGCTGGCCATCGATGCCCGCACGCCGCCGGAGATCGCGCTGTCGATCCTTGCCCGCATCATCCAGACGCGCCGCAGCGGCGACTACTCGCCGCCCCTCAGCGGCCCGACCAGCGAGGCGCCACCGACCTTCGCCGTCGATCCGATCTGCGGCATGACCGTGACCGCGGCGTCGGCGACCCTGCACGTCGAGCACGACGGTGAGACCGTGTACTTCTGCTGCGAGGGTTGCAAGGCAAAGTTCCTGGACAGCATCGCCGGCGGCGCTGCGGTCGAGGCCGTCAAAGCACCCAAGCGATCCAGCACAGCCGATGCGGCCCCCGCGGCCGTCGAGATGGTCGTCGACCCGATCTGCGGGATGACGGTTGTCGCGTTGCCGGACACGCCACACGTCGAGCACGACGGCGAGACGGTCTACTTCTGCTGCGACGGCTGCAAGAAGAAGTTCCAGCAGGAGCACGTGGATGCAGTCACCGCCGGCTGAGATCTTCACCACGGGGCTCGTGCTCGGAGCGGGCGGCTCCAAGCGTCTGGGGCGCCCCAAGCAGCTGCTGCCCTACGGCGAGCGCACGCTGCTCGGCCATACGGTCAGCACGGCCAGGGCGTGCAACTTCGACCAGCTCGTCGTCCCGATCGGTGGCGCAGCCGAGGAGGTGCAGGAACGGGTAGATCTCTCCGGTGCAGAAGTCGTCGTCAACTACGCCTACGGAGGGGGCTGCTCATCGTCGATCGCCGCTGCGTTGGACGTCGTCGACGAGCGCTGTGAAGTGCTCGTCTTGATGCTGGGAGACCAACCGGGCGTGACGTCGGGCACCGTTCACACGCTGCTGGACGGTCGCAACGGTGCGCCGCTTGCGGTCTGTCGCTACGACGACGGCCGCGGGCACCCGCTAGCGTTCGACCGCAGCGTCTTCCCCAAGCTCGCCGACTTGCACGGCGACAAGGGCGTTTGGCGCCTGCTCGACGAGCGAGCGGATGAGGTCGTCGAGGTGCGGATTCCCGGCACCGTTCCGCTCGACGTCGATACCCCAGAGGACTACGAGGCCGTGCTCGCTGAGGCCGGCTACACGGAGGTGCGTGCATGAGCCGCCTGAAGCGAAGCGATGAACTGGAAGACGAGATGCGCCGCCTGATCCCGAGCGTCGAGCAGCTGGGGATGATGTTGGGAGACGTCGACTACCTCGCGGACGAGGGCCTGGCGACGTCGCTGTTCCTGGCGCTGCGCCTGCCGCAGCCGCTGCTGCTGGAGGGCGAGGCCGGCGTCGGAAAGACGGAGGCCGCCAAGGCGCTGGCCCAGATCATGGACACGCCGCTCATCCGCCTGCAGTGCTACGAGGGCATCGACGCGTCCGAGGCGCTGTACGAGTGGAACTATCCGCGTCAGCTGCTTAGCATCCGACTCGCCGACACGCAGGGCAAGGACATCGCCGAGGAGGAGCTCTTCGGCGCCGACTACCTCATCCGACGCCCGCTGCTGCGCGCGCTGGAGCACAAGGGACCGCGGCCGGCGGTGCTGCTGATCGACGAGCTCGATCGCGCCGACGACGACTTCGAGGCGTTCCTGCTCGAGCTGCTCGCCGAGGCCACTGTGACGATCCCGGAGATCGGCACGATCGAGGCGACCCACCCACCAATCGTCATCCTGACCTCCAACCGCACGCGCGACCTCCACGACGCCGTCAAGCGCCGCTGCCTTTACCAGTGGATCGACTACCCGACGGCGCAGCGCGAGGTCGACATCGTCCGCCGGCGCGTCAAGGGCGCCTCGGCGACGCTTGCGGTGCAGGTCGCCGACGCCGTTTCACGCATGCGCGACTCCGACATCCAGAAGCCGCCGGGCATTGCCGAGGCGATCGACTGGGTGTCGGCACTGGACCTGCTCGGGGTCGAGCACCTCGACGTGGAGTCCGCTGACCGGACGCTCGGCTCGGTCCTGAAATACAGCGAGGATCAAGAGGTCATCCGCGCCGCCGGATTGGAGCAGTTGGTCGAGGATCGGTAGCGGTGGCGAGCGACGGCAACTCAGCGATCCAGGACAGCGACAACGCCTTTCGCGTCGTCCCGTTCGACGTCGACCTGCCCGGGCTTGCGAGCGCGTTCAGCCAGCGTCTCCACGACGCCGGCGTGCAGGTCACACCGACGCAATCGGAGCAATACGCGCGCGCCTTGAAGCTCACCAAGCCCGAGTCGCGCAGGCGCTTGTACTCCGTGTCGAAGGCGATCTTCGTCACCGGCTTTCAGCAGGTGCCGGCGTTTAACCGCGTGTTCTTCGAGGTGTTCGGCTCGAAGGCGAAGACGCCCGACGACCTCGACGTCGAGCTGGAGGCCGCTCCGCCGGCCGAGGAGGTCGACAGCCAGACGCCGGAGGGCGTGGAGAACGAGCCTCAGGAGTCCGGCGAGGGCGGACAGGACGCGATGAACATGAGCGCCGGCGACGGCGAAGACGAGGAAGACGAGGACGCCAAGGAGGTTCTCGTCCCGATCGCCCAGGCCAGCGAGGAGGAGGCGCTCAGCGAGAAGAACTTCTCGTCGCTCAACGCCCAGGAGCTGGCGCTGCTGTACCGGCTGATGGTTCGCCTGCAGCTCGCCACGCCCGAGTGTCGGACGCGGCGCAAGCGTCGCGGCAACCATGGCGAGCACATGGACATGCGCCGCACGCTGCGCCTCAGCATGCGGACGGCAGGCGACCCGATCAAGCTCGCACGCAAGCGCCGGCGCGTGCACCCACGCCGCCTCGTGATGCTGTGCGACATCTCCGGGTCGATGGAGCCCTACGCTCGCGCCTACCTGCAGTTTCTGCACGCCGCCCGCGCGACCGGGCCCTACGCCGAGGCGTTCGTCTTCGCTACGCGCTTGACGCGCCTTACCAAGCAGCTCAGCGGACGCAACCCGCAGCGTGCGATCGCACGCGCTGCGGCCGCGGCGCCGGACTGGTCCAGCGGAACGCGCATCGGCGACGCGCTGAAGACGTTCAACGACCGCTACGGCCGTCGCGGCATGGCGCGCGGCTCGGTCATCGTCATCCTGTCCGACGGCTGGGAGCGTGGCGATCCCGAGCTCGTCGGGCGCGAGATGCAGCGCCTCGCACGGCTCGCCTATCGGATCGTCTGGGTCAACCCGCGCGTCAGCGCGAAGGGTTTCGCTCCCCGCGCCGGTGGGCTCGTGGCGGCGTTGCCACACTGCAACGCGCTCGTGAGCGGTCACAGCCTCCAAGCGCTTGACGAGGTTGCGGACGCGATCGCAGCCGAGCGTGAGTACGACGACACGCTTGCCAGCTGGAAGCCGCCGAAGCTCGACGACGAGCCGGAGGAAGAATCTTGGGGGGTCGCTGGGACCACAGAGCGACATGTCGCGATGCCCAGCGGATACGGGCCATTCAAGGGATACACATCGCCGGGGTCGAACTCAGGCCTATGAACGCGGCGTTCGCAAGTCACCGGAGGCGCCGTCGAGGCGGGCGCGGCGCCCTTGGTAAATGTCATACTGCGCCCGCTCGTCTGGCGGTCCCAGCGGACCGCCTGGATCCTTGGGAAGGAGCAAAACTGTGCAGGTATTGGCACTAATGAGGGGAGCTGTCCATGGCTAGCGCCTACCGAGCAATCTATCTGCGCGTGCACCCGACCGGCAAGTGCGTGCTCAGCCTCAGCGACGACGGCGGCGGGAACGAAGCGCAGCTGGCGCAGGTTGTCGGCGACGAGCTCGGCATCCCGACGATGGACGTCAAGGTCGTTCCGCAGGATCTCGATCGCTTTGGGGAAGGTCACGGATACGTGACGAGCTCGAGCCCGGGCGTCGTCAACGCGACTCGGCTGACCTGCAACAAGATCAAGCAGAAGGCGCAGATCCTGGCGGGCGGCATGCTCGGAACGTCGCCCGCGTCCCTGAAGTGGAACGGGGACAACTTCGGCGGCCAGCGGATCCCCGAGATCGCGCTCTACGCGCACGGTGGCGCGATCGAACTGCCCTTGGGGCCGGACGGTCGCCAGCTCGAGGGTTCGCTCGACGCGCAGACGACGTACCGCGACTGATGATGTAGCGCGGGTCCGCACGTGCGGGCCCGTCATCGCCGTCGACCGCTTGGCCTGCCCGCAGCAGGCAGGCGGTCGGCGGCGATCTCGCTATCTGCGCTTCCAGGAGCGCCGGCGAGCGCGAACGCTGGCGACGATCGCGGCGTACGCCACTCCGAGCACGGGTACGGCCATCGCGAGCGTCTCCTCGACCGGAATCCCGCCGATATGAGCGACGATCAGTGCCACGCACCCATCGTAGAGGTCTCGCAGGCACAACGGCCGAGATGCGCCATCCGTGGCGCGCTCGCGCTACCCGAGCTTCCCGTCGACGCTGATGACGACCTCGTCGTTGACCTTCAGCGCACCGAACAACGCAGAGTAGGGCTTGATGCTCCAGTCGCTCTGCGCGACCGTCGCGCTGCCGTTCAGCGTCCCGTCGTCGGCGACCGTGATCGTGAACTGCACCGGCGCCGATTTGCCGGCGATCTCGAGATCTCCCTTGACGGCCAAGTCGCCGTTGCTGGTCTGGACGTCGCTTGAGCTGAAGTGGATCGCCTTCTTCTTGAGGACGTCCTTGTCGATCGTCTTCTTGATGTCGGCCTTGTCGTCCTCGGTCAGGCCCTTCATTCCTCCCTTGCCTTCGAGCACGCGCAGCGAGGTCGCGTCAGCCGTAAGCTCGAGGCTCGACTGCTCGCCCACGGTGAGCGTTGCTTCCCACGACGTGACGTCGAGCGTCAGATCGTGTCCTGCGGCGGCCGCAGCCCCGCTGCGCCCCGTGTTGACTCGCAGACTGGCGTTGTCCGGTCCGAGTTTGTGGGTACCTGCCTCAATAGCCATTCGCCCATTCTATGGGCGCCAATGCAAGCGCGCCTTCTAACGACCGACAGGTCGCCGACGGCTCCAACGTGCAATATTCCCAGCCGCTTTCGCACGCCGACAAGGAGAGACCCCCGCAATGCCAACGTTGAACGAGTCGTTTCAGATTTCCAACCCCGATCACGCTTGGGGGATCGTCAGCGACCTCAACAAGCTCGTACCCTGCGTGCCGGGCGCGCGCGTCGTGTCGGCGGACAGCCCGCAGTCGGTCAAGGCCGAGATCGAGGTGAAGATGGGCTCGATGGGCATGAAGTTCACTGGCCCGGTCACGATCGAGTCCGCGGACGCCGGCTCCAAGACGGTCAAGATCAAGGCGAACACTCGCGAGTCCGGCGGTCAGAGCAACGCCGCCGGCGACGTGACGATCTCCGTCGGTGGCAGCAGCGGGACGGTCAGCGCCAACGCGAACGTCAGCGGCAAGGCTGCATCGATGGGCGAGGGCACGGTCGTCGCGGTGCTCACGCAGCTCGTCAAGCAGTTCACGGCGAACGTCGCCAAGGCGTAACTCGCGTCCGGCTGGGGCGCGCGCGCCGTCGCGTCCCGTCCGGCACGACCGCGCTGCCCCGGCAGACGCCTGGGTGCCAGATTGTGATCCGGCCGCCAGCGGCACGGGCACCCCAGGGGTAGAGTCTGCGCCGTGCTAGTGGAAGGAGCGATGCGATGAAGGACGTAATCGAGGACGTCGATCGTTGGGTGGGCGAAGGCGCCCAGGTCGCGATCGCCACGGTCGTCGGCACTCGCCGTTCGGCCCCCCGTCCCCCAGGCGCCAAGATGGCGATCAACAGCCTCGGCGAGGTGTCCGGCATGGTCTCCGGCGGTTGCGTCGAGGGCGCTGTCATCGAGGTGGCCGACAAGGTCTTGAGCGGCGGCGAGCCGCAGTTGCTGACGTTCGGGATCGCCGACGAAGAAGCGTGGGACGTCGGCTTGCCGTGCGGTGGCGAGATCGATGTCTGGGTGGAGCGCTTCGAGCCATGAGCGTCCAAGAGGAGTTCGCTGCCGTCGCGCGTGAGGATGGTCGCGCCGCGCTCGTCACGGTCGTGCGGGGGCAGCACCTCGGCGAGAAGATGCTGTTCTTGCTGGACGGGTCGTCCGCGGGAACCCTTGGCGATCCCGATCTTGATGCCGAGGCTCGCGAGGGCGCCGAAGACCTGATGTGGGCCGAGCGTTCAGAGCTGCGAGGCGACCTGTTCATCGACGTGACGAACCCGGATCCGCGAGTCGTCATCTTCGGCGCGGTGGAGTTCGCCGCGCACCTGTCGGCGCTGGCGCGCATCGCCGGATGGCGCCCCTACGTCGTCGACCCACGCGCGCGCTTCGCCACCCCGGAGCGCTTCCCCGAGGCGCTGGACGTCGTCGCAGCGTGGCCCGAGGAGGCGTTCGAGCGGCTCGGCCCGCCGGACCGTGCGACGTACATCGTCATCCTCACGCACGATCCCAAGCTCGACGACGCCACGCTGCTGGTCGCGCTGCGCTCCGATGCGCCCTACATCGGCGCGATGGGGTCCAAGCGCGCGCAGGCCGATCGCCGCGAGCGTCTGCTGGCGGCAGATGTGACGGAGGAGGAGATGGCCCGTATCAGCGCTCCGGTCGGCCTTGACCTCGGGTCGAAGGGGGCGCGCGAGACCGCGCTGGCGATCATGGCCGAGCTCGTGGCAGTGCGCTATGGCCGTGCGGGCGGGCGCCTATCCGACGCCAAGGGCGGCAGCATCCACAGCGCCGCCGCGAAGGTGTAGGTAGGCAGGCGCGCCGGCGGGGCGCAACCGCGTGCTCCGGACTCCGGAGCACGCGGGTCCCAGCAGGAGGCTGGGCCTACTTAAAGACCTTGTCGACGAGGCCAGAGCTCGTGAGCGCGTTGGCGCCCTGCTCCAACAGGCCCGTCGCCTGGTCCAGCATCTGCTTGCGCGTCGCCTCGTCCGCCGTCAGATATGCCACACCGGCGGCGGCGACGCCAAGCTTGGCGAGTTGCAGCAGTGGGCGACGACTGCCGACAAGTCCGAGCAGCTGCGAGTTCGTCGCGGCGAGCGAGTACATCGCCGGCGCGAGCTGCGCGTTGAGCTTTCTGTTCCGCATTCGGGTCCCTTTCAACGTTGGTGTCCGGCGTCCAAGGCCGATCGCCCGCAAGGGCAGACCGACTGCCGCGCCGATCCCTCCCGCGCCGGCAACGAATCCTGCCGCTGCCGCCGCCCGGGTCAGCACATCCTCACTCACGGCGACCTTACCGCGGTTGTCTGGGACATGTCGCCGTACGGGGGCTGTCTCGGCATCAGAGGTGGGCGCACCGTCCGTTGCCTGTCCCGTCTCCAGCTCCTGGCTCATCCGCCCATCTCCTTAGCTTCCCCGCGCGCGTGTGTAACGGACGCAGGAGGGCGGGCTACGAGCTCACCGAACAATCCACCTCACCACCCGAGCACCCACAAAGCCGGCTGCGACCATCACCGGCACCTTCAGCTCCGGCGGCAGCTCGTCGAACTTCTCCCTCATCTCGCTCAGCACCTCGCCGAAGTCGATCTGACTGGGGTCGAGCCCCGTGATCTGGTCCATGATCTCGAAGAGGTCGAACGAGCCGAATTGGCCGACGATCGCTCCGGCCTTCTCCCCGATGTCCGCCACGGGCACACCGTAGGAACCGAGCTTGTCCAGCACCTGCTCAATGGGATCCTGCGTCACCGATCGGCCTCTAGACACGTAGTCTCTTCCTCCCTTTTCCCGGTCGTGGCACAGCTAGTTTCCCGACCGTCCGTTGGTACCACGGGTTCGAGCTTGGGCACAAGGTGTTCTATACACCTAGCGCGCGAAGAGCGAGGGTGATACGACTCCCACCTGCTTATTGGAGTGGCATCCGTACTGAGCCTTGAAACGGGGGTTTGACGACGTAAATGTGCTTGGCGATTCCAGGTCAGATCCTTGAGGTCGTAGACGAGACGAACCGGCTTGCGAAGGTCGACGTGGCCGGCGTACATCGCAACGTGAACATCGGTCTTCTCGACGAAGACGGCATCGGCGTCGGTCCCGGCGACTGGGTGCTCATCCACGTCGGCTTCGCGATGTCGAAGGTCGACGAGGCCGAAGCTATGGAGACTCGGCGCATGCTCGAAAGCATGGGCGAGAACTACGAGCAGGAACTCGAAGAACTGAAGGCGAGCATCATCGAATGACTCGGCTGATCGCCGACGCGGCCGCCGCGTTGGCTCCGACTTGCGACTACACCACGGGCTGCATCACATGCGGCGACGTCGCAATTCCCATGAGCGTCATGCGCCTTGACGACGAACGGGGGTTGGCGCTCTGCTCAGATGACGAGGGCAACTCGGAGACGGTCGAGATCGACCTAGTCGCCCCGGTGGCGCCGGGGGACAAACTCCTCGTCCACGCGGGCACGGCCATCGCACGGCTTACTGAGGAGGTCTCTGCATGAAGTACGTCGACGAATTTCGCGATCCTGCGCTGGGCGAAGTCCTGGCGGGAGAGATCCTGGGCCTTGTAGAGCCCGGCCACCATTACAAGTTCATGGAGGTCTGCGGCGGCCACACGCATTCGATCTACAAGTACGGGATCGATGACCTGCTGCCCGCGAACGTCGAGCTCGTCCACGGGCCCGGCTGTCCGGTCTGCGTCATACCGATGGGTCGCGTCGACGACGGCATCTCACTCGCGCACGAGCCGGATGTCATCTTCACGTGCTTCGGCGACATGCTGCGCGTGCCCGGCTCCGACGGGACGCTGCTGGACGCCAAGGCCGAGGGCGCCGACATCCGCATGGTCTACTCGCCGCTGGACGCGCTGCGGATCGCCAAGGCCAACCCTGACCGACCGGTGATCTTCTTCGCGATCGGCTTCGAGACGACCGCGCCGTCGACCGCCCTGACGCTCAAGCGCGCCAAGGCGGAAGGCGTCAAGAACTTCTTCTGCATGTGCAACCACGTGACGATCGTGCCGCCGCTGCGCGCGCTGCTCGATTCGCCGGACCTGCGCCTGGACGGCTTCATCGGCCCGGGCCACGTGTCGACGGTCGTGGGCGTGCGCCCGTTCGAGTTCATCCCGGCTGAGTACAAGAAGCCGATCGCGGTGGCCGGCTTCGAGCCGCTGGATGTGCTGCACGCGATCCACATGATCCTCACGCAGATCAAGGAAGGCCGCTGTGAGGTCGAGAACCAGTACGCCCGTGTCGTGCCGTACGACGGCAACCCGCGCGCGCTGGAGGTCATGGCCGAGGTCTTCGAGCTGCGGCCGCACTTCGAGTGGCGCGGGATGGGCTTCATCTCCCAGAGCGGTCTGAAGCTCTCCGAGGCGTACGCCGACCTGGACGCCGAGATCCAGTACAGCGTCCCCGGAATCCGGGTGGCCGACCCGAAGGCCTGCCAGTGCGGCGAGGTCCTCAAGGGCGTCATCAAGCCGTGGGAGTGCAAGGTGTTCGGTTCGGGCTGCACGCCCGAGCGTCCGATCGGCACGTGCATGGTGTCCAGCGAGGGCGCCTGCGCCGCCTACTACAACTACGGGCGCTTCGCTCGTGAGCGCGAGGTCGTGTAGGTGCCTTCAGAAGTTTCTGAGCGCGAGCGGAAGGTTCTCGACATCATCGAGACGGCGCGCGCCAAGCGCGCCAAGTTCCGCGACAGCCAGATTACGATGGCGCACGGGGCCGGAGGCAAGGCGACCGCGAGCCTGATCGAGGGTCTGCTCGTTCCGGCGTTCGCCAACGCGGCGCTCAACCAGATGGCCGATGCCGGCACGGTGTCGCTGCTGGGCGGCGAGATCGCGATGACGACGGACAGCTTCGTCGTCAAGCCGATCGAGTTCCCCGGCGGATCGATCGGCGACCTGGCGGTCAACGGCACGGTCAACGACGTCGCGATGGCGGGTGCGCGCCCGCTGGCGCTGTCGCTGTCCCTCATCCTCGAGGAGGGGCTGCCGGCCGAGACGCTCAAGCGCGAGGTCGCGGCGATCGCCAAGGCCGCCGCGGCCGCCGGCGTATCGATCGTCACGGGCGACACGAAGGTCGTCGAGCGCGGACACGCCGACGAGATGTACATCTGCACGACGGGGATCGGCGTTCTCGACGACCGCTGCAACCTGTCGCCGTCGTCGCTGAAGCCCGGCGACAAGATCCTCGTCTCCGGTCGCATCGGCGATCACGGGACGGCGATCATGCTCGCTCGCGGCGAGTTCGAACTTGACGCCGACATCAAGTCGGACACCCAGTGTTTGTGGCCGATGGTCGACAAGCTGCTCGATGAAACTGGTCCGTCGCTGAAATGCTTGCGCGACGCGACCCGGGGCGGAGTCGCATCGGTCCTGAACGAACTCGCGCGAGCATCGCGCGTGGCAATGATCATCAACGAGGCCGCGGTGCCAGTGCATCCCGCGGTTGCAGGAGCCGCGGAGATCCTCGGGATCGACCCGATGCACGTGGCAAACGAGGGGAAGCTCGTAGCGATCGTCGCCCCAGAGGCGGCGGATGCTGCGCTGGCCGCATTGCGGTCAATGCCGGGCGGCGAAGAGGCCGCGGAAATCGGCGAATGCAAGACCGAACCCGAAGGCATGGTGTTGATGGCCACCGCCTTCGGAGGCAAGCGGGTGATGGATCAACTCGTGGGCGATCCGCTACCCCGCATTTGTTAGTCGAGAGGGAGGAGCTCACATGGCATCAATCGAGTTCGCACCACGGCAGCACGAGACGGAGCAGATCACTGCTCACGTCATCTGGATGACATCGGGCCTGAGCTGCGACGGCGACTCCGTGTCGATGACGTCGGCGGTCAACCCGAGCCTTGAGGACATCATCACGGGCGCGATTCCGGGTATGCCGAAGGTTGTGGCGCATACCCCGGTGCTTGCGTATGAGGTGGGGGCGGAGTTCATGCAGGCCTGGTATGACGCCGAGGCCGGCAAGCTCG
>JAWVGJ010000099.1:0-4767 GCA_033855115.1 Solirubrobacteraceae bacterium
GCTCTCCCCGGCAGAGTCGGGCTCGGGCCTCCTCGAACGGCATCTGGAGGCGGGCGAACCCCTCCACCGCGGCGCGCGACGGCGCGTCGAACGCGTCGTCGGCGGCGACCAGACCACGGCAGCGATCGAGTGCCGCTCGCGCCCAGGCCTGGTGCGTATGCGGAGCGATGCGCTCGATCAACGACGTCGCTTCGTTCGAGCGGTTGGCGCGGACGTACGCCTCGGCGAGGTCGAAGGCCGCGTAGTAGAAGCCGAATGCCGCTTGCTCGGCGTCCGGGTCGACTTCTCGCTCGAGGTGGCCGATTGCTTCGTCGATCTCGCCGCGTGCCAGAGCGAGGTGGCCGAACGCGATCTCCGCAGCATCATGCCCGGCCCATGAGACGTGGCCCCCGTCGAGTGCCGCGGCCTCCGCGAAGTGCGCGCGGCACTCCTCGCGGCGTCCGCGGAACGCGGCAATGTCGGCAAGCACCCAGAGGAGCAAGGCGCAGTAGTGACTCTGATCCGTGTCGTACGCGAGTCTCAGTGACTCGGTTGCAGTCGCGCTCGCTGCCTCCCACTCACCCAACCCTATCTGGGTCGTCGCCAACGTGTCGGCAAGGGCGGGCAGAATGCCCAGCGCTCCTTGCGACCGAGCCAACTCCACGGCCTCGGCTGCAGCGTCGCGGCAGGCGGGGAACTCGCAGAGGTAGTTGAGATTGACTGCCATCCGGTTCAGCGCGTGGGGATCTCGCAGCCCTCCCGCGCGAGTAGCGGCTATCGATCCGCGCAGCAGCAGCTCAGCTTCGTCGATCTGGCCGTTGAAGATCAGGGCCTTCGCGAGAGTGGAGCCGACATGCTGCTCGAGGTCTCCGCCGACCTGTTCTGCCAGTTGCCGGGCTTCGCGGCCGATCTCGAGCGCGTCATGCATCGCACCAACGTGGATGCGGTTCAGGCAAGCGCGATCAAGCAGCAGGGCACCCCTGGCTGCGTCGTGAGACGCGACTCGCCGCCCCTCTACGAGCATCAGCCGGTATGCCTCCGTCATCGCGCCCGATGCATTCAACAGCGCGCCATGCAGGAGCTGAATGTCTGCTCGCAGCAGTGGATCGGTGCAGGCGGCGACGGCTGCATCGACGAGTCTGTTGGCCTGTTCGGCGCGACCCGCATGGAACGCGCTCGCTGCTGCGAGGTGCAGGCGCCGCGCCCGCTCCCCGGAGTGGGGCGTGAGGTGTGCCGCGCGCTCGAGCGCGACTGCTGCGGCGCGGTAGCCTCCGCGGTCGCGTGCTTCGTCTGCGGCGCGCTCGAGCGCGGCCGCGACCCCCTCGTCCGGTGCGAGCGCTGCGGCCGCTTCGTGCCAGGCCCGCCGTCCGGACTGTGCGCCGCCTTCGAGCGTCTCTGCGACGGCCGCGTGCGCTGCGCGTCGCTGGTCGGCGGTGGCGCTCTGATAGATGGCCGAGCGCACGAGTGGATGGCGAAAGGCGACGCGGCCCTCGATCAGGGCAATCAGGCCACTCGTCTCGGCGTCGGCGAGTGTCGCCGTTCCGCCGATCGAGGCGCCAGCCCGCTCGACCGTCACCGCGTCGAGCGTGTCATCGATCGCCGCCATCAGCAGCATTGCGCGGACACCCGGCGGCAGGTCGCGCAGGCGACGCGAATAGGCATCCTCGACGCCCCGCGACAGAGTGGCGGGCGCGTCGAACGCAAGCGCTTCGTCGCTCGTGCCGATCTCGATCACGGCGAGCGGGTTGCCGCCCGTGAGGCGGAAGATGCGGGCCGTGTCGGGCTTGTTGAGGCGTCTGCCCAGATGAAGCTCCACGAGGCGCGCCGTGTCTGTTGCGTCGAGGGCGCCGAGTTCGAGCGTGTCGAGGCCGTCGACGCTCTCGAGCCGGATCTCCTCTGGCCGCGCCGCGATCAGGCCGGCGACGGCGTCGGCGTCCAGCCGTCGAACAGCGAACACCAACGCGTCGAGTGACTCGCCGTCCAGCCAGTGCGCGTCGTCGATCAGGATCAAGACGGGCTCCGACTCGGCAGCAGCCGCGAGCAGGGTGAGCGTCGCGGCGCCGATCAAGAAACGATCTCCTGGCGCCGGCGAGCCGATTCCCAGCGCACCGCTCAGCGCTTGCGCCTGCCGTTCGGGCAACCCGTCGAGACCGCTCAGCAGCGGTCGCAGCAGCTCGAGCAGACCCGCAAACGGGATATCCGCCTCAGACGGCACGCCGCGAGTGGCAAGCGTGCGCATTCCCTCACCGCGCTCACGCGCTACCTCGAGCAGGGCGGTCTTGCCGATTCCGGGCTCGCCGAAGATCAGCAAGACGCCGCTCTGACCCGACCGGGCGGACGCCAGCAGGCGATCGATGCGCTCGAACGCGCCAGAGCGGCCAAACAACACGCGCATGAGCGTATCCCGTGGTCGGGTGCAGGTCGAGCCGACGTTGTAGGGACGCAATGTAGGGGCGTCATCGATGCGCCGGCCGCGGCGCGCTTCTAGCGTGATACGCGGAGGTCGGCGGCACTCAACAAGCGGCAGCGTCAACGGCGCCCGCCGACGATGGAGAACGGTCAACCATGGGAGGGCGTCCGATGCGAACATTCCGTAGGTGCGTCGTGGCATCTAGTCGATGGCTTGCGCTTGCGGTGGTCGTTCTCGCAGCCGGAACTGCCGCACCTGCGGCGATGTCTGGAACAAGCAAGGCTCCGACACCACTGCTCGACAGACTCGATGCGATGTGGTCGAAAGGCGATGTGGCCGCATTCGGGTCGGTCTATGGGCGGGGCGCCGTGGTGAGCTACTACGTCTCCGGGGTCAGGTTCGTGGGGCGATCCCAGATCGTCCAGGAGATGCAGTCGGCCCATGCCTGCAACTACACGATCAAGCGGATTGCGCCCGTTGCCGTGCACGGCCAATTCGCGGCAACGTTCAAGACGGTCAAGGGCACCGGGGCATGTGCCGGACCCGTGACATTCTTGGCGGTGTATCAGATTCAACACGGCAAAGTGGTGCGCGACTGGCACCTCTTGCCCGGAACGACACCGCCGTTCGACCAGGTGGCGCCGGAATAGGCTACGGACAGCTTGGCAGCTCCGGACGGAGCACCCGCGCGCAAGCGACATCCTGGGCGCGTTTTAGTGACCAGGACCGGCATCGGGGCGAGCGAGTTGCGCGCGCGTAGAGACGGCGAGGAGACGTTCCGGCGGTCAGTCCGGAAGTTCGGAGGCCGTCAACGATGCCGCGGACAAAGCGCGGTCAACGAGGGAGTGAGTTGCGATGCAAACACCGAGGGAAGGAACTGTCATGATCAAACTCCGGCACGCGATGCTCACGCTGGCTGCGCTCGGCGTCACCCTGGCCATCGCCGTCCCGGCGCTGGCCGCGGCCCCGCGAATCGGAATTCTCCACCTGACGAAGGAATGCTCGGAGTACACCGGCGAGGCCGGCTCCTTCTGCACGATCACCTCGTCGAACCTCAACGCGTTTCCCGTCGGCACGCATGACATCGCCGTCGCTGCCGCGGCTGCAGATGGCGCGCTGAACACTGATCTGATCTTCGACACGGGTACTGACCGCGCTTTCGGTCATCTCGTCATCTGCGGGCCCTGCCGCGTCGGGAAGATCACTTTCGACGGCGGGACCGGCGCATTCAAGACGTTCCATGCGAGGCTGGTCATCTACTGTCCTGCCAGTCGCGTCACCCTCCCAGACGGACGGGTCGTGGATTGCAGGATCGACGGGCTGTACTGGTTTGCCAAGAATCCGTGGAAGTCGGCGTGACCTCGTAGCCGGTGGTGAGGTGGTCTAGGCCGATCGCGGCTACGACTTCGACAAGTCCCGCCGCACCCTCCGTCGTTAGCCGCCTCCAAATGCTCGGCGCCTAGATCGACCGTGCAGGTGAGCTTCCGCGTCGGCGGCCGGAGAGGTTCGTCCGACCCCTACACCACGCAATGCGCTCCGGCTCGCGGAATTGGGCCTCGTCGGATAGCTGATGATGCAGAAGAGCGCGCTGGCTGCGGCGATGGCCGTCGCTTCACGCGCCGTCTAGTCCGCGTAGCACGATGCGCTGGCCGAAACCCCTGCAATTGATGGATGGGCGATACTGGGCTCGAACCAGTAACCCCCAGCTTGTCGAGCTTCGGGCGTGTCGCTCAACCATGCGCCAGTGGGGCATTCCGGGCCACGATCTGGGCCATGCGTACCGACGTCATGCTCGCCCGAAGAACATCCTAGGGACTCATGCGTAGGCTTCATTCGGTGAGGCGAAGGGCCGTATGGCACAGCGGCCGCGAACCTGCGCTACTGCGCGGCGAGTTCGCCGTAGAAGTAGGAGGCGGTCACGCCGCCGTCCATGAGGAAGTCGCTGCCGGTGATGAACGCGCCGTCGCGGCCCATGAGAAGCGCGCCGATTGTTCCGACCTCGTCCGGGGTGCCGCCGCGACCGGCGGGGGACAGTTCGAGCATGCGCCGGTATCCCTCGCCGCGAGGTCCGGTCAACTCGTCCGTGGCGAGCGGGGTGAAGATGATTCCCGGGCTGATGGTGTTGACGCGAGCGCCGCGTTTGCCCCACCGAACGGCCTCGGCCATCACGCGCAGCGAGTTCGCGCGCTTGGCGAGTTGGTAGGCATGCAGAGGATCGGTGACCTGGTCGGGTTGGAGCATGGGGAGCTTCAACAGTTCGTCGGTCGGAGTGGTCGCCAGCGCGGTGTCCTGCTCGGCGGTCAGGACGCCCAGACGGTGCCCGGATTGCGACGCGATGACCACCCCGGCGCCACCGCGTGCGATGACGTTCCCGAATT
>JAWVGJ010000100.1:0-11552 GCA_033855115.1 Solirubrobacteraceae bacterium
CGCGACGACGCGGCCCGTACCCCGCGGCGAGGTCTCTGCGATCAGGACGCGCTCGCCCCCCTGGCCGGCCGACGCCAGCCCGCGCTGGCCCGCCTGATAGAGCTGGCGATACAGGCCGGGCGAGGTGGCCCGGCCTCCGCCCGAGAACTGCGGGCGAAGGAACTGCGGCTGGTTGGGCTCGTTCCAGATCGCCCAGGTGTTGACCTGCTCGCCGTACTTGCGCCCGACGGCGGTCGCGAAGGCGGCGAACGCGTTGGGGTCCGGTCGCGTGACGTTGTCGAGCTTCGCCTTCGTCGCCCACTTCGGCACGGGGCCCGAGATCGTCAGCAGGACCGGCCAGCCGAGCTCCTTGGCGCGGGCCATGAGCGGGTCGTACTCGCCCCAGTCGTAGGCGTCTGGATCGGTCGGCTCGAAGTCGGGCCTCTGCGCCTGGTCGGCGCCGGGCGCGACCATCGACCACGTCAGGACGACGCGCAGCGATTCGACGCCCAGCGACTGCAGCTCCATGAACGCCGCCGGCCGGGTGGTCGGGTTGAGCAGGTCGCGCGGCGCCTCGAAGGTCATCGACTGGGTGGGCGATGCGCCTGCGCAAGCCGCAAGCAGCAGACACAACACGAGGGCGAGCGGCAGGGATCGGAACACGGCTACTGCAACCACCGTAGCGACGCAAGGTTGCGGCTGGAGGCATAACGTCGCGTTGCATGAGCACGGGCTCCTCCGACGACGTCGTCGCCACATACGCGGCGGCGGCGGCCAACGAGCGCGAGCCGCTGCTGGTCCTGAAGCCTCTCGAGGCGTTCCTCGACGCGCACGGGCTGGGCCGCGGCGAGCTCGACGTGGGGCCCCTCGGCGAGGGCCATTCGAACGTCACGTACCTCGTCCGCCGCGAGGGCGCCGCGCTCGTGCTGCGCCGCCCGCCGCGCGGCCCGCTACCGCCGAGCGCCCACGACGTGCTGCGTGAAGCGCGCTTGCTGCGCGCCCTGCAGACCACCCAGGCGCGCGTGCCGCGGGTACTCGCCGTCGGCGACGACGAGGCCATCATCGGCGCGCCGTTCTACGTCATGGAGCGCATCGAGGGGGAGGTCGTGACCGGCGCCGTGCCGGCGCAGCTCGACACGCCCGCCGAGCGCCGGCGCATGAGCGAGGAGCTCGTCGACGCGCTCGTCGAGGTCCACGCCGTCGATTGGCGCGGCTGCGGGCTACAGAACTTCACGCGCGATCCGGACGGCTATCTCGCGCGCCAGGTGCGCCGCTTCAGCGGATTGTGGGAGCACTCCAGGACGCGCGACCTGCCGGCTGTCGAAGACGTCGGGCGCTGGCTTGCCGCGACGATGCCGCGGCCCGCGCCGCCGACGATCGTGCACGGCGACTACCGCCTGGGCAACACGATGATGGCCGCCGCCGCGCCGGCTCGGCTGGTGGCGATCTTCGACTGGGAGATGGCGACGATCGGCGATCCGCTAGCCGACCTGGGCTATCTCTGCGCGCTGTGGGTCGACCGCGACGACCCGCCGCTGGGCATGTTCGAGCTGTCCGGCGTGACCCGCCTTCAGGGGTTTTTGCTTCGCGACGAGCTGATCGCGCGTTACGAGCAGCGCAGCGGCCGCGCGATGACCGACATACGCTGGTATCGCGCGCTCGCACTGTGGAAGGCGGCGGTGTTCATGGAGGGCAACTACCGCCGCGCCCTAGCGGGAACGACCGACGACCCATACCTCAGGGGCTTCGGCGAAGGCGTGGTGCAACTCGCCGAGCGCGCGCGACGGCTGACGCTCGGCGAGTGACCTGAGCATCCTCAGGCGGCCTTGGGGCCGCCGCCGCCACGGTTGCGCCGCTCGTTGAGCTTGCGCTTGGCGTTCTCGATCTGCTCGCGCGTCTTGGGATCGTTGGCGAACTTCTGGACCTTGTCGGTCAGCTTCTTGCCCTGGGGCGAGCTCGCTAGTTCGGTGAGTTTCTTCTTGAGCATTGAGGCCATGCCTGGACCTTACCCGGTCGGTCCCTCCTCGATCCGGCGTCTGAGCTCGCGTCCGCGGCCGGCGGCCACGGCCCGCGCGGCGCGGCGCTCGTCCAGCGCGACGCCACCGGCGGCGGCGAGGTCGAGCAGCTCCTGACGCTCCTCCCCCTCACGCGCGCTGCGCAGAAACAGCCAGCCGAAGAGGCAGATCGTGAGGATCGATCCTTCGACCATCATGATCGAGCCGGCGACGACCTGATCGGTGTGCGGTGAGATGCGGTGCTTCAGCTCGCCCGGCCGATAGACGTGGAAGAACGCATCGTTGCTCCAGACGAAAACGTTCGCGAGGACGGTCGAGGTGAGCCGCACGACGACGATATAGCCGAGCTTGGCGAAGCTGCCGAACCACGCGGGCTTGGGGAGCGGGCCGAGCAGCGCCATCCACATGTTGATCCCCAGACCGACGAACAGCATGTGCTGGAGCGCGTGGACGGCATCGTTTCGCACCGCAGCTTCGTGCGGCCCGACGAAGTGCCAGAAGATCAGGTCGATCGCCCACAGCGCGAAGGCGGGCACGGGGTGCGCGAGATGGCGCAGCCAGCCCAGGGCGGGCGTTCTGAGCAGCGGAGCGAGCAGTTGCCCCGTCAGCCCGAGCACGATCAGCAGCGCGCCGAGGTCGGCGATCAGCAGGTGCTCGGCCATGTGCGCCAGAAACAGCTCGCCGGACAGCGTGCCGAGCGGCGACACGAGGGTGATCGCGATCAGCGCGAGGCCGGAGAGAAAGCACGCCTGGCGCCGGCGGGGAACCGGCTTGTCGTTGTGCGCCAGCGTGCGCGCTCGCACGAGGTACATGACGCCGAATACGAGGACCGGGGCGAGCTGCAGTGGGTCGATCTGGACGGCGGCGGCAATCGGCGAACTCATCGGCCTGCAAGCATGAACCACCGCGGCTTGCAGCGAACACGCTTGCGCGGGTGAGCTGCCTGGATCAACCGCCCGCGGCGATCAGCACCACCCCAGACAACGCCACCACGACCCCGGCCCGCTGCGCCCCCCGCACGCGCTCCCCGAGCAGCAGCGCAGCGAGCGTCACCGTCATCACGGGATACAGCGAGCTTGCAACCGCGACGCTCGACAGCTCGCCGATCGTCGTCGCGTGGTTGTAACAGACGTTGGCGCCCAGATCGATCAGGCCGAGGCCGGCAAGCGCGAGGATCGCGCGACCGCGCGGACGGCGGCCTGCGCGGCGTAGCGCCAGGTATGCGAACGCGCCGATCAGCGGCAGCGCCGACACGCGCGACAGGAGGAGCGCCCACCCGACGTCGCCGCTCGAGCCGATCTTCGCGAGCACGAAGTACGACCCGAACCCGACGCCGGCGGTGATCGCCAGCAGGATGCTCGATCGCTGCCGGCTGAGATCGACGGGGCCGGCGTCGTCCTCACGCGATGCCAGGACGATCCCCACGACCGCCAGCGCCAGCCCCAGCGACCGCACAAAACCGGGACTGTCCCCAGCGGCGAGGCCGACCAGCACCGGGATGCACACGCCCGTCGACGCGATCGGAGCGACGATGCTCATCGTCCCGATCGCGAGCGCGCGGTACAGGGCCGTCAGGCCCGCGATCCCGACGACCCCCGCGCCCAGCGAAGCGACGACCGCCGAGGTCTCCGGCGGCGCCTCGCCACGCGTTCCGACGAACAGCGCCATGGCCGTCAGCGAGGACAGATACATTGCCGCGAGCACGACCGGGACGGGATAGCTCCGGCTCTTGAGGCCACCGAGGTAGTCGGAGAGCCCCCACAGCGCGGCGGATCCAAGCGCGAACGCGATCGCGACCATCGACCGGTGCTACGAAGACTCTGATCAGCGGCGCTTGCCGCGCCCGCCGCCGTACGCGAGCCGAACAGCCCGGAAGATGAGCTTCGACACGGACGGCTTGTACGGGAACATGTACGGCTCGCGCTTGAGGTGCAGGCGGCTGATGAGCAGCGACTGCTGCTTGGTGTACTTGCGAATCCCGGCGGCGCCGTGACGCGTGCCCATGCCCGACGCCTTCCAGCCACCCATCGGCAGCTCGACGGCGGCGTAGTTCAGCATCGCGTCGTTGACGCAGACCGCGCCCGCCTGCAGCCGTCGTGCGATCGCCTGGCCACGCTTGATGTCGCGCGAGAAGACCGACGCACCCAGACCGTACGGCGAATCGTTGGCGAGCGACAGCGCCTGCTCGACGTCAGCGACCTTCATGATCGGCAGCATCGGGCCGAACGTCTCCTCGGTCATCGCCTTCATCGAGTGGTCGACGTCGACGAGCACCGTCGGCTCGTAGAACAGCCCGGCGCCGGCGGCCCGCTTGCCCCCGGTCAGGGCGCGGGCGCCCTTGGCGAGCGCGTCGCGCACGTGATCCTCGACGATCGACAGCTGCTTGGAGAACGTCATCGACCCGACATCGGCCGTCGCGGGGCCGCTCGACGGCCCCTGGCGTAGCTTGCCGACCTTCTCGACGACCTTGGAGACGAACTCGTCGTAGGCCGGCTCCTCGACGTAGACGCGTTCGATCGAGATGCACGACTGGCCACCGTTGAACATCGACCAGTAGACGGCGGTGTTGGCCGCCCGCTCGAGGTCGGCGTCGGCGAGGACGATCATCGGGTCCTTGCCGCCGAGCTCCAGCGAGACGGGCGTCAGCGTCTGCGCCGCACGCTCCATGACCTTCTTGCCGGTCGCCGTCGAGCCGGTGAACATGATCATGTCGACCTCGTCCACGAGCGCCGAGCCGGTTGCGCCGCGGCCGGTCGCCACCTGGAAGACCCCCGCCGGCAGGCCGCTCTCGGCGAGGCCCTCGTCGAGCAGCAGCGAGGTCAGCGGCGTCACCTCCGACGGCTTGAGGATCACGCTGTTGCCCGCCATCAGCGCCGGAATGCAGTCGCCGAAGGAGTTCGTCAGCGGGTAGTTCCACGGCCCGATCACGCCGATCAGTCCCAGCGGCTCGTAGCGCGTGATGAGCTTCTTGCCCCTGACCGCGAGCGTCGAGGCGTGCACGCGCTCGTCGGCGAGGAAGTCCTCGGCGTGCTTGGCCCAGAAGCCCAGCGCACCACCGGCGTAGAGCAACTCCCCGATGTACGCGTCCTCGTAGGTTTTGCCGGTCTCGGAGACGATCGTGGCAACGACGCGGTCGGCGTTGTCCATGATCCACGTGCGCACCCGCCGCATCACGCGGGCGCGGGCGTCGTAGCCGAGCGCCTGCCAACCGGGCTGGGCGGCGCGTCCGGCGCGGGCCATGTCGGCGATCTGATCCGCGGAGAGGTCCGGTACGTGGGCGATGATCTCGCCGGTCGCGGGGTTCTCGACCGCGATCTCGGCCCCGGCCGCTTGACCGTCGCTGCGGTCTGCGGCCGTCGTGTCGACGCTGGCCATGGGTTAAACCCTACTCGCTAGCCGATCGTGCCCGTGCCGACGAGTGCGAGCACGGCCGCGCCGAGCACGACTCGGTAGACGACGAAGATCGCCGTCGAATGGGAGGTCAGGTAGCGCAACAAGAACGCGATCGACAGGTAGCCGGTGACGAACGCGAGCACGGTGGCGACGGCGGTCGGTCCGACGCCGGCCGCCCCCTTGGCCGCGCCGCTCGCGACGTCCTTGAGCTCGTACAGGCCGCTGAGCACCACCGCCGGGATCGAGAGCAAAAACGAGAAGCGCGCGGCCGACACGCGGTCGAAGCCGAGCAGGAGGCCGGCGGTGATCGTCGCTCCCGACCGCGACACGCCGGGGACGAGCGCCAGCGCCTGGGCGAAGCCGACGATGATCGCGTCGCGGCGGGTGAGCGTCGAGACGTCGCGGTCGCGCCGGGAGACCCTCTCGGCGGCGAGCAAAATCAGGCCGAACACGATCAGGGTCGTGCCGATGAGGTAGAGGTCGCGCGCGCCGTTCTCGATCTGATGCTTGAACGCGACGCCGAAGATCACGATCGGGACGCTGCCGAAGATGAGGTACCAGCCCATCCGTGCGTCGAGCTCTGAGCGTCGCGACGCATCTCGCAGCGACGCCAGCCACGCCCGCGCGATGCGCCACAGATCTTCGCGGAAGTACAGGACGACGGCCGCCATCGTCCCCAGCTGGATGACCGCCGTGAACGCGGCGCCCGGATCCTTCCAGCCGGCGAACGCGGGCACGATCCGCAGGTGGCCGCTGCTGGAGATCGGAAGGAACTCCGTGAGCCCTTGCACGATCCCCAGGACGATGGCCTGGAAGAGGTCCAACGGAGTTGCTTAGTCGCCGAACTCGATCGAGGCGATGCGGATCGGCGACACCGGACGGTCAGCGCCCGCGGTGGGCGTGTCCTCGATGCGATCGACGACGTCCATTCCACCCGTGACCTCGCCGAAGACCGTGTGCTTGTCGTCCAGCCACGGCGCCTCGTCCTTGGTCACGATGAAGAACTGCGAACCGTTCGTGTCCGGGCCGGAGTTGGCCATCGCCAGTGCCCCACGGACGATCTTGTGGTGGTTGATCTCGTCCTCGAACTTGTACCCGGGACCGCCGGTGCCCGTGCCCTCGGGGCACCCGCCTTGGATCATGAAGTCCTTGATCACGCGGTGGAAGGTGAGCCCGTCGTAGAAGCCGTCGGCGGCGAGCTTGCGGAAGTTCTCGACGGTCTTCGGCGCGTCCTCGTCGAAGAGCTCGAAGACGATGACGCCTTCGGTGGTGCGCATGGCGGCGGCTGACATGCGGGGCAGGCTACAACGTGGCGGTTAGCTCGACGTTGCCGATCGCGACACGCGGGTCGCTCACGTCGGCCGGTCGCGTGAAATACAGCATGAAGACCTTGAACTTGGCGCCCTCGCCCTTGCCCTTCAGGGAGATCGCCCCGCCGTCGACGACCTCTTTGCGATCGGTGAGGTGGATCCAGCGCTTGTCGAGGATGTCGACGGGCAGCTCCTTGTCGTCGACGGCGCCGTACAGCTCGACGCGGAAGCCCGGCGTCGGGGTATCGAGCTTGAGCGACTGCAGCGCCAGCGGCGCGCCGAGCTTGATCAGCAGTCCGACGCCGAGCGGCTTGCCGTCGGCCGGCACGACGACGTCCCAGACGGTGTCGGGCTTCTTGTCGATCGCGTTCGCTGCCGGCCCGAACTCGGCGCCGACGCGCTTGCCCGGATCGTAGGTCGACGCCGCGTCGGCCTTGAAGGGGACGATCTGCGCGGCGCTGGCGACGGTTGGCGTCTGCGTTGCGGTGGTCGGAGTCTGCGTTCCGGTTGCCGGCGCCGTTCCGGTCGCCGGCGGGGTGACGGTCGCAGGCGCCTGCGCGCCCGTCGCGGGAGTCTTGGTGACAGGCGGGATGACGGGCGTGTTGGCCGGCGGCGTGGCGGTCTTCGGGACCGGGATGAGCGGGATTCCGTTCGCCGGCGGGACGGCAACGGTCGGCGGGGTCGTGCCCGGACCGGTCGGGCCGGGCTGGATCGGCGCGCCCGTGGTCGGTTGCGCCACCGGCGGCGTGCCGGGGACGACCGGCTGGCCCGAGGCAGGCGACGGGACGGCCGCCGAGCGCTCGGACTTGCTCGTGAGGGCGGCATAGCTTGCGATGACCGCACAGCAGACGAGCAGCAGCGTCAGACCGACGACCGTGAACGCGGCGCGCCAGCCTGGGCGGGCGCCAAGGCGGCCGGGGGCCGCGCGCCCGCACTCCAGACACCAGTCCTGGCCGCGCTGCATCTCCGAGCCGCAGGCCTCGCAGGCGAGCGGCTTGGGAGGGGCGACGTTGACATCATCCCCGCCAGGTGGCGGGGCGGCGGCCTCAACGGTCGCGTCGCGATCTCGCAGGAGCAATGCCACGGCCCACAGGGTAACGAGCGCGGCGCGACAGAGTTGCGGTGCCGCGGGCGTGCTCGCTGCTGATGCTGCCGCCGCCGCGTAGCTTCAAGCCATGGCCGAGTGCCCCGACCGCTGTCGTAGGCGTTCCCCGCCTTTTCGTTGAACCATGTTCAATGTCGGGCGCGAGCGGGCATGCCTACCTCAACAGCGATGTCTGAGCTTCAACAGATCGCCAATCGACTCGTCGCCGAGGGCAAGGGGATTCTTGCCGCCGACGAGAGCAACGGCACGATGGACAAGCGCCTGAAGGCGGCCGGCGTGGAACCCAGCGAGGAGATGCGCCGCGCGTTGCGCGATCTGCTGTTCACCACCGAGGGCGCGCAGGAGCACATCAGCGGCGTCATCCTCTATGACGAGACGTTTCGCCAGAGCAGCACGGACGGCACCCCGTTTCCGCGGCTGCTCCACGACCAGGGAATCATCCCCGGCATCAAGGTCGACACCGGCGCGAAGCTGCTCGCGGGGTCCGAGGATGAGAAGGTCACCGAGGGCTTGGACGGGCTGCGCGAACGCCTCGCCGAGTACCACGAGGGCGGCGCGCGCTTCGCAAAGTGGCGTGCCGTGATCAACCTCGACGAGCGGCACCCGAGCGGCTACTGCATCCATGTCAACGCGCACGCACTGGCGCGCTACGCCGCGCTGTGTCAGGAGGCGCAGATCGTGCCGATCGTCGAGCCCGAGATCCTGATGGACGGCGATCACATGATCGACCGCACCGAGGAGGTCACCGGCGAAGTGCTGTCGGTCGTCTTCGGTGAGCTGCGAGCGCAGCGCGTGGCGTTTGAGGGGATGTTGCTGAAGCCCAACATGGTCCTCGCCGGCTATGACTGTCCTGACCAGCCCGGAGACGACGAGGTCGCCGAGCGGACGCTGCGGTGCCTGCGCCGTCATGTGCCGGCGGCGGTCCCCGGAATCGTCTTTCTGTCCGGCGGGCAGAGCGACGAGGACGCGACGAACCGGCTGAACATCATGAACCGCATGGGCGCCCAGCCGTGGGAGATCAGCTTCTCCTACGGCCGCGGCCTGCAGGCGGCGGCGCTGAAGACGTGGCATGGCGAGCAGAAGAACGTGCCGGATGCGCAGCGGCAGTACGGCCATCGTGTTCGCTGCACGGGCGCCGCGCGACGCGGTGAGTATTCGCAGGAGTTGGAGCGCGAGCTCGCCACGACGTCCTGAGCAGCGCTTGCGCAGCGCGCTCCCAATAGCGAACTCGACCGCAGCTCGGGGACCGACGATCAGCGGGCGCTGGATGGCATGGCAAGTGCGACGGCGCCGCACTCGCGCGCCTAAGCTGCCAGCGCATGGCGGAACTGCTGATCGGCCCGATGCTGCGCTACGTCAGCGACACCGCGGCGACGGTCTGGCTGGAGGCCGATGGCCCCTGCTTGGTCGAAGTCCTCGGTCAGCGGGCCGAGACCTTTCAGGTCAACGGCCGCCATTACGCGATCGTGGCGATTGGTGGACTGGCCCCCGGCTCAAGCGTCGAATACGACGTGCAGCTCGACGGCGTCCGGTGCTGGCCGGCGGCGGAGAGCGGGTGGCCGCCGTCGCGTATCCGCACCCTGCCTCGTGCCGGTCCGATCGAGATGGTCTTCGGCTCCTGCCGGGTGACGCGCCCGCACCGCCCGCCGTACACGCTCAGCCCGGACGAGCATGAGCTCGGCACCGGCGTGGACGCCCTCTATGCCCTCGCGCTGCGCATGCGCGGCCAGGAAGCCGATCGCTGGCCGCACATGCTCCTGCTGCTCGGCGACCAGGTCTACGCCGACGAGGTCTCGCCCGAAACCGCCGAGTTCATCCGCGCCCGCCGCGACGTGAACGAGCCGCCGGGCCTCGAGGTCGCCGGCTTCGAGGAGTACGCCCGCCTCTACCGCGAGGCGTGGGGTGAACCGACGCTGCGCTGGCTGCTCTCGACCCTGCCGACGGCGATGATCTTCGATGACCACGACGTCCACGACGACTGGAACACGTCGCAGGCGTGGGTGGCGAAGATGGGCGCCGAGCCGTGGTGGCCGGCGCGAATCACCGGCGCCCTGGCGACGTACTGGATCTACCAGCACCTTGGCAATCTCGACCCGGCAGATCTCGAGCGCGACCAGCTCCTGCGTCGCGTGCAAGCCGCCGACGACGCGTGGCCGCTGCTGCGGGAGTTCGCCCTCGCCGAGCAGGCCGCCGGCGGTGGCAGCGTGTGGAGCTTCGCCCGCGACCTGGCCGGCACGCGGCTCGTCGTCCTCGACGGGCGCGAGGGCCGGATCCTGGACGAGGGCAGCCGGGAGATGCTCGACGAGGCCGAGTGGCGCTGGGTGGAGGAGCAGACGACCGGCGACTTCGACCATCTCGTGCTTGCCAACACGCTGCCCGTTCTGCTTGCCCCGGCCGTCCACTACGTCGAGGCATTCGACGAAGCGATCTGCGCCGGTGCCTGGGGCGCGCTGGCGGCGCGGCTGGGGGAATGGCTGCGCCAAGCGCTCGATCTCGAGCACTGGGCGGCCTTCCAGAGCTCCTTTCACCGGCTGCTCGCCCTGACGCGCGAGGTCGGTGCCGGGCGGCGCGGGTCGGCGCCGGCGTCGATCCTGTTCCTCGGCGGCGACGTCCACCAGGGGTTCTTGCACGAGGTGGCGTTCCGGCCGGCGGCGGGCGTGCGAAGCGCGATCTACCAGGCGGTCTGCTCTCCGTTTCGCAACCAGCTCAGCCGCCACGAGCGGGCGATGCTACGTGCGGGGCACCGCTCGAACATGCTGCGCCGCGTGCTCCGCCCGCTGTCTCACGCGGCTGGCGTGGTCGATCCCGAGGCCGGCTGGCGGTTGGCCCAGGATCCGACCTTCGACAACCAGTTGGCGACCCTTCGCTTCGACGGGCGGCGGGCCTCCTTGCGGATCGAGCACACCACCCCCGGTGATGGAACCGATCCCACGCTCGAGACCTCGCTCGAGCGACGGCTGGTCTGATCGACTACGTCTTCGCCGGCTCGACGCGGATGCGCCGCCCGCGCACGCGCTCGCCGTCGACCGCGGTCGCGATGCGCTCGGCATCGCCGGCGGGCACCGACAAGAACGCGAAGTGCTCGAGCACCTTGACGTCGCGCACGGCCTCGCCGTCGATACCAGCGGCATGCGTGACGGCGCTGACAAGGTCGGCGACTTCGATCCCCGCCGCCCGGCCGCCCGAGACGATGAGCTTCGCGAAGGGCTCGTCGCCGTTGCGCGTGATCTGCGGCTTGGCATGGCGCCGCGGACGCTCGGTGACCTTCGCCGGAGCGACGTGAGCCCCGGGCTGCCATGGCGAGATCGCCGTTCCGACGTGGCGCTCGATCGCCTCCAGCTCGCGCCCCTGGCGCGGCTCGACGAACGTGATCGCGCGACCCGCGCGTCCGACCCGACCCGTTCGACCGATGCGGTGTACGTACACGTCGGGCGAGCGCGGGACGTCGAAGTTCACGACATGGGTGACGGTCGAGATGTCCAGCCCGCGTGCGGCGACGTCGGTCGCGACGAGGATCGGCACGCGCCCGCCCTTGAAGCCGAGCATCACGCCGTCGCGCGAACCCTGCGTCATGTCGCCGTGCAGCGCCTTGACGTTGAAGCCTCGGTCGCGCATCTTCTTGTAGAGCTGGTCGGTGCGGATCTTCGTGCGCACGAAGACGATCGCCTGGTCGGGCTTCTCGGCCTCGAGCACCTCGACGAGCTTGTCGGCCTTGTCGGCGGTCTTCACGTCGACCTGGAACTGCTCGAC
>JAWVGJ010000101.1:0-8089 GCA_033855115.1 Solirubrobacteraceae bacterium
AGGCGCGGCCTAACACTGTCCGCGTATCGAAGTCCATCGTTTGCTCTGTCATACGGCGGATTCGAGGGCAGCTGCGGTGTCCGCGAGGAGCCGAGCAGCGCTGCGTTGACCTCCTCGGCGGGCGATCGGTGCGTCGTCCTCGATCCCGACAGTGAGGCGCTGCATGGCCCGAGCGTCGTGCGCGAGCGCCGGTGTGTCCACGACGTTTGACGTGGGTCCCACCGCAGTCTGCACCGCGACAAGATCACCGCCCTGACCGTCGCTTGACCGCACTTCGCGCGCCGCGTGGTGGCAGCCTCTTGTGAGGTGGAAGCTAAGAGCGTGACGGGATAGGTCGTGGAGATCGACGGCTGCTTGAGCAACCATGGTGCAGGTCTTTTGGCCCTCGCATGCTCGCGACTTGACCCGCAAGGAGGTCACCATGTCCGTCGTTTCTCCACACGACCGCTTGGCCGGCGCCTGGAACTTCTCGGCCGTTCACTCGGCCATCACGTTCTCGATTGGATACGTGGTCGCATCGTTTCGCAGCTCGTTCGAGGAGATCACTGCCACGCTTGTCGATGGCAAGCTCAGCGGTGCCGCCGAGGTCGCCTCGATCGACGTCAAGGACGAAAACCTCGCGGCACACTTGATGAGCGCGGAGTTCTTCGACGCTGACAAACCACCCGGAGATCACCTTCAGCTCCGACGAGCTGACGATCAACGGCGACGACGTCCAGCTCGATGGCGAGCTGACCATCAAGGGAATAACCAAGGCGCTGCATGCCACGGGCAGCGTTGCGGGTCCCACCCAGGACGCCATGGGCAACACGCGGCCGGGCTTCGCCCTTGAGGCCGTGATCGACCGCACGTCCTACGGCGTCAGCTGGAACGCAGACCTGCCGGGCGGCGGCCGCGCGCTGTCCGACGAGGTCACGTTGACCGCCGAGCTCGAATTCGTCCAGGCCGCTTGAGCAGACAGGAGCCGTCGTCATGGACTATCTCGTTGCATTCACGGTGACGGTGCCCGAGGGGGCGCCTGCCTGCGAGGTTGAGCAGCGCATGGCACGCGAAGGCACCCGTGTTGCCGAGCTCGCTGCACAAGGTCACGCCTTGCGCGTCTGGAGACCGTTGCCCGACGACGGACGTCGTCGCGCGATCGGCCTGTATCGGGCGGCCGATGACTCAGAGCTGGAGGCGATCTTGGAGTCCTTGCCGCTGCGGCCTTGGATGGAGATCTCGGTGACGGCGCTGGCCGAGCACCCCAATGACCCCGCTCTGCGGGGCGCACCGGCGTCATGAGCGACCAGCCGCCGCGTGTGGTGGTGATCAGCGGCGCGTCGCAGGGCATCGGCGCGAGCTTGGTCCCCGCCTACAGGAAGCTGGGCTATGCCGTGCTGGGCACCTCGCGGGCGATCACGCCTTCCGACGACCCGATGTTTGCCACAGCGACACGCTGATCAACAACGCCGGCGTGTTTGTGGCCAAGCCATTTACGCAGTACACCGATGAGGATTACGACCTGGTCACGGGGGTGAACCTCGGCGGGTTCTTCCACATCACCCGTCACGCGATCGAGCATATGGAGCGGCTCGGCAGTGGCCATGTGGTCAACACGGCGGTGACCAAGTCGCTGGCAACCGAGTACGCCGCCACGGGCATCCGTGTGAACGCCGTCTCACCGGGAGTGATCAAGACACCTACGCACGCGCCGGAGACCTATGACGACCTCGGCACGCTGCACCCGATCGGACGCATGGGCGAGACGAGCGATGTCGTCAGCGCGATCATGTACCTGGAGCCGGCGCCATTCGTCACAGGCGAGTTCATGAACGTCGACGGCGGCCAAAGCGCCGGCGACTAGTCAAGGAGCCGACCATGACCGCCCTCCCAGCCCCCAAGCTACGCCACATCTACCGCCTCGACGCCGAGCTCGACGCCCCCGTCGACCTCGGAGACACCCCACAAGGTCGCCGCCGGATCATCGGGCTGACCGGTGGACGCGCCGCAGGCCCCGACTTCCATGCGCAACTGCTGACGACCGGCGGCGCAGATTGGCAGATCGTGCGGCCGTCCGGCAGCTCGGTCGCCGACATCCGCTACACGCTCAAGACCGACGGCGGGGCGTTGCTCTACGTCCAGTCGCACGGTGTACGCCACGGCCCGCCAGACGTGCTCACGCGTCTGGCAGCCGGAGAGGACGTCGACCCCTCCGAGTACACGTTCCGCACCACCGTCACCATCGAGACCTCCGCCCCCGAGCTGGCGTGGCTCAACGACGGCGTCTTCGTCGCCGTAGGCGCACGCCAGCCCCACGACGTCTCGTACGACGTCTACCTCGTTGAGTAGCAGCAACCCACCCGGCTTGCCCTCCAGGGCATCGCGGCCATGGCGAGACACTCCGGCATTCTCCTCGCGACGTGGGACAACGCCATCAATCCGCCGCACGTGCGACCGACCAGCTCATCGCCAACGACACCGGCTGAGCCCGCCGTCGCGGACGTCGCCAAGAAAGTCGAACCGGCGACGCACCGCCAACCGAAACCGCTTGAAACCGCGGCCCGTGCGATTTGACCTTCGGCCTCCAGATCGAAGGTCAAGAACGCGAAAAACCCAGTATTCACCGGGGTTCCCGAACGCGCCCGAGAGGATTCGAACCTTTGACCTTCGGTTCCGTAGGGAGATACGTGGCTTGTGCAGTGGGTGCACGCCCCGTGTTTGCGGGGCTGGCTTGGCGTCGCGCGTGGTGATTCTCGGTGATGGCTGAGCGAGCTGGGCACGCTGTGGGCACGCTGTCGACCCGGTGCGGGGGGGTGCTTGGCGTGAGCGTCGCTCGAACGTGTCCGGATGCGGTGATCGGCGCGAAGCCCACGGCCTTTTGCAGGCGGCGCTGGACCGGCCAACCCGGTGAGCGCCGCATCGTCTGCTGGGGCAATAAACGCCTGAGGAGGCAGGTGTCTCCTGCCTCTGGGTGCGGCCTGCGCTCGGTGTGCCTGCGAAGCTTCTGTGTCAGCGGGTAGCGGCCATCCCCCGGCCCCCGGTACTGCCTCGGCGTTGACGCTGACAATCGCCGCTGCGGCTGCGCTCCCTCCGCTCGCTCTCTTCCCTCAGTGATGCTGTTTGGCGTATGACGGTCGCGAGCTGTCATGCGGACAGGCCTACCAGGTTGGCGCTTTGGACCGGGTGAGCGACGGGCGCTTGGCCACGCGGCTGCGCGTCGTGGTCGCTTGTCTTCGTCCTCGTGGTCGTCGTCTCGCTGGTAGCCGGCCTGGCCGCGGGCCGCCGGCCCGGAGGACGAAGTCCGTAGGGCCATGGGCGGGCCGAAGGCAGCGGCCTGGCCGGCGGCGCGCGAAGCGCGCCCTTGAGAACGTAAAGAAAGTCCTCACGCAGGGGGGCCCTTCCGGCCTTCAGATGAGTGCGAGGATCGTGCACCAATGACCCAGCGCGGCGGCGCGTGGGGCGTTGCGATCAGCCGTGGAGGTCGCCGGGCTGGCTCTCGACGAACTTGCGGAAGTCAAATCATCGCGACGAGCATGGACGCGCTTGGTTCCAAAAGGATCGAACTAAGACCGGCGCCGCCGCTGACCTCATGGGTGTGATAGAGCACGGTAAGCAGGCCGGATTTCAAGAGCCGCTTGTCGACATCCTCGTCTTCAGTGTTCATGAAGGCGTTGATGAGGTGGTTGCGGGCCGCAGGTGTGAGTCCCCATTCGTCACGTTCCGTGGGTTGACTGATGACCCCGATGAGTGCGAGAAAGTCCATTACGAGCACTGTCCTGAGCTGCTTAGTATTGTCATCGTCAAACTCAGCGAGACTGGCGTTTACTGCAAGGATGAGGCCGTAATAACGGTGCAAGCGTGATTCCCACGCCAATCGGCTGGCCGCTTGAGCGGTGAAGGTGTCTTTCGGATTGAACAGCAGGGTGGTGGTCTTCTTAGAGTTGACGCGCTGGTCCCATTCGTCCACTTGCTCGGCCGGCTTGGAGAAGTAGCCGATTTCGTTGGCGAGATCCCAGAGGACAACTACTACGAGATCGCTGCTCCGGACCCACTTGATAGCGTTTTGGAGCGGTACGGTGTATGCGAACTGGCTGTCGGTGCGGGAATACTTGTGGATCGCGCGCGTTCCTTTGACTTGTAGCCAAAGACGACTCGCATCGATCTCCCCGGCGTGGCTGGTTTGCACGAGCAGATCCTCACCGTAATCATTGCGAATGGTCTCAACAGCAAAACCTGCCTTGACCACCAATCGTTGCACGGCGAGAGATGCTTCATCACCTATCACATGCTGTTGTGGACGCTTTGGCATTGTCATCGCTGAAGCTCCTACGGGGGCGGGAAGTCGAGATCATCGCTTTGGTCTTGATCGTCGTGTTGATCCAGGGCGGGGATTATGCGCTTTGGATCGGACGATGAGCCGTGGGGATGCTGACCTGCGACCTGCGGTGTAGAAGGCGAGATGTCATCTGGCGCGGGTTGCACGCTCCGATCGCTCCGATCCTCGCTTGACTGCTTGGCGTAGGAGCGTGGCGATGAGACGCTGCGTAGCTCGGGCGCGGGGGTCGTTGAGGCAGTCGGTGCAGATGATGTGGCGCAGGGATGAGATCCGACCGCCCGACCACAGGTTCACGACCGAGCTGCTCGAGCGCGCCGTCACCCGCGCCGTCGCCGACGTGCACGCACCGCTGCCCAAGCAGCTCGGCGATCCCAAACAGACGGTGCGCTGGGGCACGCAGCTCGATATCCAGCACGTCGCCCAGGGCGACGTGCGCGGCCAGATCGCCGGCTATTTGGCGAAGTACTCGACCAAGAGCACCGAGCAGGCCGGCGGACTGCTTCACCCCATCACCCGCGAGGACATCGACACCGCAAAGGTGTCCGAACACATCCGCCGCCACCTACGCGCCGCATTCGCCCTACACGACAAAATGATCGCCGCGATCAACGCCGACGAGCGCGCCGAGTGCATGAACCGCCCCGCCCCCGCGCCCGCAACTAGCAACCAACCCAACGCGATCGTGCTGCGCGTCCTCGCCGCGATGAGCAGCGACGAACGCGTCCGCATCCGCCTGCACGACACAAGCCAGCACACCGGCCAGATCACGCGACGCACCAACACCGGCCTGGTCCTCGACACCGCCGCCGAGATCGCGCTCGCCGACGTGCGCGTGATCGCCGCCGCGCCACCACCGGCCCCCAAGCCACACCGCCGCGACCGGCGCCTCGCTGGGTGCGCGCACACCCTCGGCTACCGCGGGCACTGCCTCACCAAAAGCCGGCAGTACTCCACGACCTTCAAAGACCTGCGCCAAGCCCGCGCCGACCACGTCCGCGCCCAGCTGCTCGCCCACGGCAACGCCTCACAACGCGCGCTCGCCCAGACCAACACCGACGAGCGCATCACAGCCTTCGAGCTGGTTGGCGTCGGGCACATCACAACCGCCGACGCCTACCTCGCCGCACAAGCCGCCGCCAGAGCCCGCGAAAACCGACAACTCGCGCGCGAAGCGCTCTATGACCACCACAACCGAGGAAGAGAGCACCAATGCCAAGCACCGCAGAATCTGACACGGGCCGCGTGAGCGACATGCGCCCGATCGTCGGGCCGGGAGAGTTCGAGCCGTTCCTGACCGCGCGCGAGGTCGCCGAACGCCTGCGCGTGGCGCCGTGCACAGTGCTGCGCTACTTCGACGACGGTGTGCTACCCGGCCGCCGGCTACGTACCGGTCGCTTCCGGCCGGTGCGCTTTCGCTGGAGTGAGATCGAGGCCGCGCTGATCACCGAGGACCCGGCACGATGAGCCACGGGCAGGCCCGCACGGGTGAGATCAAACGCACTCCCGGCGGCTGGGCGATCCGCTACCGCGACGGCCGCGGAGTGCGACGTCAACGCGGCGGCTTTCGGACCAAGGCCGAAGCCAAGCGCGTCCTGGACGACGAGCTGCGCAAGGCCCGCCTCGGGCCGCTGTACCGACCAGACGTCACACTGCGCGAGCTGGTCGACGTCTTCCTGGAGCAATACCAGGGAATGCCGTCGAGCAAGGATCGCCTCGATCAGTACCTCGGCAAGGCGACTCGGTACTTCGGGGATCAGCCCGTCAGCTCCCTGGATGCGTTGGCGATCGGGAGATGGCGGGCGAGCCTGCCGGAGACGATGCGCCACGGCGCGCATAGGGCACTGCGGCAGATGCTTTGCGCGGCGGTGCGCTGGCGCTGGATCGAGCACAACGTGGCGACGGACATCAAGAACCCGGTGCACGCGCGTGAGGAGTTCACGCCGTTCGATACGTGGGAGGACGTGGACGCCGTGGCGCGCGAACTCGGTCCGTTCGGGCCGCTGGCGATCTTCTGCGTCGGGACCGGCGTGCGGCCCGAGGAGGCCTTCGGCGGCGACTGGAACGACGTTGACCTGGCGGCCGGCGTGTTCACCGTCCACCACGCGTTCGCCAAGGGCAGGCTGAAGACGTGTACCCGAAGACTGAGCGCTCGCGGCGCCGGGTGCCACTGCGCGCCAAAGGTGCTCGATGCGCTGGGCCAGCTTCCTCAGCGAGAGGGCGTTCTGTTCCCGGCGTCCGGCGGAGGTCGGATCAACATCGACAACTTCCGTGCGCGCGAGTGGGTGCCCGCCCTGAAGGCTGCGTGTGTGGAGCGCCGACGAATCTACGACATGCGCCACACGTTCGCTACGTGGAGCCTGGCGGCCGGCATGAGCATCTTCACGCTGTCGCGGCGGATGGGCACGAGCGTGCAGATGATCGACGCGACGTACGGCCATCTGGCGCAGGACTCCGAGGACCAGGACCGTGGCCTGCTGGACGCCTACGACGGCCAGATCGGCGTCGCTGGGCACGACGTGGGCACGAGTCCGGACGATATAGACGATATAGACGAGAGCGACGGGGCTCCGGTATGAGAAAACCCCGTCCTAGCGGGGTGTTTGCTGAGCGCGCCCGAGAGGATTCGAACCTCTGACCTTCGGTTCCGTAGACCGACGCTCTATCCAGCTGAGCTACGGGCGCAGGGGTCGTGCAGTGTAAGCGGAGGGGCCCGGTACGTCGTGCGACCCCGCCGCCAAACAGCTTACCCGCCTCGCTGACCTTGGCCTCGCCCAGGTCGGGCAGCGCAGGTCGCTAACGCTCCACCTGCAGGAACGCCACCCGGACGAGCGAGCCGCCGGTGAGGCGGAGGTCGTAGTAGCGGCCCGCAAGCCGCCGGATCCGCAGCGTGTCGGAGTTCACCATGACGTCCTTCTGGCCGCGATCGACGACGTTGGCATAGTCCGCGACGGGCCGGCAACTCGCGTCCACGACCGACTCGACCCGGAAGATGTCGCTGACGGGATGCCAGGTGACCCTGATCCCGCCGACGGTGCGTTCGTGGTCGGTGAACCGCAGGCCGATCGGCCCGGCCTTCGGCTCAGACGACGTCACGATGTCGAACGAGGTCGTCCTCGCCTCCACGGGCGCGAGCCGCCCTGTGGGATCCCCGCGAACGGGCAAGCGAAGCAGCCGGCGGAAGCCGCCCCGGCGGCCTGCGCGTCGCCCGGCGACAACTCCGGCGGCGGCGCGGACTCCGCGGGCGACGCAGGCGACGAGACCTGCGGGCCGCCGCCGGAGCGCGAGTCGCGGCCGTCGCCGCCACGCCTGTGAGGACGCCCGGTAAGGACCTCCAAAAGGGCAAGAAGCCGGGACGGCGTCGGGGCGCGCGGTCGTCGGGCACCACCGGTCGGGGGCGAGCCTAGACCCCTGGGGCGGCGATGCCCGGTGCCGGGTCGGCCGCCGCTCCCCGTGGATTCGTGCCGCCGTGCCGCCGGCGGCCCCTCCGAGCGCCCGGTCCACGGCCGGCGACCGCGATCGGGCGCTCGGCCGGGACGCGATCAGCTCTGCTCGACGATCAGCAGCGTATTGCCGTCGGGGTCTCGAAACCAGAACATCGGCGGCACCGGCTCGCCCATGCGCGCCACTTCGGCGTCGACGTCCACGCCACGCGACTGCAGCTGCGCGTAGGTCGCGTCGATGTCGCCGGTCGTCAGGCTGATGCCCGTCTGAACCCCCGCCGGGGTACCCTCCCGCGGCGGCGCCAACGCGATACCCGTCGCCCCGCTCGGCGGG
>JAWVGJ010000102.1:0-3739 GCA_033855115.1 Solirubrobacteraceae bacterium
GAGCATGGCCGACCACATGCGCACCGAGCTCGTCACCGACGCGCTGCAGATGGCGCTCGCACGCCGCCGGCCGCAGCCCGGCCTGATCTGGCACAGCGACCAAGGCAGCCAGTTCGTGTCGCTCGCCCTTCGGCCAGCAGGCGCGCGCTGCCGGCATCGCGCAGTCGATGGGCTCACGCGGTGACTGCTTCGACAACGCGGTCGCCGAGAGCTTCTTCGCGACGTTGAAGAAGGAGCTCATCCACGGCCGCTCGTGGCCCTCCAAGGCCGAGCTGCGGACCGAGGTCTTCGAGTACATCGAGGTCTTCTTCAACCGACGCCGACGACACTCGACGCTCGGGATGATCTCGCCCGCGCAGTTCGAGAGAAATCACCACCAGCAGACTGAGAAGATCGACTCAGCGACGACCGTCGCCGCCTAGAAACCCCGTGTCCACCGAACCGGGGGAAGTCCATTTAGCCCTTCGAGGGCTCTTGAGATGCGTGCCCCTGTGTCGCACTCGCGCCCGCCTTGGTTGGCCGGGTGGCTTGCCAGTCAGCGACGTGCGCCGGTAGGCGAGCTCGGCCTGCTCGGCGAGCGCGCGTTCGGCGTGGCGCATCGCGTCGTTGGCCGACCAGACGTGCCGGCCGCCCTGCCAGCGCGGGGCGCCGGCCTGCAGTTCGAGGCGGCGCATCTTCTTGGCGGTGAGTGAGGGCTGGGCGAAGGCGTAGCCCTCGCCGCGGGTGAGCAGACACCAGCACAGACAGGCGAGCTTGCGCGCGGAGGCGACGATCGCGATCGAGTGCCCGCGCCGCGCGCGGATGCGCTGATAGAAGGCGGCGATCGGGCCGGGCTGGCGGACGGTCGACCAGCACGCTTCGACGAGCGCGTGGCGGGCGCTGTTGGAGCCTTGCTTGGAGATGTGGCCGTGGTTGGCGGGCCCGGCGCCGGACTGGCGCACGCGCGGATCGAGGCCGAGATAGGCGGTCAGCTTGCGCCGGGCTGCGAAGCGGCGGATGTCGCCGACGGCGGCCATGAACGTTGCCGCGACGATCACGTTGACGCCGGGCACGGTCATCAGCCGCTTGACCTCCGGCCAGCCCAGCGCGTCGGCGGCGATCAGCCGCTCGACCTGCGCGATCTCGCTGTCGAGGAAGTCGACCTGGCGCACGCCGGCGTCGACGGTCTCGCGCTCGCACAGCGCCAGCTGCTGGTCGGCCAGCCAGCGCCGGCCCTTGTTCCCGAACAGGTCCGACGCGGGCGGGCGGTCCTTCAGGCAGCGCATCAGCACCGCGTGGATCTCGGTCTTCACGCGCGAGCGCGCGCGCACGAGCTGGGCGCGGCGGCCGAGGCGCCGGCGCATCACGCGGACGCGCTCATCCGGGGTCCAGACACCGTCGAGCTCGCCCGCCCACAGCAGCTTGGCCAGCGTGCGTGCGTCGAGTCGGTCGGTCTTGACGCGCGCCTGACGGATCCCCGTGTCGGTCGGCGAGACGACGATCACCCGCGCGACATGCGGCTCGAGGATCTGAGCGATCGCCCACGCGTTGCCGGTGACCTCCAACGCGACCCAGTCGTCCGGGGCCAGGCTCCGCGCGAACAGCTCCAGCGCCTCGGGCCGGGTCTGGATGCGGCCCGCCGACCGCAGCCGGCCCTCCGCGACGATCGCGACCTCGCAGAAATCGCGATGGACATCCAGCGCTACCGCTCTCACTCGATCCTCGGTGGGCAAACGACATCGACGGATCCGCGCTCGCAGCGCAACCAGGCAAGTCGCAGGGGCGGCCAATGAAAAGCTCGGGCTCAACACGCCCATCGCGCAAAACGGCCTGCCCAGCCTGCGTTCTCCCAAGAGGCCCCTGTCCCAGTCGACCGAACCTACGTCGGCCACCGGACGACACGAACGCCTTCAAAGAAGCAGTTTCATGCCGCGAAACGCGACAGCGGGGCGGGATCGAGGACGCGTCTCTTGAGGACGCAAGGTCGCGAGGGTGGTGGTGCTAGGGCTCAGCCACCGACGCCCAAGCGCCGATTGGTCGACCGCTCGAGCTGGATTTAGCGCCCTTCTGCGCCACCGCGATTGGCACTCCACCGTTCCTCGCCGCCTCGAATTCCAGCGACCGGCGGACCCCAATCCAGTTCGCCGTCGCGAGTCGAGGCCCCGGGCCCCCGCTCGACGGGCGCTTCGCTTCGGATCGGACGGCAGTAGCGCCGTTTACCGACGGCGCTCATCGCGCCGGCGCGCGTCACGTGGAAGCATAATCTTCCAGGCACCCATCAGGTCGGCGACGTTGTTGTCCATCGATTTGTTGCCTGTGCTGCCGGGTTGCTCGTGAGACGGGCGGTCTTCCTCGGGCATGATCGCGGCGACGGGGAGTCCAAGGCTCTCGACTCGGTGGACGAGATCGCGGCGCAGCCACCGGGAGAGGCGTCTCGAAAGCGTGGAGACGATGATCTGATCGAACGATGCGTCGTGAACGGCGTCGCGAACCGCCTGAAACGGGTCGGGGCCGCCGACGCGACTTGCAACCGGCTTTCGGGCCGCTCGCTCGAGCAATGGCAGCGCGTGCTGGAGCGTCCAGTCGGCCGCTTGGCGACTGGGGGCGTTGGGGATGAGCAGCGTGAAATCGCAGGCGCTTGCTTGCGCGCGCCGGCGCACTTCCTGCAGCAGGCGCGGCGTTGCCGCAGTTCGATTTGCCACGATCAGGACGCGAGTAGTGCGTGACGCCGACACGCTGGCTCCGTACTTCGGGTACGAGTGAGCTGCTGCCGCTTCAGCATCGCATCGCCAGTAGGTCAAAGCAAACCGGCTTCGGCTCAATTGACGGATGACGACGCAATCGCTCGACCCAGCCGCACGCTGGTCCATCGCCAGCCGCCGTTCGCCGTACGCGTCGTGCGCTTCGCGGCCGTCGCGCCGATGCGACTCGGGGCCGCGATGACGTATCGCTGCATGACGCGGGCCGGAACCACGTCGGCCGGCACGAGCGATGCGCGACAGAACCCTGAGTGTGCTGGAGACGACCCACGAGGGAACCCCATCATCAAAAGCGGCGGCCCATCCGGGTGAGACTTGATCAGTTCCGAGGACGGCTGCTGGCGACCGGATGTGCGAGTCGCCTCCATCCCCGGGCCCATGGCGTGACGCTGCCTTGTGCAGCCGACCGACCTCATCATCGCCGCAGCCACGGAGGACCGCGAGCACACGCACCGCGACCGGCGCCCCCAACTCGGGCGGCCCAGAAAACGGATCTGGTCGATCAGCCACTTCGGAGGCAGAAGCAGTAGCGCCACCGACGCGGAGCTGACTATCGCCTCGGATGACATACGGCGGTGAACGGTCCGGGCGACGGCGCTGCCGCAATGCGCGACGAGCGACTGAGCGACGATCGACGATGCGGCGCTGATGGATGTGCCTCCAAGCAGCAGTGCGGCTATCTGTGGGCGGCTGCTCACCGCGCTGCGCCGATCGGCCGGCAGCAGCGGCGACCAGCCGCTGTTTAGGTTGCGTCGGAGAGCCCGCGTCGTCTCTCCGCTGTCCAGCCGAGATAGCGCCCGGTGGCGGTAGACCCTGGGCTTGGCCGTCGCGTTCCCCGCAGGGGTTGCGCGAGTCATACTGGAGGCGAGCCTGGCCGGCGGGTCGCCGCCTGGAGATGTCGAGCCGAGAGGAAGGAGCGTGTATCGACGTGGGCAGGGAGCCGCCCTCCGTGCCGCAGTCGGAGAGCGAGCTGGAGGAGTTCTTCGATCTCGCGCTCGACC
>JAWVGJ010000103.1:0-39779 GCA_033855115.1 Solirubrobacteraceae bacterium
ACGCATGCGCACGCGCCAGACTTCGACCGCCGCCGCGACCTGCTCGGCGGGCAGTTCGCTCATCGACACGACCGTATCGGGGCTGTTGACGATCAGCTCGTGGCTGCCGCGCGCAGGCAGTGCCGAGAAGAGCTCGGGGTGAGCGTCCCGCTCCGTGTCGGCCGCGTCCGGAGTGAGGGCAGCAACGAGGTTCGGCACGACGCGCACCGTCCAGCCAGGCCCGTCGGGCTCACCGCCGTGCGGGCGCACGGCGTACAGCTCGGGCGGCGTGCGCGCCTCGTTGCCGGGAGCGAGCGGGTCCGCGGCGGGATCGATCGCGGGCGGCGCGGTCACTGTGAACTGGCCATCTTGACGCTCGGCGCCATCGGAAGCGACGATCGTGCGCAGGCCGGTGAGCGGGTCGATGCGGATCTCAGACACGCGAGCGCTCCATCATGAAGGCCGTAGGTCGGGAGGGCGCTGCGGTAAGGCTGCCGGGCTACTGCCGCGCGTAGCGCTCGAGTGCGTCGAGGAACATCTGCTGCGTCGGAAAGACACCCTGGTGCACGATCACGAGCTTGCCGGCCGCGTCATAGAACGCCGTCGCAGGCAGCCCGCGTGCGCCGTAGCGCCCGGCGAGGTTGCCGCGCGGATCCTCGAAGGACGGATAGGGCATCGGGTACTGCGCCGCGAACTGCTTCGCCGCGTTGCGCTCGTCGGTGACGTTGATACCGAGGAAGGCGATCTGTGCACCGCGGTCGACCGCGGCGCGTTGCAGAAACGGCAGCTCGTAGCGACATGGATCGCACCACGACGCCCACAGGTTCACGACCACCGGGTGGCCGCGCAGCGCGCGCAGCTGTGCGTCGAAGGCCTTCGTCCCACCGCTTGAGAGCTCGTTGACGCGGTCGTGCAGCGCCGCCAGCGCCGGCGGCGCAGCGCCGATCGGCTTTGACACCTCGGCGAGCGATAGCGCCTTCGGAGCAACACCGGTCGCGCGGTCGCTGGAGCGCGTCTGCAGCACGCCGAAGACGATCAGCGCGATGAGCGCAACGGCGCCGAGTGCGATCAGGGTGGGTCGGCTTCTCATCCGGCGCTGAAGGTTTGCAGACCGCGACGAAGCGGTATCCCGCGTCCACGGCGTTCGCTATGCTCAGGATGACGCGGGTTAGGACCGGTCTCCGAGCGAGGCGCCTCACCCCGTCCATTGGGTTTGCCCAATGCCTGGGTCGCGACGGCTCTGCGCTCGCGATTCGCACTCACGTACGAGCAGGAAGCCGATCTTGGCTCATCCCACGCCAGTGGCCATGGTGGCCACGTCCGTTCCTAAACCCAAGGACATCACACGGGCTGAAAAGTTCACCCGCGAAGCATTCGTGCACGCGGGCGAGACGACCGAGGAAGCCCTCGGTCCCGGTACCGCACGCCGCCGTGCGCTTGACGCGGCGCTGGCCGAGATCGACGCCGGCGCCAAGACGCCATCGCCGGATTGGCGGCGGCGTTACTCGCTCATGCTCGGCCTCGAGCGCGTGCTCTCCGACGACGAGCCGAAGCTCGCCGACGGCACCTCACTGAACCCTCATCAGGTCGATGCGCTGTCGGGCACGCTCACCGCGCTGCTGGCGGAGGCACAGCGCAACGGTGGTTCGGCTCCGGTCGCATTCGCTTCGCCCGTGCTCGCGGTCGACGACGAGGAGGACTTCGAGGACGAAGAGCCGGTCGCTGTCGAGGTCGAGGACGACGACGAAGACGACGAGGACGACGACGAGCCCGAGGATGACACCCCGCTCGACATCGAGATCGACATCGGTGACGACGACGAGGACGAAGCCGAGCAGGAGAGCGACGAGGACGCGCCAGAGGTCGCCCTGGACGAGGACCAGCTCGACGAGGCACCCGACGATCCCAACGCCCACAAGCGCTTCTGGTTCGAGCACGCGACCGGCGCCGGCAAGACCGTCGCCGCGATGGGCTTCGTCGACGCCTCGCGCACCGGCGGCATCCTCATCCTCACCCACCGCCGCAACCTCGTCGACCAGTTCCACGGCGAGCTGAAGGACCGCGGGTACGCCAAGCGCGTGCGGCCCGCCCTGCTGCGCGGCCAGGACGACGCCAGCGGTCCTGTCACCGTCGAGACCTACCAGTGGTTCGTCCGCAACGCCGGCAACATCTCCGAGGCGTACTCGATCGTCATCTGCGACGAGGCGCACACCGCGCTGGGCGAGAAGACGAGCGCTGCGATCCGCGACTGGACCGGCCCGATCTTCATCGGCATGACCGCGACGGGAGCCCTGATCGCGCGTCACGTCACCGACCTCTTCCCGACGCAAACCTCGCGCTTCGACCTCGCTCAGGCGGCGCGCCGCGGCGTCATCGCACCGCTGCGCGGCGTGCGCATCCCGCCCGGCCCCGGCGTGCGGACGATCGCCAAGGTGCCGCTGCGCCGCGGCGAAGTCGACACCGAGTTCGACCAGGAGATGCTCGCCGAGCTGCTCGACCAGGCGCCGTTCAACATGGCCGCCGCCGACCTGTACAAGACGCGCTTCAACGGCGTTCCCGGCGTCGTGTATGCGGCCGGCGTGCGCCACGCCTACAACCTCGCCGCGGCGTTCCGCGAACACGGCCTGAAGGCCGTCGCCGTCTCGGGCGAGACGCGCAAGCGCGAGCTCGCCGAGATCCTCGCCCGCTACGAGCGCGGCGAGATCGACGTCCTCATCAACGCGCAGCTCCTCGCCGAGGGCTGGAACTCGCCGCGCGCGACGGTCTGCATGCACCTCGCGCCGACGGCCTCCAAGCGCATCTACCAGCAGCGCGTTGGCCGCGTGACCCGCCGCCATCCGGGCAAGGAAGCCGGCATCGTGGTCGATTTCGTCGCGCCCGACACGAAGAACGACGACCCCGTCGTCACCCTGCATTCACTGCTCGATCGCGACGTCTACCGCGGCGGCGCGATCGTCGTCGGGCCGGTGCGCCGCGGTCGCGGACGGCGCGTGCGGGTGGAGCGGCGGGTGCTGCCGGTGACCAGCGACGAGGACCGCCGGATCGAGGTCTTCGAGCGCGAGCTGTGGCGGATCGCGGTCGAGCACCTGCCCTACGGTGAGCAGATCCAGTGGGCAGCGCTGGCGGGCGCGCGCGTCGCGCCGAGCGGCTGGCGCCGCGCACGGGCGATGCTGCACTTCGATCGCGGCGGCGAGTTCAAGCGCGCGTTCCTGCTCACCGCCGTACAGCGCAACAAAAACCCGCAGCTGCGCGTGCGCGCGCTGCAGGAGATCGCGATCTCGCGCGACGCCGAGGCGTTCGACACCGCGATCGACGTGATCGGGACGTGGACGCGCGACGAGCGCCGCGAGGGCACCAAGGTCATGCTGCTCGCCCTCGCCGAGAAGCGGATCGGCCGCCGCGACCAGGCCAACGCGTGGATCTGGCGGCTGGCGTCCTACACGCGCGAGGTGCACGAGGAGTACGCCGTGCAGCGCTGGCCGGAGACCAAGCGCCTGCTCGGGCTGCTCGTGAACTCCAGTGGCGCGGCGCATGCCCGCAACGCGCGGCGGCTCGTGCACGCTGCGCGTAAGCAGGACCGGCGCCTGTCGGCCGCGCTGCTGGCGGCGGCGATCGCGCACACACCAGAAGGCGAGGAGATCCTGCGCGGCGCCCGCACGCGGCTGGCGCGCAAGCCGAGCGCCCTCTCGCGCGAGCTGCTGCGCAACTTTCCCAAGAGCCGCGGCCGGCGTGGCAACCGGCGGCGACGCAAGAAGGGTGCCCCGGAGGGCGCCGAGGGCGCGGTCCTCGCGCAGCAGTCTGCACGGGCGGCTTCGAACGGGCAGTCGGCTGGCGCCGAGGCGGGCGACGGCAGGGCTGGAGCTGGGTCCGGCGGCCAGCGGTCGCGGCGATCGTCACGGCGCTCACGTAATGGCCGCGGAGCGGATGCCGGTGCCGAGCAGGCCGCTGCGGCGGCGCTCCAGCCCGGCGAGATAGCGGAGACTGGGGAGGCCGCCGAGGCAACCGGGGCCGCCGGGGCCGCCGGGGGCGAGCCGCCGACGCCGTCCCGGCGCTCACGCTCACGCTCACGCAAGCCGGCGTCGGTGCCGAGCACAGGTGACGGCGACGGCGTCGAAGCCGAACAGCAGGACGAGCCTGATGTGACCAAGCCTGCCACCGGCCGCGGGCGGGCGAGCACACCAACGCCGCCGCAAGACGTGGGCGCATCAGGCGTGCCCGCGACTGCGTCCGACAAACCCCAGGTTGAGCCGAGCAAGCCGACCGTGCGCCGCTCCCCCCGCTCACGCAAGCCCGCCCAGCCGGTCGATGACGCCTCGGCCGTCGAAGCGATCGCGGACGCGGCGGCCGCGCTCGCAGCCGCCCGCGCTCCGAAGAAGCCGGCGGCCGCGGTCGCGGAGGCGGCGCCGAAGCCACGGCGTGCTCGTGCGGTCGCGCGTCCGGCTGACGCGGCCGCGGAGGAGGCGCCGAAGCCACGGCGTGCTCGTGCAGCCGAGCCTCCCGCTGACGCCATCGAGGAGGCGCCGAAACCGAGGCGCGCCCGTGTGTCCTCGCGTCCGGCTGATGCGGCCGCGGACGAGGCGCCGAAGCCCAAGCGCGCTCGTGCGTCCGCGCGCACGCTCGACGAGGCCACTCCCGAGGATGGGACGGAGCCAAAGCGCACTCGTGCAGTTGCGCGTCCGGTCGATGCAGGCGCGGACGAGGCGCCGAAGCCGCGACGTGCTCGTGCAGTTGCGCGTCCGGCTGATGCGGCCGCGGACGAGGCGCCGAAGCCCAGGCGCGTTCGTGCGTCCGCGCGCCCGGCCGACGAGGGTACTCCGAAGCCGAGGCGCGCTCGTGCCGTCGCGCCCCCGGCCGACGAGGGCACTCCCGAGGCTGCGCCAAAGCCCAGGCGCGCTCGTGCAGCCGCGCCTCCGGCTGATGCGGTTGCGGAGGACGCGCCGAAGCCCAGGCGCGCTCGTGCAGCCGCGCGCCCGGCTGATGCAGCCGCGGAGGACGCGGCGAAGCCAAAGCGCGCTCGTGCAGTCGCGCGTACGGTCGACGCCCCTGTGGAGGACACGCCGAAGCCAAGGCGCGCTCGTGCAGCCGCGCCTCCGGCCGATGCGGCTGCGGAGGACGCGCCGAAGCCCAGGCGTACTCGTGCAGCCGCGCGTCCGGTCGAGGAGACCACAGAGGAGGCGCCGAAGCCCAGGCGTGCTCGCGCAGCCGCGCCTTCCGCCGCCGACGAAGCTGCGACGCCCAAGCGCCGCCGCGCCCCGACACGTCGCGCGAGCACCAAGAAGGGCGACGAAGCCACCGACGCGCCCGACCCTGCGCCGGTCGACGATGTCGAATCCGCCGCCTGAGCGGGCGCGGCCGACGTCTCAGCGCCGCAGCACGACCGCCATGCCGGCGGTCAGCGCGAGCCCGAGCATCCCGATGCCCATGGCGACGGCCATCGCCGTCGGATGCCGCAACGCACTCCCCGTCATCCCTGGCGCCTTCAGGACCACCGCGAGTCCGCCGACCAGGAGCAGTGAGGCAGTCGTCCATGCCAGCACACGAGGAGAGATCGCGGCTGTCTGCCGCGCCGCCCGGGGTGGCCGCCGCGCCTCGAGGGCCGCGAGGCCGGCGGTACCGAGAAACGTGAACGTCGCAGCGACAAGGTAGCCGCCGAAGACGTCGCTGGGCAGGTGCCAGCCGAGCGCGACGAGCGCGTACCCAACCGCGATCGCGTAGCCCGCGCCCAGCAGCGCCGCCAGCGGGCGCAGCCGCGGGCCGATGACAAGCACCAGGCAGAGCGCCAGCGACATCGAGGCCGTCGCGTGACCACTCGGCCAGGAGCCGGGATAGATCGACGGCGTCGCGTTCAGCTCGATCATCCGCGGGTTGGCGAGCGCGGGCTTCAGCGCCTGCGTCGTCAGATTGGCGCCGACCAGGATGAGCGGCACGGTCGCCGCCATGAGCAGCCGGCGGCGCAGGAGGGAAAGCGCGACGAGCGCGATCCCACCGAGCACGAACGGCAGCGGGTCGGCAAGCGCGGCAGCGCCCTCGATCGACGGGGTCAGCGGCGGCCGCGGGACGCTCGTGAAGGCCTGCATCGCGCTCGCATCGACGATGCGTCCGCCGGGCGAGAACGCCATGGCCCAGACAAAGGTGACGGCGGCAGCGCTCGCGAGAGCGACCGCCAGTAAGAAGACCGGGTGGCGCGGCACGCGGATCGAGGGTAGAGCTTCATGCCGAACGCCTAGCTCGGTTGGAGATGTACTTCGCCAGCTTCCAGCGCGGTCTGAGTGCCGTCCTCGCGGTCGACGCGCAGCCTGCCGGCGTCGTCGATTCCGGCTCCGACGCCGTGGCCATGCTCCCAGCGCACCGCGCGGCCGAGCAGCGCATCGCGCGGGCGGTAGGCGGACAGGAGCACAGCCGGCTCCTGTCCGAGGCGCAACTGAAGCGCATCGAGGAGCGACGCGAGCAGCGGCTCGACATCCCCCGGCTCGAGCCCGAGCGTCGCCGCGCGGCCACGCAGTTGCGCCGGCAGATCCTCCAAGCGAACCGCGACGTTCAGCCCGATCCCCAGCACCGCCCAGCCCTCCTGCGGGCGCGCTTCCGCGAGGATCCCGGCGACCTTGCCGCCGTCGGCGAGAAGGACGTCGTTGGGCCATTTGATCGTCGCGTCCGCGCCGGCGACATCGGCGACCGCGACAGCGGCCGCCAGCGTCATCAGCTCCGGCAGCTCGCGCAGCACAAGCGACATGAGCAGCGCGCGCCCCGGCGGTGCGCTCCACGTCCTGCCCTGGCGCCCGCGCCCGGCGCTCTGCTCAGTGGCCGTGACGAGCGTGCCGTGGGGAGCACCGGCCGTGGCCAGCCGGCGCGCACGCTCGTTCGTCGAGTCGGTAGCGCGCAGATGCAGTCGCGGGAGGCCGAGCGGGGCGCTCACGCGGCAGGCGCGATCTGGATCTCGGCGTCGCGCGCAAGCCCAAGCGCGTCGAGCGCCGAGCCGCGGTTGACTGCCAGCGAGAGCGTCCGGTAGCCGTCCTCGTAGAGCAGCAGCCCGCCGGCGGGCACATCGGCGAACGTCGTCGCATAGAGGGCTCGCTCGCCGTTGATCGTCACCGCGTGGCCGAGCTTCAGGCCACCGCCCGCGAGCTCCTCCTGCTCGACGTCGAGCATGACGTTGCCGTAGCGGTCGGCTTGCACGACATGGGCGAAGACGCAGCCATCCTCGACCCGTGCGCGTGGCAGCTCGAGCTCCACGAGCTCGCCCGGATCGAGCGGCTCGCCAACCTCGCCGAGGGAGATGCCGGCGGCCAGGTGCGCGGCCACCGGCGCGAAGATGTCACGTCCGTGAAACGACATCGACAGCGGCTGCAGACGCAGCGGCGAACGCCCGACGTCGGCGGCCTCGACCACACCCCCAAGGCCCGCTGCCGCCGCCATCAGCAGACCGTTGTCCGGACCGACGAGCAGGCGCTCCTCCTTCGCACAGCGCAACGCGATCGCGCGGCGCGTGGCGCCGACCTCGGGATCGACGACCGCCAGGTGCACGCCCGCGGGCATGTACGGCAGCGCCCGGCGCAGGACGAGCGCGCCCGCGCGCACGTCGTGGCGCGCGATCCCGTGCGTGACGTCGATGACCCGCACGTCCGGCGCGATCCGCGCGATGACCCCGTGGCAGACGCCGACGAAGTCATCGTCCAGCCCGTAGTCGCTGAGGAACGTGACGGTCCCCATGGGCGGCTGAGTCTAGGTGCAGCGAAGCGGGTAGCCGCGACACCATGACCGGACAGCCCAACAGCCTGACCCTCCCGCGCGGCGAGACGCCCAGCGGCCTGCCCGAGGGAGAAGACGAGATCCCGCCGCTCGGCGGACCGGCGGACGACGACCCCGACGATGGCCGCGGACGCGACGGCGAGGAGCTTCCCGGCCTCCCGACGACCGAGCCCGACACGGCTGGCTCTGCTCGACAAGGGCGGCGCCGATGTCGTCGTGTCGGATTGTCCCCGGATATGGGGCACAAGTCGACACGACCGTGCGGCCGGCTCCGATTTCCTGCCGCGCGAGCACGTTGGGCGTGAACGCGGTCCAGAGGCCGTAGTCCAGAAGTCTGAGATAGATACGACCTGGGTTGACGAGTGGGCTAGCGCCCGCCTACCTCCCCACGTCCGCCAGCAGCGCGGCAACGAGGCCCTCGGGCGTGTGCTCGGCGGCCTCGACGTGCGGCTCCAAGCCACGCTCGCGCATCGCCGCGGTCGTGATCGGGCCGATCGACACCAGCCGCGTGCCGTCGCCCGGAGCGCCTGCCGCGTCGAGGAAGAACCGCACCGCCGACGCTGACGTGAACGTGAGGTAGTCCGCTCCGAGCGCTGCACTCAGCGCGGCGCCTTCCAGCGGCTCGGGGACGGTGCGATACAGCGGCAGGATCTCGACCTCGGCACCGCGGCCGCGCAGCGCGTCGGGCAGCACGTCTCGTGCCTGCTCGGCGCGGGCGATGAGGGCGCGCCGGACGGGGCGCTGCGCCAGCGCTTCGACGAGCGCCTCCGCGACCGCGCGCTGAGGGACGATGTCGGCCGCGATCCCGCCGGCGCGCAGCGCGTCCGCCGTGCCCGGGCCGATCGCCGCGATTGCGGGCCCGGCGAGGGCGCGAGCATCGCGCGCGATCTCCAAAAGGCGCCGGGCGCCGTTCGGACTGGTGACGCACAGCAGGTCGAACCCGGCGAGATCGGGCAACCGAGCGTCGACCGGCTCGATCCTGATCGCCGGCGCCTCGACGACGCGCGCGCCGAGCGAGCGCAGCCGAGCAGCGAGCGCACTGGCCTGCGCCCGCGCGCGCGTGACCGCGACCGTGCGTCCCGCAAGCGGCCCGGCGCCAAACCACGACAGCTCGCCGTGCAGCGCGGCAACCGGCCCGACGATGGTGATGGCGGGCGCACGCACCGCGGCGGCCGCGGCCCGCGCCGCGATGTCCGAGAGCGTGCCGGCGACCGTGCGCTGGTCGGCGAACGTCCCGCGCTGAACGACGGCCACCGGCTCGTCCGCGTGACGCCCCGCGGCCACGAGTTGCGACGCAATTCGCTCGAGCTTGCGCACGCCCATGTAGAAGACGAGCGTTCCGGGGAACGACGCCAGCGCCCGCCAGTCGACTTGCGTCTCCTCCTTGTCCGGATCCTCGTGACCGGTGACGAATGCGACCGCCGCGGACACGCCGCGCTGCGTCACGGGGATGCCGGCGTAGGCCGGCGCTGCGACGCCCGCGGTCACGCCGGGCACGACCTCGAACGCGATCCCGGCGGCGCGCAGCAGCTGGGCCTCCTCGCCGCCGCGCCCGAAGACGAACGGGTCGCCGCCCTTCAGCCGCACGACCTCGCGCCCGGCGCGCCCACGCGCCAGCATGAGCTCGTTCGTCGCCTGCTGCGGCACCTGCTCGCCCCCGCCGACCTTGCCGACGTCGATGAGCTCGGCGTCGGGACGGGCGCCATCCAGCGCGCCATCGGGGATCAGCCGGTCATAGAGGACTACGTCGGCGCGCGCGATGAGCTCCAGCGAACGCGCCGTCATGAGCCCGAGATCCCCGGGCCCGGCGCCGGCGAGGTAGACCGTCATGCGGCCAGCTCCTCCGCGCGCCGCAGCAGCTCACCGCCGCCCGCGGCGAGCAACCGCTCGGCGGCCAGCGCGCCGGCCTCCTCGGGACTGGGAGCAGGCGGCGCCTCGTCGCGCAACCAGGCCGAGCCGTCCGGCAGGCCCACGAAGGTGCGCAGCACGATCCCCTCATCCAAGATTGTCGCGTGCGCGCCCAGCGGCGTGTTGCAGCTCGCGTCGAGGCGACCGACCAGCGCGCGCTCGGCCTGCAGCGCACTCCAGCTAACGCCGTCGGTGATGGCGAGCACGGCGGCGCGGGCGCGCTCGTTGTCTGCTCGCGCCTCGAGTGCGAGCGTGCCCTGACCTGGCGCGGGGACGAGCTCGCTCAGGATGGCGCCGATCGCATCCGCGCGCCCGAGCCGCACGAGCCCCGCCGCCGCGAGGACCAGAGCGTCGAGATCGCCGTCGGCCAGCATTCGCAACCGCGTGTCGACGTTGCCGTGCACGACCACGACATCGAGGTCTTCACGCAGCGCACGCAGCTGCGCCGCGCGGCGCAGGCTCGCCGTCCCGACGCGGGCTCCCTCGCCAAGTGAGCCGATCGACGTGGCACCCACGAGCGCGTCGAACGGATCCGCGCGGTGCGGCGCACCGACCAGCTGCAGCCCGTCAGGCAGCACGCTGGGCACGTCCTTGGCGCTGTGCACCGCGAGGTCGATCTCACCAGCCAGCAGCGCGAGTTCGAGCTCCTTGACCCAGCGTTCCTTGTCGGTCCCCGCCCGGTTGCGATCGCCGCTCGTCGTCACCGGCACGAGCTCCGCGCCGGGTCCGAGCAGCGCCGCGACGGTGCCCGCCTGCGCGAGCGCCAGAGCGCTCGCGCGTGTACCGACCCGCAACCCTGGACCCCCTACGACGAGGCGCGGCGCGGCAGGGAGCGCACGTTGTCGCCGTCCGCGGACGCCGGCAAGGGATCGGCTTCGGGCGCGCCCTCCAGACCGAACAGCTCGCGCATGATCTGCAGGCGTCCGTGGCTACGTTCCTCGCCGAATGTGCGCAGCCGCAGCGTCGGCTCGTGCAGCAGGCGGTTCACGACGGACCGCGCGATCGCCTCGACGCGGGCGAGGTCGCGCTCCGACACGTTCTCCCAGCGGCTCGCGTTCTCCGACAGCACCTGCTCCACGATCGTATCCCCGTACTCGCGCAGCGCCCGGATCGTCGGCTGCACCGCCAGCGTCCCGAGCCAGGCCGCGAACCGCGAGATCTCGTCCTCGACGATCACCTCGGCGCGCAGTGCCTCGGCCTCTCGCACCGAGATCGTGTGGGCGACGGCGGCCTGCAGATCGTCCATGTCGAAGAGCGTCACGCCGGGCAGATCGCCGCATGCCGGGTCGATGTCGCGCGGGACGGCGATGTCGACGAACAGCAGCGGGCGGTCGCCGCGGTTGCGCATCACGAGCTGGAGCTCGTCCTGACCGACGATCGGATACGGCGACGCCGTCGAGGCGACGACGACATCGGCGAGCTCGAGCTGCGCCGGCAGCTCGTCCAGCGATGCGACGCCACCGCCGAAGCGCGCGGCGAGCGAGCGCGCGCGGTCGGCATGGCGGTTGGCGACGAAGATCGTCTTGACGCCGCGGTCGGCCAGCGCCCGAGCCGTCAGCTCGCTCGTCTCGCCCGCGCCGATGATGACGACATGCGGGTCATCGCGGTCGCGCAGGACGTGCCGCGCGAGATCGACCGCGACCGACGACAGCGACGCCCGTCCGAGCCCGATCCCAGTCTCGGAGCGCACGCGCTTGCCGGCCTGCAGCGCGGCGGTGAACAGGCGGTTCGTGAGCGGACCGGTGGTACCGGCGGCGAGCGCCTCCTCGTAGGCGCGCTTGACCTGGCCCTGGATCTCCGCCTCGCCGACGATCATCGACTCCAGGCCGGCGCACACCCGGAAGAGCTGTCGCGCGGCGTCGCAGTTGCGCGGCGAGTAGATGCGCTCGGCGAGCTCCGTCGGACGTACGTGCGCGCGCTTGGCGAGCACCGCCAGCGCACCGCTCTCGGCGATCACGGCGTCGCCGACGACGAGCGTCAGCTCCGTGCGGTTGCAGGTCGAGATGACAACCGCCTCGTGCACCTCGGGCAGCGCGGCGACGTCCTGCAGGAAGCCCGAGACCACGGCCTGGGTAAGCGCCAGGCGCTCGCGCAGCTGCACGGGCGCGGTCTTGTGCGAGATGCCGAGGGTGATCAGCTCGCTCATCACACGGGCGCCTTCACGCGCGTGTCCGCTTCGGCGGCTTGCGGACGGTTCTCCACCAGCTCAGCGATCTCCACCACCTCGCGTTCGATCTTGCTCAGCTTCGACGCCATGATCGCCACGTAGATGAAGAGCAGCGCGAGGAAGATTAAATACGCACCGGCGACATATTTGCCGGCCTCGTCGAGCGGAAGGGCGGGCAGCATCAGAGCTGGGGGGCAGCGCTGCGGCTGCCGACCGCAAGCGCGTCGTCGTCGCCGGCGAGCCTGCGCTTCAGAGCGCGCAGGCGGAAGGTCGCGTGCTTGGAGGCCATCTCGTACTTGCAGAGTGTGACGAACAAACATGTCATGCCGATGAACGCGACCGCGAACGTCAGCGCGAACTTCGGTGGCATGCCTCCGCCGACGGTCGCACCGGTCTGCGGATGGGTGAACTGCTCGGCCATCCGCACAGCGGCGAAGTTCAGCGGCACGAACGCGCCGGCGACGATCGCGAACACCGAGGCGTAGCGCGACTGCTTCTCCTTGTCCTCGATCGAGAAACGCAGCGGCCAGTACGTCGCGTAGAGCAGAAAGACGATCAAGAACGAGACGAGCATCGGCTCGTCCCAGACCCACCAGTGGCCCCACGACGCGCGCGCCCAGATCGAGCCGGTGAGGAGCACCCCGACGGCGAGGATCACCGAGATGTGAATCGTCACGTACGAGCGAAGATCCCAGCTCTGGTCGCGCGTGCGCAGGTGCATGATCCCCATGACGCCCCCGGCGACGAAGCCGCACAGCGCGACGATCGCCATCGGCACGTGCAGGTAGAAGATCTTCTGGATGAAGCCCTGGTCGGCATCCAGCGGTGCGTAGAAGAAAACGAGCGCGAAGGCGCCTGTCAGGACGACGGCGGTGGCGATGGAGAGGGCGCGCAGGCCCTTGCCGTAGACGATGGGTCAGTCCTCCAACAGGAAGTCGAAGACCGCGTAGGCGATCAGCGCGAACAGCAGATCATAGAGTGCGAGCACGGCCAGCCAGTCCCCTCCAAGCGCCCCCGCGCCACCCTCGGCAAACAGGGGTGTCGTCACTTGTGCGGCGGCGAGGATCACCGGCACGAGCAGGGGCAGAGCGAGCAGCGGGACGATCAGATCGCGCGCACGCGTCTGGATCGCCAGCGCCGCGACGAGCGTTCCGACGACCGCGATGCCGGCGTTGGCCGCCACCAGCACGAGCAGCAGCTCGGGCAACGCCTGGGTCAAGCTCGGACCGAGCAGCAGGATCGCGAACGCCGGCACCGCGACTACTTCGACGACGCACAGAAACGAGAACAGCGCGATCACCTTGGCGACGAGCAGGGCCGTCCGGTCGACCGGCGCGAGCAGAAAGCCGTCGAACCCGCCCTGCTCGTGGTCGGCGACGAACAGCCGGTTGATGCCGAGGATCGCGGCGAACAGCAGCGTGACCCACAGCACGCCTGCTGCGAGGTCGCCGGTGACGCGGTCGCGGTCAAGGCCGAAGTGGAAAACCACGTACGTCGTGATGCTGAACAGCACCATCGCCGGAACGGCCTCGCGCGTGCGCAGCTCCAGGGCGAGCTCCTTGGCGAGCAGCGCGGCAACGGTCTGTCTCATGCGTAGAGCTCCGCGATCTGGGCGGTGGTCACGGCGGATGCCGGGGCAAGCAGCGCCACGCGACCGCCGCGCAGGCCGAGCGCGAGGTCGGCGCCCTCCAGGCCGCCGGCGGGATCATGGCTCGTGACCACGCGAGTGCATCCGCTCGCGCGCCCGATCAACGGCTGCACCTGCGCCGCGGCCGCCGGATCGAGGTTCGCAAGCGGCTCGTCGAGCAGCAGCAGCTCAGGTTCGTGCAGGACCGTTCGCGCGATCGCCAGGCGCTGGACCATGCCGCGCGACAGCTCGGCGACCGGATCGTCCGCGCGCGCGCTCATCCCGACGGCGTCGAGCACGGCCTGGACGCACGCCGCCGGACGGCGGTGCAGGCGCGCGTGGTAGCGCAGGTTCTCGCGCCCGCTCAGCTCGCGGTACAGCAGCGGCTCGTGGCCGAGAAAGCCGATCCGCCCGCGTACCGCATAGCCGTCGTCGGGCAGCTCGCGCCCGAGCACGCAGACCTCGCCGGCGTGCGGTCGAAGGAGCGTCGCGAGCATCCGCAGCAGCGTCGTCTTGCCCGCGCCGTTGGGGCCGAAGACGACGAGCGTCTGGCCGGCGGGCAGCTCGAGTGAGACATCGCGCAGCGCGGCGCGCTCGCCGTAGCGGCGTCCGGCGCCGCGCAGTACGACGGCGTGGTCGGTGGCTGGCACGCGGCAGACGCTAGCCGCAGTTCTCGTCGTAGCGACAGTGCCGGGTCGGCGCCGGCGTCAGCCGGCGCCCCCGCGCTCAGCCGCCGCCCGCATGGCAAGAACGACCGACTCTATGAACGGGACGTCCGTACCGGCCGGAAGCGTCTCGCCGTCTTGGGAATCGATCCGTCATGTTCGTCGTCCTCAGGCCGACGCGTGCGTGCGCTGCGCCCCGGCGATGAGATCGAGCACCGCCTGCTCGTTGCCCGAGCGCAGCAGCGCGACCGGATCGGGCTCGCCGTTGACGATCGACTCGAAGAACGCCTTGCGGTCCTGGTAGGTCGGCAGCGTGCCCTTCGCCCAGCCGCGAGCGTCGTTGAGCATGATCGCCAGGCGCGCGTACTCCTCGCCGAAGAGCGCCGCGACCTCGCGCTTCATACGCTTTGCAAGCGCCGGCGATGCGCCCGCCGTCGAGATCGCGATCGCGAGCGGGCCGGTGCGCACGATCGCCGGCAGGATGAAGTTGCACAGCGGAGGGACGTCGACGATGTTCACGAGCATCGCGCGGCGCTCGGCGTCGTCGAAGACGCGGATGTTGACCTCGGTGTCGTTCGTGCAGGCGATCACCATGAACGTGCCCTCGAGGTCGGCAGGCTCGTAGTCGCGGCGCTTCCACGCGATCGAGCCCTCGCCGGCCAGCGCCCGCAGCTCGTCGATCGCGTCGGGGGCGACGAGCACGACATCGGCATCGCACGCGAGCAGGCCCTCTACCTTCTCCAGGCCGATGTCGCCACCGCCCACGACGACGCAGCGCCGTCCCGCCAGCTTCAGGCAGGCGATGTAGAAGGGGGTGTCGAGCATCCCCTGCACGCAGGACTGGTCGCAGATCTCCTTGCGGAGCTGGCAGACGCAGTCCTTTCCGGCGTACGCCTGTGCTGGCATCCAATCAAGGGTAATGGCACGTACATGCCAGTGGCTCCCTCGCCTTCCTCGACCATGAACTCCTACTTCGACGACAGCTCGATGCTGCGCCGCGTCCAGCGCGAGATGGCGGTCGCCTTCTCCGGCCCGCGCGCGCTGCTCATGCAGGCCGCTCACCCGGTCGCCTTCGAGGGCTTCTTCGCCCACAGCGGGGCGCTCGACGAGCCCTACGAGCGCCTGCGCCGCACCGCCGCGGTCTTGAACACGATCGGCTTCGGCTCCAAGGCCGACGCCGACCGCGCCACGCGCCGTGTCCGCGCGATGCACAAGAAGGTGCGCGGTGAGCTGGTCAAGCCGGCGGGCCGCTTCCCGGCCGGCACGCCGTATGCCGCCGACGACCCCGAGCTGTTGCTGTGGATCCTCGCGACGCTCGCCGACTCGGGGCTCGTCGTCTACGAGCGCTACGTCGGCTCGCTGCCGGACGCCGATCGCGACGCCTACTGGCAAGACTACCGCGTCATCGGCCGTCTCTTCGGCTTGCGGGACTCCGAGATGCCGGCTCAGATCGGCGACTTCGACGCGTACATGCACGACATGCTCAACGGCGACGACCTCTTCGTCACCTCTGCCGCGCGCGAGCTGGCGATCCAGATCGTGATGCGTCCGCCGGTCCCGCTCGCGCGCCGACCGATGCTGGAGCTCGTGAACTTCATCACCGTCGGCCTCCTGCCTGCGCAGCTGCGCCGCCAGTTCGGCCTGTCCTGGGATCCTGTCCGTGCGCTCTTGCTGCGCGGCGGGGCGGAGTACGCCAAGCGCGTGCTCGTCCCGCTGGCGCCCGCGTGCCTGCGGTTGGTCTCAAGCGCGCGGTAGGCCGGCGGCGTCGGACTACAGCTCGCGTGAGAAGTGGTGCGAGCTGATGCGCATGCCGGCGTTGAGGTAGAGCCGATGGGCGTCCTGGCGATGCGGACCTACGCCGGAGTCGAGGTGCAGCTCGTCGCACTCCAGCCGCCCGGCCTCGCCGGCGCACCAGTCCAGCAGCGCGCGGGCGAGTCCGCGGCGGCGTGCTGAAGGCAGCGTCGAGAGATCGTCGATGTAGAGCACGCGACCGAACGCGAGCATGTCTTGCAGGCGAAAGCCCGCGACGGCGCTGACGGTCCCGTCGTCCTCGACCGCCGCCACGAGCCGGTAGCCCTCCCGGCGCTGGCTCTCGTTTACGCGTCGGACGAACTCGTCCTCGCCGGCGAGGTTCGAGCGCAGCGCCTGCATCGCGGCGAACGCCCGACCCGTGTCGCCGGCGGCCAGCTCCTCGATCCTCATCGTCGCCGCACCGACCGCAGCGTGCGCCCGGCGACGCGCGCCAGCGGCAACGCGCCGCTGCGCCAGCCGCGTTCGCGGTCGACGTCGCGCACCGACCGGATCCGCGCGAGCGCGCGCCAAGCGGCGACCAGGGAGCGGTCGTAGGGCTGCCACCACGCCATCCGCCCGGCGGCCGGGTCCCACGTCACGAGCTTGGGCTCGACCATCGCGCGCAGCGCCGCCGCGCCGCGTGCGCGCCCGATCCCCGCGCCGTGAACCGCGCCCCACGGCAGCTGCGGCTCCGAGCGCGTCACCACGTGGTCGTTCATCCACACCATCCCGGCGCGGATCTCACGCGCCACGCGCGCCCCCTTGTGCCCGTCGGCGGTCCACACGGACGCGCCGAGCCCACCGATTCCCTCGTTGCAGCGCGCGATTCCCTCCTGCTCGCCGTCGACGGGCTCGATCGTGATCCACGGACCCGGCGCGTCCTCGTTCAGCAGCCGCGCGTCGCGGGGCACGCCGCTCAGCACCGCCGGAGCGAAGTACGCGCCCTCGGTGCCCGCGATCGTGACGGGCCCGCCGCAGTACAGCGTCGCCCCTGCCGCCACCGCCTCGTCGATGAGCGCGACGAGCCGCTGCACGCGATCGGGCGCCAATAGCGGCCCGATCTCTGTGTGCGGGTCGCCTGGATGACCGACGCGCAGTGCCCTTGCTCCCGCGACGACGCCCTCCGTGAAGCGTTCGGCGCGCTCGCGCAGGACGTAGGCACGGGCAAGGCTTCCGCCGGACTGCCCGGCGTTCGCGAACGCACCCCAGATCGCGCCGGCGACGGCCCGCGGCACGTTCGCATCGCCAAGCACGAGCATCGGGTCCTTGCCGCCGACCTCGATCGTCGCGCGCTTGAGCTCGCGCGCGCAGGCCTCGCCGACGTCGCGACCGGCCTGCGAGGAGCCGGTGAAGCGCACGTGCGCGATCTCCGGTGCCGAAACGAGCACCCGGGCCGTCTGCGGATCGCCGTGGACGACCTGAAGCAAGCCTTCCGGCAGGCCCGCGCGGACGAAGACGCGGGCGATCCGCTCGGCCGCCTGCGCCGCGAGCGGCGACGGGTGCAGCACGACGCCGTTGCCGCCCATCAGCGCGACGGCGATGTCGCCCAGCGGCGTGGCGAACGGCTCGGAGCCCGGCGTCAGCACGGCGACGACCCCGAGCGGCTCGAACGTCAGCCGTGCGCGCTTGACCGGCTGCAGGCTACGCGCCAGACCGAGGCGCTCGGGCGCCAGCACGCGCGGGCCGCGCTCGGCGAGCCACTGCAGCGTCTCGACCGCCGGCAGGAGCTCCATCGTCTGCGCCTCGGCGACCGGGCGCCCCTGCTCGTTGACGATGACCTGCACGAGCTCGTCCCATTCGTCGATGACGGCTTGGGCGGCGCGGGTGAAGTAGCGCGCCCGATCGGTCAGGCGCAGCTGCGCCCACAGGTGCTGGACCTCGGCGGCCTCGGCGACGGCGGCCGGCACGTCGGCTGGATCGGTCGCCCTCAGCGTGCCCAGGCGCGTCCCGTCGATCGGGCTGATCGACTCGATCAGGGTAGCGGTGATCGGGTGCGCCGCCATCATGGTTTCTCGTCGCTGCGCCCGCGCGCCCGGCGGATTTCGGCCAGCCGCTCGCGCAGCGGCGCTTCCATGTCATCGGGCTCGTAGAAGCGCGTGCCGGCGACGTCGTCGGGAGCGACTTCCTGCGGACCGAGATGGCCCGGGTGCTTGTGTGGGTCGTCGTAGCCGATCGCGCGCGAGCGGATCTGCGCGGGCGGAGGCGCTGCGCCGTACGTGCGCACGTGCTGCATGGCAGCCCCGATCGACCGCGTCGCGGCCTTGGACTTCGGCGCCAGCGCGAGGTAGATCGTCGCCTGCGACAGCGCGTGGACGCACTCCGGCAGGCCGACGTGCTCGACCGCTGCGGCTGCCGCGGTCGCGACGACGAGCGCCTGCGGATCGGCGTTGCCGATGTCCTCGGACGCCAGGATCACCATCCGCCGCACGATGAACCGCGGATCCTCGCCACCCTCGAGCATGACCGCGAGGTAGTACAGCGACGCGTCCGGATCGGATGCGCGCGTCGCCTTGATCCAGGCCGAGATGTAGTCGTAGTGCTGGTCGCCGGCGCGATCGAAGTTGATCGCCTTGCGCTGCAGCGCCTCCTCGGCGCCTTGCAGCGTGACCTGCTCGTCGTCGTCCACGCTCGCGCAGGCGAGCTCCAGAGCCGCGAGCGCCGTGCGTGCGTCGCCGCCGGCACGGCCGGCGAGGAACGCGATCACGTCGTCTGATACGGCTGCCGCGGCGCACTCGCCGCGCTCGATCGCTCGCCGCAGGAGAACCTCGATGTCGGCGGCTTCGAGCGCGTGCAGCTCATAGATCCGCGTCCGGCTCAGGAGCGCGGCGTTGACCTCGAAGTACGGGTTCTCCGTCGTCGCCCCGATCAGCGTCACGAGGCCCTCCTCGACCGCCGGCAGCAGCGCATCCTGCTGGGCCTTGTTGAAGCGGTGGATCTCGTCGACTTCACCGCTCGGATCGAAGCTCAACGGCCGCGAGCGCTTGTCGTGGCGCGCTGGGCGGCGTCGTGTGCATGTACGTGACGTTGGATTCCGAGCAGAATGTCCACCGTCAGTCGTCGAGGATCGCCGTCCATTGAAGGGCTCTCGGGCGGGCCTCCAGTCCGGTCGTGGGGGTAGTCTTGGCCCGTGACCGCCCTGGCTCCTAGTTTCCGCGGCACGGACGCTCCCTCGACGCACGGGTGCTCGTTTTGCGCGGCCCTTGCAGGACTTCGCGATGAGCCGGCCGTCGTTGAGAACGAGCAGTTCGTCGCTTGGATTTCGCGCGGTGCGCTGGTGGAGGGCCATCTTCTGGTGCTACCGAAGCGGCACGTCCTGAGTCTCCGTGAGCTCGAACCCGCGGAGGTCGCGCCGCTCCTCCGGTTCGTCACCGCCGTGGAGGAGGTGCTTGGCCAAGTCTACGGATCGGTGGCGTTGTTCGAGCATGGCCCAGCTGTCCCTGGCTCGCCGGTCGGGTGCTCCACCGACCACGCTCACCTTCACATGGTTCCGTGGCCTAGGTCCCTGGTGGAGTTGGCTGAAGACGAGCTCCCGGGGCTGACATGGAGGCGTGTTGACGGTCTGTCGGAAGCCCTCGCGAGCGAGTCGGATAGCCCGTACCTATTCGTGCGGGATGCCGACGGCACGTCATCCATAGCCTCGGGGCCTGATATCCCAAGCCAAGCTATTCGACGCGCAATCGCGACGGCGCTCGGGCGCAGAGAGGAATGGGATTGGAAGGCGCATCCACAGCCGGCGATTGTCCGCCAGACGACGAAGAGCCTGGCGCCGCCGCCGACGTAACTCCACAGCGGGAGACCCCAGGCCTCAAGGCAACGGAGTTCGCTCCGGTCGATCCCTGGGACGGCCGGGAGCCTTACGACTGGGAGTCCAAGTGGCCCAAGGACGCGCAGCGAAAGCAGTGGGTCGAGGCGGTCTATCTAATCGGTGTGCTGTTGGTGTGCGCGCTCCTTCTATTCGCGGTGGCCACGCACAAGCTCAACCAGCCGCTCCGTCTCACGCCTCACGACGCCCACCTCTTGTCCCTCTACGGAGGGGCGTGGATCGGCGGGACGATCGGAGGATGCCTCTTCACGATCAAGTGGTATTACCACTCGGTCGCTCGCGGCAAGTGGCACCTCGACCGGCGCGCCTGGCGCTTCATGACGCCGCTGGTCTCCGGTGCTCTCGCGTTCGCGACGGCCAGTCTGTTCATCTCCCGGGTGCTGCCGATCTTCGACGCGCGCATCACGAGCAGCGTTGGTGCGATCCTCGGTCTTAGCTTCGTCGTCGGCTACTTCTCGGACAACACCGTGGCCGCGCTCGCCGCGACCGCCGATCGTGTCTTGGGCACCAAGACGAGCCTCAAGCGGGCCTCCGACCCCGAAGAGTGAGGTGGACGCCAGCGGTCACAAGGCTGACGGGCTGGCCCGTCTTCCGGCGGATTGGAGCCCGCCCTACGTCGCCGTGCCTGCCGGATTGGCCGAACTCATTGGCGCTTCCGGCGATGAGCTAAACGGCGCACAAATTGCCACCGGGTTGCGGAGCTCCCAGTGGGGCGAGGTTCTGAAACGGCTGTTCGTCTCGTCTCCCGCGGGAGTCATCGTGCGCAGCAGTGCTCTCGACGAAGACATGTCGGCGCGAGGGTTGTACAGCTCGGTGGAAAAAACGTTCCCGAGCTTTCAAACCGTTGGCGAAGCCATCAAGGAGATATGGGATGACGCGTCGCGGATCCGTGCCGAGCGCTGTACCATCCCGGTGCTCATACAGACGCGAGTGCCCTCGCGACTCGTTGGCCACCTGTCCAACGAGGTGCGGCTGCGGAAGGATCGCCGCGATTGGGTTGTTGAAGTCCGCGGTGAAGGCGCGGAGACGCATACGTTTGGCCTGAGAGTCCGCTCGACGGACCGCGGTGGGCCTTCCGATCGCTACCTGACGTGCTCGTCGTCGGAGGAGCTACGTACGGTCCTGCGATGTGTCGGCGGAGCATTCACGCAGGTCGGGACCCGGTTCCATTTCGAATGGCTCTGGGACGGAGCACGGGTGTGGATCGTCCAGTGCGATCCGATCTCGGAACGTCGTTCGTCGGCCCCCCGCGCGGCAGGCGAAGCGGTCGCGATCCCGCCGCTGAAGCTTTTCCGGCGGCCAGAAGCCGACGATCGGGCACTTCCAAAGATCCGCTGCGTGGCCGATTACGTAGCCGCAGGGATACCTCATGCGGATCTACGGGTTCTGCGCGATGTTGATGTCTTGAAGTCCCTGCGAGACGGCGAGTGTCCGCCGGCGCTGATGCACGATTTGGAGCGGCTCGCGAGCGCTGGGGTTGTGATCCGCAGTGATTACGCCAGAGGGTCCGATGACTTCGAGGTTCTTCTCCCGAGGACCGAGACTGAACATTCCGCTGAGTTCCTAAGCGACTTCTTGATCAGAGCAACAGGGCTGCTCTGTAGCAGAGGCGTCGATGTCGTTGACATCGCGTTTCTGACCCACGTGTTCATTCCGGCGGATGCGGCTGCCTGGTCGTTGGCGGCGCCGACGAGCGCGGAGGTACGCATCGACGCGACCTATGGGCTACCGGATGGCTTGCTCTACTACCCGCACGATTCCTACCACGTGTCGCTCCGTCGAGAGACCGTCAGACGGCGCGTTCGAGCAAAGAACACGATCCTGCTCTGCGACGAAGACGGGACGTGGCGCGCGGCCGAACTTGGCGCGCCCTGGGATTGGCGCTCGACTCTGAACGATGAGGAGGTTCGAGACATAGCTCGCATCAGTAAGCAGCTCGCAGATCATCTCGGCCGACCAGTCGAGACAATGTTCTTTGTGCGGGCGCGCACCGCAGACGGCCCCGTTCAAGCGCTCCCGTGGGTGCACCGGGTCCACAACGTCGGCGCGGTCAGTATCGCGGCGACGGAGTCTCACTTTCCGATCCGATCGGTAGAGGTCCGCAACGGAACACAGCTACCTCTGCTCAAGGAAGCGTTGGCGGTGATCGAGCCAGGCGGGCGGCTACTCGTTCGCCTCAAGCCCGATGGAGAAGTGCTGCACGACGTGACGTTTCTCGAGTCGCTCATCCCGGAACTGGATCCCGATCGTTGCACGGTTGACCTCGCGGGTAGCGCGTTATCGCACGTCTACTACGAGCTGCAGCGCGCTGGGGTGCAGGTGCGAACGACTGATCCGTTGGGACCATCGGACACCGAATCTGTCTCATTCAACAAGCTCGTTCGGGACTCGATTCCGGACATGATCGCCGCCAAGGGAGAGCAAGTATCGGCCTACATCGCGAGCGCCGACGAGCTGTCAGACCTACTCAAACGTAAAGTGATAGAAGAGGCATTCGAGGTTGGCGCGGCGTCGAATACCAACGATCTTCTTGAGGAGCTCGGGGACATTTTGGATGTCCTGGAGGCGCTATGCACGGTGTCTGGAACGGATCTCGAGACGGTCAGACAGTGGGCCGAGGGCAAGCGTCGAGAGCGCGGGGGCTTTGGGCGTGGAGTGGTTCTGCTCGAGACGCGAGATACGTCTCTCGATGAGGCCCTCGCGGCCGGCTCTTCCCCTTTCGTCGTTAATTCCGATCTGGGGGCCGAGGTTCAACGAGCGCGCGGTCCGGTTCAAGGAGGCCAGCGGCTCGTCTTGCAGCAGGAAATTGAGGTGCCGTACGACCTTCCGGCGTCAGTGGACGCGGAGCCCAAACGAATCGTGATCGACGGACAGGAGTTGCATCTGCGATTTCGAGGCTCCGGCATCGTCATCACCAGGGCCGGGATCGCAAGCGAGGATGTCAACCAGCTCACTCTTCCGATTTAGGTCGTCAGCGGACCTTCACGGTCTTGCTGAAGGCGATCCACGAGGACGGATTGCAGGCGCGTATGCGATTCCTTCCGTCAGAGCCGGCGTTCAGAGCGCGCACAGTAGGCCCCGTGTCACGCGGCGGCTCGACGCCCACGTGAAGCCACGGATCCTCAGAGCAGTGCCAGCGCCCAACGAACGCGTGGCTACGGAGCCTCGAAGTTCTCCGCTCGCTCGGCCAGGGTTCCGAGCGGAACGCCCAGCGCCGCGGCCAGCCGCCGGACGGTGCCCCAGGCCGGGTTCTCGCGCCCGCTCTCGAGATGAGAGATCCAAGTGGGATGCAGAGAAGCGCGATGCGCAAGTTCCTCTTGGCTAGTCCGCGCTCGAGGCGCAGCTCCTTGAGCGCTGCGCCCAGACCCTCCTGCGGTTCGGTTCGGCGGGCCACCCGTGACACCGTCACGGCAACGTCCCCGAACCACCATAGAGTTTGGCTCAACCTCAGCCGAGCACAAGGAGACGCCGTGGACATTGACCGCAACGCCCTATGCCCATGCGACAGCGGAAAGAAGGTCAAACGGTGTTGCCTGGACGAGCACGTCGCTTGGGAGCGCGACGGCAAGGGGATCATGGACACCTACGTGGAGCTACCCGATGGGAGCAGATGCCCGGTTGCCGAGTGGGAGGGCACCCTCGATGCCAAGACACGCCTGGTTTCCGAGCTCAACCCAGTCACATCAGCGTGGGTTCGTAACACACTTCCCAACGTCGAGCGGTTCGGGCATCCGGGCTACCGAGGCCTGCTACTCGAGCACCTGGTTGGCCTCTCCGGAGGGACGCTCGCGTTGAGCATGGCGGTGGACCTTGTGGACGAACTCACTGCAGCACGTGACTACATGACGTTTGAGCTCACTGGGACCGCCGCGGCGGCGTTGGCGGTGTAGCCGGGATCCTGGGCCGGCTACTGCTTGTGGCTCCGACGGTGCCGCAGCCGTTCCGCGATCTCCGCTTCATCGCCGTGCGTAGAAGGCTCGTAGTAGCGGACGCCGGCGAGCTGCTCGGGTAGGTAGTCCTGCTCGACCCATCCGCGGGGGTCGCTGTGCGGATACTCGTAGCCGACGCCGTGCCCGATGCGCTCAGCGCTCGTGTAGTGGGCGTCGCGCAGGTGGGGTGGGACGGCGCCGGCCGGCTTGGAGCGCACGTCCTCCATGGCCTTGGCCATGGCGACCGTCGTGCGGTTGGACTTCGGCGCGGTGGCCAGGTGGACCACAGCTTGGGCGAGATTGAGCTGAGCTTCTGGCAGCCCCACGTACTCAACGGCGTTAGCAGCCGCGGTGGCGATCAGCAGGCTGGTCGGATCGGCCATGCCGATGTCCTCGCTCGCGAGGATCACCAGGCGCCGTGCGATGAAGCGGGGGTCCTCGCCGGCGACGATCATGCGGGCGAGCCAGTGCAGGCCCGCATTGGCGTCGCTGCCGCGGATGCTCTTGATGAAGGCGCTTACGACGTCGTAATGGTCGTCGCGGCCCCACGTCAGCGCTCGAGTAGTCCGGGCACGCTCGACGTCACCGAGGGTCACGCACCGGCGTTCTCCAGCCACAGCGATCGCAACCTCCAGCGTCGTCAGGAGTGCGCGGCCGTCGCCGTCCACGGAGTCGACGAGGGCGTCCTCCGCCGGCTTCTCGATCGTGACGCCTTCCGCCTCGAGTCCCCGTTGGAGGAGCGTCCGAAGCGCGTTGTGGTCGAGCGGCTCCAGGCGGAACAACGTGGAGCGGCTGAGCAGCGGGCCATTGATCCCGAAGAACGGGTTCTCGGTCGTTGCACCGACGAGGGTGAGCGTGCCGTCCTCGACGCTCGGCAGCAGGGCATCCTGCTGTGACTTGCTGAACCGGTGTACCTCGTCGAGCAGCAGCACGGTCGAGGCGCCGCTCTCGCCCAATCGACGGCGAGCTCGCTCTGCGGCTTCGCGAACGTCCTTGACCCCGGCGCTGACTGCGCTCAAGGATTCGAACGCGGCACCCACCGCATCGGCCAGGAGCCGCGCGATCGTGGTCTTGCCGGTGCCCGCCGGCCCCCAGAGAACAACTGACGTGAGTTTCCGGGCATCGACGAGGGCGCGCAGCGCGCCCTGAGGCCCGAGGAGATGGTCTTGGCCGACGACGTCGTCCAGGGAGGCCGGCCGTAGCCGGCTGGCCAGCGGACCGCGGGTGCGCAGACGCGCTTGGAGGCCGTCGTCGAAAAGGTCCATCAGCGCTGTTCGCCGCGGCTCACGCCGGCTTTCCCGGGCCCTCTGGGTACAACTCGGCGACCCGCTGGGCATTCAGGCGCGGGACGTTCGCCCGTGCGCCACCCAGTCGTCGTTGCAACTCGCTGCGTTCTTTCAGCAGGTTGTTGCGCTCGATGAGCAGCAACTCGTTGGCCTCGCGCAGCCGTTCGCGATCACTCGCGATCCAGGTCCCGTCAGGCTCTCTCAGCTGGCCCGTCAGCTCGCTGATCAGACGGCGCTGCATCGCGACCTCTCGACGAAGATCTCGAACGTGGTCTTCAGCATTGAGGGCGCGCTCGCGCCATGAGGCCTCCTGTTGCGCGGTCGACGCATCGATTCGTCCGCTCGCCCGGGCCAGGCTCCGGAGCTGGGCCGCCACGATAAGCGCGCGAGCTTCCTCGTTCTCGTACGTGAACGACCGCGAAACGCCGGCGAGTCGATGAACCGCAGACACGGTGATTGGCACCCCGGTCCGGCCGAGGAGCTGGACGACCCTGTTGACCGACGCAAGCTTCTCGGCGGAGGCTTGCCTGCGGGCGTGGATCGCGTGCGCGGGCCGAGGTCGTGGTCGGTCCGTCTGCGCCGGGATGCCGCTCGTCATGCCACCGCGCTCGCGTCGATAGCACCGGCGTCTAGCGCCTGAAAATGACTGCCTGCAAGCCGCTGGCCCCCGCCGATCTCAGCGAGATCGCATGCCCGCCATCCGCGCGACCAGATCGGCTCGAAGAAGTCCTGTTGAGGGCTGCGCAGATCGAGCTCCTTGGCTTGGTCGAGTAACCCGAGCGCCAGTAGCGCCTTCTCCAACCCGGCCAGTGCCTGCGAGCTGCGCTCGAAGGCGCCGTAGATGTAGTCACGGGCGGTCTCGTCAGGAGCGCCTTCGGCCATCGCCGCCCACCGCTCCTCCTGGCGTTTCCAGTAGCCGTAGTCGGCCCCCGTGATGACGAAATGCTCACACGAGTCGCACTTGCGCTCGAATGGACAATCGAAGCCCCCGACGACAGGCTTGTACGTGCAGAGTCCGTGCTCGGTCGGGAGGGCGGCGAGGTCGACCATCAGCCTCTCGACGGTGCTCACCTCGGCATCAGTGGGTGTGAGCACCACCTCGCCGGGGTTGGCGTTGCCCGGCCCCCTGACCCAGAGCTGAATCAGGAACGGCTCGACCTGCGATCCGGCGATGTTCACGTAGGAGTCGCTCATTCGCTCGGACACGTGCCCGAGTTTGACGTGCGTCATGCTGGCGCCCGCGTTCACGAGTCTCGTCGCCAGCGTGTGCCGGGCTTGGTGGGTCGTGTGCCCGGGCAGGTTGATCTCGTCGAGCTCGAGCCACTGCTTGAAACGAACCGAGAAAGTTGACGGGGAGATCGACAACTCGAAGGTTGGGTTCTTCATCCGACTTGGAAATAGGGCAATGGCCCGTTGCTGGGCGGCGGTCGGATCGGTCCCGTACTGCTGACGAAACGCCTCCATGGTTTTGGCTTGTCGTGCGCGGATCGTGTCGTACACGCTGCGCGGGATCTGGATGGCGTAGTCGAGCTTGCCGACCTTCGTCATGTCGACCCACATCCACGTCCTCCCGAGGTGTTCGCCGACGCAGTCGAGTCGGAGCTTGACGACCTCTCCAATACGCCGGCCACATTGGATCTGGATCGCCCAGATATCGCCGATGCCGTTGTCCCGACGGTCGACCTTGTCGAAGAGCTGGATGTTTGCCGGATCGCTCAACTTGCCGAGGGCCTCGTCCGCAAAGGGCCGCGGGTTCTTGAAGGACGTCGCGCCACCATTGGGGATAGCGACGATGAACTCACGCCCCACGCCGGCGGAGCTCGCGGTACCCGACTCCATCGCCCAGCGCAGCACCTTTCGCAGGGCGTTCATGACGATCGGATAAGTCGTAGTCGTTGCTGTCGAGGGTGTGCCGTCGACGTTGAAGACGCCGCGCATCGGCTGTGCGTTGGCGACGCGACGCTTCAGGTCCGCTGCGAAGTCCCGTGCGGTGAATTCGGATAGCGCCGCGGGCCGCGATCCGCGATGAGGATCGCAGTCACGGAGGTATGTGCCGAAGCAGATGATCGAACGGCGCGCCTGCTCGAACGGGCCCTGGGTACGCGGGTGCCTCGAGCCGTCGAGTTGACTGGCGAAGTAGTCCCACACGAGATCCCGAAGCCAGCGCTGAGGGATCGCGGTGAGGTCAAATGGCGAACGCCGTTGCACGAAGCGAAAGCCCCAGTAGTTCGTATCGAGGTACCCGAGTTCTCGCGTCTCGGCGCGACTGTGATGGATCGGCAGCACGTCGTTGCGCATCTCACGAACGATTCTGTTGACCGCCTGTGGGTTTGTCGTCCAGCTCTCGTCGCTTGGGTCGAGCTCCAGGAGCGAGTTGATCCCCTGCATCCGGCACGACTTGACGAGCGTTCGCAGCCACATCGGATGCCAGCGGGCGGGCGCCGCGTTCTTGGTATGGGTCCACAGCGCGTAGCGGATCTCGGCCGCGAGAAGTGGGTGCAGGCCCGTCAGGAACACCGCGTCTGCACTCGGGCCGTCGCAATGTCTCAGCAACCATTTGTGCATGGCGAGTCCATCGGGCCGGCGGGACATGACCCATGCCTTGCGGTGGTGGTGACACAGCGATGGTTCTGATTCGGCTCGCCTCAGGCAGCCGTCGACCAGGCATTTGCCGGTGCCCGGCAAGGCGACTTGTGCAGCCGCCCAGGCGTGTTCATCGAACGCGTCTGCAGCGCGGCGGGCGTACGCGTGTCGTGCCGTGTGGGTCTTGCACAAACCACGCACAAATGCATCGCGGTCTGGACAGAACCGGCAGGCTGGCAGCTGTTGCTGGGCCGGGCCGCGAGCGACCTTCCGACCGATGGGCTGCGCATTGGCGAGCCATTCCGCTTCACCGATCCCGTCGCGTCGCGCGGCCTGACGGGAATGACTGTGCTGCGTGCACCACCACGTGGCCTGGGTGCTATGCATCTCGCACCCAGGCACGCGACATGAGTTGCCGTAGATGGGGTGTTCCGAGTCGAACCGGATCGGTTCGGAGCGGAGGTAGTCGTCGAAGTTCGGTCCAGCGACCAGAGCTTCGAAGCGGCGGAGGGGCTCCAGCGCGAATAGGTCGTCGACAGTCGCGATCGCAGATAGGCCGCTGGTCACGTGTCCTGCCCCCAGATGGTTACGAGCGCCGCTTCCAGGGTGGGTCGCCGGCGAGGTGCGCATAGGTGTCCTCGACGGTCTGCGAGCTTGCCCAGCCCCGTTCGTCTGCGACCGCCTTCGTATTGCCGCCGGTGGCCTCCGTCAGAGCTGTTGCCCAGGTATGACGGAAGGCGTGAGGCTTGATGCGCCCGAGCCCCGCTCGACGGCCGGCACGGTCCATCATCTGGCGCGCGCCATGCGTCGTCAGCGGCTGTCCCGCGGTGGGACCGACTAGGTGCACAAAGACCAGATCGGTGTCGGCGACGGCTCTGATCTTGTGGTACTCGTCGGCGACGTATTCGTTGTAGGCGTCCACCATCGCCGGGCTGACGCGGCGGACGGTACCGCCGGTGATGACGCCGTCGGTGACCTTGCGGGCAAGGCCGTCTTGGCGCTGGCGCTATTGGGATTGTGGCGCCGCACGATGTGCACGTGTGGTCCGGCTCGCTCGCCGCACTCATGGTTCTTGCGGAGATGCAGGTCGCAGAACGAGAGTCCGCACAGTTCGCCGATGCGCATGCCCGAATCGCTCAGCCACGTGATGATCATGCGATCACGGGCCGTTCGGACCGCGTCGAGCATCGCCTCTCGAGTCCCGTCAGGCAGCAATCGGGGGTGACGTCTCGGCGGCGCCCGGCCAGCGAGCGGGTTCGAGGGCGTGGAGGTCATCAGATGCCCGAGCACGGATCTGTCCCGGTCATGGCCATTGGCGAACCGCCGCTTGGCCAGGTCGGCGCGAAGCGATGGGTTGATGCCCTCCCGGGTCGTCAGATCGACGTAGTAGCCCTTGACGCAGGCGGCTCTAACGCCTAGCGCGGCATCCCCTAACGGCCGCGCTCGCCATGGCATGCCCAGTGGCCCGGCGTGCTCCGCTCCGCACAGAGCCATGTACCGCCGGAGGTCCGCGAAGGCGATCGTCTCCTCGGTGTAGCCGCTTGCGGCCAGCCATCGGAGATGGTCAACGAGGTGGTGAGCGTAAGTTCGCTGGGTCCCCTCGGCGAGGGGCGCGAGGAACTTATCGGCACGAGCATGGAAGAGGCCGGTAGTCACAACGCGCACCACGTAGGACCGGCGGTCGTCGGGATGATGCACTGCCTGGACGCGGAGATCTGACGGTGCAGTGGAGCGGCTGTCGATGCTCGTGGTGCTGCTCATGTCGTGAGTCTCGCGCGCGCGCACAAGACGACTCCCTCTCGGCGCAAGCTGCTGCGCGCACACCTGGCCGCACGAGACAACGGGAGGGTTCGGCTGTAGGACATCCAACCCGAGAGCCAGAGATGGGATGCTCGAGCGGTGACGAAGGACGTTCTGCTCGCGGCGATCACCACGTACTACCTCGATAGCCGTGACTTCAACGGCCTGCCCGTCGTCCGGCTCGACATTCCACGACAACAACTCGAGCCGATGCTTCGTGCGCTGATTGAGGACGGCCTCGTGTCGATCCCCGTCACGGTGGGAAATCCGCACATCAGGGCATTCCCCTCGGCGCCGATCGAGGCGCAGCTTGCCGAACTCGACAGGGTCGATGACCTAACGCACGTCGTCGCGTATCCGGAGCCGAAGCATCTCGAAGCGAGCGTCGATCGCAGTGCGTTTGAGGGTCAGCCGTACACGCTTCGGCTGGCGCTCGGCGCTGGCCAGCTGGAGCCCGCGTTCTTCGAGCTCAGCATCCTTGAGCAATATCGCAACGATCCTCGCTACCGCTACGACACGAACGAAACCGCAGGAACGATCAGCGTCGCGGATGAGCACTACGCAAGCGAAGCCATGCGGGAGGCCGACAAGGTCATCCTGCAGACCTTCGGCTTTGGCTACGACGACGCTATGCATCGCGCGGTGTGCGTCTTTAACCGCTATCTGAGCGACCTCAGTCCCGAGCATCAGCAGATCTGGAAGGCGCGGGAGCTCGCTGGCGGCTACAAGCTGCACCCCGCGTACTACGCATCATCGATCCTCGGCGAGTTTCCCGATGGCATCTCGATGTTCGACGCCTTCCTCGAGGAATTGGAGCTGTTGAAGGCCATGCCTGAGGCGGTCGACCTACCGCCCCTCGTCCGAGAGTCATTCCGGGGCCGCAAGCCGGGCAACTTTACGTTCCTGATCAGGCCCACGCTCAAGGAGCTCCAGGACTTCCACGCGACACTCGACAAGATGATGAGTCAGAACCTCAACAAGAGGTTCTTGGTCCACGTGCTTGGCCAGACAGCGGCCGGCGCCGCAGACAAGGGCACAATTCAGCTGCTCGAAGAGTGGCTCGGCCACATCGCGCCTGGTCAAGTGGCGGCCGTCTCGGAGACATTCCGTGAAGTCCGGAAGCTTCGCCAGCGGCCCGCTCACGGCACGGATGACAATGTCTTCGACCTCGTCTATTACGAGCAACAGCGTGAGCTGATGGAGCGCTCTTACGCAGCGGCCCGGGTGCTCCGCCTCATCCTCACGTCGCACTTCGAGCTCGCCGGGTACGAGGTGCCCGAATGGCTCGAGGACGGAAAGATCTACCGGTACTAGGAGACGTCGCTAGGACGGCGAGGCGAGGCGCGGCCTCCCCGCGGCGGCTTATGCGGCTTCAGGCGCGGGCACCGCATTAGCACGGATGCCCTCGATCACTGAGATCAAGACGCCCACCTCGGCGTCGGCGAAGATGCCTTCGGGGCCCCCGGTTGCGATGTCGGTAAACGGTGGTTCGTAGAGCTTCTCCGGCTTCATGACGCCGTTAGCCGTTAGATGCTCGACGACGAGCGCGACGAAGTCGTGCTGGTTCGCGCTGAGCACGCGCCCGTTGACGAACGCGGAAAGTGCGTCCGTCGCGGCGTCGCGGTCGAGGCCCACGAGCGAACGGACGAACACACCGAGGCCGTCGCCCTCGCGCGCTCGATCGATATCCGCTGACGTCCCGATCGCTGCGTCGGCGAGAATTCCCTCGAGCTCTTGGATGTCGGTGACGGTGAGCGGCTTGTTGCGCCGCAGCTTCTGCAATGCGACGTGAGCGTCGTGCCGTCGGAGGTACGCGCGTGCCTTGTCACGGAAGCGCTCGAAATCGGTACCGGTCGTCACCCCCCGGAGCTCGATCTCCTCAACCTCGCCGAGTTCGTCGATGAAGTCTGTGTAGACGATGACGCGCTTGCGCTTCTCCAACAGCCTCACGAGCCCACGCACGCGCTGTCTCGCGCGTTCGAGCATCGTCACGGTCACGTCCACCCACCACTCGTCTCCAGCGAGATCTGCGAGCAGCTCCTGCTGCTCTCGGATGGCCGGAATGGAGAGCTGCTCGAGCAGTCCGGCCGCGATCTCCTGCACCTGCCGACGAAGCCGTTCCTGGCCGGGCTCGCCGCGCAGCCGGCCGAGTTGCAGCTTGAGCACGATCAGGTCGAAGCGCTTGGCCTCCTCGTCGTCGTCTCGCACCGTGGTCGGCAGATCGCCAACCCCCGCAGCGAGCTCAGCAGCGGCTTCAGGCTCGAGTGGTTCCCACGGAGCCTTCTCCCGATAGCGCTCCACCGAGCGGCGGTGCGGCCGCACGAGGAAGTTGTCGACATTCATGCCCTCAATCGCCGACCGGAGAAGGGCGATCGTGTCGGTGCGAAGCCCCGCCTCGCTGGTGGTGCCGTCGCCGTCACCATCGGCGTCAGCCAGCGCAAGGATCAGCTCAAGGCGCTCGCTGAAGAGGCGCTTCCGAAGCGACTCGCCGCCCGCGCCGGCGGTCGTCGGGATGTCCTGGTTGAAGAACGCGATGTTCTCGCAGCAGTCGAAGACGAAGAAGTCCTGCTTGTGCTCACCCGGGCCGTAGAGATCGCGGCATAGACGCGTGCCGCGGCCGATCATCTGCCAGAACTTGGTCTTGGATCGGACGGGCTTGAAGAAGACGAGGTTCACGACTTCCGGCACATCGATGCCGGTATCGAGCATGTCGACCGACATGGCGATGTGCGGCGCCTTGTCCTTCTGGGAGAAGTCGTCGATCAGCGACTGGGCGTACTCGGTCCGGTAGGTGATCACCCGAGCGAAGTGGCCGGCGTGCTCGGGAAAGTTCGCGTCGAAGCGCCGCGCGATGAACTCAGCGTGCCCGTTGTTCTTGGCGAACACGATCGTCTTGCCGAGACGGTCCCCGCCGGCCACTCGGTGCCCGCGGGTCATCAGCGTCTCCAGCACCTTGTCGACAGTGTCTGAGTTGAACAGCCAGCGGTTGACCGCCTCCGCGGCGACCGTGTCCGGCTGCTCGTCGTCTCCCCAGTCCTGGGCCTCCCAGGCCTCCTTCTCATCCTCAGATAGGTCGTCGTAGCGAACACCTTCGCGTGGGAACTTCAGCGGCACCGTGACGGCCCGGGGTGGCACGAGATAGCCCTCGGCGACGGCCTCCTCAAGGCCGTAGGCGTCCGTCGGGACGCCCGGCTCCAGCCCGAAGAGTCCGTAGGTGTTGTGGTCGACGTCGTCCTTCGGCGTGGCCGTGAGCCCGACGAGCAGCGAGTCGAAGTAGGCGAAGATCGCGCGGTACTTCTGGTAGACGGACCGATGGGCTTCGTCGATCACGACGAGGTCGAAGAACCCTGGTCCGAAGCGCCGAGTCCCGCCGGCCTGCGCTTCGCCAATCAGGCCCATCATCGTCGGATACGTCGATGCGTACACGCGCCCGTCGGCGCCGCGCTCCGTGACGAGGTTGACCGTCGTCGAGTCGGGCAGATGAGCTTTGAACGTGCCGACCGCCTGATTGACCAGAGCGACGCGGTCGGCGAGAAACAGCACGCGCTTGATCCATCCCGCTCGCATGAGCAGGTCGATGAGCGCAACCACCGTGCGCGTCTTCCCGGCTCCGGTGGCCATCACGACGAGCGCCTTGCGCTGATTGTCTTCCTCGAGGGTCGCGGCTATCCGCCGGATCGCGCGCTGCTGGTAATGGCGCTCGACGATCGTCGACGAGATCTGGAGTGACGCCAGCCTCCGACGAGATGTCCGCCGGTTGATCAGCAGCGCCAGCTCGTCCTTGGTGTAGAAGCCCTGCACCGCGCGCGGCGGGTAAGCCGCGTCGTCCCACAGCCACGTCTCGTAGCCGTTGGAATAGAAGATCACCGGCCGCTGACCAAACCGCTGCTCGAGGCAGTCGGCATAGAGCTTGGCCTGCTGGCGACCGACGTTCGCATCGCGTCGCGTGCGCTTGGCCTCCACGACAGCGAGCGGCTTACCGTCATCGCCCCAGAGCACGTAGTCGATGTAGCCGACGCCCGTCGCGCTCGGCATGCCGGCGACCTCGAACTCGCGATCGCGGCTCTCCTCGAGCGGCCAGCCGGCCTCGCGAAGGAGGAGGTCGATGTAGATATCGCGGGTGGTGTCCTCGTCGTAGTCGTGATCGTCAGGTCGCGCCGCGTTGATCGCCTTCGTGGCTGCGACCTCAGCTCGCAGGCGCTCTAGTTCGGCCTGCAGACCCTCGTTGTCCGCGCGTGCGCGGTCGAGTTCGGCATCGCGTGCGGCCTGCTGTTCGGCCTTCTTGCGGAGTGCGGCGAGCGTCGCCTGCCGCTGCTCCGGCGTGACCGGTCGCGGGATTGCAGCCAGGTCAAAGGCAAGGGCGGGATGCGGTGCTTCCTCAGGAGCGCGCGCGTAGGTGCGAGCAAGCCAGAACATGACGTGGAAGAGCTCGCGTACAACGACGGCCGCCTCGTTCGCCGTGATTGGCTTCTGACGGTGGACCGCCGCGTTGCCCTGCTTACGGATCACGTCCATCTTCGTTCGGATCCGCGTCTCGATGCTCGTCTGAAATGACGGCTCGAACAACATCGATGAGAGGTCGTCCTTGTACGGCCGGACGAGCGCGCGGTCGGCATCGTAGAGCCAGGCGACGGCGAGCTCGAGTGCGCGGCGAGCGTAGAAGCAGGCTGTGCGTGGGTCGGCGACGACGTTGCGCTCGGCCTTGATGGACTCGAGGCAGAGCGCTGGCCAAGCGGCCTTGAGGAAGGCGAAGTTCGAAGCGCGCTGTGGAGTGGGCGCTACTGACACCGCGGGAGTCAGAGCGAGCCTGTGAAGGCTCTGCGTTGGAGGGCGGTGAAGAGGCGGTCGAGGAGGGCGAGGTGTCGTTGCCCCGCAGAATGCATAGTCGATGCCCGACTGGCGAGCGCGGCGAAGCGGATCTGGTCGGCCAGCGAAGGGACAAGCAGTCGGAATCGCTGGATCGCAGCCAAGTTCAGCGTCTTCTGAGCGACGCCCCGTGCGACTCGGTCAGCCTGCCGCTGAAGACTCGGTGACGCCAGGACGGCCCTCAGGTATTCAGGATGAATCTCGTCCCGCCGCGGCTTGATATGTGCGATGTGGCGCTGAAATGCGAACTTGCGGGAGGTACGCACCACTGCAGGAACTCCGTAGCTCCCAACGGTTGAGTAGAGAACGTCGCCGGGTTCGATCGGGCATCGCGCCGTTAGCGCGGCGTGGGTCGCCTCAGAGACATGTTTCGCGGTATCCCAGACGATCTCTCCGCTCATGATGTTCGAGACGAAGAGGAACGGCACTCCACTCTCAGTCCAGTCGGGTGATTGATGAGTCCCATCGGTTATGCGCGAGCAAACCTCCCGAAGCTCCCTAGCAGGAAGGTTGTGGTCGTTCGCCTCCACTGTTCCGAAAGCTTGCTCAAGCGCCGCAGGGGTCAGGGATGCCCCGGTCCGCAGCGCGAGCCTTCGCTGGCCCCGCAGTGCATCCGCGGCGTCGAGCACTTGGGCGATCCGTCTCTGCTCGCCGAGAGCGGGAAGCGGAATCGTGGTGTTCAGAAACTCGCCGCGATTCACATGCTTCATGGTCGCCCCATGAAGGTGTCGCTCCATGTCGGCGATCGCTCCAACCAAGAGGTGCTTGAGATACCGCTTTGCGACCAGGTGGTCGTCTGGAACGACACGGAAGATGTGCTGATTCAGGACCGCCACATCCTCGCCGGACCATTCGAACACCCCGAGCGTCGCAGACCACGACACCAGCAGATCGCCGGGATGAACACGAGCCCGCAGCGGCACCGTGCGTTGCGTTCGGTTGTACTGCTTGCTCGGATCGGTGAGGTTCTGGATACGGATTATCCGGGCGCCGGCCTCGGACCAATCGGATGGCTTGAACGCCATCCCATTGATGAAATCCGCGACGTCGCCGAGCGCCGCATGCGGAGGGGTCTTCACTGGATCATGTCCTTGAGCTTGTCCAGTTCCGTCCGGATCTCATCCTCCAGCCGATCGAGATCGGCGATGATCTCTTCCGGCAGGCGGTGGCCGACCTCCTCGAGGACGATCTCGTTATAGCGGTTGATCGAGAGGTCGTAACCCTCGGCGACGATGTCGGATTTGGGGACGCAGAAGCTCTGTTCGGTCCGGGCCCGTCCGCGCTCTTGCTCCTCTCGGAGAGCCCATCGGGCGAGCACGTCGGGCAGGTTGTTTCTAATGTGCTCGTCGTCGCTGAGCTCGGCTGCGGGCCGTGGTCCAAGCTTGTTGTCGGCCAAGAGGGGGGTTCGCTTGTCGTCGAGGCTCCAACCGTCGGCCGCAACGTCGTAGAACCAGACTTGGTCGGTACCGCCGCTTTCGGTTTTCGTGAAGAACACGATGGAGGTCGAGACCCCTGCGTATGGCTTGAAGACGCCGCTTGGCAGCTTCACGATCGCGTCGAGTTTCTGATCCTCAACGAGAATCCTGCGCAGCTCCTTGTGGGCGCGGCTCGCGCCAAACAGCACCCCGTCAGGCACGATCACAGCGGCGCGCCCGCCCGGGCGCAACAGACGCAGGAACAGCGCCAAGAACAGCAGCTCCGTCTTCTTCGTCTTCACCACCCGGAGCAGGTTCTGCGCCGTCGTTTCGTAGTCGAGGCTGCCGGCGAACGGTGGGTTCGCGAGGATCAGCGAGTAGAGGCCCTCCTCCTCACCCGCCCCCTCCGACAGCGAGTCTCGATAGCGGATGTCGGGTGCCTCGACGCCGTGCAGCAGCATGTTCATCGACCCAATCCGCAGCATCGTGCCATCGAAGTCGAAGCCGTGGAACATGCTGTTGTGAAAGTGCTTGCGCTGCGCTGCGTCGTGCTGCACGTCGGGATGTGTTCGCCGCACGTACTCGCCGGAAGCCACGAGGAAGCCGGCGGTTCCGCACGCCGGGTCGCAGATCTCGTCAGCCGGCTGCGGTGCCTGCATTTCCACCATCAGCGCGATGATGTGGCGCGGCGTGCGGAATTGCCCGTTCTGGCCGGCGGAGGCGATCTTGCTCAGCATGTACTCGTAAACGTCGCCCTTGGTGTCGCGACCTTCCATCGGGAGGTCGTCGAGGAGATCGACGACCTTCGTCAGCAGCGCTGGCGTCGGGATCGTGAACCGCGCATCGCGCATGTGGTGCGAGTAGGTGGAGCCGTCGCCGCCGATCTCACGCAGGAACGGAAACACCCGCTCGCCGACGATCGCGAACAGCTCGGCAGGGTCGCGATCCTTGAACCGCGACCAGCGCAAGTCGCTGTACGCGCGGCCGAACTCGTCGTCCCCATCGGGAAAGACCGGGCTTTCGATCGGGCGACCGAACCGGTTGGCTCTGTTCTCCGCCGCCGTGTGCAGCTCGTCAAGACGACGAATGAAGAGCAGGTAGGTGATCTGCTCCATGACCTCGAGCGGATTCGCGATCCCGCCCGACCAGAACGCATTCCAGATGGCGTCGACCTGCGCCTTCAGCTCCCCGGTGATCACGCCCGCAGACTAGTCGCGCGACCTGCCGCTCGAAACCGCCTGCGTCGAACCGGTGCACGCGCGCGCCGAGAGCCCAAGGGCCCAGGGCTGCGCCCTTGTCCCCCCGACATCAGTCCCTACCCGCCCGTGACTCTGAGCTCGGGTTGGACCGATTGAACCATCTCTTTCTGGGTTGATCGGAATGAACGGCGCGACGTCCACGCCCGATCCCAACGGGCGCACCCGCCGGGGCTCCGCACCAGCCAGAACGTACGTCGCGTACACCCAAACGCCGAGAGGTAAAGTCGAGGAAGAAGATCGTCGCCTGGCCGCCGGTCTCGCGGCGGTGTGTCGCGCGGGCGATGACAGCGCGCACCTCGGCGCGGCCGGCCTGCACCGCGCTCAACTCCTCGAAGGCCGCGTCCGCCGCCCCCGCGACGAGCCGGGCGAGCGTCGTCTTGCCGGTGCCCGGTGGACCGTGCAGCAGCATCGAGTGCGGGCGTCCCTCGGCGATCGCGCGCCGCAGGCCCGTCGGATGCTCGAGCGTTCCGAGCAGGTGCTGCTGGCCGACGACGTCGTCGAGGATCCGCGGGCGCATGCGCACCGCGAGCGGCGCGTCGGCAGCGGGCACCGGCGAGCCGGGCGCGGCCAGCGAGGAGTCGCTGGTCGGAAACAGCTGGTCACCCATCGCACAAGTATCGTCGCGTGGACGTCGGCGGCTGCGTCGAGCTCGGGATGGCTGTTCGCGCGCGAGCCCCCGGCAAGCTCGACATCCGGCGTAGTCGCGCGGCTATCGTCGGCGGCTGATGAAGCACGCACCGGTACCCGTGCGCTGTGTCGCGTTCGTCTTGGCTGTGCTGATGCTCGCTTCCTGTGGTGGCGACTCGGGAGCCGGCGACGGCGACCCGGTGGCCGGAAAGCGCCTGTTCACGTCCCAGGGCTGCGCGGGCTGCCACACGTTCGCCGCCGCCGCCTCGAAAGGCACGACGGGCCCCGACTTGGACTCCGTCGGCCCGAGCCCGTCTCGCGTGATGCTCCAACTGCGCAAGCCCGGCGGCCTGATGCCGAGCTTCGCCGACAAGCTGTCGACGAAGGAGAAGCGCGACCTGGCGGCCTTCGTCGGCGCCGGCAACGCCTCCGGCAAGGCCGTCGCCACGCCGTTTAAGCCCGACTCGACGCGCCTGAGCGAGTGCAAGGACGGCAACTTCGAATGCCTCGAGCAGGCCTTCGGCAACATGACGTTCAAGGTGGGCCCCAAGCCGGCGCTGACGCGGTTGCAGTCGATGCTCACCTCCGACAGCGCCATCGCCGCGGATTGTCATCGCATCGCGCACCGCATGGGCTCGGCGGCGCTCACGCGTTTCAAGGACCGGGTGGCGCCCGCGTTCATCGCCGGAACTCCGGTTTGCGCCTCGGGCTACTACCACGGCATCATCGAGCGTGCGTTCCTCGGTCAGCCGACCGACAAGCTGGATGTCGTCGCGCGCCAGCTGTGCAGCGACCCGCAGATCAATTCGCAGCGCTTTCTCGCCTTCCAGTGCATCCATGGCCTCGGGCACGGCCTGATGATCTACACGGGCTACGACATGCCGGCCTCGCTGAAGACCTGCGACGGTCTGCGCAGCGGTTTTGAGCGGGTTTCGTGCAGCGGCGGCGTCTTCATGGAGAATTTCAACTCCTCCTACGGCGTGACGTCGAAGTACCTGCGCAAAGACGACCCGATCTATCCCTGCAACAGCGTCGCCAAGCGCCACAAGCTCTACTGCTATCTGCTTGTCACGGCGAACATCCTGCGGATGACGAACTACGACCAGGAGAAGACGGCCGACGCCTGCCGGCTCAGCGAGCCGGCCTGGGTCGGCACCTGCTACGAGTCCTTCGGCCGCGATGTCTCCGGGATCGCGGGCACGAACGCGCACAAGGCGCTGGCGAGCTGCCGGCTGGCAAAGTCCAACGAAGGCGACTGCCTGTACGGGGTCTCGCGGGAGATCGTCAACTCGGATGCGGCGGCTCCGCGCGGTGCGCGCTTCTGCTCCCTCTCACCCTTGCGCTACCGCGCTCGCTGCTACTCGGGCGTGGGTTCCGTCCTCGCGTCGCTCGAGCCTACGCCGAAGACCCTGCGCGCTGCCTGCCGCAAGGTCAGCGGGCGTTATCTGGACGGTTGCCTGCGCGGCGCCGGTTTGATCGCGTAGCGGCCGGCTGGCTCGAAGACGGCCTCTTACACGCGGCGGTAGCGGAGGTACACGACGCGAGAGCTGAACGTCTGCGTCTCGACCAGTTCCAAGTCGATCCTCTCCTCCAGGGGCGGGAAGTAAGGCGTGCCCCCTCCCAGTATCACCGGATTGACGAAGAGCCGGTACTCGTCGACAAGGCCCAGCTTGATGACGGTGGAGGCCAGGCCAGCGCCGGCGACGGCCACATCCTTACCTGGCTGTTGCTTGAGCTTGGCGATCTCTTCGGCGACGCCGTCCCTGACCAGCCTGGCGTTGCCCTCGACCTTCTCAAGGGTCTTCGAGAACACGATCTTCGGCAAGTCCTTCCAGATGCGGGCGAACTCGAGTTCGTGCTCGGCGGCCGACGGGTTCTCGTCAGCGGTCTCCCAGTACACCATCGCCTCGTAAAGCCGCCGTCCGCAGAGGTGCGCGCCAAGCTCCCGCGTCTGCTGGTTATGGAACCGATGCCGCTCTTCGTCCGGCGGCGACCAGTCGATCTCGCCTTTGGGCCCAGCGATGAACCCATCCAGCGATACTCCCAGCGAGTAGATGACCTTCCGCATCGCGATTCAGCTCTGCTCGACGATCAGCAGCGTATTGCCGTCGGGGTCTCGAAACCAGAACATCGGGGCACCGGCTCGCCCATACGCGCTACCTCGGCGTCGACGTCCACGCGACGCGACTGCAGCTGCGCGTAGGTCGCGTCGATGTCGCCGGTCGTCAGGCTGATGCCCGTCTGAACCCCCGCCGGGGTACCCTCCCGCGGCGGCGCCAACGCGATACCCGTCGCCCCGCTCGGCGGG
>JAWVGJ010000104.1:0-12955 GCA_033855115.1 Solirubrobacteraceae bacterium
CCTACGGGCTCGGCTTCGCGACGACAGCGTGCTGGGGAGAACCGATGGCCACCAGCGGGGAGCCAACGTGACCGCCAGTGGGGAGAACCGATGGCCGTAGCTGGGGAGACACCGATGGCCATTGACAGCGGTTCGAGTTCGGCTCCTGAGGCGCGGCGACGGGGACTTCCCTCAGCCAGCCTCCCGGTAGCGCTCGATCGCCCGCTCGCGCTCGACCGCGTGCTCCACGATCGGCGCCGGGTAGTCGCGGCCGATGACGCAGCCGGCCGCCTCCTGCTCGGCCTCGCTCATCTTCCAGGGCTCGGGCAGGCGCGCGTCCGGCACGCTGCGCAGCTCCGGCACCCAGCGACGCACGTACGCCCCGTCAGGATCGAACTTCCTCTGCTGCAGCACCGGGTTGAACAAGCGCCGGAAGTACGGCGCCGGGTCGACGCCGACCGATGCGATCCACTGCCAGTTGCCGTTGTTCTGAGCCGGCTCGCCGTCGAGCAGCAGGGCTTCGAAGTGCGCTTCGCCCAAGCGCCAGTCCAGGTGCAGGTCCTTTGTCAGAAACGAGCCGACGACCATCCGCGCGCGGTTGTGCATCCAGCCCGTCCGCGCGAGCTCGCGCATGCCCGCGTCGACGAGCGGATAGCCCGTGCGGCCCTCGCACCAGGCGGCGAACGCCTCCTCGTCGTCGTGCCACTCAAGCCTCCTGTAGCGCTCCTGGAACTCCTCTCGCGCGTTGGCGGGATGCAGCAGCAGACGTGGGCGTAGAACTCGCGCCAGCACAGCTGGCGCAGCCAGGCCTCTGCGCCGGCGCCGCCGCGTCGCGCGGCGCGCGCCTCGCATTCGGCCGCCGACAGACAGCCCCAGCGCAGGTACGGCGACAGCCCGCTCGTGCCGGGATCGCCGAGCGTGTCGTGGCGTTCGTGGTAGCGATCGATCGGTCCGTCGAGCCACGCCGCGAAGGCAGCGCGCGCCGCCGGCTCGCCCGGCTCACGAAACGGCTCGGCCACGACGCCGGCACCGTCGACGCCCAGCGTCTTTAGCGACGGCAGCCGTCCCTTGCGCAGGGTGCCCGGCAGCGCGGGAAGGTGCGCCGGCGCGCGGTGTACCGGGCGCCGCTCAGCGTCCCGCCAGCTGCGGTGAAACGGCGAGAAGACCGTGTATGGCTTGCCGGCCTGCGTCCGCGGCTCGGATATGTCGATGACATACCCGCCGCCCTGCGGGAGCGCGCGCACGCCGGCCGCCCGCAGCGCCTCGGTCACCCGCGTATCGCGGACCCGCGCGTACGGCGCGACGTCGCTCGTCCACAGGACCGCTTCCGCGCTGACGTCCCCGGCGAGCTTGACGAGCTCTTCGGCCGGCTGGCCGTGGCGCACGACGAGTCCGCTTCCGCGCTCGCGCAGCGCTCCGTCCAGGGCGCGCAGGCAGCCGAGCATGAAGGCCGTGCGCGGGCCGGAGGCAAAGCGTCCCAGCAGCAGCGCATCGTCGAAGACGAACACCGGCACGACGCACTCGAACTCGCGCGCCGCCCGCATCAGCGCCGGGTGGTCGGCGATGCGCAGATCGCGCCGGAACCAGAGCAGGGCAGTCCTCATCGTGCTGATATACGGCGTCGATGCCCAATCGGACGGTACGCGACTTCCCTCTGTTCGCGCTCCAGCTCGTGGCCCTGCCTCACGAGCTCGTCCCGCTGCACATCTTCGAGGAACGCTACAAGACGATGTTCGCCGTCTGTCTGGAGCGCGAGAGCGAGTTCGGGATCGTCTGGGTAGACGAGGGACGGACACGGCAAGTCGGCTGCGCTTGTGAGATCGCCGAGGTGCTCGAGCACATGGACGACGGGCGCCTGAACGTCCTCACCCGTGGCACGCGGCCGTTCCGGATCGTCGAGCGCCAGGACGGCCTGCCCTATCCCGCCGGCACGATCGAGTACCTCGACGACAAGGCCGAGCAGCCCGACAGCGCCGCAGCCGACGCCGCTCATGCGGCGTACTCCGCGCTCGTCGTGCAGGCCACCGACACAGAGCCCGACACCGCCGAGATCGCCCGCAAGAGCGCCTACGAGATGGCCGCGACGGTCGACTTCGGCCTCGACGCCAAGCAGGGCCTGCTCGACCTGCGCTCCGAGAACGCGCGGATGCGGCTCGTCGCGCGCCTGTTCAAGGCCGCCACGAAGCGGCTGGACTTCGTCGAGCGCGCGCAGGCGCGGGCGCGGTCCAACGGCAAGGTCCGCTTCGACTGAAACCTTGAGGCTGACCTCTCGCCATGCCGCCTCGCACGCCGGCGGTGGCCTGCCTCCAGCGACACCGGCTACCGCTGCAGGCCGCAGGTGTCGATTGCCACACGCCGGACGAAGCGCGACAGGCGCGGCAGGACCGGCGGGCGCTGCGCCGTGTCGGGATAGCTCAGCGACCCCCGTTCGGTCTGCACCACGAAGCTGAAGATCTTGTACTGCGGCTCGTCGGGCAGCGAGACCTCGCCGGACTGGACCTTGAGCAGCTCGCCGGTGATGTCGCGGGCTTCGAGCGTCTGCGCGCTGGAGAGCGGCTTCACCGCGCCATGGTTGCAGCGTGCGGACGTGTCGGAGACGAGCAGTTCGAGCTTCGCGCCGGGCACGACGCCGTCGCGCTTGACGACGAACAGATCCGGCGACGGCGTGCCGCACGCGCTCGCCGCCAGCATGCACGCGCCGGCCGCGCACCAGGCCGCCGCGTGTCTCACGCCGCCACCGCCACGCCACCCCTGCGCGGATCGCCGCCGCCGCTGAACTCGCCCGACTCGGGATCGCGGCAGACCGCCTGCGCGCCACCGAAGAACATGTTGCGTGCCTTGAAGGCGTGGATCTTGTGCGGATCGCAGCGCAGCTCGTGCAGCGGGATGCCCGGCTCGGCGTAGATGACGCCTTCCTCGAAGTGCACCCGCGGGGCCGCCACGGCGTCGCAGGCATCGAGGTCGTGGTCGACGACGCCGACGATCGTCTGCAGCAGCGCCGAGCGGATCCGGTTGGAGCCCGAAGCGCCCATCGCAACGTGCACGTCGTCGCCGGACATCACGACCGTCGGCGACATCATCGACGGCATCCGCCGTCCGGCCGGCGCGTGGTGAAAGCCCAGCGGGCTGAGGTCTGCCTCGCCCATGATGTTGTTGATGTGCATCCCCGTCCCGGGCACGACGAGGCCCGAGCCCTCGCCGTTGGTGCAGGTCACCGCGCACGCGCGGCCGGCGCGGTCCATCACGGAGATATGCGTCGTCGAGCCCAGCCGCGAGCCGAGGAAGCTGACGGCGAAGCCCGACGCCCCGAGCCCCTCGACGAACTCCGGCGTGCGCTCGGACTGCGCGTCCTGCATCGCGAGCACGATCGCCGCCAGCGCCGGCGGGGCCGGCCCCGCGTCGAGCTGCCCGAGAGCGAGCGCCAGCAGGATCCCGCCCGCCGACGGCGGCGGGTTGGTCAGAACCTCGCGCCCGCGATAGCCGACGCGCAGCGGCTCGCGCTCGATCGCCGCATAGCCGCGCAAATCGTCGGCGGTCAGCACACCGCCGCGATCGGCGATCCAGGCGACCACCCGCTCGGAGATGTCGCCGGCGTAGAACGGCGCGGCGCCCTCGGCACCGAGCCGCTCGATCGTGTCGCCGAGAGCGGCATCGCGAAACAGGTCGCCCTCGCTCAGCAGCCGGCCGCCGGGCGCGAAGATCGTCGCGGCTTGTGGCGTCGAGCGAACGATGCCGTCGAGCAGGTGAATGACCTCGGCCTGCTGGGCGTTGACGACGACGCCCTCGCGCGCGAGGGTCGCCGCCGGCGCAGCCAGATCGGCGAGCTCCATCGAGCCCCAGCGCCGCATCGCCGCATCGACGCCCGCCGGGGTGCCATAGGCACCGCACGACGACGCGCCGACGTGGAAGGTCTGTCGGGCGTCACCGGCGAAGTCGACCTCGACCGGCACGAGCGGCGCGCGCTCGTCGGGGTTCGCGCCGTAACCGGGGGCGGCGACGAAGAAGTCCAGCAGTGCCGGCTTCTCCCCCGCTCCCGCGACCAGCATGTAGCCGCCGGCGCCTGGTCCGGTCAGCAGCGGCTCGGCGACCCACGAGGTCAGCATTGCGGCGACCGCCGCGTCGACGGCGTTGCCCCCGTCGCGCAGCACGCGCGCGCCGGCCTCCGCGGTGAGCGGATGGCCGGCGGCGACCATGCCGAGCGATCGTTCGTTCACCGGCACGAGGCTAGCGGCGATCGTCTACAACAACGGGAGGTGCAGCCATGTGCGGCGCGAAAGGAGAACGGTGAGCCAGGTCGTCTTCGAGGACGTTGGCAAGGTCTATCCCGACGGGACGCGGGCGGTCGAGGATCTGGACCTCTCGATCGAAGACGGCGAGTTCATGGTGCTGGTCGGTCCGTCGGGCTGCGGCAAGACGACCGCGCTGCGCATGGCGGCCGGGCTGGAGGAGATCACCGAGGGCGTGGTGCGCATCGGCGAGCGCGTCGTCAACCACGTTCCCTCGCGGGACCGCGACATCGCGATGGTCTTTCAGAGCTACGCGCTGTATCCGCACCTCAGCGTCTACGACAACATCGCGTTCGGACTGCGCGTGAAGAAGGTGCCCAAGGACGAGATCGAGCGCCGCGTGCAGGACGCGGCGCGGATCCTTGATCTCGAGGCGCTCCTGGGCCGCAAGCCCCGCGCGCTGTCCGGCGGCCAGCGCCAGCGCGTCGCGATGGGGCGCGCGATCGTGCGCCAGCCCCAGGCGTTCCTCATGGACGAGCCGCTGTCCAATCTCGACGCGAAGCTCCGCGTCCAGATGCGCGCCGAGATCGCGAAGCTGCAGCAGGACCTCGGGGTCACGACGATCTATGTGACGCACGACCAGGTCGAGGCGATGACCATGGGCGACCGGGTCGCGGTCATGCGCAAGGGCGAGCTGCAGCAAGTCGACTCGCCCCAGGAGCTCTACGACCATCCGCTCAACCTGTTCGTCGGCGGGTTCATCGGAAGTCCGGCGATGAACATGCTCGAAGCCACGCTCGAGCGCTCCGATGGCCGGCTCGTCGCGAACCTCGGCAGCCAGCGGCTCATGCTCGACGACGACCTGCTCGCCGCGCGTCCGGCGCTCGCCGCCCACGAAGGCCGCCCGGTCGTGATCGGCATCCGCCCGGAGAACCTCGAGGACGCCGCCGTCGCGCGCGATGCGCCCGCGGGCCGGCGGCTGACGGGGACGGTCAAGCTGCGCGAGGCGCTGGGCTCCGAGATCATGGTCCACCTGGACATCGACGCCCGTGCCGCCGTGACCGACGAGACGCGTGAGCTGGCCCAAGACATCGGGCTCGACCCCAGCGCGAAGCAGGACTCGGCGACGACGATCGTGGGACGCTTCTCCGCGCGATCACGGGTCAGAACCGGCGAGTCCATCACAGCGGTGGTGGACACTCGTGAGCTGCATTTCTTCGACCCGCAAACCGGGCTTGGCATCTACGCCGAGCAGACGAAAGGACCCACTCCGTGACCAGGCACACGTTCCACCTCGGCACCTTCGCGGCTGCCGGGCTGGCGGCCGTCGCGGTCGCCGGCTGCGGCGACAGCAACGACACGAGCAAGAGTGGCGGGACCGCGTCGACCAAGAACGTCTCCGGATCGCTGTCGATCGTCGGCGTCTGGACCGGCGACGAGCAGAAGTCCTTCCAGGCCGTGCTCGACGGCTTTAAGGCCAAGTTCCCCGACATCCGCGTGCGATACGACCCGGCCGGCGACAACGTGCCGACCGTGCTGGGCACCGCGGTCGAGGGCGGCCGCCCGCCCGACCTCGCCACGGTCGCGCAGCCCGGCGTCGTGGCGGAGTTTCAGAAGAAGGGCGCGCTGAAGTCGCTGGACTTCGCCAAGCCGACGATCAGCGACAACTACCCGGCCGACTTCGTCAAGCTCGGCACGATCGCCGACAAGCTCTACAGCTTCGTCTTCAAGGGCGCAAACAAGTCGACCGTGTGGTTCAACGTCTCGGCGTTCAAGAACGCGGGCGTCTCGCCACCGAAGACGTGGCCGGAGTTCCTCAAGAACGCCAAGACGCTGAAGGCCTCCGGGGTTCCCGCCTACTCGCTGGGAGGAGCCGACGGCTGGACGCTCACCGACCTGTTCGAGAATCTCTACCTGCGTCAGGCGGGGCCTGACAAGTACGACCAGCTCGCCACCCACGAGCTCAAGTGGACAGACGCGTCGGTCAAGACGACGCTCAGGACGATGGCGCAGGTGCTCGGCGACGCCTCGAACATCGCAGGGGGCAAGTCCGGCGCGTTGCAGACCGAGTTCCCGAAGTCGGTCGAGAACGTGTTCGCCGACCCGCCCAAGGCGGCCATGGTGATCGAGGGCGACTTCGTCCCGGGAGTCGTCGCGACGAAGACGAAGCTCAAGCCCAAGACCGGCTACGACGTCTTTCCGTTCCCGGCGGTCGGCGACGCGACCAACGCGGTCGTCGGCGGCGGCGACTCGCTCGTCCTGTTCAAGGACACGCCGGGCGGCCGTGAGCTGGTGAAGTACCTCGCCAGTCCCGAGGCCGCCGAGATCTGGGTCCGGCGCGGCGGGTTCTCCTCGCCGAACAAGAACGTGCCCGCGAGCGCCTATCCGGACGAGATCACGCGCACGATCGCGACGGCGATCGCAAAGGCCGACGCATTCCGCTTTGACATGTCCGACCTGGCTCCGGCGTCGTTCGGCGGCACGGCCGGACAGGGTGAGTGGAAGCTCCTGCAGGACTTCCTCGCCGACCCGAAGGACGTCGACGGCACCGCGGCCAAGCTCGAGGCCTCGGCCGCGAAGGCGTTCAAGTAGGAGGACGCGGTGCCCGGCGCCATCGCCGATGCGGCGGTTCGGGCGGACTCCCCGCCCGGACCGCGGGCCGGGCGCTGGCGCCGGCGCGCGATCACCGCGGTCTTCCTGGCCCCGGCCGCCTTCTTCGTGATCGTCTGGCTCGTCTATCCGACGGTCCAGACCGTGATCCGCAGCTTCTTCGACCGCTCCGGATCGCAGTTCGTGTGGTTCGACAACTACCGATCGCTCTTCACGAGCGACACGCTGCTGACGGCGATCAAGAACAACGCGATCTGGGTCGGCGTGGTGCCGGCCCTCGTGACGGCGATCGGCTTGATCTTCGCGGTGCTGACCGAGCGGGTGCGGTGGTCCGTGGCGTTCAAGATCGCGGTCTTCATGCCGATGGCGATCTCGCTGTTCGCCGCCGGCGTGATCTGGCACCTCATGCTCGAGCGCGATCCCCAGCAGGGTGCGGTGAACGCGGCCATCAAGGTCGCTCACGATGCGTTGCGCTCGCCGGGCGTGCTCACCGCGGCCGCCCCATCCACCCCCGCGCTGGAGGGAAGCATCGAGCGGGGCTTCGTCCTGAAGACGCCGCTGGTTGCCGGGCAGACCGCGCTACTCGGTCTGACCGCGATCCCGCCCGACGAGGTGCCCAAGGGCGCACGCCAGGCGGCGACGCCGAAGCCGGTGACGGGCGCGATCACCGGCACCGTGTGGCGCGACTTCAAGCCCGGTGGCGGCACGCCCGGCCTCATCGAGCCCGGCGAGCTGGGACTCCCGGGGGTGACGGTCAAGCTTCGCAACGCCGCCGGCACGTCGGTTGGAACGACCACCAGCGCCGGCGACGGCAGCTTTGAGTTCGCCGGCGTCAAACCGGGCAGCTACCGCGCGGGCGTGGGGTCCAAGACCTTCAGCGCGCCGTTCGAAGGCGTCTCCTGGCTCGGACCGAAGCTCATCACCCCCGCGGTCATGATCGCCTACATCTGGGTGTGGGCGGGATTTGCGATGGTCGTCATCGCCGCAGGGCTGGCCGCGATCTCACGCGAGGTGCTCGAGGCGGCCCGCACGGACGGCGCGACCGAGTGGCAGGTCTTCCGGCGCGTGACGGTGCCGATGCTGGCCCCCGTGCTCTCAGTTGTCTTCATCACGATGCTGATCAACGTCCTGAAGGTGTTCGACATCGTCCTGTCGGTCGCTCCGGGCTCCTCGCAGGACGACGCCAACGTCATCGCGCTGGCGATGTGGCGCACGTCCTTCGGCGGGGTCAACGACTTCGGGCTGGGGTCCGCGATCGCCGTGTTCCTGTTCGTGCTCGTGATCCCGGTTCTTGCGCTCAACGTCCGCCGCTTCAGGAGGGAGACCTGATGAAGCGCATCCTGCGCGCCGCGGCCAAGGGGCCTCTGCACCTCGTGCTCGCGGTCATCGCGCTGCTATGGCTGATCCCCACCTTCGGCCTGTTCCTGACGTCCTTGATTCCCGCCTCTGATATCGCGCAGACCGGGTGGTGGGAGGTCCTGTCCAAGCCGAGCATCACGACCTTCGAGAACTACCGCGACCTGTTCGCCAACAACGACCTGACGAAGGCGCTGCTGACGACCGTCGAGATCGCGGTCGGCAACACGCTCGTGCTCGTGCTCGTCGCCTCGCTGGCAGGCTACGCGTTCGCCTGGCTGACGTTTCCAGGGCGAGACCTGTTGTTCGCCGTCGTCATCGCGCTGCTGGTCGTCCCGTTGCAGACGGCGCTGATCCCGATCTTCTCGCTTTACAACAACACCGGGCTGTTCGACACGGTCCTCGGGCTGATCCTCTTCCACGTCGCCTTCGGCCTGCCGTTTGCGATCTTCCTGCTGCGCAACTTCTTCATCGGGATACCGAAGGACATCCTCGAGTCGGCGCGCATCGACGGCGCGTCGGAGCTGCGCATCTTCTTTCGCCTGATCCTGCCGCTCGGGCTGCCGGCAATCGCCTCCTTGGCGATCTTCCAGTTTTTGTGGACATGGAACGACTTGATCGTCGCGCTCACGTTCGGGCGCAACACGCAGCCGATCACGGTCGCGATCTTCTCTCAGCTGCGTCAGTTTGGGACGAACATCGAACTGATCGCGCCGGCCTCCTTCGTGTCGCTCGCGATCCCGCTCTGCGTGTTTCTGGCCTTCCAGCGCTACTTCGTGCAGGGGCTGCTGGCCGGCTCCGTGAAATAGCAGCTCAGCGACAGGCGAGCGATGAGTTTCTCCCGCGCGTGCTGCTCATCAAGGCCGGTATCACGGGTGATACCATCGTGTGCGTGGCGATGACATTGCGGCTGACCGACGACGAGACCGAGGCGCTGCGCCGGCGCGCCCGCCGCGAGGGCCGCTCGATGCAGGATGTGGCGCGCGAGGCCGTTCGCGAGTACATCGAGCGGTCGAGTACCCGCGAACTGCTTGACGAGGTGCTCGACGAGGAGTTGCCTCGCTACGCCGAAGCGCTCAAGCGCCTGGGCGAGTGATCTTCCTCGATCTGCAAGCGCTCCTTTACATCGCCCAGCGCACGCTCCGAACAACGCCCGAAGTGCGGGACTACGGTCTGCTCGAGTCGGCGCGTGCACGGCCACAGGCCATCGCTTTCGGTACCGACGCCTACATCGACATCCACGAGAAGGCGGCGTCCCTGCTGCACTCACTGGCCCGCGACCACGCGCTGGTCGATGGCAACAAACGGCTTGCACTCGGGGCGCTGCTGGCGTTCTACGGCATGAACGGCGTTCGACTCACGCTCAGCAACGACGACGCCTACCGGCTCGTCATCAGCGTCGCGAGCGGCGAGCGTGGCGACATCGCCGACATCGCGTCCGCGCTCAAGCGGGGCACGGCAGCCAGAGACTGACGCCGCTCAGGACGCACTGCTGTCCTCCTCGCCGAGGCGGGTGCGGTGGGAGCGGTCGGCTTTGGCGATCACGGTCCGGTTGCGGCCTCGGGCTTTGGCTTCATACAGCGCTGCGTCGGCGCGACCGATCAGTTGCTCTGGGCTCTCAGAGCCGTTGAAGGCGGCAAGCCCGGCCGAGCACGTCTGGCCCTCGGGTGTCGCGGTCCGCACGCGTGCGAGCACCTTCGAGGCGGCCTCGATCGGCGAGGCGGGAAGCAGCAGCGCGAACTCTTCGCCGCCGTAGCGGGCGAGGATGTCGCTTGCCCGCAGCTGCGTGCGCCAGGCGTGGGCGAGCTCGATCAGCAACCGGTCTCCGGCTTGATGACCGTGCGCGTCGTTGAAGCGTTTGAAGTGGTCGAGGTCGAGCATCGCGACGCATAGCGGCTCAGTGCTGCGCCGTGCTGCTGCTATCTCACGTTCGAGGTTGTCCTGCCAGGCGCGACGATTGGCCAGCCCCGTCAGGTCGTCGGTCAACGCGAGGCGTTGGAGCTTCATGAGCAGGTCCGAGCGTTCGTCGAGCACGCTCATGAAGCTTCCGATCTGCTCGGCGATCGTGCCGAGGATCTCGCGTGTTGCGCGGGCGGGCTCCCCCACCTGCCCGCTGAAGAACTCGATCGCGCCGTGAAACTCGCCCTGGACGAGAACCGGTACGCACAGCGACGCGTGGAGGCCGGCACGCAGCGCCACCTGTGCTCGCGGAACGCTCGGGTCGGCTGCCAGGTCGGCCGTCCATTCGGGCTGCCCACTCGCCCACACACGTCCCGGCAGTGCGACTCCCTGCGCAAGCTCGAGCGCAAGCGTGATCTGCTCGAACTCGAGCGCCGCCGCCTCGCTGCGCCACACCGAACGGCAACGCAGCACCTCGCTGCCCTCCGCCTGCGACCACCATGCGCCCAGCTGCCACTCCATTGCCTCGCCGAGCGTGGCCACCAGCTCGCGCATCGCCTGATCGCTGCTGAGCGCCTGGGCGAACACTCGCGTGATCGCTAGTTGCGCGCGCAGCAGCCGCTCCGACAGCCTGCGCTGTGAGATGTCGACCAAGAATGCGAAGAAATACTCAGGTGCCGCGTCGTGGTGTGAGATCGTGAGCTCGACAGGAAACTCGCGGCCCGTCCGGTCGATCGCGCTGAGCTCCAGACGCTTGTCGAGGATCCTTGCCCGACCGCCGTCGAGATACCGGCGCAGACCCTCCGCGTGCGCGGCGCGGTCGCGCGGCGGGATGATCAGATCGGCTAGCACCTGGCCGATCGCCTCCTCCGAAGACCAGCCGAACGTCCGCTGGGCCTGGCGGTTCCAATCGATCACAAACCCGCCGGCGTCCATCGCGATGAACGCTTCGTGCGCGTGATCGAGCACCGACCTCACGTCACCGATCGAGCCCTCGTGCAGCCAATCGGATCCCCCGCGCGCTGCGCCCATCCAGACTCCCCCGAGCGACTGGCCCTGGCACCTGCCTTCCGGAGCGCAAGGTCGAACTTACCGTCACCCCGGAAGACGGCGCATTGTCGCACATCTACGTCGTTTGGCCTAGCTCTGCCGGTTGTTGCGCGGTCGGGAATCGTTACGCACCGCACCCGGGCGCACCAACCCGCGCCGCCGACGACGGGTGGCCTCCTACACTGGATGGAGCAGCATCCCCGGCTCGCGGGTCTCAACGTCTTCCTCGCTCACGAGCCACACAAAATCGAGGGGGCGAGACCGGAGCGGGCGCAATGCCCGACGCACCCGAAGCGCCCATCGAACACGGCATCCCTATGGGGTCGCTGTCAGCGGCGATCTCAAACGCCGTCGTCGGCCTGCTGCACGACTACACCGGGCGCGGACCGACGCACGCCCGCACGACGATCGGCCCCGACACGATCGTCGTGACGCTTCGCGACAGCCTGACCAAGGCCGAGCGGACGCTCGCCCGTCGCGGCCAGGCAGTGGAGGTGCTGGCGATGCGCCGCGCCTTTCAGGACACGATGCGCGACGACCTGATCACCGCCGTCGAACGGCTGACCGGCCGCACGGTCGAGGCGTTCTTGAGCGACAACCTGCACGATCCCGACGTTGCCGTCGAGATCTTCCTGATGGAGCACAGCGGCAACGGCGCCGCCAGCCGAGCCTGACAGCGGCGCTCGCCGGCGGCGACTGGTCTTCGACGCAGATCCCGAGAAGACCTAAAAAGGACTGATCTTGGTCGTACCTGGCTAAGGAACCAACATTCATGGGGATCACTGCGTTGCACGAGTAGTCCTCCTGACCCACGCGTGCTGAACGCTGTTGCACTCGCTCCTCACACGCCTAACGTTGACCAAGAGCGCCGCCATGAAGACCACGACCACCCGAACCGCCGCCGACATCCAAGCCGATCTGCGTCTGCTCTACGTCGAACACGCCCTCGCCGAGATCGAGGGCCTCACCTCCGACGCCGGCTACATGACCGACCTCCTCGACGACATCCGCGAGCACAAGAGCGCGTTCGTGGGCACGGTCGTGACCGAGATCGCGACGCTTCGGGCGGAACTGGGCGCGCCGCAACGAGGCTAAGCCCGGTCTCTCAGGGCGGCCCTCGGCGCCCCCGGACTCTCAGCGGCGGAGCTTCATGCGTTGGCCGGGTTGCAGCGCGGTCGGCTTCAGGTGCGGGTTGAGCTGCCGCAGGGCGTCGATGCTGTGGCCGGTCTTGGCCGCGATCGAGTCGAATGTCTGGCCGCGCCGCACGATCCACACGCGTGGCCCGAGGCGTTTGGGATGCAGCGGCGGGGGGTGCAGGCGCAGCTTGATGTGCTGGCCGGGAACCAGCGCCGTGGGATCCTGATGGGGATTGAAGCTCTCGAGCTGGTCGATGCTCAGGCCAGTTTTCGCGGCGATCGTGGTGTACGTCTGGCCGTGGCGCACGATCCAGTACGCCGGCAGCGAACGGTCGGGGGCGACCGGGCCGTCGGAGCGAGCGCCGCCGAGGGAGTTGACGATCGTGATCGCGAGGAGCGATATCACGATCACGACGGCGAGCACCAGTGCGGCAAGGCCGGCGATCATCCGGTACAGCGGTCGACGGCTGCCGGGATCGTGATGCTGGGGGCCGTGATCGGTCATCGGGCTGAATCGCACGCGAGACCTCGGTAGAGGACACGTCTCAATCCAGATTCACGATGGCACTCACGGCCCTAGTGCGCCACTTTGTGAGGGATGTCAAAACGCGCGATCGTCCGCGGGCAGTCGCGCCGCGTTGCGCGTTAGAGCGGGGCCTGCGCGGGGGGGTGTTCCGGGTTGGTCGCTCTCACGGCGAC
>JAWVGJ010000105.1:0-57004 GCA_033855115.1 Solirubrobacteraceae bacterium
GGGGCCGCTATCACCCGCGCGCCCCCGACAGCCGTCGACAAGACGACGGCGCGCCGGAAGATCCGAGCGGCAAACTCCGCGGCCTGTTCGGAGAGCGCTCGCACGAGGTGCGGGCGCTGCACGAGCACGATGACGCCCGATACGTAGAACAGCGCCTCAGCGAGGGAGACCGCGATGCTGTAGAGCCCGAGTTCGTACGGACCCACGAGTGCGCCGAGCAACCACTGGTCGCCCCGGTACGCGCCAAGCTCCATGAACTTCGACAGGTGCGTCTTCAGACCGAAGGACAGGCTCTCACGAGCGAGAGCAGCGTCGGGTCTTCCATAACCGAAATGACGACCTACGGATACCACCAAGATCAGCGTCGCGAGAACATTGGTCACCACGAAGATCAGCACGACGCGTTCGACCGTCAGCGCTCCGCTCAGCGCGAGCACGCCGTTGCTCACGGCTGTGACAGCCGGGCTCGCGAACCACGCGAGGTTCGTTACCCCGAACCGGTAGTCGGACTGTAAGAGGTACTTGAGGTTCTGCCCGAGCAGCCCGCTTGGAAGCGCGGCCAGGGCGAACAGGAGCAACCCCAGGTCGACCTGGCCGCGAGTACGCGGCACAAGCGTCACCAGCAACCCGACGATCAGCGCACCGAGAACGCCCAGCACCAGTGCGGCCAGAACCGAGTTGGTTGCGAGGCTCGCGCGGCGCTCGGGATGCCTGCCGCCAAGATTGCCGTTTGCTTCTTCGAACCCGAGTGTGGCGATCCCGGCGGTCAGCACCCACACCGCGATCACGAAGGCGACCTCGCCGCGTCCGGTCGGGCCGAGCGTGCGCGCGAGGATCAGGACGTTCAGCAGGGAGAACGTCACCGTGCCGGCATTTGTCGCGAATGTGGCGGCTGCAGCGCCAACAAGCGTCGCCGGACGGCGGTCTTCGCTGGGCTCGTCGGCCATCGTCAGATCGCCGTACGGAGGCGTCCCTCCATCTCCGTCACCATCCGGCGCGCCACGTGCTCCCACGTGAAGCGCCCGGTCAGTCGGCGGTAGCCCTCCAACCCCATCTCCTGCGCCCGCTCAGGCGCCGAGGCGAGTGCAAGAAGCTGCGCGGCCAGATCCTCGCTGTCGGCACGCCGGGCGAGCAGGCCGCTCTCTCCGTGCGCGATGAACTCGGGCATCGCGCAGCAGTTGCTGCCCACGCACGGCAGCGCGTACGCCATCGCCTCGAGGAAGACCATCCCGGCCGGCTCGAAGACGGACGGCATGACAAATGCGGTCGCCTCCGTGTACAGCCGCCTGATCTCGGCCTCCCCGGCAGGACTCGATCGGTCGATCCGGCCGAACCAGCGAACACCCTCGCGCTGCTCGAGCGACTTCTCCGGACCGACGATCCAGAGCTCTGCGTCGGGACGCTCGCTCCTGACGAGATCGAACGCATCCAGCAGATAGCGTCCGCCCTTGCGCTCGAAGCGCATGCCGACGAAGAGGAACCGGGGCGGGGCGAGGTTGCGCTTCGGTGGCGAGGCCGGGATGTTGATGTTCGCCCCGGTGCCGATGGTCACGACCTTGCCCGGATCCTGTCCGGCGTCGGTGATGATCGAGTCGCGCAGCCAGTCGCTCATCGTGAAGATGACGTCGAGCGAGTCAAACGTTCGCCGTTCGCGGTCCAGGGCCTTGCGCACCAGGGGCGTCGAGGTGTCGAGCAGGTTGTCCGGCCGCGTCAGAAAGAGAGCGAGGTGCATGTCACTGTAGGAGCAGCGCAGCCGCGGCCGCAGCCCGGATCTCGCGTCGAACCCGGCGCCCAGTTGAAGCACGACATCGGGCGAGGAGTTCATCGTGCGTGCCCGCCGCGCACCGGTCACGCCCAAGAGCGCCCGGACGGCGCCGCTCAACGGCGACGCGTGGGCCCAGTACCGCTGCCGCCAACGCTCACGGTGGATGTTCCAGCTTCCGATGCGCTCGAGGACATCGACGCCACGCGGACGCGCATCGACCGACCCCTCGAGCACGCCCTGCTCTTTCAAGGCGTTCAAGAGCCAGTAGCTGATTCCGGACCACGTCCGTAAATGGAACGGATGTCCGGGGCCGATCGTGAGGATCATCGGCTTGGTCCCTTCCCCGACGGCGCGACATCCTATGCGATGGGTCAGGAGCCCTATGCTATAGCCCAGAAGCCCGGGGAGCGCTCGCCGATCATGGTTACGCTGTCAACCGATGACGGCGCGTCGACCTGCTGATGGCCTTGCCCTAGCTGGTCTGGTGATCTGCGGCGCGTTGTTCACCGGAGCGACGTTTGGGCTCGCCGGAGCACAGGCGGGCCTGCTGCTGGCGACCGCGCTGATAGGTGCCGTCGCCGCCTATCTTCTGGCGTGGCCGGAGGCGGGGATGGTGCTCGGCATCTTTCTGCTCTACTCAGGCGTGCCGGCGGTGCTCGTCAACGACCAAGGCCTGCCGGCGGTGGCAGCGCTTGGCATCCCGCTGATGCTCGCGATCCCGCTCGCGAGCAGGCTCGCCGGGCGGCAGGGATTGGTTATCAACACAGGACTTCGCTGGGTGTTCGTCCTGGTCGTGGTGCAGATCGCCGTCACCATGGCAGCCAAGCACCAGCAGGAGGCGCAGGCGAAGCTCGTCACCTTCCTCGTCGAGGGCGTTGTCGTGTACCTCCTCGTGGTGAACATCGTTCGCACGCCGGCGTCGCTGCGGCGAGCGATCTGGGCCGTGATCGGCGCCGGCGCGTTTCTGGCCTCGGTCGCGATCCTGCAACAGCTCTCCGGCCATGCCGACCAGCGCTTCGCCGGCTTTGCGCAACTCGACAGCGCATATTTCGCCGGGACCAGCGACGTCTTCAGAGCCCAGGGGCCGATCGCGGACGCCAACTACTTCGCGCAGATCCTCCTTCCCGTCGCGGCGCTCAGCCTCGCGGCGATCTGGCGGGGCCGTACGCCGCGGGAGCGCTTGCTCGCGCGCGCCGCCGTGGCCGTCTCCGTCACCGCGATCGCGTTCACGTACTCGCGCGGAGGCGCCCTCGCGCTGTTCGGGATCCTGGCCGGGCTCGCGTTCTTCCGCTACCTGCGGCCCGTGCACATGGCGGGAATCGTGGTCCTGCTCGCGCTCGTCCTGTTGTTCGTGCCCGGGTACAGCGACCGCCTCGGGACCCTCGCCGGCGTGGCCCGATCAACCGAGGTGTCGAACGCGTCGTCGAGCGACGACCTGTCGGCGGCTTCCAGGGCGACCGAGAACAAGGCCGCGTTGCTCGTGTTCCGCGATCACCCGCTGCTGGGCGTCGGCCAGGGCGGCTTTCCGCTGTTCTACCAGCAGTACGCTCAGCGAGTAGGCGGCGAGATCCATACGCGCAATCCCTCGCGCTTGAGGAGAACCGACATCCAGGCTGGGCTTCCGCCCGAGCGCGAGGCGCACAACTTCTTCCTCTCGATCGGCGCGGACATGGGCATCACGGGGCTGCTCGCGTACTGCACGATCATCGTCGTCACCCTGCACCAGTTGCTACGGGCGCGCAGGAGGTGGCTGGTCGTACGGCCCGATCTCGAAGGGCTGGCCACCGGCATGCTGCTCGCCGTCACCGGCTACCTGATGGCGGGCGTGTTTCTGTCACTCGCGTATGAGCGATATTTCTGGCTCCTGCTTGGTCTCGCGGGTGCAGCCGGCCAGGTGCTGCTCCAGCACTCCGCGGACTCCGACGACCCACCGTCCCAGCTCCGTGCCCGGCCGGCTGAATAAGCGCACCGTGACGCGCGTGGCGTTCCGCGCCGCGCGCACGGCTCCCGCCGGTCGCCTGATGGATCTGCTCGAGTCCCTCGACCGCACCCGCGAGCCCGTACTTTCGGTGCTGATGTACCACCGCGTGGGCTCCGAGACGCATACGCCGCAGCTGGACCCCTCGCTGCTCAGCGCCACCCCGGCCGAGTTCGAGCGCCAGGTCGAGTACCTGGCGTCCAAGCGGCGCGTTCTTTCGCTGGACGAACTGCTCGAGGTGCGGCGGGGACGGATGGCGCTCCCGCGGCGTGCCGTCGCTGTGACCTTCGACGACGGATATCGCGACTTTGCAGAGCACGCTTGGCCGGCGCTGCGGCGACATGGCGTCCCGGCGACGCTGTTCGTGCCGACGGCCTATCCCGGCGATGCGCAGCTCGCGTTCTGGTGGGACCGCCTCCACGCGACGTTCACCACGACCGCGCGCCGCAAGCCGCTGGTGACGCCCGCCGGCACGCTCGCGCTGGGATCGATCGACGAGCGCGCGCGCGGCTCCCGGACCCTGGGCGAATGGGTCAGGCGGACGCCGCATGAGGAGGCGATGACCGAGGTCGAGCGCGTAGCGACCGAGCTTGGCGGTCGCCGTCTCACCGATTGCGTGCTGAGCTGGGACGAGATCCGCCAGCTGGCGCGAGACGGCCTGCATATCGCTCCGCACACGCGCACGCACCCGCGCGTTGATCGAGTGAGCACGGAGCGGGCGAAGCAGGAGATTCTCGGCTCCGCCACGGATCTGGAGCGCGAGGTCGGCTACCGCTCCAAGGCCCTCGCCTTTCCGGCCGGCGCGGTCACGGACGCCGTCGTCCGGTGGCTGCCGGAGGCCGGCTTCGAGCTGGCGTTCACGACGGTCAGGGGCGGGAACCACCTCGATCGGATCGACTGGCTGCGGATCCGCCGGATCAACGTCGGACGCCGCAGCGCGTTGCCGCTCGTCAGGGCGCAGTTGCTGTCGTGGCCGGCGAGAGCGATGCGGCACCGACCGGCGCAGGCCTGAAGCGACCGGCGACTCGCCGGCGCGACCGCGCGGTGCGAGGCGGTCAGCTCACGTCCCGATCCCGCGACTTGCGCCTGCGACGACGGAGGCGAAACCGCTGCTCGCGAGCCGGCGGGCTCCACGGCGGCGGGTTCGCAGGCGGCGCGGCCTCGGGGACACGGAAGCGAACTGTGCCGTGGCGAAACGTCGTCCCGTGCAGCGCCTCGAGCTTCGCCGCGTCCGGACTGCCTACGGGCGCCGCCGGTGGCGGAGGCGCCGTGCTTTCGGCGGTCATCGCCAGCGCGGGGCCCACCGTGTCCGTCGACGCGGAAACCGCCTCGTCGTCCAGCTCCGGCTCGATCACGAACGGCTCGACCCTGGGCGGTACGGTGGAGGCCCCCCGCAGGCGGCGCAGGAACTCTGCCAGCGGCCTTCGCTGAGCAAGCGTCGTGCCGATCAGGTGAGCATCGGCCACCGCCAGGCTTCTGAGCGTGTCTGCGACCTCGTCCCTCGACGTCCGGCGGATGTCCAACGTGAGGAGCGTCCCGTCCGCCACCCGGGCCCAGATCAGTCCGGCGGGCACGCGGTGCGGAGGCGGCGCGCTGACGAGCACGACATCCGCGATCGTCCGCAGCCGCTCGAGCAGCCGCCTCATCCGGTCGACGTCAACGGTGGCGGCCGTCGGCGAGGTCCCGAGGGGAAGCACATGCAGCGGCTTGTCGCCGCCCAGGAAGAGCTGCTCGACGTGGCCATCCAGCGCGGTGTCATCAGGCTCGGCGAGGAGATCCGTGTACCCGCGCGCCCCTTCTAACCGGAACATGCGCGTGAGACCTCCGCCGGTGGTGTTCGCATCCACCACGAGGACCCTCAAGCCCGCCTGGCTGATCGCCGCCGCGAGGTTGCCGGCGACCACGGCGCTGGTATGCCCTTCCTTCGGATCGAGCAGCACGAGGCTTCCGAGCGGCTCGCGCGTCTCCAAAAAGCCGGTCTTGAACGCCAGCAGGCGGTACTTCTCGGCGGCGGCGGTCCCGGGCGCGGTCCAGGCGGGAAGCGATTGGCGCCACCCGCGGCCGCGAGGAGCGTCCACGCCCCCGAGGTGCTTCACGCCCGACAGCTCCTCTAGAGCAGCGTCGCTCTTGAACGCGTCCACCGTGGAGTCGCGGAGGAGCGCGAGGATCGCGGCGACCACAGCGCCTGCGACCATCGCGAGGATCACGAGGAACAAGGTGCCGCGGTCGGCGGGGCCCTCCGGCTCGGCCGCCTGTACCACGCTGATGCGGCCTGCCGGCGACTCACCGAGAAGCTTTGCTGTCGCGGCCATCAGCCGGTCGCCCTCGTCCTTGGTGAGGGACTTGATCTCAGCGCCGCCGACGAAGGCCGCGGCGCGCTTGGCGTTCTGCCCGGAATCCAGGGTGGACAGCTCCTGGAGTCGCCTTCCGATCGCGTTTGCGAGGCCCGCTGCGACCTTCGCGTCTTTGTTGCGCACGTCGATCGTCAGGATGCGACTGATGTCGTTCGCCGTGGCGGTCAGGTTCTCCTGCAGCTTGCGGACCGTCGTGTCCGCCCCGACCCGGTTGATCGCGTACTCGAGCACCGGGCGGCCGGTGGCGAGCTCGGAGTAGGTCCGCGCGAGGCTGCCGGAGGCGCCGAGCTCGTCGACATCGGCGTTGATCGGGCCGACGATGAACTTCGCTTCTCCGCGATACGTCGGCGACGCGTGCGAAGAGACGAAGTAGGACACGGCCCCAGCGAGGACAGCGCCGAGTATGAGTGCCCACCACCAGCGTTTCAGTAGCGGCAGCAGAGCAAACGTGTCAGCCAAGGATCTCTTTCCTCCACGCGGGGTTCCAGAGGCCGCAGGAAGGCGGCGGCATGACCTGGTTCGGCCCGTATTGTAGCCCGGCTCCGGTGCGCTCGATCACGTTACGCCCGTTCGTCTGGCGATGGCTCTACCTGTGGCCAGCAGGATCCACAGTTCGGCGAGGATCGAACGTCGACGAAAGAACTGAATCTCGACCCGACAGCGTTCTTCGAAATTCATCGAGGTTCGCCCCCAGACTTGCCACGGGCCTGTCAGGCCCGGCCGGAAATCCAGTCGCCCCGTCTGCCACGGCTCGTAAGTCGAGGCAGCAAAGCTCGTCGGTCTCGGACCCACGAGCGTCATCTGTCCCGCGAGCACGTTGAAGAATTGCGGCAACTCATCCAGGCTGGTCTTGCGCAGCATGCGCCCCGCCCGGGTCACACGGGGATCGTTGACGACGCGAAAGTCAGGCCAGGGCACGATGCTCTGACAGCGCAACTGCTCCTTGAGCTCATCGGCGTTGGAGACCATCGTGCGGAACTTCAGCAACTCAAACGGTTCACCATTCAGGCCGCAACGTCGCTGGCGAAAGAGGATCGGCGCGCGCGGGTCCTCCCACCATATGGCGAGCGCGACGATCGTCATCGCGGGTGCGAGCAAGATCAGCGCCAGCAACGAGCCGGCGACATCGACAGCGCGCTTCGTCGCGCGGTACGGGAGATCAGATCGCCATGGTGCGGTGTTTGGGGGAATTCGGTGCATTGGATCGTCGGGGTCGGTTGTGGCTGTGCCGCGTCACGCAGCCAATTCGGAGCGCTGACGGCTGACGGTCCACTCGAGTTGAGCCGCTAACCCATCCTCGAGCGTCGTCCGCGGGGCGTAGCCCAGGTGGTCCAAGGCGAGATGCCCGTCGCAGCCCGTTCTGTAGGCGTCTCCCACCTGCGGCGGCGCAAGCTCGATGCATGCTCGGCGGCCGGCTAAGCGCTCGATCATGCGGATCGCCGCGATCAGCTGTACCGAACGGCCGCCGCCGATGTTGTAGGCGCAGCCGGGGCGCCCGTACGAGGCCGCCGCGACCGTGCCCTCGACGATGTCCCCGACGTACGTGAAGTCGCGCACTTGCGTGCCGTCTCCGAGCAGCGTCAGCGGCGCGTCGCCGAGGATCCGGCGCAGAAACCGGCTGAACGCCATGTCCGGACGCTGGCGCGGACCGTAGACCGTGAAATACCTCAGGCCCACGACCGGGATCCCGAAGCAGCGGTGATAGGTGCCGGTCAGATCCTCGGTCGCCCCCTTCGTCATCCCGTACGGCGAGACCGGTCGCCGCGGCGTGTACTCGGTCGTCGGATAGACCGTCGCGTTGCCGTAGACCGATGACGAGGACGCGTAGACGAACGCGTTCAGGGTGTGCTCCTTCGCAGCCTCCAGCAGCCGCTGCGTCGCGCACAGGTTGTGGCGCAGATATGTTTCGAAGGTCTCGCCGAAGCTTCCGCGCACGCCCGCCTGCGCGGCCAGGTGAAACACGATCTCGACACCGTCGAGAAGCGCGCCGAGACAGTCCACGCTGAGGTCGAGCTCCAGGAAGCGGAAGCGCGGTTCGTCCAGCAATCGCACGAGGTTCGCTTCCTTCAGCGACCTGGCGTAGAAGTCAGTGAAGCAATCGACGCCAACGACGTCATGTCCCATGTCCACGAGGCGCTCGCAGAGGTGCGAGCCCACGAAGCCGGCGGCGCCGGTAACGAGCACCGTGCTCCCAGGGCGCAACGTGTTCGTGGCGCTCGCGGCGCCGGCTATCGGGAAGTCATGTTCAGGCATGCTCGGCTCCGAGTTCGGGCAGGGCCTCGAGAACTGGATGCACAGTCGCCGGCTCCGCCGGCAGCTCGCTGCTGGCCGACTCGGTCGCGGCCGATTTGCGCGCATGGTCGAGCAGGACATCCAGCGTCAGACCGTCGGTTGGGTAGGTGGCCCACCCGAACATCGGTCCGGCCCCCGTCAGCGCGTCGCCGAACCGAGCCGTGACGGTCGCGCGGGTGTGGTCAGTACCGTCCAGGAGCCCGTACACCTGAAACCGGGACCTCGAGCGCGAAACCACCAAGCTGTCGGTGACGCGCGCCGACCGCAGCAAATTCCGCAGGACGTTGACGTCCGCTTCGATGTCAAGAAACAGGACGGTTGCCGGCTCGTCGCGCCGACGGCAACGCTCGAGATAGCGATCGAGCTCGCTCAAGGACGGTGTGCGGACGGCGCTCACGTGACGATCGACGACGAGCGTCATACAGATGGCGGCGAGCGTCCATGGAAGAACCTTGGCCGGATGGACGGCCGTCGCGACCAGGGCGCAGGCTGCCGCTACTCGCCTGCTTGCCGGCCAGCGAAACCCGACCAGGGCGATGCCCGAAGCAATCGCATCCGGCAGCGCAGCCGCCACCACGCTGGCGTGCGACACGAGGGTCGCCAGCGCGAACGCGGCCAGCCAGATCAGCGCCACGGTAGCGGCAACCCTCAGCGCAAGCCATCTCTCTGCTCTCCCTAGCATATGGTTTCCGTTCCTTCACATGGGCATCCATGCCCGTTTGAGAGAAAGGCTGACCGCGCCGCTGCGCCAGTCAGCCAAGCGGACAGGACAGTACGGCAAAATCTGCGCCGTTTTTTCGAGACCGGTCTATCGGTTAGTTCTCGGACGCTGGCGCGAGTTCAGCCGCGCTGCCCCAGCGGCGCACGGGCGCCGCTACAAGATCGCCTTCAGCGCCACCGACAGCAGCGCCACGACGATGCAGACGGCCAGCACGCGCAGCAGAAACGAAAAGGCCGCCTCCTCGGATTCCCATGGCTTGCGCACAGCCGGACGGCGGCGCGCTACAGGATGTAGACGGCCGTGTAGACGATGACCCACATGCCGTCGACGAAGTGCCAGTAGATCCCGGGTACCTCGACGCCGTGGTGGTGCTCGGGCGTGAAGTGGCCCCTGAACGCTCGTACGGTCACCATCGTGAGCAGCGTCAACCCGACGAACACGTGCGCGCCGTGCAAGCCGGTGAGTCCGTAGAAGATCGTGCCCTGGGCGTGGTCTTGCGGGGCGAACCCGATGTGGACGTACTCGTTGAGCTGGATGCCGAGGAACGTCGCGCCGAGCAGCGTGGTCAGCAGCATGCCGGCCTTCAGGCCGAAGCGGTTACCGTTCTTGACCGACGTCTGCGCCCAGTGCATCGTCAGCGACGAGCTGAGCAGGATCGCGGTGTTCATGCCCGCGATCGCGACCGGCAACTCGACGCCGTCGAACGGGAACCAATGGTGCCCGGGAGCCACGAGCCTGATGAAGAAGTAGGCCGTGAAGAAGGCCCCGAAGACCATGATCTCCGAGATGATGAAAAGCAGCATCCCGAGGATCTCGTGCGAGACGCGCGAGCTGCGGTTCGCCGCCGGCGGCCCGTGGTGGTCGCCGTGGTCGTGATCGTCGTGCTTTCCGAGCGCGACTCCCGCGCTGATCCCCGACGCCTCCATCAGCGCGCCGCCTCGGCACCATCGCGCTCGGCGACGATGTGCTCGACCTCGATGTTCGACGCCTTGCGCACGCGCGAGATCAGGTCGGCGCGCATCCAGCCCGATCGCGTCGCCGGCAGGGTCGAGATGATGACGCGCTCGACGCGGTAGAACTGCAGCGCGTTCATGGTCGCGGTGTAGGGGTCGGGGTCGCCGATCATCCCCGCCACGAGCAGCCCTTCGCGGCGCATGCGGTCGACGGTGTTGCCCAGCCTGGCACGCGCGACCGCCGCCGCCCGCCCGTCCCCATGCGCCTGCAGCGGCACGATGACGAGGAACAGCATGTCCTTGGAGTCCGCGGCGATCTCCTTCATCCGAGCGCGCAGGGTCCCGCGTCCGGCCGTCACGTTGGCGATCACGAGCGTGACCTTGAAGGGCAGGCCTTCGGCGTCCATGTCGGAGATGACGTGCGTGACGGGTGCGGCCGCGGCGTCCTGGATGCGCTCGATCAGGTCGCGCCGCAGCCAGCCCGACGAGGACTGCGGCAGCGTCGAGATGATGACCTCGTCGGGGTGGTACTCGTCGATCGCGTCGAGCGTGGCGGTGTAGGGATCCTCGTCGCCGAGCTCGCCGCTGGCGACGACGTCCTCACCGCGCAGGTAGGACAGCGTCAGATCCAACCGCACCTGGGCCGACTCGCGCACGGCCTCGTCGTAGATGACGTACCCCGATCGCGGTCGCGTCATCGGGACGACGAGGGTGAAGCTCGTGTCCGGCGCTTGGGCGCGCTCCTGTACGAGGTTCAGGAGCTTCGCTCCGCCGATTGTCTGGTTGGCGACGACCAGGATGTGGGGCATGAGCGCTTACTCCCCGTCCTTGCTCGGCGATGCACCGGCATGTGAGCCCGACGCTGTCGCGCCCGCGGGCTGGGGCACCTCGGCACCACCCTTGAGGACGCCGTGCACCGCGCCCGGCACGCCGTACTCGTAGGGACCGCCGACGACGGTCGGGACGGCGTCGAAGTTGAAGATCGGCGGGGGCGAGGTGACCTGCCATTCGAGCGTCAGGGCACGCCACGGGTTGTTGCCCGCGTGGGGGCCGCCGCGCCACGAGGCGATGATGTTGTAGGCGAACACGAGCGCGCTGAGACCGAGGAAGAAGCTCATGATCGAGATCGCGAGGTTCCAGCCCGCCCACTGCTCGGCGTAGTCGGCAACGCGCCGCGGCATGCCCTGGATCCCGATGACGTGCATCGGCGCGAACGTCAGGTTGAAGAAGATGAACGTCATCCAGAAGTGCAGCTTGCCCAGGCGCTCGTCGTACATCCGGCCCGTCATCTTCGGGAACCAGTAGTACACGCCGGCGAAGATCGTGAACAGCGATCCGCCGAAGAGCACGTAATGGATGTGGGCGACGATGAAGTACGTGTCGCTGACGTGAATCGTCACCGGGATGACGGCCAGCATCACGCCCGAGATGCCGCCGAGCGTGAACATCGTCAAGAAGCCCAGCGCGAACAGCATCGGCGTGTCGAGATGCAGCACGCCACGCCACAGCGTCGCCAGCCAGGAGAAGATCTTGATCCCCGTCGGCACCGCGATGATCGCGGTCGTGACCATCATCGGGATCCGGATCCAGTCCTGCATGCCCGAGACGAACATGTGGTGCGCCCAGACCGTGAAGCCGAGCACGACGATCGCCAGCAGCGAGAACGCCATCATCCGGTAGCCGAAGATCGGTTTGCGCGATTTCACGGCCAGGATCTCGGAGACGATCCCGAACCCGGGCAGCATCATGATGTAGACCGCGGGATGGGAGTAGAACCAGAAGATGTGCTGGTACATCAGCACGTCGCCGCCGCCCGCCGGCTCGAAGAAGTTGAAGCCCAGCGAGCGATCGAACAGCACCATGAACTGCGAGACGGCGATGAACGGCGTCGCGATGACGACGAGCAGCGACGTCGAGAAGTTCGCCCATACGAGTAGCGGCATCCGGAAGAAGCTCATGCCGGGCGCGCGCATCGTGATGATCGTCACCAGGAAGTTCAGCGCTGTCGCGATCGACGACGCACCGGCGAACTGCACGCCGATCGTGAAGAACACCTGTCCCTCGGGTGCGGTCACCGACAGCGGGGCGTACGCCGTCCAGCCGCTGGCGAACGAGCCGCCGGGCGCGCCGAAGGACATGAGCATCATGATCCCGGCGAGCGGCAGCATCCAGAACGACAGTGCGTTCAGTCGCGGGAACGCCATGTCCGGCGCGCCGATCATGAGCGGCAGCACGAAGTTCGCCAGCCCCGCGAAGACCGGGATGATGAACAGGAAGATCAGCAGCGACGCGTGGACGCTGAACAGGCCGTTGAACGTGTTCGGATCGACGAACTGGCGGCCGGGCTGGGCGAGCTCCGCGCGCATGAGCATCGCGAACAGGCCGCCGATGAAGAAGAAGAAGAACGAGGTCACGACGTACTGGATGCCGATGACCTTGTGATCGGTGTTGACGCGGAAGTAGTCGCGCCAGGAGTGCGCGCCGTGACCGGAGTGATCCTCCGCCAGCGTCTTCTTGCCGGCCGCCCAGTAGAACCAGTAGCTGAAGGCGCCGAGGCCGACGAGGAAGCCGAGCGGCGCGCTGAACAGCGCCAGCTCCAAGACCGCGGTGCCCTTCAGCACGGGGTCCAAGCCGTACCACGTACGGAAGAGGAAGATGATGCCGTACGCGAGCGCGACGCCGTAGGCCGTGAACAGGAAGGCCCTGTACATGCCCGGTCCGCGGAACTTGGCGACCATCTAGCGCGTCCTCCTCATCCGTGTGCTCACTTCCCAGCTACCTCGCCGAGGTACTTCACCAAAGCGTCGAGCTCCTGCGGCGAGAGGGTATCGCCGTAGTCCTTCGGCATGATCCCCGCCTGAAATCCTGGCGCGATCTTGGCATCCGGCTGGACGATCGACTGCTTGATCTCAGCCGAACTCATACCGGGCACGACCTTGTCGAGGTTCGGACCCGTCGTCCCGTTCGTTCCGGCGTCTGCGAGTGTGTGGCAGCCACCGCACGCCGTCGCCGTGCCGTTGCCGTCGGTGAACAGCTTCTTGGCGTCGACGGCGCCGCCGCCGGCAGCCGCGGCGGGCGCCTTCTTCCCGGCAATCCACTTGTTGAAGTCCGCTCGCGTGACGACGTTCGCCCTCGAGCGCATGACCGAATGGCCGAGTCCGCACAGCTCGGCGCAGACGACGGGATAGGAGCCAAGGCGGTCCGGCGTCACGCGGTACCGCGTCGTGATCCCGGGCACGGCGTCGATCTTCAGGCGAAAGGCGGGGACCCAGAAGTCGTGGATGACGTCCAGCGCCTTGACGTTGAAACGCACCGGCTGGTCCTTGATCAGGTAGAGCACGTTGGACTTGATCGGCTTGCCGCCGGGCTGCGGATACTCGTAGCTCCAGGCGAATTGCTGGCCGGTCACGTTGATGCGCATCTCGCCGGCCTTGGCCTCCTCGATGTCGTTGAGGACGATCCAGGCGTAGGAGCAGAGGACGACGAGGATGATCGCGGGGATCGCCGTCCAGATGATCTCGAGCCGTGTGTTGCCGTGGATCGGCGGGCCGTCGAGGTTCTCCTCGCCGGGCCGCATGCGGAAGTTCTGCACGCTGAACAGGACGATGATCATCACCGTCACGAAGATGGGGACCGAGACCCAGATGAGGACGTCGTAGAGATGGTCGATCGCGCTGCTCTGCGTCGACGCCTGCTGCGGAAACCAATCGATCGCCAGGCCCGCGGCGATGCCGAACGCCGAAGCGATCGCGCCGTGGACCACCATCCACCCGACCGGCGTGCGCTCCTGGCGCCCTCTCTCCTTGCCCATGCGGCCCGGCATCCTATGTTCTCGGCGCGACGAACGGCAATTCGGTACCAGGGCGCCCGGCGCGACGCCGCTCGGAGGTCGAGAATCCGGCCTGTCCGACTGGTCCCGCCGGTCCCGCCGGGGCGCCCAAGCGCCTGACGGGACGGCTCAGGCTGCTACACGCGCGTCGGTGCGAAATCGACGCGTGTCACGAAAGGCTGAGGGCGCCAGCCCGTGGTGGCGGCGAAAGGCCTTCGCGAACTGCGCCGGCTGGCGGTAGCCCACGCGCTGCGCGACCTCGCGCACGGTCAGTCCGCGCGAGGTGAGCAGTTCGGCCGCACGGTCCATCCGGACGGCGGTGAGGTGCTCACGGAACGTCGTCTCGCCGATCTCCGCGTAGGAGCGCTGCAGCTGACGCCTGGACGAGGCGACGCGGCGCGCGATCTCGTCGAGCGACAGGTCCGAGCCGTATTCCGCCTCGACGATCGCCACCGCGTCACGGAACAGGCTCGTGCGATGACGGATCGTGGCCGGACGTTGAAGTGGAAGATCCATGCTCATGCATACGGCGCTCTACCCAACTGGGGATAAGCGCGAGGCTAAATATTGCCTCATTCTGGCGCGTAGACGCTCCGATCGAACAGCGACGGGCCCTTGCACGACCCCGATGGACGGATAGACGTGGTTCTAGTGCTCGTTTAGGTCGGGGGGGAGGGCGTTGATATCCCGCCGTGTGTCTGCAATCCAGCGGACGATGATCCAGATCGACATGACGACACCCGCGATGATGAACGGCAGGCCGAGTGTCACCCCGAGCAGCGTGAGCGTCAGGCTGAAGGCGAGCAGGACCGGCTGCAGGCTCGGGCCGGGGAGATGGATCTCCTCACCGGTGGGCGGGACATCCGGGTTCAGCGGGCTCATCACGACACGTAGATGCTGGCGGCGACGAACGTCATGCCGAACATGAAGAAGCAGACGACGGCCGCGAGGAGGCCGGAGCGGACGTTCTTACGTGCGAGCTTCTGATCCATCGCGGGGCCGGAGTCTAGTGGTCGCGGTCACACGTGCGCGTCGACGACCATCGCCGCGAACAGCAGCGCGAGGTACGCGAGCGAGAAGAGGTACAGGCGCAGCGCCGTTTGGCGGTCGGCGCGGCGATACAGGAGGTAGGCGCCGCCGATGAACGCGGCGCCGAGCACGAGTGAGGAGACGAGGTAGACACTGCCCAGGCCCCCGGCACAGAAGGGCAGCTGGCTTACCGCGTACAGCAGCACGGAGTACAGGAGGATCTGCTTGCGCGTCTCGCTCTCGCCGCGCACCACCGGCAGCATCGGCACGCCGACGCGCTCGTACTCGTCCTTCATGAGCAGCGACAGCGCCCAGAAGTGCGGCGGCGTCCAGAAGAACACGATCGCGAAGAGATAGACAGGCATTCCTGCCAGCCCGCCCGTCACCGCGGCCCAGCCGACCAGCGGCGGCACGGCGCCCGCGGCACCGCCGATGACGATGTTCTGCGGCGTGCGGCGCTTGAGCCAGACCGTGTAGACGAAGACGTAGCCCAGGAAGCCCGACAGCGCCAGTGAGGCCGCCAGCAGGTTCACCGCGGTGCTCAGCAGCAAGAACGACAGCCCGCAGAGCACGATCCCGAAGATCAGCGCTGCGCGCGGGGAGACGCGACCCGACGCCACCGGCCTGTTGGCGGTGCGCGGCATGAGCGCGTCGATGTCACGGTCGAAGTAATGGTTCACCGCGCCGGCGCCGCCGGCCGACAGGTAGCCGCCGAGGACGGTGATCGCGACGAGGCCCAGCGACGGAGCGCCGGCGATCGCCATCGTGCAGACCGTCGTCAGCAGCAGCAGCGATTGAACCTTCGGCTTGGTCAGCTCGACGTAGTCGCAGATGACCTGGCGCACGCCGCCGGGATCGGTGGCGGACTGCAGCGCGGTGGCGCGGGAGGCTTCCATGAGCTCAGCCGTCCCCTAGTGACGCGGCTCGGGCGGGAGCTCCGCGCCGGCGCCGGCCTGACGCGCCACCTGGCGGCGAATGTCCTTCATCGGCTCCACCGAGCGCACGCGCGGGATGACGTCGAAGTTGTTGACCGGCGGCGGCGAGGGTGTGAACCACTCCAGCGTGTTGGCCTTCCACGGATCGGGCCCGGCCTTGATGCCCTTGCGGTACGAGCGCACGACGTTGAGCACGGTCAGCCCGATGCCGAGAGCGAGGATAAACGAGCCGATCGTCGAGATCAGGTTGTAGAGCCCGAGGTTGCCGACATCGGGGTACTCGTAGACGCGTCGCGGCATGCCGTCCAGCCCGATCGAGTGCTGGATCAGGAACGTCACGTTGAAGCCGATGTACATCAGCGCGAACGACCACTTGCCGATGCTCTCGCTGAGCATCCGGCCGGTCATCTTCGGGAACCAGTAGTAGATCCCGGCGAAGATCGCGAAGACCGAGCCGCCGACCAGCACGTAGTGCAGGTGCGCGACGACGAAGTACGTGTCGGTGAGCTGCCAGTCGACCGGGAACACGGCGAGGAACACGCCCGTGATCCCGCCGATGAGGAAGACCGAGATGAAGCCGACGGCGAAGATCAGCGGCGTCTTGAACTCGACCGTCCCGCGCCACAGCGTCGCGACCCAGTTGAAGATCTTCACGCCGGTCGGTATGGCGATCAAGAACGAGCTGATCATGAAGAACACCAGCACGATCGTCGCGCTCGGCGTGGAGAACATGTGGTGCGCCCACACGAGCAGCGCGAGGAACGCGATGACGACCGTCGCCGCGGCGATCGCCTTGTATCCGAAGATCGGCTTGCGCGCGAAGACCGGCAGGACCTCGGAGATGATTCCGAAGCCCGGCAGGATCATGATGTACACCTCGGGGTGGCCGAAGAACCAGAACAGGTGCTGCCACAGCAACGGGTCGCCGCCCAGGCCCTGGTCGAAGAAGCCGGTTCCGAAATGCCGGTCGGTCAGCAGCAGCGTCACAGCGCCCGCGATGACCGGCAGCGCGAGGATCAGCAGAACCGCGTACACGAGCAGTGACCACACGAACAGCGGAAGGCGGCCCCAGCCCATGCCCGGCGCGCGCATGTTCGCGATCGTCGCGTAGAAGTTGATCGCGCCGACCAGCGACGAGATCCCGGTGAGGTGGATCAGATAGATCCAGGCGTCGATCCCTCCGTTGGACGAATACGCGCTGCCGCTCAACGGCGCGTAGGAGGTCCAGCCGGCCTCGGGCGGGCTGAAGAACAGCGACCCGTAGAAGACGATCCCGCCGAACAGCAGCAGCCAGTACGACAGCGCGTTGAGCTTCGGGAAGGCCATGTCCCGCGCGCCGATCATCAGCGGCAGGAAGTAGTTGCCGAAGCCGGCCATGATCGGCACGACGAAGAGGAAGATCATCGTCGTGCCGTGCAGCGTGAACAGCGCGTTGTACGTCGCCGGCGTCACGAACGTGTTGTCGGGCGCGCCGAGCTGGACGCGCATGAGCAGCGCCTCGACCCCGCCCAGGATGAAGAAGACGAAGGTCGTGACGAGGTAGAGGATCCCGATGCGCTTGTGGTCGGTCGTCGTGACCCAGGAGACCCATCCGGTCGGCTCCGGCTCGACGCGGTGGGCGGTGATCTCAGGGATCCGGACGGCGGTGTCGGTCGCTGCCATTACGCCTATTCCTACTGGGTGCCCTTGGGCGGCGGCGTGTCGATCTGCTTGCGCACCCGCGCCGCAAGCTCGTCCGCCGCCTCGATCTGGCGCTTCTTGGTTTGCAGCCAGGTCTTGAACTGCGCCGGCTCGACCGCGCGCACGCGGGCCACCATGTCGGCGTGGTTGCGCCCGCACAGCTCGGCGCACTGACCGCGGTAGACGCCCGGCTTCGGGATCTTGAACCACGTGAAGTTCTTGTGCCCGGGCACGGCGTCGAACTTCCCGCCGAGCTGCGGGATCCACCAGGAGTGCGCGACGTCCTGAGCGACGATCTCCAGCGTGACGGTCGTCTTCGTCGGCACGACCATCTCCTCGTAGGAGAAGACGTTGTTGAGCGTGTTGTCGTCCGCGTCGGGATAGGTGTAGCGCCAGGCGTAGCGCTGCCCGTTGACGGTGATGTTCAGCGCTCTGCCGTTCGGCGTCCGCGGCTGGAACGCCGATGCGTCGGAGACGTTCTCGACGACCGCGGTCGGGAAGCCGTCCGCATCGGAGTTCGGCGGGTTACGGATACCGTCGAGCATGACGAAGGTCACGACCGCGAGCACGACGAGGATGACGGCGGCGCCGACCGTCCAGCCGACCTCCAGGCGCGTGTTGCCGCGGATCTGCGCCGGCACGGCGTCCTTGCGCGCCCGGAACCTCACGAGCGAGTAGACGAGCGTTCCCTCGACACCGACGAAGACCACCACGGCGACCGCGAGGATGATCTTGTAGAGCGTGTCGATGCTGTCGGCCTGGGGCGAGCCGCCGGATTCGGGCGTCAGCACGTCCGCCGACGCGCCCGTGGCGAGCGTGAGCATGCCGGCGAGAGCCGCTAGCAGGGTCAGCGCAAAGATGCGGTGCTGCGTTTGGGGGCGGACAGCTGCCAAGGCGGCGGGCATTCTATTCATGCAGCGGCGATCTGCCGTTGCTCCCATCGCTGTGGGTTCAGGCGCCCGGGCCGACGGACCTACGCGCCCTCGAAGTTCGGGTGGCGCTTCTGGAGGAACGCGGTCACCCCTTCGAGGAAGTCGCCGGACTGCGCCATCTCCTGCTGGATGACTGCCTCGACCTCGAGCTGCTCTTCGAGACCCGCGTACAACCAGGCGTTGAGCTGCCGCTTCGTTCCTGCGTAGGACTTCGTCGGTCCGGCCGCGAGCCCGTCGAGCGTCTCGTAGACGTGGTCGGGGAACTCGTGGTCGGGCAGGACCTCGTTGACGAGCCCCCAGCGCAGCGCCGTCGATGCGGTCACGCGCTCGCCGAGCATCGCCATCTGAGCTGCGCGACCCGCGCCCGCGCGCCCGGAGATGAGCGCCAGCGCCCCGCCGTCGGGCACGAGGCCGATGTTCACGAAGGCGAGCGCGAGGTACGCCGACTCGGCCGCGACGAGCAGGTCGCAGGAGAGCGCGAGCGAGCAGCCGATGCCGACCGCCGGCCCGTTGATCGCGGCGATGACCGGCTTGGGCATCGTGCGCAGCGCCGTGAGGATCGGGTGGTAGACGGTCGTGAGGGTTCTGTATACGTCGAGGTAGCCGTCCTCCGTGCGCTCGCGCGCGGTCATGTCCTTGAGATCGGCGCCCGAGGAGAATGCGCGGCCCGCGCCAGTGACGCAGACCGCGCGCACGTCGTCGTCCTCGGCGACGGCGCGTACCGCGTCGAGCAACTCGTGTCCGAGCGCGGCGTTCCACGCGTTCAGCGCATCTGGCCGGTTCAGCCGGATGATCGTTGCGGCGCCGCGGCGCTCGAGCTCGATGGTGTCGTACATGGGCGAGCAGGCCAGCAGGATTGCCGCTGAAATCCCGTTCGGCGATCGTAACGGGTGGGGCAGCTACGGTGCATCCAATGGCTCGACCCGTCATCGGCATATGCATGCCGCTCGAGCGCGCCCGCTGGGGGGCGTGGGACCTGCCGGCCTACCTGCTTCCGCGCAGCTACGTCGATGCGGTCCAGCGAGCCGGTGCGATGGCGCTGCTGCTGGCTCCCGACCCGGCGCTGACGGAGGATCCCGACGAGGTGCTCGACCGCATCGACGGCCTGATGCTCGCCGGCGGAGCCGACATCGAGCCGGCCGCCTACGGTGCCGACGCCCATGCTGAGACGATCGGCAGCGTGCCCGAGCGCGATGCCTTCGAACTGTCGCTCGTGCGCCGCACGCTCGAGCGCGACCTGCCGCTGCTCGCTATCTGCCGCGGCATGCAGGTGATGAACATCGCCTACGGCGGCACGCTGCATCAACACCTGCCCGAGCTGCTGCGCCATCACGAGCACCGGCGCGTGCTCGGGTCCTTCGACGGCGCCGACCACGACGTGCGCCTCGCGCCCGGCTCGCTCGCGGCGCGCGCCGCGGGGGAGGAGGTGCACGCCGCCAAGTCGCATCACCATCAAGGGGTCGACCGGGTGGGCGAGGGCCTCGTCGTGACCGGCTGGTCGCAGATCGACGACCTACCCGAAGCGCTGGAGGTGCCGGGCAAGCGCTTTGCGCTCGGGGTGCAGTGGCACCCCGAGGCCGACGAGACCAGCAGGCTCATCGGCGCGCTCGTCGACGCGGCCGCCGCCGGTCGCAACGGCGCCCCCTGAACCCGCTCGTTTTCTTGCCCCGCAGGGGCCTACCTATACTCGCCGTTCCGCGCACGGACTCCCGTAATGGATACCTCGGTCAAGCCCCCCGAGGTCGATCCTCCTCAACCAGGCGAGGATGACGACGATCTCGACGAGATGCCCCGCGTGCAGGTCACGCGCAAGGGAGTCGTGCTGTTCTGCATCTTCGTCGTATCGGCGATCGCGTTGCTGTACTTCGTGCTCCCACAGCTGGCGGACCTCGAGGACGCGGGCAAGAAGGTGGGCAAGGGCAACAAGTGGTGGCTGGCGGGCGCCGCGGCCTTCTCGATCCTGTCCTTCGGCGGCTACGTGATGATGTTCCAGGGCGTCTTCGTGCGCGCTGGCTCGCGCATCGACTGGCGTGCGAGCTACCAGATCACGATGGCCGGACTGGCGGCGACGCGCTTGTTCGCCGCGGGCGGCGCCGGCGGGATCGCGCTCACCGCCTGGGCGCTCAGGCGCGCCGGCATGCCGCGCCGCCAGGTGGCCGACAAGACGCTCGCCTTTCTGATCTTGACGTACGCGGTGTACATGTTCGCGCTCGTCGTCTGCGGTTTGGGCCTGTACTTCGGGCTGTTGACGGGTCCGGCGCCGTTTGCGATCACGGTGATCCCGGCGCTGTTCGGTCTCGTAGTGATCGTCCTCGGGCTCGTCCTGTCGCGCGTGCCGCCGGACCTGCAACGTCGCCTGGAGGGCTTCGCAGGCCGGGGCGGGCGGCTGGCGCGGCTTGCGCAGCGGCTCGCCAACGCGCCGGCGGCGTTCTCTGCGGGCATCCGCGAGTCGTTGTGTCACGTGCGCGAACGCGATCCGGCGCTGCTCGGTGCGATCGCCTACTGGGGCTTCAACATCGCCTGCCTGTGGGCGTGCTTTCACGCATTCGGAGACCCGCCGCCGTGGCCGGTGATCATCATGGGCTACTACGTGGGCTTTCTCGGCAACCTGCTACCCCTGCCGGGAGGGATCGGAGGCGTGGACGGCGGCATGATCGCGGCCTTCGCCGCCTTCGGCGTCCCGCTCGCGCTCGCGGTTCCAGCGGTGCTGGCGTACCGCGTGTTCGCGTTCTGGCTGCCTACCATCCCCGGCGCCGTGGCGTACTTCCAGCTGCGCCGGACCGTCGCGCGCTGGCGCGAGGAGCGCACGAGCGGCGGCGAGGTCACCGCTCCGGCGAGCGCGTAACGGAACGCCGCGAAGCCTGACTATACTTTTTGAAGTGACCAGCTCAGACCGCCAAAACCAGATCGAGAACGTCGTCATCGTCGGCTCAGGACCGGCCGGCTACACCGCCGCTCTGTACACGTCGCGCGCGAACCTGGCCCCGCTCGTGATCGAGGGATTCCTCTGGGGCGGGCTGCTGCAGCAGACCTCGGACGTGGAGAACTACCCCGGCTTCCCCGAGGGGATCATGGGCCCGGAGCTGATGCAGAAGTTCCGCGATCAGGCCGAGCGCTTCGGCACGCGTTTCGTCACCGACCAGGCGACGAAGCTCGAGCTGTCCGACCAGCCCGGCGGCCTTCATTCCGTCTGGGTCGGCGATGACGAGTACCGCACCCGCACGGTCATCCTCGCGATGGGCGCCGAGCACAAGAAGCTCGGGATCGTCGGTGAGGACGAGCTCGGTGGCCGCGGCGTGAGCTACTGCGCCACCTGTGACGCGGCGTTCTTCAGGGACAAGCCGGCGATGATCGTCGGCGGCGGCGACAGCGCGATGGAGGAGGCGATCTTCCTGTCGAAGTTCGCGTCGAAGGTCATCGTCGTGCACCGCCGCGACGAGTTCCGCGCATCGAAGATCATGCTCGAGCGCGCTCGCGCGATCGAGAACATCGAGTGGATGACGCCGTACGGCGTCGAGGAGTTCGTCGCCGGGGAGAACGGCGCGCTGCACCACGCCCGGCTCGAGCACCGCGAGACCGGCGAGCGGCGCGACGTCGAGATCTCCGGCGCGTTCATCGCGATCGGCCACGAGCCGCAGTCCGAGCTCGTCGCCGAGCAGGTGCAGCTCGACGACGAGGGCTACGTCATCACCGAGGGCCGCTCGACGCGGACCGCTCGTCCCGGCGTCTTCGCCTCAGGAGACCTCGTCGACCACACCTATCGCCAAGCCGTCACGGCCGCGGGCTCCGGCACGCAGGCGGCGCTGGACGCGGAGTGGTATCTGCGTGACACGCCCGAGGTGCAGACGCCCGACGACTTACCGGAGGGCGATCTCGCCGAGGCCCAGTGGGCCCCTCCGCGGAGCTAGATCGCCCCGGGCGGCCACGCGGACCCGGGACCTTCCAGGTCCCGGGTTCGCTCAGCCTCCGTGCGGTCCGCGTGGTCAATGGCGCTCAAGCCGACATCCGTGTCTTGCGCCTCAGCCGACCCTCCCGGTCAGCCGCTAGGCTCTTTTCTAGAGGTTCGCTGAGCAGAGCACACTAGGGCAGCTCCCCAGTCTTTTGACGAAGCGCTCACCAGTCGCCGGCACAACCGCTGGGATCCTCCTCGAGCGGGAGGCGGAGTTGCGGGCGGTGGAGGAGCTGCTGGTTGCCGGCCGCAGCTCGAGCGGTCGCCTGTTGCTCGTCGAGGGACACGCCGGAATCGGCAAGTCCTCGCTGCTGGACGCCGCGGTCGCGCGCGCGCGCAGCAGCGGGATGACGGTCATGCGCGCGCGCGCGTCTGAGCTCGAGAGCGACTTCGCGTTCGGGATCGCGCTGCAGCTCTTCGAACCCCTGCTCGCCGGTGCCGACGACGAGACGCACGACCGGCTGCTGGCCGGCTCGGCAGCGCTCGCCGGCCCGCTGCTCGAGCGCCCGACGAGCTGGGGTGGGGACGAGGCCGAGGATCGCTACTACCCGGTGATGCACGGCCTGTTCTGGATGCTGAGCAACCTCGCCGAGGCGGACCCGGTGCTGATCGTGATCGACGATGCGCACTGGGCCGACCGCCCGTCGTTGCGGCTGGTCCTGTACCTGCTGCAGCGCCTGGACGAGATGCCCGTCTCGATCGTCGTCGCGCGCCGTCTGGGCGAACCGGGCGCGCCGGACGACCTGCTCGGACAGATTGCCGCACACGTCACGAGCCGCCGCGTGCGCCCGCCCGCGCTGTCGCACGCGGGCGCGCGGACGATGGTCGCGCGAGCGCTTGGCGATGGCGACGACGCGTTCGTCGATGCCTGCTGGCGCATGACCGAGGGCAACGCGTTTCTGCTCGGCGAGCTCCTCAGCGCGGTCGAGGCGGAGGGTTGGAAGCCGACCAAGGAGAACGCCCCGCGGATCGGAACGCTCGCGCCCGAGGCCGTGCTGCGTGCCGTCGCCGTGCGGCTCATGCGCCTCTCCGACGACGCGGCCGGGGTCGCGCGGGCCGTCGCCGTCCTCGGAGACGATGCCCACCTGCGCCACGTCGCGGCGCTGACCGGCCGCGATCCGGATCGCGTCGCGGCCGCAGCCGACGCGCTGGCCGCGAGCGAGATCCTCCGTCCGGCGGATCCGGCCGTGCTTCGCTTCGCCCATCCGCTGCTGGCATCGGCCGTCTACGCCGACGTCGGTACGGGCGAGCGTGCGGCATTGCACCGCCGCGCCGCCGAGATCCTGCGCGACGAGGACATCTCGCCCGAGCGCGTCGCCGCACACCTGCTGCCCAGCTCCGGGACCGGCGAGCCGTGGGTCGTCGAGGCGCTCAGTGCGGCGGCGCGCCGCGCGCTGAGGCTCGGCGTCCCAGAGTCGGCGGCCAGCTATCTGCGCAGGGCTCTCGACGAACCGCCGGAGCCCACGGCTCGCTCGGCAGTGCTGCGCCAGCTCGGGTTGAGCGAGGCCGCCACCGGGCTCGCAACGGCGATCGGTCGCCTCGAGGAGGCGCTCGCCGCGGCGGTCGACGAGCGTGATCGCGCGCAGACGCTGCTCGTGCTTGGCCGGACGCTCGGCTCCGGCGGTCGCCACCGCGAGGCCCTCGATGCCTTCGACGCTGCCGCTGCGATCCAGAGCGCCGACGAGCACATCACCGCGCACGCGCGTGCGGAGGCGGTGGCGCTCGGACTCCTGGATCCCGACCGCCGCGACGGGCTGCTCGCATGGGAGGGGCCGCTCACAGCGGCCCAACCCGGGCCGGCGAGCCCGGCGCAGCGCACGTTGCTCGCTTCCTACTGCATGCAGCAGGCGATGCTCGGCGCGCCGCGCGCCGAGGTCGTCGGGCTCGCCGAGCGCGCCCTCGCGGGCGACCCGCCGCTGGCCGACGAGGGAGCCGACGGGACCGTCCTGTTCGGACTGACGGCGGCGCTGCTGGCCAGCGACGAGCTCGCCTGGAGCGACCGCTTCCTGACCAGCGCGATGACGCAGTCGCGCGCGCAGGGCTCGATGATGGCGGTGGCGACCGCGAGCCTCGGCCGCGGCCTCTCGCGCTGGGCGCAGGGGCGCCTCGTCGAGGCGCTGGCCGACGCCGAGCAGGCGGTCGACGCCGAGCGCTACGGTTGGCGCCACTTCCTGCCCGCGGCGTACGGGGCGATCGTCGGCATCCACGTCGACCGCGGCGAGCTCGAGGCCGCAGCCGCCAAGCAGGACCGCTTCGACGCGAGGCCGTACGCCGGCTCGGCATTGCTCGGGCGCTGGCACGAGGGGCTCGGACGCTTGGCGCTCGCCGAACGCCGCGACGCCGAAGCGCTCGCGCACTTCGAAACCTGGCGCGACGTCGTCTCGGGGGTGCGCAACCCCGCCTGCTTCGCCGCCTGGCGTTCGGCCTCGGCGCTCGCCCTCGTGAGGCTCGGACGCGCGCAGGAGGCGAGCGAGCTCGCCCGCGAAGAGTTAGAGCTGGCCCGCGCCTTCGGCGCGCCGCGGGCGATCTCGGTCGCGCTTCGGGCGCTCGCGCACGGCGACGCGCACAACGACATCGACGGTCCGATCGCGCAGCTCGAGGAAGCGGTCCAGGTAACGGCCGGCTCCGAAGCCCGTCTGGAGCACTGCCGCGCGCTGCTGGATCTCGGCACCGTGCTGCGGCGCGCGGGCCGGCGCTCCAACGCGGGCCGCGCGCTGGGCGAGGCGCTCGCGATCGCGCGCGTGTGCGGCGCGCGGATGCTGGAGGAGCGTGCGCTGGAGGAGCTCGAGGTGGCGGGTACGCGGGTGCAGCGTGCCGCATTGCGCGGTGCCGACGCGTTGAGCCCGAGCGAGCGGCGGGTGGTCGGGCTCGCTGTCGAAGGCCTGTCCAACCGCCAGATCGCCGAGGCGCTGTTCGTCACCCGCAAGGCCGTCGAGTGGCACCTCGGCAACGCCTACCGCAAGCTCGACGTCCGCTCGCGCCACGAGCTCGCCGCGGCGCTCGGGGCGCCGCAAGAGCACAACTCCTAACCGCGCTAGCGAACGCCGGCGTTGGGCCCGCAGGCCGCGACGTCGTCGACCAGCTGGCGCCCGCGATCCGGGGTCCAGCGTTGGGAATCGGCGAGCTGCTGCACGAGATCCTCGACGGCGGCCAGCTCGTCGTACGCGTCCCCCTCGAAGAGCAGCGCGTCGGCAGCGGTCCGCACGATCTGCTGTTCCTCGGCCGTGAGCTCGACCTTGCCCGTTTCGGCAAGCATCTTGATTACGCGTCCGTATGCCTGGGAACGAGCGTTGTCCATCAAATGTAAAGCCTAGCGTGCCTGCAACGCGTCAAGTCCGACGGCGATCGCGAGGACGAGCCGGCGGTCCACCGTGCGCTTGGCGTCCGGCGTCATGTCGATCGTGTAGGTGTCGCGGAACTTGAAGGCCTGGCGGCGGTGCTCGCCGAGGATCTCGTCGCCGCGCTTGAAGACGAAGTGGTACGGGATCGGCAGCCAGTCCGCGAATCCTCCGATGTACGGCACGAAGTCGACGAGCCGGCGGAAGAGCGCGACGGCCATGCTCTTCTCGGTGACGATCGCCACCTCGGCGCCGGAAGCGTCGTTCAGGCGGTAGGTCGAGCGAAGCAAACTCGAGCCGAAGACCTTCTGGATCTCGCCGAGCTTGCCTCCGCCGCCGTCGGTGACGTCGTACGTCGCGCGCGGGTCGAATGCCTGGCGGGCCTTGATCCGCAAAAGCTCCTGCTGCTTGCTCTCGTCGACGTAGAAGCGGATGTCCTCCTTGAACGTGAAGCGCTTCTGCTCGACGAAGCACAGCCGCTCGCCTGGCGTACTCGGGTCCGCGCCCGGCAGGAAGAACTCGTAGCGGTTGACGACGAGCTGGACCTTCTGGCGCAGCAGAAAGACGTCGTACTGGTTTGGATCGACGGTCATGGCCCGTCAGCGTACCGGCCTATCCGATGCCCTCGATGCCGAGCAGCGCGCGCTTGGTGTCCAGCCCGCCGGTGTAGCCGCCCAGCCCGCCGCCGCTGGCGAGCACGCGATGGCAGGGCACGACGATCGGGATCGGGTTGGAGCCGAGCGCGTTGCCGGCGGCGCGGAACGCCCGCGGCGAGCCGGCGGCGCCGGCCATCTCGCGGTAGCTGCTCGTGGCGCCGAACGGGATGCTCGCGCAGGCCCGCAGGACCGCTTTGGTGAAGGGGGACCGGACGAGCACCCAGTCCAGCTCGATCTGGAACTCGCGGCGCCGGCCCTCGAAGTACTCGTCGAGCTCGCGCCGGACGCTCTCGAGCGCGGCCGGCGCCTCGACGATTGCGGGCGACAGGCGAGCAGCGACCTGGTCGAGGATCTCGTCGAGGCCGCCGTTCGGCAGCTCGTAGGCAATCCGAGCGAGGCCGTGCTTCGTTGCGACCGTGACGAGGCGGCCGACCGGGCTGTCGACGAGCGCGTAGGCGACATCGGCGACGCCCTCGCCGGCGGCACGGCCGGCGGTCCGGGCGACGAGCGCGGCCGCCTCGCCGGGAGCGAGATCAGGCGGTCGTAGGGACATTGGTCACATCCTTTCTGAGGTTCTTGAGGCCGTCGGCGGCCGCGCGGCGCGCGGCCTCCTCGCTGCAGCCGAGCGCGGTGGCGATCTCGGCGTGGGTCAGATCGGCGGCGTAGCGCAGCGTGAGCACCTCACGCTGGCGTTGGGGCAGGGCGCGCACGCGTTCCCAGTGGTCTGAGTCGGGCTCAGGTCGAGGCGCTTGCGCGACGGGGCCGGCATGCTGGTCGGGCTCGGCCACCGGCACCGGCCGGCGACCGCGCGCGCGATGGGCGTCGATCGCCTTGTTGTGGGCGATCGTCAGGACCCAGGCCTTGACGTTGGAGCCTGGGCGCAAGCGCGGGTAGGCGCGCAACGCCGACAGGAACGTCTCCTGAAAGGCGTCGTCGGCGTCGTGGCGCCCGACAGCGGCGATGAGGAAGCGCAGCACGTCGTCGCTATGGGCGTCGAGCAGGCGCTGAAACGGTGGAAGGCGGCTCACGGGGAATAAACGCTCGGCGCGCCTCGTTCGTGAGGTCTACTCAGGCACCAGCGCGCTGATGCCGGTCAGCGCGCGCCCGATGATGAGCTTTTGGATCTGCGACGTGCCCTCGTAGAGCGTCGTCACGCGCACGTCGCGAAACCAGCGCTCGACCGGGTGGTCGTCGACGTAGCCCGCGCCGCCGTGAACCTGGATCGCCTCGTTGGCGCACCATTGCGCGGCCTCGGTCGCGTAGAGCTTGGCGATCGAGGTCTCGGTCGTGAACGGCTTGCCGGCGTCGCGCAGTGCACCCGCGCGCCACACCAGCAGGCGCGCCGCGTCGGTGCGGACCTTCATCTCGGCGAGCATCGCCTGCACGAGCTGGAAGCTCGCGATCGGGCGGTCGAACTGGCGCCGCTGCGTGGCGTACCGGACCGACTCGTCGACGCAGCCCTGGCAGATCCCGACGCAGCCCGCCGCGACCGAGTAGCGGCCGGAGTCGAGCGCGCTCATCGCGATCTTGAACCCCTGGCCGACCTCGCCGAGGACCGCGTCGTCGGGCACGAAGACATCATCGAGCGCGATCGAGGCGGTGTCGGAGCCGTGCAAGCCCATCTTGTGGTGGATCGCCTGCGTCGTAAAGCCGGGCTGGTCGGCGTCGACGAGAAAGCAGGCGAGACCCCTGTGGCGCTTCTCAGGGTCCGTCTGGGCGAAGATCATCGCGACCTTCGCGTAGTTGCCCAGCGAGATCCACATCTTCGACCCGTTGAGCAGCCAGCCGCCGTCGGTGCGCCGCGCGCTCGTCCGCTGACTCGCCGCGTCCGAGCCGGCTTCGGGCTCGGTCAGGCCGAAGCAGGCGAGCCAGTCGCCGGCGCACAGCTTTGGCAGGTACTGGGTTTTCTGGCGCTCGTCGCCCCAGGCAAGGATCGAGCTGCAGACCAGCGAGGCCTGGACGGAGATGACGGTCCGCATCGCGCTGTCGCCGCGGCCGACCTCCTCGACGATCAGCCCGTAGGTGATGTAGTCCAACCCGGCGCCGCCGTACTCGCGCGGGACGATCGCCCCGAGATAGCCCTGGGCGGCGAGCTTGCCCACGAGCTCGAGGTCGAAATGCTCGTTGCGAGCGTTTTCCCTCGCGCGAGCAACGATCTCGGCGTCGGTGAAGGCGCGGGCAGTCTCGCGAATGAGCTGCTGCTCGTCGCTGAGCTCGAAGTCCATTGGGGCGCTGACGCTAGCGGAGGCGCCCGATGCGACCGCCGGAGGCGGCTATGCGGCGGGCGCTACGCCGGCGCAACGACGGCGCGTAGACTCGCGCCCCGTGCGCATCCTGCTCGTCGGCGGTGGCTGTCGCGGTCTCGCCCTGACCCGCGATCTCGTGAGCGACGGGCATGCGGTGCGCGCCGTGACCCGCAGCGAGGCGCGGCGCCAGCCGATCGAAGCCACGGGCGCGGAGTGCTGGATCGGCGATCCGGATGTCGTCGGGACCCTGCGCTACGCGCTGGAGAACGTCACGATCCTCGTCTGGGCGCTCGGGACTGCCAGCGGAACGCCGGCAGCGGTGGCCGCGCTGCACGGCTCGCGGCTGGAGATGATGCTCTCCAGGACGATCGACTCGACGGTCCGCGGTGTCGTCTACGAGGCCGCGGGCACGGTTGCTCGCGAGGCGTTCGCGACGGGCATCGCGCAACTTGAGCGCGTGGGCAAGCTCAACGAGATCCCCTACGCGATCGTGGATGCGGATCCTGCCGATCAGGCAGCCTGGGTCGTGGTAGCCCGCCACGCGATCGATCGCCTGGCCGGTGTAGACTAGAATCAATTGGGCTAAACCGGATAGGGATTCCCCTACCAGCATGTCAGGAGGAAACATGGCTCTGACTATTGGCGAGACGGCACCAGACTTCGAGGCTGAGACCACCGAGGGGCCGATCTCGTTTCACGAGTGGCTCGGCGACTCATGGGCCGTGCTGTTCTCGCACCCGCGTGACTTCACCCCCGTGTGCACGACCGAACTCGGCTACATGGCGTCGATCAAGCCCGAGTTCGACCGCCGCGACACCAAGATCATCGGCCTCTCGGTCGACCCGGTGGGCAACCACGAGAAGTGGGCGCAGGACATCGCCGAGACGCAGGGAACCGCCCCAAACTACCCGTTGATCGGCGACCACGACTTCAAGGTCGCGAAGCTGTACGGCATGCTGCCGCCCGACGTCGAGGGCGACCCGACGAAGCGCACGCCCGCCGACAACCAGACGGTGCGCAACGTCTTCGTCATCGGCCCGGACAAGAAGATCAAGCTGCTGCTCGTCTATCCGATGACGACCGGCCGCAACTTCGACGAGGTTCTGCGGGTGATCGACTCGCTGCAGCTGACCGCGCAGTACAAGGTCGCCACACCCGCCCAGTGGCAGCAGGGCGACGACGTGATCATCGCCGGCTCGGTCACCGATGACCAGGCGCGCGAGATCTACCCTGACGGCTGGGAGTCGCCGAGGCCGTACATCCGGATCGTGCCGCAGCCCGGCGCACCCGACCGGGACCGCGTCGAGTCCGGCGTCTGAGGCGAGTGTTTCGCGGGAGTGCGCGGCGCGTTCGCGCTGCGCACTCCCGCGGGCAGTTGCCTCAACGACTGCTCAGGGGTCCAGGGCCGCGGCGCTGGGATGCGCCGTTGCGGCGCACGGACGCCAGCAAGCCCGGGCACAACGGATTTCCCTCGACGTAGGCGCGCTCCACACCGGCGCGCAGATCCTGTGTCCAGCCCCATTTGGGAAGGGCGTCGAGCTCGAGCGCGGCGGCGCTGCAGTGGTGGCAGACGACGACGATGCCGACGCGCGGAAAAGGGTCGGCGAGCCCTGAGATGACGGCGCCGGCATCCTGCTCGCGGTCCGTCGCGTCGAGGACGACAACATCGGCGCGCTCGGTTGCGACGAGGTCGACGACGTCGTCGGGGACGGAAAGCGAGCCGACCGCGAAGGCCGTCGGACCGAGTTCGGAGATGACCCTGAGCGCGCGATCCTTGTAGTCCAGGTCGTGGCTGATGACGAGCGTCCGGATCGGGCGCAGCCGGACGACCGGCGCGATCTGTTCGGCCTCGGCTGGTGTGGGGTCCAGCTCTTCCATCGAAACGCAGTCTCACCGTGCGAGGGGACGCTGTCGCCGTCTGAAGGTCCAGGTCTGGTCTTTGGGATACCGAGCAGGGGGCCCTAGCGCAGCGGGACGAAACGAACCGGTTCCAGCGCTTCGTACGCGAATCCGTCCGCTTGGCGCCGGACCCGCACGAGGTGCTCGTCGCGACCGCGCGCGACGGGCACGACGAGACGCCCACCGTCGCCGAGCTGTTCTGCAAGGACGGGTGGGACGCGATCGCGCGCCGTGGCGGCGACGTTGATCGCGTCGAACGGCGCGTGTTCCGGCAGGCCCTGCGCGCCATCGCCGGAGCAGACGGTGACGTTGTGGATGCCGGCCCGGGTGAGCGTCCTGGCCGCACGCAGCGCCAGCTGCGGATCGAGCTCGACGCCCCAGACGAAGTCGCACAGCCGCGAAAGGACTGCGGCGTGGTAGCCCGAACCGGTCCCCACGTCGAGCACGCGGTCGGTGGGCGATAGCTCGAGCAGTTCGCACATCCGCGCGACGACCGTCGGTTGGGAGATGGTCTGCCCACCGCCGATCCGCAGAGCAGCGTCCTCATATGCCGCCGCTGCCAGCGCCCGCGACACGAACAGCTCGCGCGGCACCGCCGCGATGGCCGCGAGAACGCGCTCGTCGCAGATGCGCCGGCTGAGGCTGCGCAGGAGGTCTTCGCGGCCCATCGTCGTTGCCGGTCAGAACCCCGCTGCGCCGTCGAGCAACGGCGCGGTCCTGCTGAGCAGATCACCGACGATCCGCGCGGTCGCACCCCAGATGACGAGCTGCTCGCCGACGTCGTAGACATCGCTGCGAAACGGGATGCCGCGGTGCAACAGCCGTCGCCGCGTGCAGGACGCGCGCAGATCGGCGAGGCGCAGCTCGAGCACCTCGTCGACCTCGTGCGCCGAGGGCGTCCAGCTCAGGCCTGGCTCGATCAGCCCGACGAACGGATAGATCGCGTAGCTGGTCGCGACCGTCGGCGTGGGCGTCAGGGCCCCGACGAGCTGGACGGCGTCTCGCGGCAGTCCGATCTCCTCCTCTGCCTCCCGCAGGGCCGTGACGCGCAGATCGTGCTCGTCGTCGTCGCGGCGCCCGCCCGGGAAGGAGATCTCTCCGGCGTGGCTGCGCAGGTCGTGGCGGCGGCGCGTGAAGACCGCGTGCAGGTCACCGCCTTCGACGTAGAGCGCGACGAGCACTGCCGCCTTCGTGCGGCCGTGGACATGGCGGGCCGTTGCCTGCGCCGGATCGAGCAGGACAGCGCCGAGCGCGTCAGACAGCGAGCTGGATGCGCTCGACACGTTCGTCGAACATGACCTCACCGTCGAGCGTGCGATGCACCGGGCATTTCGTAGCGATGACCTTCAAGCGCTGCGCCTGCTCGTCGGAGAGATCGGATGGCAGGCGCAGCGTCACGACGAACTTCGTCGGACAGCCGCGCTCGGCTGGAATGTACTCGCACTCGACCTCGACGTCGCGCAGGTCCCAGCCCTTGCGCGCGGCATACATCTCGATCGTCACGGCCGTACACGACGCAAGGCTCGCCGCGAGCAGCTCCTGCGGCGACGGGGCAGCGTCGTCGCCGCCGTCGTGGCGCCGTTCATCGACGTTCAGCCGATGCTGGCGGACCTTGACGACGTGACGAAATCCCCTGATGCGCTGAGCCGATGCGTGCATGGACATGATGCTACTCCGGGTCTGTCAGGGGATTGAAGAGGAGTCCCGTCGGTACCTTCGGAAAGAAGTAGGTGGACTTTGGCGGCATGTTGACGCCCGCCGCCGCAATCTCCTGGATCTGCGACACCGGAATGCCGCGCAAGAAGAATCCGACGTCGAAGGTGCCTGACTCGACGCTCTCGCGCGCCTCGCCGAACGAGCGGGCGTAGCCGAGACCGTCGAGGTGGGAGATGTCGTCCTCGCTGAGACCGAGCGGGCCCTTGAGCACGAGCGTCTCGAGCACCGCGGTGTCCAGCCGGCGGTACGGCTCGGGCATGTCGGCCAGCGCCTCGTCGGCGATCGCCTGGTCTTTGAGCGTCAGCCGAAAGGCGCGGCGGAAGTGGCTGTCCATGTACCCGAACTGCAGACCGTTGCCGTCGTCCGGCGGGACGAGGTCGTCGGGCTCGATCTCGGCGATGTCGAAGCAGTCGCGCAGCGTCGCGGTGAACGCCTCCTGCTTGGCGGAATCGTCCTTGAGGCCACCGGCCAGGCGGTGGGTGGGGAAGACCGTGAGGCCCTCGTCCTGGAGCGCCACGAGGCACATCAGGACGTAGCGGTGCGGGCCCTCGCCGCCGACCTCCTCGGCGTAGGTGCGCGCGGTCTCGTAGCGGTGGTGTCCGTCGGCGATGAGCAGTTCGGCGTTCTCGACCGAACCCTGCACCGCCGCGATGACATCGGGATCGGCGATCCGCCACAGGCGGTTGCGCGTGCCGTCGGCATCGGTCACCTCGCTGATCGGCTCCACAGCGGTCGCCGGCTCGAGCGCGCCCCAGGCTGTCAGGTCGGGATCGGAGTAGAGGCTGAAGATCGGCGAGAGGTTCGCCTGCGTCGCGCGGGTCAGGCGAAGGCGATCCTCCTTCGGGCCTGGATGCGTGCGCTCGTGGGGGCGGATCCTTCCCTGGCCGTACTCCTCCACGCGCACGCGCGCGAAGAAGCCGTTGCGCGTGAGGCGGCGGCCGTCAGGTCCGGTGTAGTCCTGGACCAGCGCCCACAGCGCGGGTTCGTCGTCCTGTACGACGGCGCCTTCGGCGCGCCACTGGTGCAACAGCTCGGCGGCATGGGCGTAGATGTCGCCGCCGTCCGGATCCTCGGGAAGATCGATCGCGACAACGTTGTGCGGCGCCCGCGACTGCAGCTCCGCGCGCTGCTCGGGATCGATGACGTCGTAGGGCGGTGCCGCGAGGTTTTGCATCGGTCCCGTGACGGCGGGGTCGTAATGCAGGGCTCGAAGCGGCTCGACGCGGGCCATCTGACCCGAGATTAGCGTGATGCGGCGGGCCGAGTACGAGCGCCGGCCAGCGTGGGCGGCCGGAGGCCTCCGACGGCGCGCGCTAGCGCTTGGACTGCTGGCCGAAGACGGTTGAGTACGTCCCCGCCGGGTCGCCCCCGACGTCCTCGGGTGCGCCCGAGGCGACGCCGATGCCGACGTCGCGGTACGTGCGATCGAGGATGTTGCGGCGGTGTCCGGAGGAGTGCATCCAGAAGTCGACGATCTGCAACGGCGAACCGAGCTCGTCCGAGCCCCACGCGATGTTCTCGCCGAGCGCGTACCGGCCGGTCCGCTTGCTGATGTAGTTGGACTGGCGCTTGACGCGCAAGAGGACCGAATCGCCCTCGGGGCCGACGTGACCGAAGAAGCGCTGGCTGACCATCAGCTGGGCGAATCTCTGCGCCGGGACGTTCAGCGCGGCGCTCGCGGCCAGCGGCTTGCGACCGAACCGGGCACGCTCCTGATTGATGAGGCAGCGCGTTGCCACGCTGATCAGCAGGGTGTTGTTCGCGTTCGGGATGAGCGTCTCGTTTGGGCACCCCGCTGCGCTCGCCGCGCCGACCGGCATGAGCAGCATCGCGCACGTCAGCGATAAAGCGAAGAGGACGGCGGGGCGAAAGGTTCCCATGCCCGCCTGATCGGCTCGAATGCCTGACTGTCCACAGCGTGTCACGCCCAACTGGACGTTTGACCGACGGGCGCACGGCAGCCGACTGGACGGAGGCTGGACGCCCGTCAGAAGCGCCCGTGGGCGCCAGGCCGTACCCTCACCCAGCGAACGGGATGTAGCTCAGCCTGGTAGAGCACCGCGTTTGGGACGCGGGGGTCGTCGGTTCGAATCCGGCCATCCCGATGGCAAGACGGGTCAAGCAGCATGATGCATGTGACCGCAAGTCGCTGCTAATCCCGATGCACTGGGGTGCATGCGCTGGCATGCGGATCTCGCCTGAGGGCTGCGGTTCGCGTCTAACGGGAGCAGATCGGGAGCAGCCCGGGCGCGAGTTCGGGAGCAGCCCAGTGGGCGGATCGTGACGTGAGCGTCGCCCGTCAGCTACGGCTACTCGATCAGCGCTGCGCGTGGTGCGATCGGCCGGTGTTGGCGTCGCGCGTCGACGCGCGTCAGTGCTCGTCTCGGTGCCGGCAGGCGGCGCACCGGGCGGGTGTCCGTCGCGTCGAGCTCGCCGCGACGGCTGCACCGTTCGCGCCTGGCGTATGCAGATCCGCCGTATCCGGGCAAGAGCGGCCTGTATCGCGGCCAGCCGGGCTATGCGGGTGAGGTCGACCTCGAGGAGCTGCTGTGGCGTCTGGCCAGCTTTGACGGGTGGGCGCTGTCGACGTCGGCTGAGGCGCTGCCCGTGGTCCTGGCCGTGGCTGTCGCGCGAGGCCTTGACGTACGGGTGGCGGCGTGGATGCGTAGCGCGCGGCCGCATGCGACGGCTCGGCTGCTTAATGGCTGGGAACCCGTCGTGTTCGCCGGCGCCAGACAGCTGCCCGGGTCCGCGCCTCAGGCCGTCGATGCGCTGGTGGGTGTCGCTCCTCGTCGACGCTCGACGCGTCCGGGTGCCGTGATTGGCTGTTCGGGCTGTTGGGTGCGCTGCCCGGCGACTCGCTTGAGGATCTGTATCCGGGCTCGGGGATCGTGACGTGCGCCTGGCGGCGCTGGACCGCCCAACCGGTGAGCGCGTCGTCTGCTGAGGGATAACTGTGAGGAGACAGGTGTCTCCTGGCCTTGAGGGTCGGGCCTGCGTTCGTGTGCCTGCGAAGCGTTCTGTGTCAGCGCGTAGCGGCCATCCCCCGGCGTCGGTAGCGAGCACGGCGTTGACGCTGGCAAGCGCCTCTGCGGCTGCGCTCCCTCCGCCCGCTCTGCTCCCTCAGTGATGATGTTTGGCGCCTGAGCGGCCGCGCGCCGTCTTGCGGGCAGGCCCACGAGCGCCCGCGCTGCAGCGGTTTCGAGTACCGAGGGCGCCCACGCGGGCACGCAGGGGTGTGGTTGTCTGCGTCCTCCTGGCATCGCTGTTTGGTAGCCGGCCGGGCCGCGGCCGCCGGCCCGGAGGACGAAGTCCGTAGGGCCATGGCGGGCCGAAGGCAGCGGCCTGGCCGGCGGCGCCGCGAAGCGGCGCCCTTGAGGACGTAGAGAAACTTTTCACCGCTGGGCGACTTGCGCATGCTCGCCTAGGCGTGTGCTCGGCTCCGCGTCGGGCGTGGGCGTGGGCGTGCACCAGCTCGATTTCGTGGCCCTTGGGATCCGGGGGCTTAACGAGCGGGGCGCTGGAGGCAACGGACGGGAAGGGACGGCGTCTCGGACGATGACGGCTTGTCAACTTGGAAAGAGCGACGCGTGCGTGCGCTAGTTTGAGCGGATGGCGCCGCCGACCACTAAGGCCGTGATCCACCTTTCCCGAGACGTTAGTGAGGCGACCAAGCTGAAGCGCCTGGCGCTGCTGTTCGACCAAGTGCACTACGTCCTGCCGCTTGCGGCGGGCATCTCTGCGGAGGCGCTTGCCGACCCGTCGCGCTACACGGTGACAGGCGGGCGGCTTAACGTTCATGACTTCAACTATTTTCGGGACGTTGACCATGGCTATGTGTTTATGCATGACAACCTAGACCCGGAAGTGCGACACACACTCGTGGCACTGACTGAGGCCGGCATCGTTGTCGACGGTACAGACGAATTGAGTTCGACTCAGCGTGACGGTTCGTACGCTCAGGTACGAAAGCTGCTTCTGTCCCGCGATGTGCGGGATCCGAAGTGGAACCGGATGACTGGTACGAAAGTAGCCGACTATCACCTTGCAAACCGCCTAGCTAAGGTCATCCTGGCTAGGGATGGCGACGCCGATGGAGTGAACAAGATGGTCTGGTGGCATCTCCAAGAACCTGATGCTGTATTCGCCGCGGATCAAATCGCTTCTGCCGCGTACCTCGCTGATCTGATCAATGGTGCTCCGGTATTCGAGGCGCGCTATGGGGATCTGCTGGCGTACAGGTACGAGCAGCTAAGAGCTGGATTGGCGGAACTGAACGAGTTAGGACACGCCGTGCCTGATGTCAGCAGCTTCGGAGGACGCTTTGGTGAGATCGCGTTCTCCGTCGCGAACTCGGTGTTTTCGAGTGAGTCAGTGGCGAGGCACTCGGTGGAGGACATCATTCGCTATCGCGGAGAGATGGATATCGCCAGGCGCCGGTTCATTTCAGAGGATATTCTTGAGCTGACTTCATTAGTGACGGAGAACCCATGGGACGCGCGAGCGCGGGATGAGATAACAAGATTTGTGAATACGAAGTTGGCGGGTGACGTTGCGAAATTTGAGGCCGCGTCGACTTCGACGTGGGAGAAGCTTCACGGTGCGCTAGCGGTCCGAGCTGGTACAGTCGTGCAGACGAGCGGCGTTGGAACTGTCGCGGGCGGGGTTGCGGGAAATATTCTCCCGCATGCATCGGTTTGGGGGATGCTTATTGGTGGTGCTCTCGTTGGGGCCACGAAGGAGCTGAAGGGCGTGATCAAGGATGTCGTGGAAGCGATGGGCGAGGATCGCGCACTTAGACGAACGGGGGTCGCCTATGTAGCACGCTTCGGGCAGCGTCAACTCGCTAAAGGTCGTAGCAGTCGCCGGAGGTCTCGGCGCTAGGGGCCCGGAGGGACCTCGGCTATCAATATGGCGCCAGCCGTCTTGCTGCCCGCCGCGGGTTCGTGAGCGACGGAGTAGAAGGGTCGGAGGTCAGGGCGGGAGTTGCTCGGTCCGGCTGTGGCCACGGTAAGGGGGGATGCAGGGCATCCGTGAGCGCGCTTGTGGGTCAAGTGACGTGCTGAGGGGGGAGAATGCGGGCTTGTAACGTCGGCGACGCGGATGATCTGACTGGGGCCGATGAATCGGCCTGCTACGAGGATGCCGGCGTCGTGGGCTGCGCGGCCTGCGTGACTGGCAGAGGCGTCTTGAAGGATCCAGGGCGTAAGGTCGCCACGCTCGAACGCGTCTGCTGCGGTCTTAAGGACGCAGCTCTCGGTCGCGATGCCGCAGATGTAGAGGTCGGTGCATCCGTGGCGTGTAACCAGCTCGCTTCCGGCGCGGGTAAAGAGGCTGTAGATGTGTTTGTCGACAATCGCGGTGGCGCGCTCGGCGTTTTCGGCAAGCTGTGGAACGATATCTGTTTCGGGTGATCCTTGGAGGTCGGTCCAGTGAAAGAGGCGTTCATACTGGCTGCCGGGGACTTGAAGTAGCGGGTAAACACGACATCGTGTCGTGCGTGTTGCCAGCGGTCGACCAGGTCGGAGATTATTGGGACGACATGCCGCGAGGTCTCGCGGATGAAGCCGTTCTGAACGTCGACGACGACAAGCGCGGGACGGAACGAATCCATCAACCGGCCGCTTCGCGGAGGGCCTCGATCGCTTGATCGAGGTGGCCGATGAGGTCGCTTGTCTGGAGGATGACCTCTCGCATGGAGCGATGCTGGGCGGACTCCTGAGGTCGAGGGTTGGCGAGGCGGCAGCGCAGGGCGCGTAGGTATCGCCAGCTCCACTCGGGGGGTACGGACGGGTCTCGGCCTTGCTCGACCTGATCGTTGAGGTGTGCGCAGTAGGCCCATGCCGATTGGAGGGCGAGCTCGTACTCGATGAGCTCGTCTTCGCCGAGGGCACGGGAAGGGGCTTGGGCGTGGTACAGGACGCCGGTCCAGGATGCGTAGCCGCATGATGTACCGGCTACGCCAAATGAGCGGATGCCGGGGTGGTCCCATCTGGCTGAGAGGAGTGCATCCTCGACGAGTCGGGCTCTGGCGTGTTTGAAAGGGTCCGGGTGGCGGTCGTGGTTGGGGTGTCCGTCGTCGTCGTCCCCGCGGGCGAGCAGGATCGGTGGCATGCAGAGGATCCGCATCGCGGTTTCGTGGTCGTGCCCCGACCAAGCGGACGCGGTGAGCCAGTAGAGGCTGAGAATGTAGGCCGCGCAGGCGCCGGGAGCGACCGGCTGGAGCTGGGTAGTGGCCCAGGTCAGGCGCTGGTCATAGGCCGCCTGGCGCCAGAGAGCGAGGGTGGTGAGGCTGGAGAACGAGCGTTCGTCGACGACGTGGAAGATCGCAACACCGTGTGGCCAGACGTACAGATCGCACGTGGACTCGGGCGTCGGGGGTGGCGCCTGGCAACGATGGGGCTGGGTCCAGTGTTCTGTCTCCGTCATCCCGTGTGCAATAGCTACGTCCTGGGCGGTGGCCGCGCTGAGCCAGGCTGGGATGAACTGGTGGGATCGAACTGTGGCCGCCTTGGGTACTGCGGTCGTTTCGCCGGCCTCGTACACGGCCTCGAAGAGGTGGCGATAGAGGGCACCGGGCTCGTGATGTCCGCTTCCCATCGCGAGATCATGCTGCGCAGCGTCCCGTCGGCCGGAAGTTCGCGACCGGTCGCATGGGCCGCGGCGCGGAGGTGAGCGATCAGGTCTGATTGGCTCCAACCGCGACGGGTGCGCGCCTCACGGAGCTGGGTCATGGAGAGATCTCGTTGTGCGTCATGTAGCACGTCGCAACGGCAGGTCGCAACATTTGCCACCTCCACAGATCGCAACCGGAGCAGTGGAATGAGGTCCTGCACCCCGGTGATCCGCCTGGATCGCCGGATGCCCGCCTACCGCAACGGTGAGGTTCGCGCACCCGACAAACGCTTCACAACGGGGCTGCTCGAGCAGGCATTGCGCACCGCGGTGGAGCACGTCAAGGCCAAGGTGCCCGACGAGCTTGGCGGCGGCGAACTGCGCTGGGGCGAGCAGCTCGACGTCCAGCAGCTCACAACCGATCAGCAGGAACGCGGGCGCAAGGCCAGCTACCTGGCGAAGTACTCGACCAAGAGCACCGAGCAAGCCGGCGGCCTGCTGTACCGCGTCACCGCCGAAGACGTCGAGCACGTCAAGGTTCGCCCGTACGTCCGCAACTACATGCGCAGCGCCCACAAGCTGCATGCCAAGGTCACCAAGGCGATCGCCGCGGCCGCGCCCGCCGAAAGCATGTCCCCGCCGGCGTCGGGCGCCGGCGCCGACGACCAGTGAGCAGCCAAACGGCGTGATCCTGCGCGTCCTCGCCGCGATGAGCACCAGTGAACGCGTCCGCATCCGCCTGCACAACCGCACAGAGCACGTCGGCAAGATCGTGCGGCGCAACAACGGTGGCCTGGTCCTCGATGACGAGACCGCCATCCAGTTGGCCGAGGTCCGCGCGATCACGACGCCGGAGCCGGCAACGAAGCGCGACCGCCGCGATCGGCGCCTGGCGCAGTGCGCGCACGCCTTCGGCTACCGCGGGCACTGCCTGACCAAAAGCCGGCACTACTCGACGACGTTCGGGCAGCTTCGCCAGGACCGCGCCGACCACGTCCGCCAGCAGCTGCTCGCCCGCGGCGATGCAGTACAGCGCACGCTCGCGCAGGTCGACCCAAGCGAGCGGATGACAGCCTTTGAGTTCGTCGGCGTCGGGCATCTCACGAGCGCTGACGCCGTGCTTGCCGCACAGGCGGCCGCCAGAGCCCGCGAAGACCGCGAGCAGGGGCGCGAGGCGCTATATGACCACCACAACCGAGGGAGAGGCGACGCATGCGAAGCACCGCAGGACCAGACGCGCGGCGGATGGGAACGTGGTCAGGATTATGAGCGAGATGGCACGGATCGTCGAGTTTCCGCGTCATCGGTGTGAGCCGGAGCCTTTGCTGACGATGCGCGAGCTTGTGGAGCGCTACCAGATGAGCGAGCGGTGGTTTCGCTATAGGCTCGCTGAGGGGATGCCGGCGCATCGTTGGGGCGTCGGTGGCGTTTCAGGGCATCGGAGATCGAAGCTTGGATGGAGCGTCGTAGTGCCTCGTAAGCGTGGGAAGCGTTGGACTGCCAGTGGCTATGAGCGAGGCCTGGGGCGGAAGGTGCATCTGGGCATGTTCGGTACGCGTCGTGAGGCGGCGGCGGCCGAGGCTGAGCACAAGCTGAAGTCGCGGCCGATGGGTCGGGAGACGATCGAGTCGTTTGCTCGCCGATGGGTTCGCGATTACCCTCGCCCTCGGCGGTCGTCGAACACGAGCAACGCGGAGCGCGTCAAGCCGCTGGTGCGTGAGATGGGAGCGCTTCGCCTGACGGACGTGTCGCGGCCGGTGGCTCGGGCGTGGGCGCTGAAGCATTATGGGCGCTTCCTGCCGCACGTGCGATGTTCGCCGATGCGATGAACGACGGCCTGGTGGATGCCAATCCGTTCTCGAACCTGCGCCTGCCGGCGAGCGAGGGGCGTAAGCGGATCGTTGCGTTGACCGAGTCCGAGCTCCTGGGGCTCGCAGATCAGGCGCTGAAGGCCTGGCCGGACGATGGCTGGGCGTGGTCGTACCGCGCGATGATTCTGTTCGCCGGGTACGTCGGCCTGCGACCCGGCGAGCTGTTCGCGCTGCGGCGCGGTGATGTCGGTGGAGATTTGTGCGTGATCGAGCGGGCGTTGGAGTCGAAGTCGGGCGAGGTGGGTCCGACGAAGAACGGTCGTGCGCGTACCGTGACGGTTCCTCCGGTCGCGCGCGATGCGATCGCCGAGCTTCCCGCGAATTCGTCGGGGCTGCTGTTCGAGTCGCCGCGCGGGCGGATGTGGCGTCAGCCGTCGCGTCATCACTGTTGGAAGGTGGTTCGGTCGATGGCGGGGCGGCCGGGTTTGGGCTTCTACGAGCTGCGCCACTGTGCGGCGACGATGCTGCTTGAGCGTGGGACGACGCCGTGGAATGTGGCGATCCAGCTTGGTCACCAGGACGGTGGAAGGCTCATCACGTCGCTGTATGGTCACCCGTCCGAGGTCGCTGCTCGCGAGCGCCTGTTGCGGCATGGAATGAGGCGCCCGCCCAGCTGGCTCCGATCCGTTCGGGAGCACGTCGGGAGCAGCGATCATGAACGGTCCCCGTGGAACGGGGCGCAATTGCTGCGATGTTGGGATCATCCCGATCGGCGAAGGCTCCCTGCCCCGGTAGCTCAGCTGGATAGAGCAGCGGACTTCTAATCCGCAGGTCGCTGGTTCGAATCCAGCCCGGGGCGCTTGATCGATCGGTCCGCATTGCCGGTCGGTGCGGGCACAACATGCGATCGGCGCTCGGCGTCGGGCGTCGACCGCCGCAAGCCGCTGACGGTTTGACAGTCAGCGGCTTGCCGCAGAGGACGGCGAGTAGGTATACGACTAGGCAGGTGGCCGACGCGCGTGAATCCGTGAGAGCAATCGGTGCGGGCTACCTATGAATCGAGATCAGTTGAATTTGTTCTGACACCGGTGCTGGAGGAGCGTCGGTGATGCGGGGCCGCTGATGGTCGCGATCGTGGTATTGGCGCGAACGGTATTGAGCTTCACATCGGGGTTTCCGCTGGTCCAAAACAAATTGGTCTCCTGCCCGTGTACAAGGGTCTGCGGCGATGTATCCGTGACTTCCATGGCGACACATCCGATCTGGTGACCCGGTGTGGCCGTGAGCTTGGTGCCAGGGGCTATGTCGATTTTCGCAAGCAACTCCCCACCCAGCAGTTGTTTCTCACTACCAATATGATCTGTGCTGATGCCTTACGAGTTGCCTGTCTTTGCCTTCACGGGATCAAGCGTGAAGGGCTGTGCCTTTGAACCGGTGTTGTCTACGCTCACGATCCGGTAGAGGACGAAGCTCCTATTCTGGGCAGCGTGGTGACCCGATCCGGTTCCGTCGATCGAATACTCAAGGAAGTTTGCTGTTTGATCATATGTGAGGGTAGCTGTGTTATCTGGGGTTTGACAGCCTGCAAGTGGCAGGGCCGCAACGAGAGCCACCAGCCCCAGGGCTGACCCGCGCAACAGGCGCATACGGTATTTTCGTGGTGTAGTCATGCGGCTATGAGCCGCGGAGCGGTGTCGTGATACATCGGCAAGACGTTCGGATCAGAAAGGCCGAAGATCGGGCGGAGTGCTGAGGGGGAGGATGCGCGTCGAGAGGTCCCCGGTCCGGGTGATTTGACCGAGACCGATGAAGCGGCGGGCTACCAGGATGCCGGCGTCGTGTGCTGCGGAGCCTGCATGACCGGCTGAGGCGTCCTCGATGATCTCAAGGCGTCAGGTCGCCTCGTTCGAAGGCGTCCGCTGCGGTCTTCAGTACGCAGCTTTCGGTTGCGATGCCGCGAATGTAGAGGTCGGTCCATCCGTGGCGTGCACGAGCTCGCTTGCGTCGCGGGTGAACAGGCTATAGATCTGTTTGTCGACGATCGCGGTGGCTCGAGCGGTGTTTTCGGTGAGCTCGGCGACGATGTCCGTTTCGGGTGGTCCCTGCCGCCCGGTCCAGGCGCACAGTCGCTCGTGCTGGCTGCCGGGGAAGTTGAAGTAGCGCTTGCCCCACATCCTGGCCAGCGTCTTGCCAGCGGTCGACGAGGTCGGAGACCACGGGGCACCGCGTGCCGCGAGGCGACCCGGACGAAGCCGTTCTCAACGTCGACGACGAACCAACACCGGGCGCGCCAGGTCGATTACCTGGCGGCTTCTCGCAGGTTCTCGATCGCTTGATCGAGGTGGCTGATGAGGCCGCTTGTCTGGAGGATCGCCGGAACGGAGCAACTGCGACGGAGTACGCGCTCGCCGATCAAGCTGCGGCCGCTGCACGCACCCCGCGTCGCACGATCGGGTCCCTGTGCCGGTCGCCGAGCGGCAAGCCGCCGCATCCCAACAGCCGGCGGTACTACTGGATTCACCTCCGGTACGCGCCTCAGCTCTTCCACTTCACCGAGCAGCCGCGCGGGCGCGTGTCCGCCGTCGCCGGCTCCTCGCCGGCAAGGATCGCATCGAGCGCCTCGCGTAGGAACGAGGCACCCTGGCTGGGGTCGTTGTGGTCGGCGTCGGGCGCGCCGCGATAGCGCAGTCGCTGGTCGCCATCCAGGACGAAGACATGCGGCGTGACCTGCGCATCGAGCGCGCGGGCGACGTCTTGGCTCTCGTCATAGAGGTAGGGGATCGGCCATGATTGGTCGCTGACGAAGCGCTTCATGGCGGCCGGCGAGTCGGCCGGATAGCGCGCGGCGTCGTTGGCATTGATCCCGAGCATGCGTACGCCGTGCGGCGCGTAGTCCTCGGCGACCGCCCGCAGGCGCGGGTTCCAGGCGATGACGTAGGGGCAGTGGTTGCAGGTCACGATGAGGACGGTCGCGGGCGGCGCGTCGTCTGCCGGCACGGCCTGAGCAGTGCCGTCCGTGTCGTTCAGGCTGAAGGCGGGGACGGGATCGCCGAGTTCGAAGCTCATGGCCGGATGATCGCAGGCGGCTGTTGAGCTCCCTCGGCCCCGGCGAGCGCTGCTAGATTCAAAGCCGCACGGTGGGCGTAGCTCAGCTGGTAGAGCTCCTGGTTGTGGTCCAGGCGGTCGGGGGTTCGAGTCCCCTCGCTCACCCTTCACAAAGTGCCCGCACCGCGCGGTTTGTGCGATTTGCAGGAGGGTTCGCGGACGCCAGGATACCGAGGAGGTACCAACGTCTGCGAGCCGCGACGCTCGGCCTGCGCCCGAGTGGTCGGCAATCCTCGCCGCGTAGATTCAGCGTGGGACGACCGCGAGGCCCGCCGTCGTGGCGGCGAGAGCGAGATCGCGGTCCCAGGTCACAATCACCAGGTCGGGACGTTGCGCGTCCAGTGCTGTGGCGAGATGCACGGCGTCGTAGCCGCGCAACGCGTAGCGCTCGGCGATCTCACCCGCGCGCTGTGCGAGGACCCAGTCGACGCCGATCAGTCGCATCGACGTGCACGCCGCCTCGAGGTCCCGGGCTGCGGTGCGCTGCGCGCGCTCGTCGATGCGTCCGGCCCGCTGGGCCGCTGCCAGCGTGGCACGTCCCTCGGGATAGACGAGGCGGCTGGCGAACCGCGACGATGATCGTGACCACAGCTCGTCTGTGAGCTGCGATCCGTCTTCCTCCAAGACGGTCTTGATCAGTGCCGACGTATCGAAGTAGGCGATCAGCGTCGCTGCTCGGCGACGAGATCGCTGACCGGCTCGCTGGGCGTCGGACGTCCGCTTCGCCGCGGATGCCACTCGCGCTGTGGCTCCTGGACGAGTCCGCGCTCACGCAGATCAGCGAGTGGGTCATCGGCGACCATCGGCGTCAGTCGTGCGACGCGCCGGCCGCGCATCGTCACGACGACCTCGCCGCCGGCGGCGGCGTGGCGGACGTAGCGGCTGAGCTGGTCGTGCAGCTCACGTACGCCGATCTCACGCTTGAGCGGCTGCTGATGTGGCGTCATGAAGCCCAGTGTAGACGCCACATCGGTTGCGCGACATCGCCGAGGGCCCCCGCGCTCGGCGACGTCACGGCGCTGCCCCACCCGGCGGCGCTCCAGTTCGAGTGGCGAACCGCCGCGCCGCGCCACCACGCCGACGCATAGGACGGTTTGCCTGCCTGCGCGCCGGGCAGCCAGGTGGGTTTGGCTCAGCTCACCACGACACCTCGGGAGGCACCGATGAGCACCACTCCAGGCAGAGCACGCGGCGTCGCGATCGGTGGCGCGCTGGTCCTGAGCATCGCGACGGCGGCCGGCCCTGCCGCTCCCGCCAACGCGAAGATCAAGTGCAATTCCCAAGTCGCACGGCGGCGGCGCCTGGTATCAGGGCAAGACTGCCTCCAACGTCTATGACACGACCTTCAGCGCCGGTCCGGCGATTCCGGGGCTGCGCAGCTACGTCCCGCAGGCCGTGGCGACATGGCACAACTGGGACACAGCCGGCCATGATCTGCTCGTCGTCTCGTCCTACCGCGACGGCGGCGGCAAGGCGCGCCTGTTCGGCATCGACGCTGCGACGGGCAAGCACGTCGGCACGGTCGCGATCGCGCCCACGCATGCCGGGGGCATCACGATCACGAACGGCTGGGCGTTCGTGCAGGGCAAGGACTCCGGCAAGAAGCACTACGTGCGCAAGTACGAGCTGTCGGAGCTGCGCGGCAAGATGACGGCGAAGGGCACCCCGTACCTCAAGCAGATCGGCAAGGCGCGCCAGGTCTACGGTTCGGCCTTCCTGTCGAGCTACGGCGACAACCTGTTCGCGGGCCGCTTCAATGACAAGGGCCGCGGCAAGATGTACCGCTACACGGTTGCCGACACCGGTGCCCTCAAGACTCAGAAGGGCGCCTACGAGGTGCCCACGAAGACCCAGGGCCTGCTCGTCACGAAGGACCACTTCATCTACAGCACCTCGCTGGGCAACGACAACCGCAGCAACATCTACGTCGTCGCCGGCGGCGCGCGCGACATAGACGTCGGCTCGACAACGTACTTCCGCGCGCCGAGCATGGCCGAAGGCATCACGGAGTACGGCGGCACGGCCTACCTCGTCTACGAGTCGGGCTCGCAGAAGTACATCAGGAAGGCGCCGCGCAACATCATCCCCAACCTGCACAAGGCGAAGGTCTCGGACATCGTGTCGTTCTGAGGGCCGCCCAGCGGTCAGTCGAACGCCAGCCCGTCGACCGACGTCGATGCAGTTCACCCTGAAGGCGCGCGGAGCACCGTCGAGATCGAGCTCGGGCGGGAGAGTCGCGTGCAGGCACCGATCGATGGCGCACCCTGAGAGCTCTCAGGTTCACACAGGGTCCGGGAACTTGCAGACTTGCTGGTGCACGGGGCGTCCGAACAGGGCGCTCGCCAAGCACGAGACAGAGGAGCATCTCAAATGCTGTTCACGAAAAAGCTCGATGCCGACGCATCCGAGAACAGCGCGGCCAAGACGCGCACCTGGAAGCGCCGCGCCGGCGTCGTAGCGCTCAGCGCGGCGCTGCTCGGCGGCGGGGTGCCTGCGGCAACGGCCGGCGCCTCCACCGTCGACGCCGCGCACGCCAAGTCGCCCGCGTCGGCCAAGGCGCTGGTCAGGCTGGGCCAGCTCAACGCCCTGGCGAACGAGGATCTGGGCCCCGATGGCGACGAGCCCTACATCACCGTGAACGGGACCACGGTGTGGGACGCACCGGGTTCGCTTGACGATGGCGACTCGCTGCCGGTCAACTTCGTGGTCAACGAGGGTGACGAGGTGTCCTTGTTCGACGCCGACGGGCCCCTGGGCGCTGACGACCTCCTCGGCACCCAGATCGTCAACGGAACCAGCGGGACGCTGGAGTTCACCAACGACGGTGCGCACTACACGTTGGCTTACGGGCCGGCGTGACCCGGTCGCATTGAATCGCGCTCAGTGGCCCGGCATCCGCCGGGCCACTGGTCGTGGACGCCCCCAATCGGTAACAGCAGCTTGAACTGTGAGTTCCCTGTGGGACAGATGATGGTCGTGTGCACAAGCCGGATGGCAACTGCGTCGTGAGCCGGGGCGGAAAAGACTCGAGGCGCGTCGGAGAGGTGGGGCGGTCTGGGCGAGCCGGGCACGACGTGGTGAACCTCGTGGCCGTCAAGGGGCCGCGGCGTAACTGCGGCGCGCTCCTGTGGTTCCCGTGGATTGATCTGAACGCTTGATCGAAGCGCACGCCGGCCCGCCTACGGATCCGCCTTGCCGCCGACAGCCGGTTCAGAGAGATCTGTGGGGCACGTCACAGTCGCTGTGGTTGTCGCTGCGTACCGTCGCTTGAGCGAGCCTGTTTATTAAGGACACCACACCGGCGCAGGGAGCCATGTCATGACTGTCAGTTCGACCACCCACGGCCAGCGTCGGGTCCCGTTCGCCGTCGCGGTGCTGGGCGTTGCTTGCGCCGTCTGCGTCGCTTTCGGGCTCGGGACTGCGCCTGTACACGCGGATTCGCCGCAGGTCGCCAACCGCCTCCACGGTGGCGGCGTCAGCGCCGGCGCCACGCCGACCCACGATGACGTCGAGCTGCACAACCACGGCGCTGCTGGGGTGGGCGGTTGGGTTGGGAGCGTGCGATATGTCGCGGCGCCCGCCGACGACGCTGGCGTGCCGGCGGCTGGGGTAGCGCCTCGTATCCGCGACATCCAAGGCCGCGCGCATGTCTCTCCTCTGCTGGGTCAGCGGGTGCTCGACGTTCGCGGTGTCGTGACCGCGGTGCTCAGCAACCGCTTTTTCATGCAGGATCCGCAGCCCGATGGTGACCGTGCGACGAGCGAGGCGCTCGTCGTCTTCACCGGCTCGGGCCCGGGGGTCGCGGTCGGCGACGCCGTCACGGTCGCCGGCACCGTGCAAGAGTTTCGTCCCGGAGGCGCCGGCGCCACGAACCTGACGACGACGCAGATCAGCTCGCCCACGGTCCTGGTTGCCAGCTCGGACAACCCGCTGCCGGCTGCGACGCTCGTCGGCCCCGACGGTCGGGCTGCACCCACGACGGTCATCGACGACGACGCAAACGGCAGCGTGGAGACGTCCGGTAGCTTCGACGCCGACGAGGATGGCATCGATTTCTGGGAGTCGATGGAGGCGATGCGCGTGCAGATCGACGATCCCCAGGTGGTCGGCCCGACGAATGCCTTCGGTGCGGCTGCGGTCGTTCCCGCCGGCGCCGGGCCGCGAACCAACCGCGGCGGGATCGTGATCTCCGCCCAGGATTTCAACCCCGAGCGCGTCGTGCTCGCCGGCACGTTGGCCGCGATCCCCGCGGCGAACGTCGGCGACAGCTACGCCGGCGCGGTCACGGGCGTCCTGGACTACGCCTTCGGTCTGTTCACGCTGCTGCCAGCGACCAGCCCCGAGCTACGCGGAGGCGCCCTGGCGCCTGAGGCGACCCGACGCCCGCGCAAGGGCGAGCTCGCCGTCGCGACGTTTAACGTCGAGAACCTCAGCGTGCTCGATGCGCCGGAGAAGTACGCGGCGCTGGCGACCCAGATCGTGCGCAACCTGGCGGACCCGGACATCGTCGCGCTCGAAGAGATCCAGGACGACAGCGGCGCGGCGAACGACGGCGTCGTGGCAGCCGACCGTACCCTGCAGACCCTCGTCGACGCCATCCGGGCGCAGGGGGGCCCGCCGTATCGCTGGCGGCAGATCAACCCCGTCGACGGTCAGGACGGCGGCCAGCCCGGCGGCAACATCCGCCAGGCGTTGTTGTTTCGCAGCGACCGCGGACTGTCCTTCGTCGATCGCCCGGGCGGGGACGCCAACACCCCCGTCGCGGTCCTCGCGCAGCGCCGCGGGCCGCGGCTATCGATCTCGCCCGGGCGCATCGACCCGGCCAACCCGGCGTTCACGACCTCGCGCAAGCCGCTGGTCGGCGAGTTTCGCTTCGACGGCGAGCGGATCTTCGTGGTCGCCAATCACTTCAATTCCAAGGGCGGCGATCAACCGCTGTTCGGACGCTTCCAGCCGCCGGCGAGTCCGTCAGAGGTCCAGCGCCACGCCCAGGCGACCGTCGTCCGGGCGCTCACCGACGCCCTGCTGGCCAGCGACCCGCGCGCGAAGATCGTCGTGCTCGGCGACCTCAACGACTTCGAGTTCTCCACGACCGCGGACATCCTCGTCGGTGAGAACGGCTCGCTCGTCGACCTGCCGCGCACACTGCCGGTCGGCGAGCGCTACACGTTCGTCTTCGAGGGCAACTCCCAAGTGCTCGACCACATCCTCATCTCGCGCGCGCTGGCCGACTCGCGCGGGCACCGGCGCGCATATGAGTACGACATCGTGCACACCAACAGCGAGTTCACCAATCAGCTATCCGACCACGACCCACAGGTCGCGCGACTGAAGCTCGACGACTGACCGCACGCCCGCGGCACGCGCTCGCCTGCCGCGACGGGCGCCGGCCGCCAGGGCGTTGAGCTCGCGCGCTACGGGGAGCCCGGGCCGGCGTGGCGAGCGGCATCCTGCACGCCAACCAGCGGCCCGCCGAGGTCCAGCACGCAACATGACGAAGTAGTGGCATGGGACATGCCGGCGCAGCTTGTCGGCGTTGGACGTGCAGGGCGCCGCGCGCTAGATGATGCCGGTGTCACTGAACTCCGGGACACCGCCCTGCGACAGCGCCCAGACGCCGATCAGCAGCACGCTGATCGCCATCGCCGCGGCGCAGGCGCTCAGCAGCGGCCTCGGCGCGCCGTCGGCTCGGCGAGCGCGCAGCGCCCAGCCGACGAAGAACGCCGCCGCCGCGATCTGCAGCGGCCAGGTCTGCCCTTCGACGGTGCTTGTGAAGAAGGTCCATCCGAGCAGCGCCGCCGCCCCGACCAGCACATCGCGTCGCAGCCCGGCGACCGCCGAGGCGCTCTCGCCCAGGCAGAACGCGCCTAGAAGCCCGAGCCAGCCCAGCAGCGCCTCGATGTGCGAGAAGCGCTCGTCCCAGAAGTAGGCGACCTTCTCGACGCTGCCTACGGGACCCTCGTTGTGGATCGAGTTGGCGGCGAGGTGCACGCCCTGGCCGTGCACATAGAGCAGAGCGGCGAGGAGTCCGAGCACGACCGCGCGCCGTGGCGCACCGAGGGACAGCAGCAGACCGGCACTCGTCGCCGCCACGAAGAGCGGTGTGAAGAGGTCGATGACGTCGCCGGCGGGCTCGCCCGCGAGCGCCGGAAGCTGATGAAACACGAACACCGATGCCGCGAACGCCAGCAACCAGCGGTCGGGTCGGGGGGCCGCGGATCCACGCTCGCCGGCCGGGCTCGACGCGGCCGCGGACTCCGGTGCGCGTTCGCGGACCGGCCTGCGGCCGGCCCCGCCGGCCAGCGTGCTCGCTCGGTCGGTCACGCGGGCGATTATCGCCGAGCGTTCGACCGGGGTCGTCCACTTGTCTAACCAGGTCCGACTTCGGACGCAAGGGCGAGGCCCTTAGAGGCGAACAAGGGGTGGCGATGGTGCGCGCCCGCGCCGACCTGCGAGCACGGTTCGGGGCGCAGACGTTCCCGCAGATCGGTGACCTTCACAACTGGGGGTGTCGATCAGCACGTCATGCTCGGTCCGGTGATCTGCACCCGCCAAAGCGCGAAAGGAGACACGCGGCTCGGTCGGAGCGGGAGAGAGTCGGCGCGACGAAGCAATGTCAAGCGCTGGACAAACCTTCGCCCGCGCCGCGGGCGACGCCTCGAAGGAGCACGCGCTTGAAGGTGTACGCATACGGTCGCTCGTCTCCGATGCGATCTAGCAGCAGAGCCTCGTAACGCTCGAGGAAGCGCTCGAAGACCTCCGGTTCCAAACGGCGCTCGTAGTCCGTGAGCAGTGTGCCGCGAACCCAACTTACGACCTCCGCTGGCCCATCGAGCACGTGGACGTACACCTGCAGACGTACATGCAAACGGCTGAGGTGAAGTCGATGCAGGATCATGGCGTAACGCTCTGGGAGCAGAACGCTGGGCGCACCCCCGAAGCCGCCAAGCGCCTGCCGGAATGGCGCCTCTTGGGCGACTTGACGCGCTGTGGCATGCGACGGGTGGTCGAAGTTAGCGGGGACTTGGACCGCGAGCTGGCCGCCCGGCGCCAGGGCCGACGCGAGGCGGCCGAGCAGGCTTTCGTGGTCTGGCAGCCAGTGCAGTGCCGCGTTCGAGAAGACGACATCAAATTTCTCCCGCGGCTCCCAGGTCGCGATGTCCTTGTGCTCGAAGCGGAGCCCCTGGCCTTCGTATGCTCGCGCCTTGGCCAGCATGCTCTCGGACTCGTCGATCCCGACGGTCTCGCTCGCTTGGACATGCCTATGCAGATGGCGGGTCAGCTCCCCAGTCCCACAACCAAGGTCGATGACCCGTCCGTCGACGCGCGGAGCTACAAGTGAGAGCAGGTCGAAGAACGGCTGAGACCGCTCGTCGCGAAACCGCTCGTACTGTGACGGTTCCCAGACATCTCTCATCGGGCTGAACCTATCTGAACCGTGCCGAGCGGCAGCTCAAAGGCGGGAGTAGATGTCACCGCGACGGCACGCCGATGCGCGCCCGCCTCTCCCCATACGGCGGCGGAACGTATCTCGGCCTGCGGCGCGAGATCCGCGACGCCGCGGGAATCGAGGTCGGCGACGACGCCCGATGCAGCGAACAGTGGACCAGGATCGTGCGCGCTTACGGCGCCGCGACCCACTTGATCGTGCCACTCCGGCAGGACTGGACCTCGCGGCCGGTGGCCCGGTCGACCGTGTGATCGCTGAGCGAGAACGTGCCCTTGGCGCCCTCCTCGCCAAGCGTCGCCGAGAAGTGGTCGTTGACCTTCGTCTCCGTGGCGCCGTTGTTAATCGTGAACTGCTCTCGGTCGGTGACGCGGCCCTTGGCATTGACGCGGATGTTCGTGCGTGGCGCCTCGATGCCGCTGGAGCGCTTGCCGTCGCTGCACGTGACCGACTCGCCGAACAGACCGCGGGTAATGAGCAGACCGTCACCGGACAGGCGCAGCACGATCGCGCGCCGCGGACCCACGCCGCGCTGGGTGGTCGTGCCGTAATAGCGGACGTTTGACCGCGCGCCACGCGCGCCGAGCTGGCCGCTCGGACGCCGCGCACCGAACTCGACGTCGCCCGTCCGGCAGCGCTTGGTCATGCCGGCGGCGCCGCGGTCGATGGTCGCCGAGATCGTGCCCTCGACGGCGCTCGCGGACGTGAACTTCCCCGAGAGCTTGTACGTCGTCTTCAGCGGCACGCCCGGGTCGGGTTCGGACGTCTCCTCGCCTTCGGTCGCAAAGCCCCCGTCGGCAGCGATCTTCGCGTCGGCCGAGATGTCCGCCCCGGCGGTCCGAGCGTCGGCTGCCGCGCCAGGGCAGCTCGCGCGGATCGCCGCCTCGATCTCGAGCTTGCGGTCGGGCAGGGCGCGCAGCCCGATGACGACGTTACCGGCTCCGAAGTGCGCCCGCGGCGGCGCAACCAGCGCCCCGCCCCCGAAGTTGCCCGACGGGCGCGGCGGCGCTTGCGCGACAGCCCCAGCCGTCATCAGACACGCCAGGATGGCGGCGCAGATGATCCCTTTACATCGCACTGAGGGCAGCCTAACCACCTACCTTCAAGCTCGCTGGGCATGCGGCCGACAAGAGCTTGGCGGCAGCCGACCCCCCCGCTAATCTCGTTGTCCCCCGTCCCACCCACAAGGAGTCCATCGAATGGATGACGTTCGCTCAGATTTTGCGGCCCGCGCCGGCGTAGGCGCGCGGGCTTCTACTGCCACCCTGCTCGGACAGGTGATGTTCCTCGTCGCGATCGCGCTTGCGTTCCTCGTGGTCGGCGCCTACGTCGGCAAGGATCTCGCCCTCGGGACGGCTCGCATCCTCGGGTTCGCCGGCTTCGGAATGCTCTTGGTCGCTGCCTTTGGCGGCGAACGCTTCCGCGTGGGCGGATTCGCCATCGGCTGGCTGTACGCCACGGCGCTCGTCCTCGGCCTCGGCCTCGGACCGGTCCTGGCCTACTTCGTCGCCAACGAGCCGTCGACGATCACGCAGGCCGCGGGCGCGACCGCTTTGATCGTGGCCGGCATGGGCTCGCTGGGGTTCGCCCTCAGCAAGGATCTCGCCGCGTGGATGCGACCGCTGTCGTTCATCGTGTTCGGCGCGGTGATCGTCTCGTTCGCGCTGGTGCTGTTCTCCACCGGCGGCAACCCGATCCTGAGCATCATCATCGGCGGCGTCTCGGCCCTGCTGATCATGGTCGACTTCAACTACTTGCGTAAGCACGGAACGGAGGCCGACGCGGTCTGGCTTGCGACCGGCATCTTCGTGTCGATCGTCAACATCTTCCTCTCGCTGCTGAACCTCTTCAGCGGAGACTGAGCCTGCGCGGACGGGGACGGGCGTTCTGAGCTGAGCTCGAGCGCCAGCGCCGCGACTCACACGACCCGGCTCGCCACGTGGCGAGCCGGGTCGTCGTGTCTATCCAGAACCAGGGGTCAGTGCAGCCGGCAGACGAACTCGACCTGCTGCGCGGGAGTGCGATAGCGCCGGCGCATGTACGTGTCCAGCCCCGCCTCCTGATGAGCGAACAGCGCGGCCGCCTGGGCCGGGCTCATCGCGCCGCTGCGGGCGGCTTGGATCCCGCGCTTCCACAGCAGGCTCCGAAGCGCCTCGCGCGCCTGACCCAGGGTTCGCCTCCCGTGCGCCGCGATGCTCTGCGGGGACATCCCGCTGTCGCGCAGGGTGCGGTACCGCGCCGGGCTGATGCCGAAGATCTCCTGCGCGTGGCGCGGGATGGCCGGCGTGTGGTAGACGTGGAAGACGACGTGCCGTGCGAGATGGGCCTGGCTGAGCAACTCCGCCGTGCGCGATCGCAGGCGGCGTGCCAGCGCCCATGAGGCGCCTCTCAGGCGCGGCGCCAGGAGCGTCTCGGCGAGCGCCCTGGTGGAGCGGTGCCCGCGCGCTCGCGCGAACTGGCCGAGCGTCCGGCGGTCGTTGAGCCAGACGGCGAGCTCAGCGCGGTCGGTGTGCAGCACGTCGTACAGGCGCGCCTCGTCGAACGGCAGCCAGCTGGACATGACCCATTCCGAGCCTGGCAGCCAGTCGCCGCGCGCGCCCTTGGGGGCGTGCGTGTCGGCGGCTTGTGCGGCGGCGGGCGCGGCGAGCGCGATCGCTGCGGCGAAGATGAGGAGGGCGCGGCGGGGCATGGTGCTCCTTGGCAGAGGGCGGTGGGGTCATCCCTCTCAACGGCGCCACGGCCTGCGAGCATGCGCAACCCCAGGGGGTCGATCCCCACACCTGCAAGCAGCGCATCGCTGCCACGGCGAGCATCTACAGCCGATCCCAGCGTCCCCGCGCACGCGCCAGGCGCAGCAGCAGACCGATCCAGTCGGCGACGCCCGCGTACAGGTGTCCGAGCGGCCCGGTCAGCAGCCAGGCGGCGGCGACTTCGTGCGGCGGGCGCGGGCGGGGCACGGACGTGACGATAAGCTGCGCCCCATGGCCACCGCAGTTAGAACCACCGTCACCGATCTGCCCGAATCCCGCGTGCGCGTCGAAGCCGAGATCGCCGCCGAGGAGATCCAGCAGTCGCTCGAGCGCCAAGCACGCAAGCTCGGACAGAGCATGAAGGTCCCCGGATTTCGAACGGGCAAGATCCCGCCGGCCGTCGTCATCCAGCGCATCGGCCGCGATCCGATCCTCGACGAGGCGGTGCGCGACAAGCTGACGGATTGGTACCTCAAGGCCGTCGAGGACTCCGGCATCGCACCGGTCGGCGATCCGGAGGTGGATCTCGGCGACCTGCCGCCCGCAGGCAAGCCGCTGACGTTCTCCTTCGAGGTCGGCGTCCGTCCGACCGCCGAGCTCGGCACCTACCTCGGCGTCGAGGTCGCGCGCCGGGAGCCCGAGGCCGATCCCGACGCCGTCGACGCTCAGATCGACGAGATGCGTCAGCGCTTTTCGCGCCTGGAGGTCGTCGACCGCCCGGCCGAGAACGGCGACTTCGTGATCATCGACTTCGTCGGTACGGTCGATGGCGAGCCGTTCAGCGGCGGGGAGGGCCGCGACCAGCTCATCGATCTCGGCGCGGGCCAGCTCATCCCCGGCTTCGAGGACGGTCTGATCGGCGCGAGCGCCGGCGACGAGCTCACGATCGACGCGACCTTCCCGGAGGATTACGCGGCCAGCCACGTCAAGGGCAAGGACGCGCAGTTCCAGATCACGGTCAAGGAGGTCAAGCATCGCGACCTCCCCGACCTCGACGATGAGTTCGCCTCCGACGCCGCCGGCTACGACACGCTCGAGGAACTGCGCGAGAGCATTGCGTCGGAGCTGCTCGAGCACGACAAGGGGCTCGTCGAGTCCGAGTTCCGCGCCGGCGCGCTGGACGCCATCGTCGAGGGCGCGACGGTGGACGTTCCCGACAAGCTCGTCGAGGCGCGCGCCAAGGAGCTGCTCGATCGCATGCTTCACGCGCTCGGGCATCAGGGGATAACAAAGGAGCATTACCTCAAGATCTCGGGCAAGGCCGAAGACGAGCTGATCGAGGAATCGAAGCCCGACGCGGAGCAGGCGCTGCGCCGCGAGGCGGTGCTGGCGGCGGTCATCAAGGCCGAGGCGATCGAGCCCACCGAGCAGCAGCTGCTCGACGCGCTCGAAAGCGCCGCCGAGCGTGAGCAGCTGTCGCGCGAGAAGCTGCTGGCGAAGCTGCGCCAGGCCGGTCGCGTCGAGCATCTCGCGGCGGAGGTCGCGGCGGAGATGGCGCTCGACCTCGTCGTCACGGAGGCCAAGCCGGTCAGCCCGGACGAGGCCGGCGAGAAGAAAGCCAAAGCGGAGCCGAAGAAGAAGCCTGCCGCCAAGAAGAAGGCGGCGGCCAAGAAGGGCAAAAAAGGCGACGACCTGTGGACGCCCGACGCGGACGCGCCCGAAGGTGACAAGGGCAAGCTCTGGACGCCCGGTTCCTGATCTGAGCTGAGCTGAGAGCAGCCGCAGCGGCGCGCGGAACGCAGGCCCGCTGCGCCACACCGCAGCGCCTTTCGGCGAATGTCAAGCGACGCTAGTCGAAGGTCTGTTGGCCCCGGATGGCCGGTTGGTAGGCTGCCCGTGGAGGAGTTCTCCAGACGATGCCTAACTGAAGCGAGGACCATGAGCCCCCTTGTCCCCATGGTGGTTGAGCAGACGTCGCGAGGCGAGCGTGCCTTCGACATCTATAGCCGCCTGCTCAACGAGCGGATCGTCTTTTTGGGGACGCCCGTCGACGACCAGATCGCCAACCTCGTCGTGGCGCAGCTGCTGCACCTGGAGTCCGAGGATCCCGACAAGGACATCTCGCTCTACATCAACTCGCCGGGCGGCTCGGTGTACGCGGGTCTCGCGATCTACGACACGATGCAGTTCATCAAGCCCGACGTGCAGACGATCTGCGTCGGCATCGCGATGTCAATGGGCGCGCTGCTGCTCGCCGGTGGCGCGGAGGGCAAGCGCATGGCACTGCCGAACGCGAAGATCCTGATCCACCAGGTTTCGAGCGGTTTTCAGGGCCAAGCGACGGACATCGAGATCCACGCTAAAGAGATCATCGACATCCGCCGACGACTGGATGAGATCATCGCCACGCACACGAAGCAGCCTTACGAGAAGGTTCGCACCGATACCGAGCGCGATTACTTCCTCAGCAGCGATGAAGCTAGGGACTACGGCATCATTGATCGGGTGATCCACCAGCACTGAGCCCCTATGGCGCGACCGACTGACTCCAACGAACAGCTGCTCTGCTCCTTCTGCGGGAAGTCCCAACGCCAGGTCAAGAAGCTCATCGCAGGGCCGGGCGTCTACATCTGCGACGAGTGCATCGATCTCTGTAACGAGATCATCGACGAGGAGCTGACCGCTCCGCCGTCGTTCGACATCGAGAGCCTGCCCAAGCCGCGCGAGATCTACGACGTGCTCGACGAGTATGTCGTCGGACAGGAAGAGTCCAAGCGCACGCTCTCGGTGGCGGTCTACAACCACTACAAGCGCGTGCAGATGATGCAGGCCGAGGACTCGGACATCGAGCTGCAGAAGTCCAACATCCTGCTGCTCGGCCCGACCGGCTGTGGCAAGACGCTGCTCGCCCAGACGCTGGCCCGGATCCTCAACGTGCCGTTCGCGATCGCCGACGCGACCGCGCTGACGGAGGCCGGCTACGTCGGCGAGGACGTCGAGAACATCCTGCTCAAGCTCATCCAGGCGGCCGACTACGACGTCAAGAAGGCCGAGACCGGGATCA